>MHAR01000064.1:657-66469 GCA_001803045.1 Ignavibacteria bacterium RIFOXYB12_FULL_35_14 | reverse complement strand
CATAACATCTAAATCCAATTTTAAATTCCATTTTGAGACTCTCATCCATTCACGCCCTTAAGTTGACAGCATTACTCCCCGAAGGGGAGAGCTCTACGTTTTCTAAATTTTACATTGATTAGAAATTTTTTACAAATCATTTACTTTTTTATGATGATCAAAAACATATTCATTTCCGATCCACCCACCCTTCCCTTTGGCCTGCCACTTAACGAAGCTATAGCCACAAGTGGGAAGGGACGGGGTTAGGCTTTTTATTCAAATTTCTTTTTTGCTAAAACTAATGCACCAATTGTCGCTGCTAACAATAAAAATCCAGCAGCTTCAACAGGCAGAATATATTTTGAAAATAATTCCATTCCGATTGTCTCGATTGTTCCAGCTTTAATGCTCGCATCCATACTACCTGAATCAGTTGTGCTCGACATAAAGATAATGTAAACTAATTGTACAAAAACAATAAATGCTACTACGTATGCTAAAATTTTTAATCTTGGATTTATAGCTAATAGTTTTTCCTTTTCCGGACGCAAAAGCATAATAACAAATAAAAAGAGAACCATTATTGCTCCGGCATAAACTATCACTTGAGCAACTGCAATAAATTGTGCATGAAGAAGCAGATATAATCCGGATAATGCTGCGAAGTTAAGTATTAGAAATAACGCGCTGATGATAGGATTCGACCTTGTAATCATCAAGACCGATGAAACTGCACAGATAGCAGCAAAAACTATGAATAAAATAAACTCTAAGGACATCTATAAACTTTAATTATATTTTTTAATTTGATATTATATTGATCAATAACGGTGTTGCCAAAGATTAAGTCGATGGTGCGAAAACTGATTTTCATACGCACCTAAGGCCAGTTCATTAATTAGTAGAACTGAGTTGGACAAGCTCGCTGAACGAAACCGACCAAGTCAAAAAATTTGAAAACTGCCATGGATATAAGGTTGTCTTCTTGAATCGCATGTTATACTGCTGACAATAATTATTAATACAAAATATCATTACAGCAATTATATTTTTTCTTTTGAATATCTAAAGTTGCATCAATTGTTTTAATTGAGTTTTTCAATATTTTGTATTCGTGATTGTTAAAATTGATTCTACCGCTTTCAAATAATAAACTCTTTATTAGCTTCATACAATCTAGTCCAACTCTAATTATATTAATTTTGCTTAAAGAAACTCCTGCAGGAATAAAATGAAGAAAAAGGTTACGATAATTATGTATTTGTTTCAAACTCCAATCTAAAGTAGAATTAGGGGGAAATTTATCAACAAGATTAAACTTTTCGTAATTTTTTTTTAATTGCCTGAACAATTGGGGAAGGGATTTAATTTTATACTTCGGTAAAGGTTTGTTTTCCCAATACGCTTTTAACCATTTTTTAGAATCCTTCTCTTCCATTATCGGAATGTTGTTAATTGATCTTAAGCTCATTACGATTATATTTTGAACTGCATTATGCAAAGCAATAATAAACCATTTCCAATAATCTAAATCACTATCGAAATTCTTTGATAAATCAGAAGTAAATTTGATAGTAGAAACCGTTTCAGAAGCAATGTTTATTCTAATCCAATTGTTGCCATTCATAAAATAAAATTTCCAAATACAAATTATATATAACTTATATAAAAATCCGGTATAATACTGTTGTCGCTAACAGGTAGCCCAGTTTACCTACCAAAGGTAGGAACAATAAAACCGAATAATGGTAATAACTTTTTATTTATCAATTATATTTCTTAGGACAATCTACCTTAAGAGCCATTAAGTATTACAAACCAAGCATGAATATTGGAACAATACCGTATTTAAAACGCTGTTCATGTTGAGCGTTGCGTTATATGTGTCTTGAATATTTAATCTTGCCAACTTGTTAATTTCCCATTTTCAAAGTACAAATAATTACTACCATAAATCCATTGTTCATGCTTTCCCCAAGAACCAATAGTTCTTTTAATATCATCTGGTTTTCCCCAAGAAAGGATTGCTTGCTCAGAAGTCATACCAACAGCAATTTTTCTTTCTTTAACCATATTTTGAATTTTCTTGCTAAACTTTGAAATAAGATTTTTTTCTGATAACATCTCAAATTGAACGTAACCTTTTTGACCATTTTCTTTTTCGACTAGTACATAAAATGAAGAGATGCCTTTACCCTCTCCGAATATTTTGGGGACAACTTTTAAAACTTTTACTTTTTCAAAATTACCTACTGGTATTTTTCCGTTAAAAACATCCTTGTCATCATAATCCATAAGTTCAATATCCCAATGATATTTATTAACAAGGTATACATTCTTATTTATCCAGCTATTTGCCATTTCAAAATCTTCAACGAAATAAAAATCATCCATCGAATGATACTTCCCTTTTCGTATATCATATTCATCGTCATTATAAGTTGAAAAAACAGTCTCTCCACTATCAAGTTTTATTTCATAAAAATCGGAAAATCCATTAGTTCTCTCCCCGATTATTTTACCTTTTTTGCCAACATATTCATTATATGAAACACCATTTCTAATTCCAGAAATATTTTTCGTGACATTTGAATAACCATAGGATGAGAGTGCTTTATTCTTTTGCACAAATATTACTTCTTGTGATAAATTAATCTCCGCATTGATAAATAATAAAAGTGCTATAAGTATTATTGTTTTCATTTGGTTTTTATTCCAATTTACTTTTTAATGTAAGCATAGAACTCATAGATATACTTTACACGGTTTGTTAATTGGGAACATATACCTTCCAATTGAAAGTATTCTTTTCATAAATACAACTATGGCGTATTACGATAAATCATCCTCGCGAATGGAATAGTTTCTCTCACATGTTCGAGTCCGCAAATCCATCCAACAGTTCTCTCTAATCCTAACCCAAAGCCTGCATGAGGCACAGAACCAAATCTCCTTAAATCCAAATACCATTCAAAAGCGGATTGATAATTGGCTTTAGCCACATTTAATACACCCATACCATTATTTATCAAATTCGTCTGCTTCAACATCAACTACCTTTTTCATAGCTTTTACAAATTTACTTTTACTCGCCCGTTTTGCTCGCATTTCAATGTACTCCTCAGTCATTAAGGCGGATACTTTTTCTGCTAAAGCTGATGACACTAATTGATTGATAGAGGTATTTTCTTTTTTAGCTAAATGACGCGCTTTTTTATGTAATGATTCTGGTAGTCTTAAGCTGATTGTGCTCATTTTATTTCTCCAATTATTTTCAAAAACTCTTTAGGAGTTTTTACTTGTAAATTAAACTTATCTACTCCAATAAAATCTTTTTTATTAAAACTAATTATATAGTCACTTTCAGATTCAACTGCTAACTCTAAGACCATATCATCTTTAGGATTCTTCAGAAATGGACGCCATAGATAAAATATTTTTCTTTGTTCTGATGTTAAACAGATGTAATCAATAATCGCATCAATTTCCGATTTGGTTAATTTAATTTTCGATTTATTTCTTTTAGCTGCATCTTCATACTCAAGAATAAGTGGAACAGAAATGGAAACTGTGAATCTTTTATCATCAATTAACGACAGCAAATCAAATGAAAAACCATTTCGCGATTTCAATGCTGAAACGATAACATTCGTGTCAATTACTATTCTAAATATTTTCATAAGGTATTATATTCAATACCACATTAAAAAACAATATGTTCTTTATTAACTCAAGTGATCCGTCTATTCTTGTAAACCGTTGAAACGGTTCATCATCCTTTAAATTTTCCTATTCTCAGCGGGATTAATCCCGCTGAGAACGAGATCCAAAACATAATTTAATAACCTTTTTAACGGTTTTTTTAAAGCGCTCAACTTGAATTATTATTTGGGAGTCAACTTATACATATAGCTCGCATGTTCTTTTGAACATATATAACTACGGCGTATTACGATAAATCATTCTTGCGAAAGGAATTGTTTCTCTCAAATGCTCGAGTCCGCAAATCCATCCTACTGTTCTTTCTAATCCTAATCCAAAACCCGCATGAGGAACAGAACCATATCTTCTTAAATCCAAATACCATTCAAAAGCTTGTTGTGGAAGATTCTGTTCTTTAATTCTTGCCTGTAAAACTTCGAGATTATCTTCTCTTTGGCTGCCGCCAATTATTTCGCCGTAACCTTCAGGAGCTAAAACATCGACTGCAAGCGCTAGCTTATCATTATTTGGATCACGCTTCATGTAGAATGCTTTCACTTCAGCAGGATAACGATGAACCATCACAGGTTTATCGAATTGATTTGATATAACTGTTTCATCAGTTCCACCGAGGTCATTCCCCCACTGAAAATCGATTCCATTCCTTTTTAGGATTTCAACCGCTTCATCATAACTTATTCTTGGCAGAGGTCTTTTAACGTTTGCCAATTTAGTCGTATCACGTTCGAGAGCTATTAACTCTTCTTGCTTTTCCTTTAAAATGGTTTGAACAATGCACTCCAAAAATTCTTCAGCAAGATCCATATCGTCATTCAAATCAGCAAAAGCGACTTCCGGTTCAACCATCCAGAATTCTGTTAAGTGTCTTCTGGTTTTTGATTTTTCTGCACGGAAAGTTGGACCAAAAGTATAAACCTTCCCTAATGCCATTGCGCCAGCTTCGGCGTAAAGTTGTCCCGACTGAGTGAGATATGCTTTACCCAAATCAAAATACTCAGTTTCAAATAAAGTAGATGTGCCTTCGCAAGCGGCGGGAGTAAGAATTGGAGGATCCATTAAAGTAAAACCGCGGTCGTCAAAAAAATCACGGATAGCTTTCACAATTCTATGTCTAATTCTCATAATTGCTATCTGTTTGCTCGATCGCAGCCAGAGATGACGGTTATCCATTAGAAACTCTACACCATGTTCTTTAGGAGTAATTGGATAATCATGAGCTTCACCGATCACTTTTAAATCGCTGGCATCAAGTTCATAGCCTCCTACAGCACGAGGTTCACCTTTCACTTTGCCTTTAACTTCGATGGATGATTCCTGTCCGAGACGGTCAGCTAGATTAAAAACTTCTTCAGAAATATTTCCTTTGAAATAAACGCATTGAAGCAGTCCAGTTCCATCGCGTAAAATTATAAACTTGATTTTCCCGCTTGATCTTTTGTTGAATATCCAACCTTTTAAGGAAACTTCCTCACCGACGTGATTTGAGAGATCTTTGATGTATGTTTTCTGCATTCAGATGACGACGTTTGAAAAATTGCTTGCCAAATATAAAAATAGGGGTATAGAATTCAAAGAATATGATAAATTAAGCCCGTTATCTAATTCAAAAAATCCTTGACTAGTTTTTTAACATATTTTTTAATAAGTATAAAATGAACTGCAAGAACTTATTTAGTAAATTATAAGTTTACAATTTTTTAGTGATTATGAAATTTAGTGATGCATTAATGATGGTAAAATGAATATGTATTTAGTAATTCTTCGAACTTTGGAAGTTTTTGTTCCAAATCATCCTTGCTTCTCGAAGTAATAACTACTACGCCAACCACAGTTGGCTCATTAATGTATGCAACAGCTTCATAGTTTGTGTACTGAAGTTTTGTATAAACAAATTTCTTAACTATTGCTATCTTATTCTCATTAATGACTAAGTCTGGTGATGAGATGACTTTAAGATCAGGGTTTCTAGATTTAAAGTAATAAATGTCATTATCGATCACTTTATCAATTGATTCATTTACTTTAACACTTTTATCAATCATGTTGACGTACATAACAGTTTTAGATTCAGCTTTGTTATCTCCAATAGGATAAATAAAACCACTTGAATCATCTTTCATCCAACCATCAGGTGGTCTAACTGTTATAAAATTATTCTCATAAGTATATTGTACGAAACCCTCATTTCTTAGTTGTTTTGATGTTTCTGGGGTTTGGTTATCTTTACCACTATCAAAGGAATATTGCGACCATTCATATTCACCTTTCGAAGTCATGTTCGTTTTAAAAAGCACACTATCCCTTAAATTAAAAATAAGATAATCATAACTATAAGCAATTATAATTGAAGCATAATTCACGGCACCTGGGTTAAAATCAATTTTTATTCCTGCTTTACTTAACGTTGCCTTTTCATGTGATTTGATCCTAGGAATAATTGACTGGTAATTAGGTCCATCATTATTGTGACTAGATCCAACTCTTTCAAAATTAATTCCGCGTGTATTTAAAGAAATGAAAAATTCATAGTCAATATTTTCTATAGGCAAATTAGAATGATTATTAAATTCAAATAAAGCGGAGAAAGGATCGATTGGATTCAACAATTTAAAGTAAGTTATTTGAACAGTTGGACGTAGAAGAAAATAAAGCGGTAGTAAAACGGTAATGAGACTTATAAATAATTTTTTATGATTTAAAAAAAATGAATGTATTTGTATAAGATATGATTTAATTTTTGTTTTAAAATCAAGTTCTTTTGGTGATAAAAGTACAGTAAAGTATTGTGCTCCTGTCAAAAAAATAATATTAGATTCTTTTAGGGTACTAGGTTTAGCACATTCAACTGCTGAATATTTGTCTAGTAAACCCATCGCTATTGTTGCAGCTTTTGGTGAAATAAAAACTTCATAACCTCCTTCATTTTGGTTGGCAAACACTGTTACTTCTTGTTTGTCAGTATTTAACCTTTTAAGATTATTAAATTCTCGTTTAAATTTATTTAGATTTTTTCTCTTATTCCTTTTATTTGGAATACTAAATTTATACCACGTCTCCATTTGATTATTTTACCTTAATTGAAAATCACTTTAGTCAATTTACGAATCCAACAAAGAATTTAAATTCTTTTTGAAGCTAATATTATTTAATCAACAATAGAAAATCTTAAAATAAAACGCCTCACTGTGTACTCTATTTGGAAGAAACTCTTTCAAACATTTGGCTTTTAATTGTGGTAATACTACTATTTCTTCTCCCAATGCCAATGCCATGGCTCAAATGCGACTCCAAACGGATTGTCTTTAGGATAGGACAGATAAAAATTAAATTGGTTTGCATTTTTCATCAACCAATCAAACTCAGGTAATGCTTCAAAATCTTTTGCAGATTGACCATCGCTAAAACCGTTCATTCCGTTTTCGCTCGTGAAGTCAATTGCATTGTTAATTGGATTTCCATGCTCGCTGAAACCGGGCATAGCAATCCACTTTACATTTTCCTTCAGAGAATAATCACTGCTTGAAGTTAAATAATAAAATACCAGATATGCCTGTCTTCCAGGTGACCGATAGCCGCTGTCAACGAATAACTGTTTACCAATATCTTTTTTCATCTTCTCCATCATCAAAAGATAATCGTTGTAAGAATGCTCCGGACAGTACTGAATTCCTGTTCCCCTATCGCCTACCTTAACCGATTCAACCATTATTAACTTTTCCGGTTTTTCCTTCGAGTATTTCGGACCTTTAAATCCCAAGTCTCTCGGATTTATTGCGAATATTCTTTCAGCAAAATTTCTTTCAAGAAAATTTAGCTGACTCATCAGAGTGTCGTAATCAACTATTGCCCCATCTGCTTTAGGGATATTGGAAAGATGTTTATGCCAGGAATCAAACACACTTTTTGCTATCCAACGATGCACGAAATTCAATCTCTCCAAGTTGATTTCGCCGTAGAACAAAACACCAAAAAGCAGGATAACCCCTACCAAAGAAGATGTAACCAGTAAAATTATTTTTTTCATACCGGAACTTATTTATGGTAGATAATGTTCTTGAGGAAGAATTTGCATCACAACAATAATTCTTACGATGTGAATTTAATCAAATTTTAATTTGGTGGCTTGGCATATCGATTGCTTTTAATCATTAAAACTTTTATGGTCGACCCCAGTTATGAAGAAGAAATTGATTTTACTAATGAAAATCTCATTTTTTAAAATTACTGATAAATTTTTTGTGCTCTCTTAAATCCTACCAGTACAAGTGAACAGAATACGTATTAAGTTTCCTTCCCATGTTTTACTTTTGCATAGGCTTTGTTTGGATTAATCTTTTTACCGCAAACCGGATGTCGGAGGGAATGATTATTGTTCTTCATTTTATAACCATATTACTTTAATTTGCATTAGTCCTTTTGTGAAAAGACAACTTGTGCGTCTTTTAATAATTTTGGGAAAGAATAAAAAAAGAAAGTATAAAACTGATAGACGAATTAAAAAATTTAAATTTATCTAAGATTTTTAATGAAATTACTTACTCATTCAGTATTTGACCTCGATTTAACACAGTCCATTTTTTTATTAGCAACCTTATTAGCTGCTATTGGACTTATTATCATTATTTATTCCAGAAACCGTGAATCAATTAAGAGCCGTTTGTTCATCCTTATTTTATTTTTAGTAATTGGTTATTTAATATCGCACGCATTTCATTTTTTAATAATGCATTCGGCAGATGTTACAATATTAGATAGGTCCTGTCATTCATTTCTATTAATGATTATAGTAACCGTCACATTTTTTACCTGGAATTTTCCGGTTCCCCATAGAATTGGTTTACTTCGAAGTCTCTTGATTATATTACCATCGGTTACATTATTGGGATTTTTGTGGAGCGGATATTTTATAGAAGAATCTCACGCACACAATCTTATATTTAACGTTAGTTATTCTTCAACTTATCCGATATTCCTCTTATGGTACGCTTTTCTGGTTGCCCTTAACTTTTATTGGTTATTTAAAAAGTATTATGGTGAATCTGACCCAACACAACATAAACAAATACTTTTATTATTTATTGGTTTAATAATTACAAATCTTGCCTCCTTTATCTTCGGTTTGTTTCTTCCCTGGTATCTTGGCTTCTATTATTTGGTAGAAATTAGTCCTCTTTCTTTTTTAGTTGGCGTCATTCTATTTACTACGGTTGCTGTAAACCGGTATGATATGTTCCAGTATTCGATGAAAAGAATTCACAGCTTTAGCATCTCGAAAAAAATCCTTTTAAGCTCTCTTATTCTTGTCCCCATAATAATCTTGTTGGTGCAGATTCCTTTGATCAGGTTTATTTTTCAACCTGAAAGTAACAGAGAGCTTTATAGATTTTTTGCAATAAGCGTATTTGGCGGGTTAATAGTAAGCATAAGTATCGCCTTTGTGATAGTAAAAATTATTTCAAATCCATTAAATAAACTGAAGAATAATGCTATCGAAATAGAAAAAGGCAACTATGGAACAAAGATTGATTTTTCATCAAGTGATGAATTTGGTGAATTGACAAAAGCTTTTAATCATATGTCGGAAACCCTACAAAATAATTCAGCCGAATTGAAGAAAAGGGAAAACAGAATTTCCCTTTTACTGAATGCCTTCGAAGAATCATCCGCTGCAATTGCAATAGTTGATGAAGAATTCAGAATTATCGAGGCTAATCCTCAGTTTTCAGAAATAGTTGGTAATGACAGAAGTGAAATATTAAACAAGAGTATAATGGCCGTTCAATTTAAAGATGATCTAAATGAATATTTTAATATGATTAAAAATGAACTTCAGTTGTATTCAAAGTTCAGAGGGGAACTAAATTGCGACGATAAAGTTCTTTTAATGTATGTTACTCCTTCTTCAACCGGTAATAAATTCAACGGGTTTTTATTTATTGAGGTCGATATAACCGAGCAAAAAAAACTGGAAGAGCAATTAGTTAAATCGGAAAAGCTTGCAGCTCTTGGTAAAATGGCTGCAGTGCTTGCACACGAAATAAAAACGCCTTTAACATCTATTAAAATGAATGCTGATATTATTGCAGAAGAATTGCAGTTAAATGAAGCTGAAAAAGAAAATCTGGCGATTATTCAAACTGAAATAAATAGATTAAATAATTTGGTTAAGGATGTTTTACAATTTTCCAGGCAAATGGAATTAGATTACTCGGTATTTAATCTATTCGAATTGATAGACAATATAAAATCTCAACTTCTTAATAAACTAAAAACTAAGAGCATTTCTTTTATTAATAATGTAGATAAAATTGAATTGAATGCAGATAAGCATAAATTGATGCAAGTATTCTTAAACTTAATTGATAATTCAATTGAAGCAGTAAACAACAATGGCAGAATAGAATTAACATCAGTTATGGACGAAGAACAAAATAATATTAAAATTTTGGTTATAGACAACGGTAATGGAATAAGCGCTGATACAAAAATTTTTGAACCATTTTTCACAACCAAATCTTCCGGTACCGGGCTGGGCTTATTAATAGCACAAAAAATTATTGAACAGCATAAAGGAACAATTCGGCTGGTATCATCCGAACCAGGAAGAACAATTTTTGAAATTATAATACCACTAATGTAGTTCCGGAAATAATGGTAAGAAGTAAATTGCAGAAGGAAGAGAATTTTGAGTGAAATAAAACCAAAAAACGAAGAAAATAAAATTTTAGTAATTGATGATGATAAATCAATACTAAAAACCCTTTCGAGCTATCTCAAAAAATTAAATTATGAAGTTTATTCGGCAGAGAATGGAATTGAAGGAATTGAAATCGCCAAAAAGGAAATTCCCGATTTAGTGATAACCGATATTAAAATGCCTGAAGCAGATGGCTTTGAAGTATTGGAAAGAATAAAAGAAATAGATAATCATATTCACGTTATAATGATTACCGCTTTTGATGATATGCATAGCACAGTTAAAGCAATGCAGCAAGGCGCCTATGATTATATTGAAAAACCACTCGAGATTGATAAACTAAAAATCACCATAAACCGTGCGCTCGAAAATAAAAGAATGAGCGAAAAGCTCTCTTCTTTTATTTCTGATGAAGCTGATAAGTACCAGTTAGAAAACACCTTAATTGGCAAAGCTCCTTCAATGAAAGAGGTTTATAAAAAAATTGGACAGACATCATCAAGCCGTGTTACTGTTCTTATTGAAGGTGAAAGCGGAACCGGAAAAGAATTGGTTGCAAGAGCAATTCACTACAGCGGAATTACAAAAGATAATCCTTTTATTCCGGTTAACTGCACGGCACTAACCGAATCTTTATTAGAAAGCGAATTATTCGGTCATGTTAAAGGTTCTTTCACCGGTTCAATAAGAGATAAAAAAGGAAAGTTTGAGTTAGCAGAAAAAGGGACAATTTTTCTCGATGAAATTTCCGAAATATCTCCCAACCTTCAAGTACAATTACTTAGGGTATTGCAGCAGAAAGAATTTGAACGTGTGGGAGGTGAAACTTTAATCCCTATGAAAGCAAGAATTATTGCCGCTACGAATAAAGATTTACACCAGCTTGTCCAGGAAGGAAAATTTAGGGAAGATTTATATTTCCGGTTAAAAGTAGTATCAATTAATCTACCTCCTCTTCGCAAACGATTAGAGGACATACCGCTATTAGTAAGTCATTTTCTCATAAAAATTAATAAAGAACTTCACAAAAATGTTACTAAAGTTCCGGCTGATGTAATGGAAATGCTGAAAAACCATTACTGGGTTGGTAATGTTAGGGAATTAGAAAATACTTTGTTGCAAGCTGTAGTCCTTTCCAGCGATGATATTTTAAATAAAGAAAATGTGCTTCTAAGAAAACCGGAACCTGGTGAAATAAAAGAAGAAGTGGTTAAATTTATAACGCTGGCAGAAAATGAACGAAATCATATAAAATGTATTCTTGACGCTGTTCAATGGGATAAGAATAAAGCGCATAAAATTCTCGGTATATCATTGCCGACTTTATATAGCAAGATTGAAACTTATAAACTTTCACCGTTTGAGGAGAAAACGGAATAGTTTACATCTGTTCTCAAATTAAGCCTCGCTTACTTCTTTTTAAGAATTTTAAAAATATTTAAACTCCTTAAAAACTCTATTCTAAAATTAAATCCAAAAGCTCGTTTCCATTAAAAAACACCACATTTCCGTTTGGCATTATAGTTTCATAAGAATATCAAAAATTGAAAAGTGATGTTATAAAAATGTTTGAAAATGGTTTTATATGGTTAGTGTGTTACTTAATATTTACAGCAATTTTGGCTAAGATTTTTATTGTAATTCTTAAAAAAAATAAATGAATGCTGACTATATCAATTTGGTTCAAAATGGTTTCTTCACACCTTTGAGAAATAACAGTATGAGCTTAATACTTATTATTTTATTTTTATATCAGTCAGTTCGATTAAACAAATTCTTTATGGAGATAAAATGAATTTTTTTTTGAGATTTTTTACTTTGTTAATTCTATTCACGTTTATTGCCTATCCTCAGACTAAAAACTACATTAGTCTGGATGAGTTGATAAAAGAGACTCTTCAAAACAATCCACAATTAAAAGCTGCACGTAATACAACCAATGCTGCAAGAACAAAAATTGATCAATCATCATCCTGGGATGCTCCGCAAGTTGGAATTGAATTTTTTCAACTTCCAATTCAATCATTCCCTAATCCAATAAAAAATAATATGGAAACCGATTACTTCGTTCAGCAGATGTTTCCTTTTCCCGGCAAGATAAATGCAATGACAACAGCAGCTTCAAACAATGCTAACATGGTTGAGCAGCAATACTTTGCATTAGAAAAACAAATTATCAAACAATTAAAAAATTATTATTACGAGTTGTATCTGGTGCAAAAGAAAATAGAAATCAATCTGGAGAACCAGGATTTATTAAGGCAGTTTTTAGAAATTACGAGAAAACAATATGAACTGGGGATGGGCAAACAACCGGATATCTTAAGAGCTCAAACAGAACTTTCTGTTTTGATAAATGAAGGAGTCAATCTTGAAAAGGAAAGAACCGATATTCAAACAATGATAAATACAATTTTAAGCCGACCCGCTAATGATCAATTAGGTTATGTTCCCGAACCGGCTGATACATTACCACGATGGAATTTTGATCAGTTGTTTCAACTGGCGGTTGAAAATCGCCCCGAATTAAAAAGCATGAATTACAATATTGATATGTATAAATCAGAATTGGATGCTTCTAAATTAGAATACTACCCGGATATTATGGCAAGATTGATGTATAAAGATATGACTGAAACTACCAAAGATTTCTGGTCATTCATGGTTGGAGTAAATGTACCGCTTGCATTTTGGTCAAGTTCTAAATACACAGGTAAAGTCGAAGAGAACGAACTTAATATTAAAACTGCCGAAGAACAGTATAATCTTATGAAAAATATGGTTGCTTCTGATGTTCAGAACTCTTTAGTAAATATTGAAACTAATAGAAACTTAACCGAGCTATATAAAAACTCTGTTATTCCTCAAGCTGAACAAACACTACAATCCACCATTGCTGCATATCAAACAGGTAAAACAGAATTCTTAATGCTCATTGATGCCTACAGAATGCTTCTGATGTCTGAACTTGATTTTTACATGTCTAAAATGAATTTTCTTCAAAGTCAGGCACAGCTTGAACAAGCTGTTGGTTTAACCCTTGAACAAGTAAATGATAAATTAAAATAGTTCTATTTATTGGAGATCAAATGAAAAAAATAATTATTAGCGGAATCATCTTTTTAGTAATTGGCTTAGCAATTGGAAAATTTTTCCTTGGAGGAATAAGCTCATCTTCGGATGATAAAGAAAGAAAAATTTTATACTATCAGGATCCTATGAATCCCGAGAATACCTCCCCCACCCCGAAAAAAGCTCCGGATGGAATGGACTTCGTTCCGGTTTATGAAGAGCAAAAAAGCGGAAGCGGTCAGAAGAAAATTGCTTACTATCAAGATCCGATGCATCCCTGGTTTACTTCAGATAAACCAGGAACCGCGCCCGATTGCGGGATGGATTTAGTACCTGTTTATGAGGGTGATGAAAATGTCGAAGGCATTAAGATTGATCCGGTTACCATTCAAAATATTGGTGTAAAAATAGAAACGGTAAAAAAACAAAAACTAAATAATGTAATTAGAACTACGGGAAAAGTTGATTACGACGAAACAAAAGTTACTACTGTTACGACCAAAGTTATGGGCTGGGTAGAAAAATTGTTCGTTGATTACACCGGCAAATATATAAGCAAAGGACAGTCGCTGTTTGAAATTTACAGCCCGGAACTTGTTAGTACACAGGAAGAATATCTGCAAGCAATTCGTTACTTAAAGAAAGTTTCTAATAGTTCAGACAACGTTAAAAATGGCGCGCAGGAATTAGTCAACAGCGCTAAACGAAGATTGCTGTATTGGGATATTTCGGAAAAAGACATTAACGAAATTGAAAAAAATAATGCACCAAAGAAGACGCTTACAATTTATTCGCCGGTAAATGGAACGGTTGTAGATAAGATGGTTTTTCTGGGGCAGCAAATTATGGCTGGAATGGAACTCTATAAAGTAGCCGATCTTTCAAATGTTTGGGTGATGGCGGATGTTTATCAAGTTGATTTACCCTGGATTAAACTCGGTCAAAAAGTTGATCTAGAGCTTTCCTATCTGCCGGGCAAAACTTATAAAGGAATAGTAACGTACATCTATCCCTACCTAAATGAAGAAACTAAAACGATAAAAGTTAGAACGGAAGTGAGGAACACTTCGAATTACGATTTTAAACCGGGAATGTTTGCAACTGTAAAACTCGTTTCGCCAATTTCAGTTGAAGCAGTTGTTGTGCCGGATCAAGCAATCATCCGCACCGGTGAAAGGACAATTGCTGTAATGTCCCTCGGCGGTGGTTATTTCGATCCTAGAGATGTTAAGTTAGGAGTAGCCTCCGATGGATTGGTGCAAGTGCTTGAAGGTATTAAAGACGGCGAAAAAATAGTTGTCTCTTCTCAGTTCTTAATTGATTCGGAAAGCAATCTTAAAGCGGCGATACAACAGATGAGAGGTCACGAAGGAATGGATATGAGTTTACCTACCGGCACGGCAGGCAAACCTAAGGATGAACAAAAACCGCAAGATCACAGCAAGATGGAAATGCGCGGGAAAGATGAACCTAAGAAGAACGAAAAAACAAAACCAAATAAAACTGAAATAAACCATGAGGATCGTACCCTTGTGCGTGAAGGTGTAATCGACTTAAGCGCAATAGACGAGAATAAAGATGGAAAAGTTTTTCAAGATCAAATGGATTGGAATGTTATATCAGATAAGCCGGGCAAATGCCCGATATGTAATATGGAATTAAAAGAAGTTTCTCTTGAGAAAGCAAAGAGTAATCTAATTGAGAATGGATTTAAAGTTAAATAAAAATGAAATGCTCAGAATGAAGTCACGAATTTCATATCCTATCATTATGCTAATTGAACTCACCCTAATCCCTCTCTTACAAAGAGAGGGATTTGTTGGAGTACAATTTTACATGAAACGTCCTGACAGGAAAAATTATGATTAATATTGTTGACAATAAGCCCTTCTCTAACAAGAGAAGGGCTGGGATGAGTTTCTTTAGAAGTAGTATTTCGAATTTAATATTGGAGAAAAAATGTTAGAAAAAATTATAGAGTTTTCCATTAGAAATAAGTTCATGGTAATCCTTGCGACTTTATTTTTAATTGGTGTCGGAATCTATTCAATGCTAAGCACACCGGTAGATGCCATACCGGATTTAAGCGATGTTCAGGTTATTATTTATACGCAATATCCGGGGCAATCGCCAAGAATAGTCGAAGATCAGGTTACTTATCCTTTAACAACAGCCATGGTTTCAGTACCGGGTTCTAAAGTAGTGCGAGGATATTCCTTCTTTGGGTATTCGTTAGTTTATGTAATCTTCGAAGACGGGACAGATATCTATTGGGCAAGAAGCAGAGTGCTTGAGTATTTAAACTATGCACAGCAGCGGCTTCCAAATAATATTGTTCCTACTTTAGGACCGGATGCTACAGGCGTTGGCTGGGTTTACGAATATAAAATTACTTCCGATACAAGATCGCTTCAGGAGCTTCGCTCTATTCAAGATTGGTATCTTAAATATGCTCTATCGGCTGTAGATGGAGTTGCAGAAGTTGCAAGCATTGGCGGATATGTTAAACAATATCAAGTTACTGTTGACCCAACAAAATTACTTGCTTACAACATTCCGCTTTCTATGATTGATATGGCAATTAAAAAATCCAATAACGACGTCGGCGGCGAAGTAATTGAAATGGGCGAAATGGAATTTATGGTGCGTGGACTCGGATACATCAAATCTGTTGAAGATATCCAGAACATTCCTTTAATGGTAAATAAAATGACGAACACACCAGTTTATCTGAAGGATGTTGCAGATGTTACGATTGGTCCTTTGATGAGAAGAGGATTGGCTGAATCGAATGGCGAGGGCGAAGTTGTCGGTGGAATTATTGTCATGAGGTACGGACAGAACGCACTCAAGGTAATCGAACAAGTAAAACAAAAATTGGAAGAACTAAAACCCGGTCTTCCTTCAGATGTAAAAATTGAAGCTGTTTATGACCGCGCTGGTTTAATTGAACGAGCAATAGATACCCTAAAAGAAAAACTCGTAGAAGAAATTCTCTTTGTAGCGTTGATATGTATTTTATTTTTGCTTCATGCCCGAAGTGCTTTTGTGGCAATCATTACGCTTCCCACAGCTATACTCATGGCATTTATCGTTATGCGCTGGCAGGGTATTAATGCTAACATAATGTCCTTGAGTGGAATTGCAATAGCAATAGGCGCAATGGTGGATGCTGCAATAATCATGATTGAAAACGCACATAAGCACATCGAACACGAAGCACTTAAACCACCTGAAGAAAGAAAAGACAGATGGCAGCTTATAATTGATGCATCAAAGGAAGTCGGACCTTCCCTTTTCTATTCCCTGTTAGTTATAACTGTTTCGTTCATCCCGGTATTCACACTCGAAGCGCAGGAAGGAAGATTATTTAAACCGCTGGCATTTACAAAAACATATTCAATGGCAGCCGCCGCAATTCTTTCAGTTACTCTTGTTCCTATTTTAATGGGATACTGGATTCGCGGAAAGATTTTACCGGAAGAAAGAAATCCTATAAATAGATTTCTTATTAAAATATATCATCCTGTTGTTGATTTTGTAATCAAGCACAATAAAGCTGTTCTCGTTGCTGTTTTAATTATTCTCGGTATAACAATAATCCCTTTCAAAAATATTGGCTCTGAATTTATGCCCCCGCTTTATGAAGGCGATTTACTTTACATGCCCACAACAATGCCCGGTATGTCAATCACTAAGGCAAAAGAAATATTACAACAGACCGATAAAATCATTAAAACATTTCCCGAAGTTCACCACGTATTTGGAAAAATAGGACGTGCAGAAACAGCAACCGATCCGGCAGGGCTTGACATGGTCGAAACTACAATAATGTTGAAGCCCGAAAATGAATGGCGCTCCGGAATGACTGTTCAAAAATTAATTGATGAAATGGACAGAGCTATTCAGTTCCCCGGTGTTACTAATGCCTGGACAATGCCAATCAAAACAAGAACGGACATGCTCAGCACGGGAATCAAAACTCCAGTTGGAATAAAAATATCCGGACCTGATTTATTAACGTTGCAGGATATTGGTAAAGAAGTTGAATCCGTGATGCGAACCGTTCCCGGAACTTTAAGTGCCTTTGCTGAAAGAGCTGTCGGAGGAAATTATCTCGATATAGAAATCAACAGAAAAGAAGCAGCCCGTTATGGCTTAACTATTGATGACATTCAAAATGTTATTCAAACTGCTATGGGCGGCATGGCTGTTACAACTACGGTTGAAGGATTGGAAAGATACACTGTTAATCTTCGTTACAGCCGGGAGCTAAGAGATAATATCGAAGCGATGAAGAAAGTGTTGGTGCCTACACCAATCGGTGAGCAAGTTCCAATTGGGCAACTTGCAACTATTACACCGCGCAAAGGTCCTATGGTTGTTAGAAGTGAAGATACACGCCCCAACGCTTGGGTCTATGTTGATATAAAAAATATTGACGTTGGTACTTATGTAAAAAATGCACAAAAAATTATATTAGAAAAAATTAAACTTCCTGCAGGCTATAACATTACATGGAGCGGCGAATACGAATATATGTTGCGTGCTCAGGAAAGACTATTATATGTTATACCGATGACTCTGTTTATTATCTTCGTAATCATTTATCTGAATACAAAATCTTTAGTAAAAGTTGGAATCGTATTTCTTGCCGTTCCATTCTCTCTTGTCGGTGCTTTTTGGCTTCTCTATCTGCTCGGTTACAATATAAGTATTGCTGTTTGGGTGGGTATAATTGCCCTTGCGGGATTAGATGCGGAAACCGGCGTAGTTATGTTACTCTATCTTGATGTCGCCTTAAAAGAATGGAAAGAAAAAGGATTGCTAACCGGATTGAAAGGACTGAAAGACGCTATCCATTATGGAGCTGTTAAACGGGTTCGACCTAAAATTATGACTGCTTCAGTTATAATAGCCGGACTTCTTCCAATAATGTGGAGTACCGGTGCAGGTGCAGATGTAATGAAACGCATCGCTGCCCCGATGGTTGGCGGTGTAGTCACTTCTGTTATGATGGAGTTGGCTGTCTATCCTGTTATTTACTATCTGTGGAGATCGTGGGAAATGAAAAAGCAGGCAAAGTTAGAAGGAAGAGTTTTAGAAAATTAAAAATAAGGAAGGAAGATTAAAATGAAAGAAATAAAAGCATATATAAGACCATCAGTAGCCGATAAAGTTATTGCAGCATTGGAAACAGCCGGAGCGAGAGGAATGACGGTAATTGATGTATCCATGATTGGCGGCTGGTCTGATCCGGAAAATTCAAAGCTTTCAATTAAATACTGCGAAAGATACAGCAGCAGCATAAAAATTGAGCTTGTTTGTGAGGATGATGATCTTGAAAAATTTGTAAAAGTAGTTCTTGATAACGCGCATACCGGAAGCAAAGGTGACGGTAAAATTTTTGTTTCGGATATATCTGAAGCAATTAGCATCCGAAGAAAACAACGCGGAGCTGAAGCGCTTTAATGGAAATTAAATAATAAGCTCTATGGAAAGGAGAAAAATAAAATGAAATCAAATACTCATATTCTTCGAGATCCGGTTTGCGGGAAAAAGATTAATCCAAACAAAGCTTATGCAAAAGTAAAGTACGGAAAAGAAACTTACTACTTATGCTGTCCGATTTGTCAGGTAGAGTTTGAGAAAAATCCTCAAAAATTTATTAACAATTTAAGAAAATGAAATTTTCTTTGGAGTATAAAATGTTGAGTGAAACGAAATCCCGCACCACGGGAAAAAAGTTAGAACCTTACCCGATTGCCAGCGCATTATTTTTCATCTTTACTATTTTGTACGTGGTATGCATTGGTATCGGTCTTATTCTTCCAAAACTCGGTATTGTAGGATTCTGGCATATGCACAAAATATGGCAGATAATCTTGCCCTGGTTTAGTGGATTAAATTCCTTAAGCATTGTTATTGGTTTGTTTGAGGTGTCTTTAGGATCATATTTAATCGGTTATGTTATTGTTCCTGTATATAACTACCTAACCAGAAAAAAAGTAAGTGAACACAAGATTGAAGTAAAACCAATCATAGTCAGATTCAAAACTCTGTTCGTAACATTTGCTGTTTATGTTTCAATACTTTTCACACTTTGCTTAGTATATGATTTGTTTGTACCTGCCGAATATCAAATGCTGGCTTTATGGAAACTGCTATTGCCCGGTTTTACAAGTCTAACATTTCCTAATTATCTGCTTGGGCTCGCAGAAATTATAATTTATAGTGCTTACATAGCTATTATTTTTTCTAAGACCATTAACAATTTTGAAAAATCGGAGTTAAATAAATCAGAAGAGGATTCTCTTAAAGGAGTAATAAGATGAAAAAATATGATGCAAAATATTTTGGAGTTGCCACAGGAGTATTCGCTGCATTTGTTTTTATTCTTGCAGCAATAAAAATGATTTTTTCCAATGAAGATTACACGACTTATTTAAAGCCCTTTATCCCATTCTTTAATTCTGTTAATGCTGTAAATGTAATTGGAGGAATTGCAGTATCGTTTTTATGGGGTTGGGTTTTAGGTTACTTCTTTATGATCTTCTATCATTGGTTTGATAAGAAGTCTAGTCCTAAGCAAACAAATGATTAAGGATAAACTAAATGACAAAAAATCTAAAACCATACTGGATAATATTTCTTCTCTCACTCTCAACTTTAAGTTTTGAGATAATTCTTGCGAGAATTTTTTCCTATATGCTTGCATATCATTTTGTTTTCATCATTATTGC
This sequence comes from Ignavibacteria bacterium RIFOXYB12_FULL_35_14, assembly GCA_001803045.1. Classification (GTDB taxonomy): domain Bacteria; phylum Bacteroidota; class Ignavibacteria; order Ignavibacteriales; family Ignavibacteriaceae; genus XYD12-FULL-36-8. The sequence continues at coordinate 46,252 of MHAR01000064.1, read as the reverse complement.
ATTTGCTATACTGGCGCTTGCCTTAGGACAGCTTTATGCTTCACGTCTTGCGGCAAAAAATCCTTTTTTATTTGCCGATACATCAACAAAAGGAGATTCGTTCGGAAAATATTTTATAATTCTTCAATTGATTTTTCCGGTTAGTCTTGCTGCGGTTTTTATTTTACCCTCTGTTGAGAGCATTGGCAGCGGCTCGGTTGGTTTAATTATTTACATTATTCTTTCCAGCATTACTTTCTTTATAGTCGGAGTAATTACTGCTTCCATATTTCAAGCTAACGGAGATAAAAGCAGTATACTTTATGCACTGGATATGATGGGTGCAGCAGTAGGTTCTTTATTGGGATTATTCTTACTAAACACATTTAGTATAGTTCAAACTCTTGCAATAATTTTGGTTGTTTTTTCTATCGCTTCGTTAATCGCACTCAAGCTTGGTCCCGACATCAAAAAAGGACAGGTGATAACAACAGCATCTGCAATATTTGTTTCCCTTTTAATAATCTTTATGACCCCTGATATTGAAATAAACATTGCAAAATCATCAGACAAGGATTTGCTAAGGCTAAAAAGTAATCCATCGGTCAAAACAACTACTGTAGAAAGCAGATGGAATTCATTTGGAAGAACAGACCTGATTAAATTTTTCTATCCAGATTCCACTACTTCAATGTTTATGTTCATTGACGGCGCTGCTGGAACCCAGGTTGTATCAATTTCTGAATTAGAAAAAGATTCGGTTAAATTATTTCATACTTTAATGCATTCAAATCTTTTCTTTCCTTTTAACTTTCTAAAAGATAATGAGAAAGATTCTGCTTTAATTATCGGACCCGGTGGGGGTATTGACATTGCTGTGGCTTACTTTGGCGATGCAAAGCAGATAGACGCAGTGGAAGTTAATCCCACCTTTATTGATTTAATGAAAGAATACAACAAATCAACATTCGTTGATAAACCAAATATTAATGTAATCGTTGGCGAAGGAAGAAATTTTGTACGGAACTCATCCAGAAAATATGATTTAATATTTCTTACAATTCCTATTACAAAAGGAGGGCGCTCAACTGATTTTGTTAACCTTACTGAGAATTATTTGTTTACAACGGAAGCATTAAAAGATTATCTGCACATTTTAACAAATGAGGGAAGGATAGTTTTTACATTACACAACAGGGAAGAAGTTTACAAGATTATATCAAACTACTTTGATTCACAAAACAGATCCGGTATAATTAATCCTGAAGCATCAAAATACTTTTACGTTGCTGATCAAGGAATGATGCCTTTGCTTGTTATTAAAAAAACACCTTTTACAAAAGAAGAAATAAATGCAAGGCACTTTGTGTCTCATCAAACAGGATTCGATAGAGGTGTTACATTCTTTCCTTTTACAAAACAAATTGAAATAGATACTGTTGTTCAGGGGTTGAATGTTGAATGGAGTATGTTCGATAATGTTTTGTACGATGTATCTAAAAACAAATACAACTTTCACGATTTAACAGAAAAAGCTTCAATTAATCTTCATCCCGTTACAGATAATTCTCCATTCTTTTTTAATTATGAATTAGGCCTTCCTGATAATTTGAATGTTCTGATTTTTGCAGGAATTATTTTATTGGTTTTGTCCATCTATATGTTTAAGAAGAACCTGCCTGGCGGTCAGGCAAGTTGGGGAATGAGCATTAACAGCCATAAAGAAACTGAACAGAGCATGAAAAATTTAAGAACATTAACCATAGTGGCTTTTCTATTAGGTTTTACTTACATACTCAGCGAATCTTATCTCTTTCAGGCAATGAATCTGCAATTGAACAATCCTTTAAAATCATTTTCATTACTGCTGTTTGCATTTTTACTCGGTAATGGTGTTGGCAGTTATTTAACAAGCTTTATCAAAAAAGCTCGTATCCGTGTAATTGGATTAAGTGTTATAGGAATAATTTTAATTCTCGCCATAGATGCTTTTGTAATATTACCCGGATTAATAACAAGTGTTTCTGAACTTTATTTGTTTCTTTTTATCTTTATTCCTGCAATAATAATCGGAATACCATTCCCATTGCTGTTAGCCGAAATGAATGAACATAAAATAAAAAATGGGATTGCAGTGCTGCTAAGTATTTCAGGAATAGCTGGTTTTATCGGATCAATTTTCACGATTTCCGTAGCGATTCTTGCTGGTTATAATTTAGTTCTTTATGTCGCATTTACTGTATATATAATTCTGATACTTGTATTAGCTGCAATCAAAATGATTCCACAACGTGCTTAGTATATTCTTATAAACTAAGGTAAAACTTCTCTCAGTGCTAGCTAAGTATACACCGAAAGAACCCATTCAGAATAGCCTTCTCCCTCTTAAAATTTTTAATAGAATTTAAATTCCTTAAAAGACAAAAATATATTAAGACCCATTTCACTATAAAAAACAAACATCTCCTTTGGCTTGTTTTTTGGCATTCATAATCTACTAATCAAGAAAGGAGACTTAAAATGCTTTGGTTAATTATAACAACAGCAGCAATCGTTGTAGGTTTTTATGTTTACTTTAATTCAAAGAGACCAAAACCGCAGCCAATACCAAATGATCATAATCATAAAAGTGGTCATGGCTGCTGCAAATAATTTTTGAACTGTAAATAAAAAAGAAGGACCGGTTAAATTAAAGAGTTATTGAACAATCAAAATTAATATTAATAAAAGGAGTTAGAAATGGAAATTATTATTTATATCCTTATTCCTATCGTATTGATATTCCTTCTCGGTAGTAGAATTGTAAGACCAACTCAGCGAGCATTGACAGAGCGACTTGGTAAATACAATCGGTTTGCAAACCCCGGATATCACTGGATTATCCCATTTATTGAACATATGCACAAAGTTAACATCACAGAAATGATGATAGACGCTGAACCCCAGGAAATTATAACTAACGACAATTTAAATGCAAGGGTTGACGCTCAGGTTTATTTTAAAGTAAAGTCCGATGAAGAAAGTGTAAAAAGTTCAATTTACAATGTGAATAATTATATGAGTCAGATTGTCAATTTAGCCCGGACAACATTGAGAAATATTATCGGGACATTAACCTTAAAGTCTGCCAACAGTGAAAGAGGTAAAATAAATTCGGAGCTGCATAGAACGCTCCTTGAAGAAACTCGTAGTTGGGGTATTGAAATAGTCCGTACGGAATTAAAAGAGATTGACCCGCCGCCGGATGTACAGGAAACAATGAACAAGGTTGTGAAAGCAGAGAATGAAAAGGTCGCTGCAATTGACTTTGCTTCAGCAAGAGAAACAGTAGCAGACGGAGAAAAGCGCGCCAAAATTAAAGAAGCTGAAGGCTACAAGCAATCAAAGATACTGCAAGCCGAAGGGGATGCTGCTGCAATTAAATTAGTGAATGAAGCGGCAGATAAATATTTCGTCGGAAATTCCCAGTTATTAAAAAGACTCGAAACAGCGCAGGCAGCGCTTGAGAACAATGCGAAGATAATCGTTCCTGCCAATCAACAGCTTGTAAATGTTATTGGAGATCTGGCTGGCATTTTACCGCAGAAAAACAAACAAGAGTAAAAAAAAGTAATAACCAAAACCTGGAAATAAATGATGGCAGTCATATTCATAAAAAAATCTCACAAACATAATGATAAAAGTGGTCATGACTGCTGCAAATAATTTAGAATTGTAAACAAAAAAGAAAGTATCATTTAAATGAAAGAGTTATTAAACAATCAGATTTCAGTAGCATACTTTTCGATGGAAATTGGAATTAACCCGGATATACCAACATACAGCGGCGGATTAGGAATTCTGGCTGGTGATACAATTCGCTCCGCCGCAGATTTAAAAGTTCCAGTTGTTGCTGTAACGCTTCTTTACCGTAAAGGTTATTATTATCAAAAGCTGGATATAAACGGCTGGCAGCAAGAAGAGCCTGTTGAATGGCTACCGGAAGATCACTTGCAAAAAGTACCTGCAAGAGCATCTGTTACTATAGAAGGAAGAGAGGTTGTTTTATGTGCCTGGAAGTTTGAAATGATTGGAGTCAGCGGATTTAAAGTTCCGGTTTATTTTCTGGATGCAAACTTACCTGAAAATTCTGAGTGGGATAGGCATCTTACAGACTCACTTTACGGCGGGGATCCACATTACCGTCTTTGCCAGGAAGTCATTCTTGGTATTGGTGGTATTAGAATGCTGCAGGAACTTGGATATGTTAACTTGGAGAGATACCACATGAATGAAGGACACGCCGCTCTTTTAGGGTTGGAATTATTAGATAGAGAGGCAGCAAAACATAAACGAAACTATATAACCAAGGACGATATTGAACCTGTAAGAAAAAAATGCGTGTTTACTACGCACACACCTGTTCCTGCGGGGCATGATCAGTTCCCAATGGATTTGGTCAAGCAAGTACTTGGACCAAGAGAAGAATTCGATAATCTTAAAGAAGTCTTTTGCCATGGAAATTTGCTTAACATGACCTATCTCGCTCTTAATCTTAGTCACTTTATTAATGGTGTTGCTAAAAAGCATGGTGAAATTTCTAAAGATCTGTTTGCTAAATATCGTATTGATTATATTACAAATGGGGTTCACATTAATACCTGGATGTCCAAACCTTTTAAAGAATTATTAAACGGTTATATTCCCGGCTGGGAAACCGATAATTTTGCCTTGCGTTATGCACTAAACATTCCGGGAGATTCTATTTGGAATGCACATCAAAAAGCCAAAGAGCAATTAATAGATTATGTTAATCATGAGACCAACGATGGATTGGGCTTGAATATTTTTACAATTGGTTTTGCACGCAGAGTAGCTGCATATAAGAGACCATACCTGATTTTCTCCGATTTAAACCGTTTAAAAAGTATCGCTGCTAAAGCCGGAACTTTTCAAATAATCTTTGCAGGGAAAGCCCATCCTAATGACCAGCAGGGGAAAGAAATTATTAAACATATAATTCAAGTAAGAAATGAACTTAAAGATTTTGTAAAAGTTATTTTTCTTGAAAATTATGATATGGAGTTAGGGGGGCTAATTACCTCGGGGGTAGATCTCTGGCTTAACACGCCTCATCCACCTATGGAAGCTTCGGGAACAAGCGGAATGAAGGCTGCATTAAACGGCGTCCCTTCTTTAAGCATTTTAGATGGATGGTGGATTGAAGGCTGCATTGAAGGTATAACCGGCTGGGCAATTGGCGATAAGGAAAATATAAATAAAGATTCATTTAGCGATACTAGTGATGCATTACAATTGTATGATAAATTGGAAAACCAAATCCTGCCGCTTTTTTATAATCAACGTGATCGCTGGATTGATGTAATGAGGCATGCTATTGCAATGAATGGATCATTTTTTAATACACAAAGAATGCTGCAGCAGTATGTTCTGAAAGCATATTTTAGCTGAATGTTTTATTAATTAAACAAGGAGAAATTAATATGGAATGGCTGGCAGAAAATTGGCTTTGGGTGCTGATAGGTGTTGTTTTTATTGCCATGCACCTTGGTCATGGTGGGCATGGCGGACACGGCGGACATGGAAAACATAATGATTACGATGAGGGGGATAAACAACGAAAAAGCCAAACCCGCGATTCCGATCATAGACATCATTAACAACTTATGTAAAATAAATAAGGAAAATTAAAATGCTGAACATAAAAATTGTAACCTGGTCGCTAGGGCTTTTTACTGCTGTAAGCTTTATTGTCTGTGTTATTTATGGTCTGATAACTCCGGAGAGCATTCACATGCATACATTTTTGGAATTAGTGCTTCCGGCTTTCAAATGGCTGACATGGTGGGGATTTCTCCTCGGGCTAATAGAAAGTTTTCTCTATGGCGTTTATGCGGGTTTGGTTTTTGTACCTATATACAATTTCTTTTATAAAAGATGGGAAATAATAGCTAAATAATTCTAACTAAAAATCTATTCTTCGAAAATAATGGAGAAAATTTTGAATTTGTGAAAACGTTAATCATTGTTTATACTAAAAGAGGTATTAGTGAAAATCGTAACTATTACACTTAATTCGACTATCGATTTAAATACAAGTGTTAATCATGTAATTGCAGAAAATAAATTACGCTGTAGAGTTCCTAATTATGATGCGGGTGGAGGCGGGCTAAATGTATCACGTGCAATTAAAAAATTAGGTGGTAACTCTCTTGCAATCTATCTTGCAGGCGGTGCCAATGGAAAAGTTCTTAACCAGCTACTCGATAAAGAAGAAATTAATCAGGTAGTTATTCAAATTAAAGGAATGACAAGAGAAAATATTACTGTTTCTGAAGAAATTAGTAATCAACAGTATCGTTTTGTTATGCCTGGTCCTGAATTAAATAAAGATGAATGGGAAAAATGTTTTGAAATCTTAAATAATCTTAATGAAAAACTTGATTATATCGTTGCAAGCGGTAGTCTTCCAAAGGGAGTTCCGGAAGATTTTTATGCAAGAGTTGCAAAAATTGGAACCGCGAAAAATATAAGAGTAATTGTAGATACTTCAGGGAAGGCACTTTACAAAGCTGTTGAAGAAGGTGTTTTTTTAATCAAACCAAATATGAGAGAAATAAATGATATAGCAGAAAAACCAATTCATAATGAAAAGGATTTGATAGAATTTTCCAGGCATTTATTGAAAAACAAAAAAGCTGAGAATGTGGTTATATCACTCGGTGCAGGCGGGGCATTGTTAATTTCAAATGAAAAAGTATTACAAGTGAAATCTCCTACTGTTCCTATTAGAAGCAAAGTTGGAGCAGGCGATAGTATGACAGCCGGTATTGTGCTAAGTCTTGAACGTGGTAAATCTGTTTATGAGGCTGTTAAATTTGGTGTGGCTGCGGGAGCTGCCGCAGTAATGTCTTCGGGAACAGAATTATGTGGAAGAGAAGATACAGAAAGATTATACTTAAATATGAATTCACTTAATTGAGAAGTGAAACGATTTAAAATAAATCAATTAAAATTGAGGAGTAATAAATATGTTAAATAAAAAAATAAAAGCAGCAGTAAATGGTTACGGTGTTATTGGCAAACGTGTTGCCGATGCAATAAAAATTCAGCCGGATATGGAACTGGTGGGCGTTGCCGATGTAGTTAGTGACTACCGTGTTAAAGCCGCAGTTGTACTGGGATTGCCGGTCTATGCATCGCTATCCGAAAAATCAAATGAAATGAGGGATTCAGATATTCCAATAGCAGGAAATCTGGATGACTTACTAAAGCAAATTGACGTAATAGTAGATTGCACTCCAAAAGGAATTGGAGCTAAAAATCTTGAGCTTTATAAAAAAGCCGGTGTAAAGGCAATTTATCAGGGTGGCGAAAAGCATACTCTAACCGGTCATTCTTTTGTTGCACAGGCTAATTATGAAACAGCGTTGGGACTTGATGCTACGCGTGTTGTTTCCTGCAATACTACAAGTACAGTTCGTACACTCACAGCTTTGCGTAACGCCGGCTTGCTAAAAAAAGCACGCGGTGTTTTAATCAGACGCGCTACAGACCCCTGGGAATCAGACCATAGCGGTATTATGAACACAGTTGTGCCCGAACCGCATATTCCAAGTCATCAGGGTCCCGATGCTCAAACTGTTGTACCAGAACTTGATGTAATAACAATGGCAGTCAAAGCGGCTCACACACAAACGCATAATCATTATTGGGTTGTGGAACTTACACGCGATGCAAGTAGAGAAGAAGTATTAGCAGCATTTAAAACAGCACCGCGCATTGCCTTTATAAGAATGAGCGATGGGATTGTTGCGCTTAACAGCACTATTGAATTAATGAAAGATTTGGGACGACCGCGGGGCGATATGTGGGAGGTTGCTTTATGGGAAGATGTATTAACCGTTAACGGCAACGAAGTTTATTATACTTATCAGGTTTATAATGAAGCGATTGTGGTTCCTGAAAGTATTGATGCAATCCGTGCTCTGATGAGTACGATTAAAGATGGTAGTGAATCTATCCGTATCACCGATGAAGCAATGGGAATGCGGAAGGATTTTTTAATTAAATGAAGAAATAATAAAATGCAGTATGTCTGGTTAATATGGTCTTTATTCACTTTGCTGGTTTGGTTAATTCTATATTTATCAAAACCAGCTTTCAGAAAAGAAATGATGTCTATTAGTTTGGGTACAATGTTATTAGGTTTTACGGAACCGTTGTTTGTTCCCGAATACTGGAATCCCCCAACTCTTTTTGATTTAGCGCAGCGAACAGGATTCGATATCGAAAGCCTGATCTTTACATTTGCTATTGGTGGAACCGGCTCTGTTTTGTACAAAGCTATTTACAAAAGGAATGTTGCCAAAATGGAAATTACTGAAATGGGGCATAGCCGCCACAGATTTCATATTTACATTCTGACTTCGCCTATTCCAATTTTTCTTTTTCTTGCCGTATTTACAGAGTTGAACCATATTTATTGCGGAGTAATTGCAATGTTTGCCGGTGCATTGCTAACATTGTATTGCAGACCTGATTTGAAGTGGAAAATATGGGTTGGCGGATTATTATTCTTAGTCTATTATTTTGTTTTCTTCCTTAGCTTACTAACAGTCGTTCCTTATTATGTAACTCACGTATGGAATTTAGAAGTACTAACCGGAATTATTTTCCTCGGTATCCCGATTGAAGAATTACTGTTTGCTTTTTCTTTCGGAATGCTTTGGTCAAGTCTATATGAACATATTTTATGGTATAAGATAATTAAAGCCTGAAAGGAGAATAAGAAAATGGAGTTAAAAGAAATTGCTTATAAAGACCGCAGTGAATTCTTAAGAGGTTTTGCTGCAATTATCCGAAAAAATAATTGCGGAAACCCGGATGAAAAAATAATGTTCTTAATAATAGGGAAATATTTTGGTTTTGAAGAAGAATTTTGCAAAGAATCTTTTGAATATCTTATGAGGAACAAGTATATCTCATGCAGTATTTTTTATTAATGACGTTACTAAAATAATGCTGAATACCAATTCTATGTCCAATGCAGCTAAAGAATGGCTGCGGAAAACTGCTGAAGCTAATAAAGTTGATTTTTATGTAGAAAGGACTGATTAAAAAATAATCTTCTAAGATGAACCGGCAGTCTTTTCAACTTTATCCGCTAATTAACTGATTACGCAATAAAAATAACGAGGTGTAAAATGTTGAACGAAGAGAAATCCGGCTCTGCGGGAATACAGGATCCTGTTTGTGGAATGGAAATAAAAGATATTTTCAAAGCAGAAAAAACAGATTATAAAGGGAAGATTTATTATTTCTGCAGTAATGACTGTAAGAATAAATTCCAGCAAAGTTCTGAAAAGTACCTTAAAAAGGATGATGAACATATGGGGCATCACCATCACTAAAATAAATTGGATGGATAGCGGTATAGAATCAGATATCTTTATTATACAATAGTGAAAGGAGTAAAAAAATGGAAAGAGGTATAGAACATTCCGGTGCCTGGGCGCTTGCACTTATCTTTATTGTTATCGCGTCCTGGTTATTATACCGTTATCTGGCTCCTAAAACCTGGAGGGAGTGGGCAGGCGCAGGACTAATTCAAGCGTTCATCATAGCATTATATGCGGAGATGTATGGTTTCCCGCTTACAATTTACCTGCTTGTTCGGTTTTTTGGACTAGATAGCAGTTACCTTAATGCAAATCTCTGGTCCACTCTGTTGGGTATTGGTGAAACCGGTATGATGATCTCGATGATCGTAGGTTATTTACTCCTCTTCGCAGGCTTTGGCGTTTTTCTTCAAGGCTGGCGAGAACTTTATCGTGCTCATCAAGAAAACCGGCTTGCGACAGAAGGTTTATACAGTTTGGTGCGGCATCCTCAATATACGGGGCTATTCATCGGGCTTTTCGGAGAAGGTGTTGTGCATTGGCCAACATTATTCTCCGTAGGATTGTTTCCGATTATTGTATTTGCATACTACTGTCTTGCACGCAAGGAAGAACAGAAAGTGATTGAGCAGTTCGGAGAGAAATATCTCGAATACAAGAGACATGTACCTATGTTTATTCCAATTAAAGGGAAATGGCAGCAGCTTGTTGAAAGTTCCAATGTCTCTTCGGATGATACGCAGCGGTCCGGTTGATTTAGTTATGTATAATGCTGCCTCAATAAACATTACGTTTATTTCTAATTATCATCCAAACTGATTGTTATGAAACATTCTATTGCAGATTTACAAAATGTTAGAAAAACTTACTATCTCTTATAAAAAAATGAATATAGATGATATAACTTATAAAGATCGCAGCGAATTCTTACGAGGTTTTGCTACAATTATCCGAAAAAATAATTGTAGTAATCAGGATGAGAAGACAATGTTTTCAATAATCGGGAAGTATTTCGGTTTTGAAGAAGGGTTTTGTCAGAAATCATTTGAGCATCTGATGGAAAACAAGTATATATCCGAAATGCCATCTGTCTTTTCAAATGAGCTTATTGCACAATTCTTTATTAGGGATGCTATGAATATAATGGCCCAAACTCAGTCAATGTCTGATACAGCACTTAAGTGGCTAAAGCAAACTGTTAATGCTAATAAAATTGATTTTGTTGTAGAAAAGATTGATTAAAAAATAATATTCATCTAATTAACTGATTACTCAGTAAAAATAACGAGGTGTAAAATGTTGAACGAAGAGAAATCCCGCTCTGCGGGAATACACGACCCTGTTTGCGGAATGGAAATAAAAGATATTTCCAAAGATGAAAGAATGGAGCACAATGATAAGACTTATTATTTCTGCACTACACTTTGTAGGATTCAATTTGAACAAAATCCCGAAAAGTATGTGAAGAGAGATGACAGCGATGAACACAAACATCATCACCATCATTAATGCATGAAGAACCTTTGGGTTTAGTATGTCGTCAATATTTTGGAACTTTACAGGTTATAATGGATAATTTATGAGCAGTGACAAAACTGTTACAATTGTTGGTGCCGGTCCGGGTGGCTTAACAGCAGCAATTTCTCTGGCTAAAAATGGTTACGATGTAAATTTGTATGAACAGAACAATGATGTGGGATTAAGATTTAACGGTGATTTTCAAGGGTTGGAGAATTGGGCTGATGAAGAAGACACTTTAGTTATTCTAAAACGGATCGGCATCAACACAAATTTTTTGTGTTATCCGTATAATGGTAATGATGGTCATTTTGTTGGTCCAAAACTGCAAAAAATTAGTGTCAAAACTTCACGCCCGCTTTTTTATCTTATTGAACGAGGTTCAAATACTAATTCATTAGACCAGGGTTTGCGGAAACAGGCTGAGGATTTGGGTGTAAATTTTTTGTGGGGGCAGAAATTAGATTCACTACATAACCAATCTGCTATTGTTGGTACAGGACCAAAAGCAGCAGATGCAATTGCAAAAGGAATTGTATTTGAAACATCTCATAAGAATATTTTTATTGGATTTGTAAATAACAAGATTGCTCCCAAAGCGTATGCTTACTTACTCGTAAATAATGGTAAAGCTACTTTTGCAACATGTATGTTTGAAGATTTTAAAAATGAAAATATATACTATACAAGATCTTTAAGCGTATTAAATTCTGTAATAGATATTAATATCATTAAACCGAAAGAGTTTGGCGGGTTTGTAAATTATTTTAATGAACCAATCATCTCTAAAAATGATAAAATTTTATATGTAGGTGAGAATGCCGGTTTTCAGGATGCGCTTTGGGGATTTGGAATTAAGTATGCCATGCTTTCCGGTTATTATGCTGCGCAGAGCATCATTCACGAACTCAATTATTTTGAACTGTGTAAAAAACAACTTTTTCCAAAACTTCAAACGTCACTTGCCAACCGGTGGTTATTTGTACATTTATTTAACACAGGATATAATATAATTCTTAATAAAATTGGAAGAATAGAAGATGTAATTCCGGCTTTAAGAAAGCATTACAATACTTCACTGAGCAAACGATTAGTTTATAAAATGGCTAAACGATGGTACAAAACAAGACTTATAGATAAAAAATGTATGCATGTGCATTGCGATTGTGTTTGGTGCAGGCACGGTAAACTAGCACATTGAACGAAGTGAAATCCCGTCTCGCGGGACGCATCAGAAGAAAATTGTTAGTTGTAGAAAAGAGATGAGAAAATGTCTGAAACCTTAAATAGTAGTAGTAATAAATCGCGGCGGAATTTTCTAAAATATTTCTTAGGTGGTGGTCTGGTCGGATTTGCTTTTTCTATTATATACCCGGTTCTAAAATATTTAATTCCACCGAAATCTTCTGAGCCCGTACCAACTTTGGTTATGGCTGGTAAGGTTGGTGAACTAAAACCAAACAGTGGAAAAATTTTCAGATTTGGAGAAAAGCCCGGGATACTTATAAATACTCCAGAGGGCGAGTTGAGAGCTTTTACGGCAGTATGCACACATTTAGACTGCACCGTACAATATCGTGATGATTTCCAACATATTTGGTGTGCGTGTCATAATGGGCATTATGATCTTAGAGGAATAAATGTTGCCGGACCACCACCAAGACCATTAACGCCTTTCAAAGTGAATCTTAAAGGAGATCAGATTTTCGTTTCGAAAGAAAGTTAGAAAAATCAAAAATTAAATGGTAGTTGTTTGGATAAAGGAGATGAGAAAATGTCAGAAACATTAATTTATATAATAATATTTGCTGCAATAATGATTTTCATGCACAGAGGGCACGGTGCACATGGTGGTGGTGGAGTGGGCGGCTGCGGAGGGCACTCACACGGTTCGCATAAAGGACATGGTCAAAAGAACGATGAAGCCTCTCCAGATGTTAAAAAAGAAAACGAACATCAGCATCACTAAATATTTTGAATTAAAGAAATGATTTATACAAGAATTGAAAATAAATAGAAATTGATAACACATGTCAGCCAACTGAAAACTCACAACATTATTTTCAGCATACTATTTAATTCCGTACTGCATTCATTTTATGAAACTTTAGGAATTAATTGTCCTTATGTGTAATTAATATTGAAAGTAATAGTAATGAAAGAAATTTATAGCATTGAGGTAATACGACATAGATATAATAGATATTCAAAATTCTATGATGTCTTTGAAGCGCCAATGGAAATGTTTTTAGGTAAATGGAGAAGAGAACTGATAAAATATAGTTCGGGTAAGGTGTTGGAAGTGGGCGTTGGTACCGGGAAAAATATCGAGTATTATCCTAATGATATTGATCTAACGGCAATTGATTTCAGCGAGGGAATGCTTTCAAAGGCAATTAAGAAATATAAAAGGAAACCTAACGTTAAGTTCATACAAATGGATATTCAGGCAACTGACTTTGAAACTGACACCTTCGATACAGTTATTGCCTCATATGTATTTTGTTCTGTTCCGGATCCTGTTACAGGGTTGAAAGAAATTAAGCGAATCTGCAAAAATGACGGGAAAATAATTCTATTAGAACACGTCAGGAGTGATAACAAATTAATCGGTTTGTCGATGGACTTGCTTAATCCGCTGATTGTCGGACTGTTTGGATTTAACATTAATAGAGATACCGAAAATAATATTGTTAATTCCGGGTTTGATTCTTACCAGGTTAGATATTTATGGTACGATTTTCTTAGAATGTTTATTATAAATAACAAGAAATAATTTTAAATTAAAAGATCGGAGTAAAAAATGAATTATTATTATAGTAAAATTATAAGGGATAGTTTTGAGAATACTCTGAATAAAACAGGGAAATCGCCAAAGCACTATTGTTATAATTAAAAGTTTCAAAATATTGTCTTAATGAGTAAAATAACGATAACATATAAATAAAGGTTACAAACCTACATGGAAGCAATCATACAATCGCTGTATACAACCTTCCTACTATTATGGAAGGCACTTTGGGCTCTTGGTATTGGTTATGCATTTTCTTCAATTATACAGGTATTCATTTCAAAAAAATCTGCTGCTACATATTTAGGAAAAGGAACACCTAAAGAGCTCTTTATTGCAGCTATGTTAGGATTCGTTTCATCATCATGTTCATTTGCAGCTCTCTCTGCTACTCGTAGTTTGTACACCAAGGGAGCCTCACTTATCTCGGCACTAGCTTATATGTTTGCGTCAACAAACCTGGCTATTGAAGTGGCAGCACTGGCCTACATCTTTCTTGGCTGGCAATACGCTCTGGGGCTTTTTGTTGGCGCTCCAATTATTATTACTATACAAGCAATATTAGTAAGGTTAACCATGCCTAAAAAGCTTACCCAAAAAGCTTTAGAACATGCTAAAGAAAAAACTGAACACAATATGGAACCGTCCGAAGGTTTACCAAATTCTTTTATAAAAATGTTACGTAATAAACTCGTTTGGCAGCGTGTCGGCAAGGCATATAAAGCTGAATGGAAAATGGTATATAAAGAAATTGCCATCGGTTTTCTAGTAGCCGGTTTTGTGGCAACATTTGTACCGGAATCCTTCTTTCAAGCTATATTTCCAACAGATTTACCAAAATGGTTAATAGTACCCATTCAATCAATGATGGCACCGGTACTTGCCATTATCACGGTAATTGGCTCAATGGGAAATGGTCCGCTTGCAGCAATTTTGACAAATAACGGAGTTGTATTCGGTGCAATTATGGCTTTTTTATATGCTGACTTTAATGTTCCACCAGCAGTTAAGATAAATGCTAATTTTTATGGCTGGCCTTTTGCCATTTACATTGCCGTAATTACAGCGGCGTCAGCGATATTAACTGGTATATCAGTACACATACTCTTCAGTTTGTTTGGAATATTACCAACAGAAATTAAGAAAATTAGTGAGTTAACAACATTTCAATTTGATTATACTTTCTGGTTAAATGTCTGTGCTATCGGTATTGCTATAACATTATTCATCCTGGCTAAAAGTGCCAGTAAAGAACATCAACACCAAAATGAATAAGGATTTCTATTGCCTTATTTATGATTATATAAAAAAGGAGATGATAAAATGTCTGAAACATTAATATATATAGTAATATTTGCTGCCGTAATGTTTTTTATGCATAGAGGACACGGTGCTCACGGCGGCGGAATGGGTGGCTGCGGTGGTCATTCGCACGGTTCACATAAAGGACACGGACAAAAAGATGATGAATCCGTTGCAGATTCTAAAAAAGAAAATGAGCATCAGCATCATTAAATATTTTGGACTAAAGAAATGATTAAAGGTAACCACTTTCTGATTCTGTTAACAACTACATTGGTATATGGTATTGTTTGGGCTTTAGTTTTTTTGTTTTTTTCAAGTTTTCACGGTATGACGAAAATGTTCAATGAAGACTTTATATTTTTTATAGCTCGTATATTCAATACCAAACTAAGCACTGTTACAACCGGTTTTACCTTCGCATTTTTCGATGGAGCGTTAATTGGATTTCTACTCGGGTCCATTTTCATGAGGATTTATAAAAGAAATGAAAATAAATAGAAATTAATAACGGATGTCAACTAATTGAAAACTCACAACCATTTTCAGCATACTATTAAATTCCGGTACCGTATTCATTTTATGAAACTTTAAGAATTAATTGTCCTTATGTTAAATTAATACTGAAAGAAATAGTAATGAAAGAAATTGATAACACTGAGTTGATACGATACAGATATAATAGATATTCAAAATTTTATGATATTCTGGAAGCTCCAATGGAAATACCTTCCAGTAAGTGGAGAAAAGAGCTTGTAAAATATAGCTCCGGTAAAGTGTTAGAAGTAGGCGTAGGAACAGGCAAGAATATTCCTTATTATCAATCAAATACAAATCTCACCGTTATTGATTTCAGCAGCGGCATGCTTCATAAGGCAATAAAAAAATTCGGTCATCTAAATAATATTAATTTCACTAATGCCGACATTCAAAAAACAGAATTTGAAACAGATGAATTCGATACCGTTATTGCATCATTCGTTTTTTGTTCCGTACCTGACCCTATTAAAGGATTGAAGGAAATTAAACGAATCTGTAAAAATGACGGGAAAATAATTATATTAGAACACGTTAGGAGTGATAATAAATTCATCGGTTTGTTGATGGACTTTCTTAATCCGCTGATTGTCGGACTGCTTGGTTTTAACATTAATAGAGATACCGAAAATAATGTTATTAATTCTGGATTTCATGATTATCAGGATAAAAACCTACTACTTAATATTTTTAGAATGTTTATTATTAATAACAAGAAATAAATTCCAATTAAAACCGGAGGAAATAATGAGCTACTATTATAGTAAAATAATAGAGGACAGCTTTGAGAACACATTGCGTAAAACAGAAGTTGCTCTTAAACAGGAGGGTTTCGGTATTTTAACTGAAATTGACGTAAAGGAGACCTTAAAGAAAAAATTAGATGTTGATTTCAAGAAGTATAAAATATTGGGTGCTTGCAATCCCCCTTATGCTTATAAGGCCTTACTGGCAGAAGACAAGATAGGCGCTGTGCTGCCTTGTAATGTTATTGTTATTGAGCAGGAAGAAAATAAAATCGAGGTGGCAGCCGTTGATCCGGTATCATCGATGCAAGTTGTTGAAAATGTTAATCTTTCTTCAATTGCAGAAGAAATAAAGACAAAGCTAAAAAAAGCCGTTGATAGTCTTGCTTAGACATAGAATCAGAACGCGACAAAAGAAGAAATAATTATTGGTTAAGTGCAAATTGTTTCAGCGAAAAGCTCAATTTTTTTTACTTCGTTTTTTACTTTTTTTAATCTTTTCTCTCTTTCTAAAAATATTTTCTCGGTAGTTTCACCGTATTGAGCCAGGTTTATTTAGAAATATCTATTTAAGATAGGCAAATAACCAAAATTCTTTTCACCGAATCGCTTAACATATTTAAAAATTTTTAAGAATCTTAAATCCTACCACCAGAAAAAACTTTATTATGTGCATTAAACACAACTTTTTAATGGCACCTCTATTGCGTTATCTTTTAAACAATTAAAAAGGAGTTGAGATAATGTTTTCTGAGATTTTAATCTTAGGGCTAAGTATTCTAATGTTAGTTTTAACCCTATATAGAATGCAAACATTAAGAAACCTGAAGCAATCAGTAATGAATTTTCAAACAATATTTTTTTACAAACCAAAACAAAAAGGTGATATAATGCTAAAGAAAAATTTAATTGCAATTTTTATTCTTGGATTTCTTTTCACGTTTGTGGCTTCTGTAAATGCCCAGGAAAAACCGATCGAAAAGAAAGAAACAAAAATGACAATGCAGCATGAGGATATGCAAAAATGCATGGATAAAATTGCTGCTGATAGCACAATGAGAATGCAGATGATGAATAAAATGATGGATCATGCTGAAGGTGATAATGAAAGTATGATGCAAATGTGCAAAATGATGATGGACAACCCCGAAATGCACAAAATGATGATGAAGATGATGCACAATGATGGAATGATGGAGGGTGGAATGATGAATCATAATATGAATATGATGAATGATTCTACTAAGACAATGGGTAGACCTGAACACGAGTCTCATCAGCAGAAAAAGTAAATGACAATTAGTGAAAGGAACAAAATAAAATGACACGCGACCCCGTTTGCGGAATGGAAGTGAAATCACAATCTAAATATTACATTGATTTAGATGGAAAAAGATACGAGTTCTGCTCTGAGAACTGCGAGGATAAATTTGTTCTTGACCCTAATAAATACATAGAAAAGATGAATAATGTAGAGCCGTCATATAAAACAACAAGCTATGGAATAGAAAAGCTTTCTTTGCCGATAAACGGACTTCACTGCACTTCTTGTGTAAATACGATTGAGAAAGAAATAAAGAAGTTGCCAGGGATAAAGGTAGCACACGTAAATTATGCAACAGAAACTGCACACATTGAGTTTAAGAGCGGTGAAACCACAACGGAAGAAATAATAAGCGCAATTAAAAATGCCGGTTATCAAACCGGGCAGTCAACTCTAAAGATTGGAATAAGAGGAATGCATTGCGGGTCGTGTGTCTCTAAAATTGAAAAAGAGCTTAAACTAAAAAACGGAGTCATTACTGCAAGCGTTGATATGGGAACTGAATCTGCTATAATAAATTACATCCCTGGATTAATTAATGTTAATGAAATAAAGAATGTAATTGATAAGCTCGGATATAAAACTTTTGACACTGCCGGTATAAAGGCCGAAAAAGAATCTCCCAAAACGGGAGAAGGAAAAGTAGAAATGAAAACCGTAGCAGCAGAACCTGTTGATGAGAACCAGCTTGCCCGTGCAAAAGAATATAAAACTTTGATGAATAAATTTATCTTTGCTGCGATACTTGCTCTGCCTGTCATTTTCTTCAGTTATCCAACCGTTTGGGGATTACCCGAACAATTCCAAATGGGTTCTTCTGTTTTAAGATACATCTGGATGGCAATGGGAATTTTGGCTCTGCCCGTGATGTTCTGGTCCGGCTCACAGTTTTATACGGGTGCATTAGCCGCGTTTAAAAATCGTTCGGCAAATATGCACACATTAATTGCAACCGGAATTTCGGCAGCGTGGATCTATTCGATGATCGCCACCTATTTTCCACAAATATTTCCCGTAGCTGAATTAGCCGATCAGTTTTTTGATGTGATTTTTGTTGTAGTGGCATTGGTTGTTCTAGGAATGGCTCTTGAGATTAGGGCAAAAGGCAAAAGTTCGGAAGCAATAAAAAAATTAATTGGATTGCAAGCTAAAACTGCAAGAGTATTGCGTAATGGAAATGAAATTGATCTGCCTGTAGAAGAAGTTGTACTTGACGATATAATTATCGTAAGACCCGGAGAAAAAATTCCTGTAGATGGTATTCTTGTAGAGGGATCATCATCAATAGATGAATCGATGATTACTGGCGAATCTATTCCTGTTGAAAAGCACGAGGGTGATGAAGTAATCGGCGCTACAATTAACAAAACCGGTTCCTTTAAATTCAAAGCTACAAAAGTTGGAAAGGATACAGCGCTCGCACAAATTATTCAGATGGTTGAACAGGCTCAGAGTTCTAAAGCTCCTATCCAAAAAATTGTTGATAAGGTTTCAGGATATTTTGTACCTGCAGTTATCATTACAGCTATTCTTTCATTTGTTATATGGTATGTATTTGGACCCGCACCTCAGCTAATTTATGCACTGATTGTTTTTGTAACTGTATTGGTTATTGCGTGTCCTTGTGCACTTGGATTGGCTACGCCTATTTCATTGATGGTCGGAGTCGGTAAAGGTGCTGAGAACGGAATATTAATTAGAAGCGGCGAAGCATTGGAGACAGCTCAAAAGCTAAATACAATTGTACTTGATAAAACCGGGACAATAACTGAAGGCAAGCCTTCATTAACAGATGTTCTGACCGCAAATGGATTTTCTGAAAGCGACGTGCTTGGCTTAAGTGCGAGTGTAGAAAAATCTTCTGAACATCCTTTAGCAGAAGCTATCGTTAACGGAGCTAAAAATAAATCTCTCGAATTGTTTGATGCTCAAAACTTTAATGCTGTGCCCGGATACGGAGTTGAGGCAAATGTTAATGAAAGAAAAATATTTCTTGGCAACTTAAAGATGATGAAAAAATTTTCTATAGATCTTGGTGACCTTGAAGTAAAAAGTATAAAACTTGCAGATGATGGTAAAACACCAATGTTTATTGCAATAGATAATAAAGCTGCCGGAATTATTGCCGTTGCAGATACGATTAAACCGGATTCAAAAGAAGCGATTGCATTGCTTAGAAAAATGGGATTGGAAGTAGTAATGATAACCGGCGATAATACAAGGACTGCAAATGCAATCGGTAAACAGGTTGGTATAGATAGAGTTCTCGCCGAAGTTTTACCGGAAGATAAAGCTTTCAATGTTCAGAAATTGCAAAATGAAGGAAAGATTGTTGCAATGGTTGGGGATGGAATAAATGATGCGCCAGCATTAGCTCAAGCAGATATCGGTCTGGCCATTGGCACCGGAACTGACGTTGCAATCGAAGCATCTGACATTACTTTAATTAAAGGAAGTCTTAAAGGTGTTGTGCTTGCAATTCAGCTTTCTAAAGCGACAATGAAAAATATTAAAGAGAATTTATTCGGCGCTTTCTTTTACAATGGATTGGGTTTACCAATAGCTGCTGGTTTGCTTTTCCCATTCTTCGGAGTTCTGCTCTCCCCAATAATTGCGGGTGCAGCTATGGCATTTAGTTCTGTAACAGTTGTAACTAATGCAAATCGTTTAAGAAGATTTCCCCCTAAAGGGATTCTTTCTAAAAAACCAAAATTAAATTAAGGAGTTGATAAAATGACACTCGATCAAATTTTAGTAATCATAGGCGGACTTGGTTTATCGACTTTGGTTGCCTGGTATTTCTGGTTTTCAGAAAAGAAGGCAGTAAAGGTTGATGTATCTGATAGTGGAATACAGGAAGCAGTTATTAAAGTTAAAGGCGGATATACGCCCGATGTTTTAGTCTTTGAGACAGGTAAACCTATAAAATTAAATTTTATAAGAGAAGAAACAGCTTCCTGTACTGAAGAGGTAGTATTCTCTGATTTTAATAAAAGAGCTACTCTTACTCCATTTAAAACAATTCCAGTTGAATTGAAAATTGATAAACCGGGTGAATACGGTTTTCAATGCGGAATGGGAATGATTAAAGGGAAATTGATTGTTCAATAAACATACTTTGGAATCTTGTTTGCTCTTAAGCAGAGCTGATGAATCTAAATATGAAAACTTTAAGGTTTCCTATTGAATAGGTTACTTTTAAAAAGTTAATACAAAATTTGAACGAGGTTTATAATGAAAAAGTATTTTTTAACAACGAAAATTATTTTTCTGATGCTGGCGAGCATCTCTTTAACAAGTTGTTCCGTATCTAATGTGAATAAAAGAGACTTTTCTTCCAGCCTCAGTTCAATTATTAAACCTGGTGAACCGATAGCAATTATGCCGTTTGAATCTGAAAATGCTTTATCAAATTTAGGCGGACTTATTTCTGACGAAGTTACAGCAAATCTTCTTGAAAATGTGCCTAACATCAAGATCGTACCAACTTCTGTAACACGCAGCTTTCTTTTAACAGCGAATATACCGGTAAATGGAATTCCAGACTTTCACTCAATTCATAGCATTAAAGAAGGTTTAAAATGCCGCTACCTTCTAACCGGCAATTTTTATTCTTCGATTGGTGTTATACAATACACCAGCACCTATTCTAATAGAATTGCTTCGGGAAGCGTAACGGTTCGTTTAATTGACTGCGATTCCGTAACTGTAATCTGGGCAAAACATATTCAGGATAGTTATCAAACAACCGACTACTACTCAAACGGCGTTCTCCAAACCAGCTACTACACCGAAGGTCAGCTTACACAGGAACTAATTAGGCGTTTAGGCCAAAGTATAGCTGAATACTTTTATTAAGCAAAGACTTTTTATTAAAGCAGAAGACCGAGGCTAAGGCAAAGGATGATTAACAAATCTCCTCTTTAGCCTCTGCTTTTTTAACTACTATCAAAACAAATCAAGTTTTTAAATTTATGACTTAACTTTCTTTCTTAAAAATCTTAAAAATATTTAAACTCTTTAAAATTCCTGTCTTCAAACTTTTTTCAAAAACTTCTCAACCTAATCAGTTCTCAACTTTTTTCTTTGGCACTATATTTTCTTCCAGAAGAAATAAAGAAACAATAAAACTTCTGTAAGAAATTGTTCACTTAGTAGAACATAGCAGAAGAGAAATGTCACTTGGAGGAAAAAAATTATGAAAGCACAATATGTAATTATCGTTAGCCTGCTTGCAGTTGTTTTGCTGGTAGGCTGTGGTACAACAATTCCGGGTGGTTATGAGGGGCTCCATTGGGGAACCTATAGTGGAGTTGATACCACGGTTTACGGTAATGAGTTCAAATGGGAATGGGTATGGAACAGTGTCGTATTGTATGACGTCCGCTGGAAAACCCAGAGTGAGAAGGTGGACATTCTTTCGAACGATGACCTTCATATGGATGTGGAGGTGGCACTTCGGCTGAGACCAAAACCTGATGAGCTGTATTTCTTGCATATAGAAATTGGACAACAATATTATGAACAAGTAGTGCAGCAGCAATTTCGCTCTATCTCAAGAGCGGTATTATCTCAGTACCGATACACGGATATCCCCAAGAAGAGTCTCGAGATTCAAAATGCGATCTTAGCGCAGCTTAAAGTGAACCTTGAGAACAAACATCTTGAACTGGATGCTGTAGAGATCAAGCATGTGGATTATCCTGAGCGAGTTAAACAAGCTGCAGATCTAAAACTGGCAACTGAACAAAAACTGCTGCAGAAGGAATACGAGCTAAAGATTGCCGAGAAAGATGCTACAATCAAGATCATCGAAGCACAAGGTCAACAGACGGCTCAAAAAATAATTGACAGCACGCTAACCCCGACATATTTACAATATCGCGCTCTTGATATTCAGAAGGAATTAGCGAAAAGTGGCAATGCGTCTTTCTATTTTGTGCCAGTAGGCGCCAATAGTATTCCTATTATTCTTGAGACAGGGATGGGATCAAAAAAGTAATGCAAAGTTAACCGAGTATTTGCAAAGCGCAATCCGGGGAAGGATTGCGCTTACATTTTTAGAAAGTATATAGAAATTATTTAAGAGAGGTATAAGATGAAAAACAAATATTTAATCTTTGTTATCCTTTCCTTCTTTTCAGTAGGAATGTATTCACAAAGTGATAAAAAAGCTGAAGCATTATTTAACCAAGGTGAATCTTATTTCAAGGAAAACAATTTTAATGAAGCCAAGCAAATGTTTATAAATTACCTAGAACGATTCCCTGAAGACATTAAAACTTTAACATACCTTTCTCAAATTGCTATTGCACAGCAAAATATTCCATCTATAAAATTTTATAATGAAAGAATTCTCAGCTTAGATAAAAATAATGTGGATGCTTTAATCATCCTTGGAGTAATCTATTCTATTCAAAGGGATTTTAATAAAGCTAAAGATTTTCTGAATAAGGCCATAACCATTCAGCCCGATAATGCAATGGCACTTTTTAATCTTGGGATTGTTTATGGTACAGCAGGAGAATTATATAATTCAGTAATTGTATTGAATAAAGCGGCTGAGATAGAGCCTCAAAACGGGAAGATATTTGAAACACTCGGGATGTTCTATCTTCAAAATGAGCTTACTGTTGAAGCTGAAATCTATTTTAAGAAATCTTTAGTTGTAAGTCCTGATTTAATAGAAGCGAGAAAAGGATTAATCATTTTGTACCAAAGTCAAAACAAGCTGGAAAAATCCATGCGTTATATTCAGCAGCTTGAAATACTTTTACCCGATCTTCCTCAGTTAAATCTTATTAAAGCTAATCAAGAATATCTCGAAGGAAGATATAAAGACGCTGTAAAATCTGTAATGATTGAAATAGAAAAAAATCCAGATGATGCAGATGCATATTATTTGCTGGGTAACTTATACAAAATAATGGGTGAGAAATCTAAATCCGGCGAAGCCTTCTCAATTGCAGAAAAATTATTAAATCAGAATCCCGGTTTTTTTGAAAGTGCTTCGCCCTTAAATATGTATTTGGGAAGTTATTTAAATAAATAAACTTTCTTTGAGGTATTATCCGGAAAAGATTACGCTTACATTAAATCGAGTTTGTGTTGGGAAAAATGTATGGATAAGATTTCATTAGATAACAATATGAGGATCGAATAGATGAATATGATGTGGAAAAATGTATAGGAGGAAATGAGGCAATGACGAAGATGTATAAAATGATGATGAACATGATGAACGGTGAAAGTAGTAAGATGAAACACTATATGATGAAGAATTCGACTAATGAATCAGAGCATAAATCTTATCATCAATAATTGTTTAAAAAACTAAATAATGGAGACGCTATGAACAAAATTTATTTAACTCTTCTAACGCCACTTTTTCTCAGCGGCTGCATGATGCTCGGTATGGGAGGAATGGGGCACACAGGAAGCGGCGGTATGCATGGAGATTCACATGGCTCTTCTATGAACGGTCAAACAATCGTAAAGGAATCTGTTGTTAATGGGATAAAAATTACTGCTGAATTTCCGCCATATACTTTAAGCGATGAACTGGCTTATAAAGTTACTCTTTATGATGTTCGCGAAAAATTAATTATCTCCGATGCGTCAATTTCATTGATTGTAACTACGGATAATAGTCGGGGACAAGACTCACATTCCGATCACGGTAAGATGAAAGAAATGAAATTTTTACCGGACGGAATTAATAATGGGACGTATATTTTTCGTCCATCAATCAAAAACACGGGCGCTTATAAATTTATTTTTGTTTTAGAAAGAGTTGGAAATGTTACGATAGATCCACCAATCGAAGTTGACCAAACCATTCAACTATTAAGTCAAGTGAATCAACATTCAGAAAATGGTGATAATATGACAGGATATGGAATATCTCCTGTCGTCTTAATCAGCGCCGGTGTAATTGCAATAATAATGCTCTTTATGTTCAGATGATTTTAAGAACATACTAACTAAGTACGAAACTCTATATCCAATGAGGTTACAATGAAACGAATTGTTTTTTTCGTAGTGCTATTGCTTGTTCTAGCATCAAGCATTGGCTTCGCTCAACATCACGGCAGAGGTAGAGTTGACAATGCTAATAGAAAAGACCCTGCAACAGCTGCGCTGCTTTCGATTCAACCGCTGCCTGTTGATTTAGGGAATTTTTACATTGGCAATTGGGAACGTGGAATTATCTACACAACTGCAGAACTTATCCTTTTTATACCGGCAGCCGTTTTGCTAGGACGCAATGGCTGGTCATGGGGTATGCATAATTATTCAAATTATTATGGCTCAGATTATCGCCCTTCATGGACTACAGCAGAACGAATCCAGTTCTATTATTTGCTGGCGGGATATGTAGTAGTAAAGATAATTAGCGCATTTGATGCGGGGTACTCGGCTGAACGATACAATCAGAATATCTCGCTGCGCTACGATGCGCCGACTAACACTGCGATGCTTTCGTTGAACATCCCGCTTAATGCATTTTAGTGAACGTATCGAAGTACAAAGAAAAAATTATTATTTCCGAACCTTTGTGAAAAAAAGTTGATTAAAAAACAAGGATGAAAATGGTTAAAGACCTCATTTGTGGAATGACTGCAAAAGAAGAATTTAAATTTGAATATAAGGGTAAGATATTTTATTTCTGCTCAAACTTATGCAAAAACGAATTTCAGAATTCTCCAGATAAATATTTGAAGCACAGACACAGGTCGTATGATGCTGAGAAAATAAAGGAAAGAAAGATTGCCTATTTTTCTATGGAAATTGGAATTGATTCTTCAATCCCAACTTATAGCGGCGGACTGGGTATTTTAGCGGGAGATTTTATAAAATCCTGTGCAGACCTAAAAGTACCCCTGGTAGCGATTACTCTTTTATATGAAAAAGGTTATTTTATCCAAAGATTGGATGCACAAGGAAACCAGCAGGAATTACCCGTCCAATGGAATCCAAAGGATTTTTTAAAACCCCTGCTGAAAAAAGTCAACATAAAAATAGAAACCCGAGATGTATTTATCCGGGCATGGCAGTATGATGTGGTAGGTGTAAGCGGTTATACAATACCTATAATTTTTTTAGATACGGACTTAGAAGAAAATAGTGAATATGATAAAGGGCTTAACGATTATCTTTATGGCGGGGATCAATGGTATAGATTGCTGCAAGAGATTGTCTTGGGTGTTGGCGGTGTGCGCATGCTTCACAGTCTGGGATATACAGGAATAAAAAAATATCATATGAATGAAGGACATGCTTCTTTTCTAACTCTCGAATTATTAAATGAGATGAAAAGAAATAAAGATCCGGAATGGAATTTTGATGCAGTGAGAGAGCTTTGCGTATTTACTACTCATACACCCGTACCAGCAGGTCATGACCAGTTTTTTTATGATTTAGTAGATAATGCTTTAAGAGAATTTATTCCTTCAGACATAGTAAGAATGCTCGGCGGTGAAGAACGGCTGAATATGACATTACTTGCCTTAAATCAGAGTAAGCACATAAATGGTGTGGCAAAAAAACACGGTGAGATATCTCAATTAATGTTTCCCGAATATTCAATAGAATCTATAACAAATGGTGTACATTCTTCTACTTGGGTTTGCGACAGTTTTAAAAGGCTCTATGATAAATATATTCCGGATTGGAAGAATGATCCTTTTAGCCTGCGATATGCCTTGAGCATCCCAAATGATGAAATATGGAATACTCACCAGGAAGCGAAGAACAAACTCATAGATTATGTCAACAAAAAAACAGGCATTGACATAGATTCTGAAACCCTTACAATAGGATTTGCACGAAGGGCAGCGGCTTACAAAAGAGCGGATTTAGTCTTTTCCGACGTTGACAGGTTAATAAAAATCGCCAAAGATGCCGGCAAAATGCAATTTATCTTTTCCGGTAAAGCTCATCCACAGGATGCAATGGGTAAAGACTTGATAAAGAAAATTATTATCGCATCGAAATGGTTAGAAGGCAAAATAAAAGTTGTTTACCTTGAAAATTACGATAAGGAGCTAGCTAAACTATTAGTTTCTGGTGTTGATTTATGGCTTAATACGCCGCGCAAACCACAGGAAGCATCCGGTACATCAGGGATGAAAGCCGCACATAATGGAGTACCTTCCTTAAGTATTTTAGATGGTTGGTGGATTGAAGGATGCATCGAGGACATTACAGGATGGTCTATTGGCACTCCTCAGAATACGGAAAGCAACGACCAGCAAGATGCAAGTTCCTTATATGATAAATTAGAATTTGCAATAATTCCTACTTTTTATGTTGGCAGGGAGTATTGGATCAATATAATGCGTCATGCAATTGCTATCAATGCTTCTTTTTTTAATACGCATCGTATGGTTCAGCAGTATGTTTTAAATGCGTATGAATAAATTCAAAATAGAAACCATTCTATACGAGATTTCCTAATTACTTTTTAATTCATATAATAGCGCATAAAGTTTGTACAAAATAAGTAACGAAAATACCTTCTAAAATTTTTGCAAATCTCAATTTTTAGAAAAAATCTACCTCGCATAAAAAAATACTTGACTCCGTACTATACTACTGATATTATATTTGTATTAAGTGAAAAATAGGTTTAGAAATGGAACATTACAAAGTTGGCGAAATAGCTGAAAAAATCGGTGTGAACGTAGAGACTTTACGCTATTATGAAAAAATAAAAATTATGCCTAAACCTAAGCGTAAGGAATCACGCTATCGTTTTTATGATGAGCTGGATTTGAGAAGATTATTATTCATAAAAAGAGCAAAAGAACTTGGTTTTACATTAAAAGAAATAAAAGAATTATTGAATCTAAAAATTGAATCAACTGCAACTTGCGGAGATATAAAACATTTAGCAGAACATAAATTAACAGACATCGAAGAAAGAATAAAAGACTTGAAGAATATTAAAAATGTTTTGATAAAATTGATTAATCAGTGTGTTTGCGAAGAAGTGTCAACCGAAGAATGCCCGATTCTTGAAGTAATAGAACAAAAAATTATTTAGCTGAAGGAGATTATTGTGGAAACAAATAAATTTTTCAGAAACAGTGCAATAGTAACAGCGTTACTTGCTTCATTATGCTGTATTACGCCGGTATTAGCAATATTTGGCGGATTGAGCGGTATTGCGTCTACATTTTCTTTTCTTGAACCGCTGCGACCTTACTTTATTGTTTTTACGGCAATCATTCTCGGTTATGCCTTTTATAATGCATACAAACCAAAGAAAAAAAATGAGATAGAATGTGCTTGCGATGATGAAAACGTTGAAACAAAGAAAAGCTTCATTAATTCTAAATCATTTTTATGGATAGTAACAGTGATTGCTGTTGTTTTAATTACATTTCCTTATTACTCTCAAGCATTCTTCCCGGAATCTCAAAGCGAATTATCAGCTAATTCAAATCACATAATAAAAGCCAAGCTTGAAATTGAAGGAATGACCTGCACAAGTTGCGAACAATCGGTTGATTATGCACTTAAATCAGAAAAAGGTGTTTTGAGTGCTGAATCATCTTATAAGACCGGAATTGCTTTTGTTCAATTTGATGATACAAAAGTTCAGCCGGAACAATTGAAGAAAGCAGTTGAAAATAAAGTTGGCTATAAAGTGAAAAAGATTCAAACAATAAACGAAAAAGAAAATTAAGATGGAGCGATAATGTCTGTTCAAACAATAAAATTAGAAATTAACGGAATGACTTGTGAACATTGTGCACAAACAATTAGTAAAAAGGTTTCTAAATTAGAGGGCATAATCTCTAAAGCAGTAAATTATCCAGAAAGGAAAGGTGAATTTGAGTTCGATTCGGACAAAGTATCAAAATCAGAAATTATAGATGCCATTAATTCTACCGGACATTATAAGGTAATTGATGAAATAGAATCGAATAAAAATAAAGTTTATCACTATGATTTGATTATCATTGGCGGAGGTTCCGCCGCTTTTACCGCTGCAATAAAAGCAAGTGAACTTGAGAAAAAAGTTTTGATGATAAATGATGGTTTACCTATTGGCGGTACTTGCGTAAATGTAGGCTGTGTTCCATCTAAAACTTTAATAAGAACCGCAGAACAATTTCACATTGCCAACCATCCAAACTTTTCTTCAATAAAATCCGGCAATAATAAAATTAATTTTAAGGAAGTTATCCATCAAAAAACAGAATTAGTGGAAGAGTTAAGAGAGCACAAATATGTAAATGTTTTAAAAGATGATTCGAATGTAACGATTCTTAAAGCGTACGGAAAGCTTATAGACAAAAATACAATTGAAGCAGATGGTAAAAAATATTATGCAGAAAAATTATTGATTGCAACCGGCTCATTCACATTTGTGCCGGATATTCCCGGTTTAAAAGAGATTAACTATTTAACAAACGAAACTTTGTATGATTTAAAAGAACTTCCCGAGCATTTAATTGTAATTGGTGGGAGATACATCGCTTTGGAAAATGCTCAGATGTTTGCACGGCTCGGTTCTAAAGTTACAATATTACAACGCTCATTCAGAATTCTTCCAGATGAAATGCCGGATGTAACCGAAACATTAAGAGAATATTTCGAAGAAGAAGGAATAGAAATAAAAACCGGTGCAAAAATAAAATATGTCGAAAATAAAAATGGAAAAGTTATTGTCAATGCTTCAATTAAAGATAACTACGAAATTATAGAAGGAACTCATATCTTTGTTGCAACTGGCAGAAAAGGAAATACTAAAGGTTTTGGATTAGAAGAAGTAGGAGTTGAATTTCATAAGCAAGATTTCATTAAGACAAATGAATATATGCAAACATCAATTCCAAATATTTATTCAGCCGGAGATGTAACCGGTGAGTTCTTGTTTGTTTATTCCGCTGCTTATGAAGGTTCTTTGGCAGTTGCAAATATGTTTGGTGAAAGTCTAATTAAAAAAGACTACTCGGTTTTCCCGTGGGTTATATTTACCGACCCGCAAGTAGCCGGTGTTGGAATGGATGAAAATCAAGCATACGAAAATAAAATTGAATACGAAGTCTCAACAATTCAACTTAAAAATGTTCCCCATTCTCTTGTAGCGAGAAATACAAAAGGATTTATTAAACTCATTCGCAACAAAGAAAATGATAAATTAATCGGGGCAAGAATACTTGCTTCAGAAGGTTCAGAACTTTTAATGGAAATTTCTCTTGCAATCAAATACGGAATTACAGTAAAAGAATTAAAACAAATGTTCCATCCATATTTAACTTTGTCAGAGGGAGTGAAAATAGCAGCTATAAGTTTTGATAAAGATGTTAAGAAACTTAGTTGTTGTGCTGTGTGAATATCAATATTCCTTTCTATTTAATCAGTGCATTTCTTATTTTTAATCCAGCTATTCAATTAAAAGGCTGATAACCATGCTCAATCCTTGCTCTGAGCAACGAGTTACCCGCGTCGCCTAAACTTTAAAGAACTTTAAAAATATTTAAACTCCTTAAAATTTGTCCCTCTCTTCTTTAATTAAAAGTTTCATTATTGAGACATTTTGTGAGGTTTTCCCTTCTGGCATTGTTCTTTCACTGTCAGCATTACTATTCTAATATTCAGGAAAGCTGTATGTAAAGCTTAAATACTATTTTCTGTTAATATATCAAGAGGTGCAAAATGGAAGAAACAGATGCCATTGCTAATAGCACAAGAGCTATATCTGTAAATCCCTTTAATGTTCTCGAATATAAAAAGAGAGGAACATTAAACGCCGATATTGGAAAATATAAGGAAGCAATGGAAGATTACAGCAAGGCAATAGAAATATATCCAAGAGATGCGGGTTGTTTTTTTAATAGAGGAACTGTTAAACTTAATCTTGGTGATATTGAGGGAGCCAAAGAGGATTTTAAAACAGCAACGATATTGAACCTTTCAGCTATAGATGAATAATCAAACCTGAAATAGAAAAGACACTGCTTTAATCCATAAAAATACAAGAACTTCGATGTCAACACGCTCTTTTCAAGTTTGCATCTTAGTTGGGCCTTAAATTTTAAAATACCTTGGCTTGTACATATTCAATCTCAAATCAAAGAAATTTCTTTCTTTTTTAAGAACTTTTAAAATTTTTAAACTACTTAAATTCCCACATTCTCTTTTTCAAAAAAAAGTTCATTTATCAGATGTTTTTCAACTATTAATTCTGGCATTCTATTTTCATTGATATAATCGAGTTTTTAAAATTAATTACTCTAAATGAATAAGGATGAAATGAAAAAGATTTTTTTGGCTGCAGCAATAACCTTAATAATAGCAGGGACAAGCTTTCCTCAAAACGAACCAATGTTTTTAAATAATGAAATAATTGTTGAAGTGAATATGAAAGAAAGGAATCCTTTAAAGCCAATTAATGAAGTCTGTCCGATTGAGGGGAAGAAAATTGATCACAAAATTCCTCTCCTGATATTTGATAATAAAATAATTGGATTTTGTTGCAACGCCTGCATTGAGGTTTTTAATAATGATCCGCAAGCTTATTTGAAAAAATTTAAAGGGGATGCAAGTTAAATGGAATATTTGATTTTGTCTGTGGTAGTAATTCTGTTCATTCTTCTTGCAAGAAGAAAATTTAAAAAAGTTTCCGAGGGGAAAAGCTGCTGCAAACATTAAAATTGAGGAACGGAAAATGGTAGCTGTAAAATAGCAGATGGATAATTTAAAAGAATACAAAATGAGGATCAGTGTAAGTTTAAGCGCAAGTTCAAGTTCTAATAATTATTAAAGAAAGATTTTAAAAAATAAATATGAAGAAAATCAACAGTTTATTAATCTTAACGTTAGTGATAACAGTATTCACAATAGAAGCAGAGGCAAGTCTCTCAGCTCACCCAGGTATTATAAAAGATACTGTATCTGTGGGAAGCAACAATATTTCTGTAATGCATATTACTAATTCAACATCAATACTTGCTTATCAGTTAAGCACCGATGTTCCGTGGATATCATTCAGTTCAACCAGCGGTTCAATAAATGCCAGAGATACTGTTGAAATTGAGATTAGCTATGATGCTGCCAATATGCAAAGCGGAACTAAATATGCTAACATTTATATCGGGGATCCGCATCACGGTCCGATTACAATCCCGGTTGAGATTTATATTCAAACCATTACTGATGTAAAAGAAGAATATTTACCGAACAACCCAATTTCATTTTCATTAAACCAGAATTATCCAAATCCGTTTAATCCTTCTACCAAAATAAATTACTCTATTCCCGAAGCGCAAAAAGTGCTGATAAAGGTTTTCAATGTACTTGGCAACGAAATTATGACATTAGTGAATGGAGAAAAAGCAAAAGGCAGTTATACAGTTGCTATAGATTTGAGCGGCTATTCATCGGGCGTTTACCTTTACTTGATTAAAACACCAAAGTTTAATGAAACAAAAAAAATGATTTTAACCAAATAACAATCAACATAATGGATAGTAAAATGAATTCTAAAAAAACAAAAATATTTTCATTTGTTCTGTTCGCTTTTGTATTTGCGGGACTTGTTTCTGCACAGCCCAAAGCAGTAATTCACCCGATGGAATATAATTATGGCGATATTGTTCAGGACTCTGTTGTAACAAAAATATTTGTAATTACAAATGAAGGTAATGATGTTCTAAAGATAACCAGAGTATGGGCCTCATGTGGATGCACTGCCGTAGTAGCTGGAAAGAATGAGTTAATGCCAAGTGAATCAACAGAGATAAAAGTTACATTTGATTCTAAAGAAAGATCAGGGAAGCAAAACAAGACAGTTTACATTGAAACAAATGATCCAAAGAATCCAACAACAAAAATTGCTTTAACGGGGAATGTTTTAAAAAAAGAAAGATCTTCTACCCAGATTGAAAAAAGTAAAACATAAAATTTCAAAATAAATTAATAAATCAACTAACTAATAATTATAAACTAATAAGGAACTTATCATGAAAACAATGACGTATTTATCGTTTCTTCTTACCGTCTTTCTTTTGATCACTGTATCGTCGTTTGCTCAGGATTCCAGCAAAACCAAAATGGAGCATAAGCATAAAATGGGGATGGGAAAAGATATGCACCACGAAATGAAAATGGAGGGGGAAATGAATTCACACAAAGGAATGGAAATGGGTTCTTCGAAAAGTAAAGAACAATCAATTGTAAGAGAAGGTGTAATTGATCTGAAAGCAATTGATAAAAACAAAGACGGAAGGGTTTACCAAGATGTGATGGATTGGAATGTAATTTCTGATGAGCCTGGCAAATGCCCTATTTGTGAAATGACTTTAAAAGAAGTGACCATTAATGAAGCCAAATATAATCTGTATAAGAATGGGTTCGAAGTTAAAGATTATTAAAAAATGTTAATGCTGGTTTAATCAATCAACTCCCTAAAATTTTTAAGGTGCAACATGATTTGTAATTCTTGTGGAGCTAATAACAACGAAGAGAACAAATTTTGTACAAATTGCGGCGAAGAATTAACTGCGGTAGAAAATATATCTCAGAATGCTTGTCCTAATTGCGGTGAAGAAAATGATGAAGCAAATAAGTTTTGTGTTTCTTGCGGAAAGCAATTAATTAGAAAAGAAGACGCTATAAATAATAATCTTCAGCATAAGAAGATGGGCATCCATCCCGACAAAGTCGGGAAAAGTAAAAAACAGCTTAGAAGAGAATCAAAAAATAACTTAAAAAGAAACCCAGCAAGAAAAACTTCCAACATTAACAATTTAAAGTTTTTATGGATAACCGTTGGTATAGTAATAGGTTCGATAATCATTGCATCTGCTTTTGATTTAATATTTAATAACTCTACTGACAAAAAAGTTCTAATAAGTCGGGATGAGCAAAAAAGCGCTAATCCGATAGTTGAGGCAAAAGTATATGAGATCGCTTCAAAATTTGTTTGCTCATGCGGTACTTGCAACGAGGAATCTCTTGAGGTATGCGCTTGCGAGCGTGCTGTTGAGGAACGACAATTTATTCGCGATTATTTAGAGCAATCCACAAATGGCGGACAAAAACCGGATGATATTGTTATTGCAGTTGCAAATAAATATGGCTGGATGAAAGCTGAATTTGCATCAAATTATAAGGTAGATCCTTCAAGAGGTTGGAATCCTAACCGGATTAGTGGACAGACAGATCAGCTTCTGATAACTAAAGATGTATTACCACCAGTTTTAAATTTAATAAATACCAAAGCAACTATATCAGATAAGATTTCTATTTACTCAGCGTTTAAGTGTCCTTGTGGTAAATGTAGATTAGATGAATTAAAAGATTGCAATTGTGATCATCCAGGAGGTGCAAAAGAAATAAAGAGATTTGTAGATAAAAAAATAAGCGAAAACAAGTACACCGTAAATGAGATTACCGATATGGTAAATAATAAATATGGTGGAAAGAAGATTTAGTATTCCAAAGTGAACTTAATAAAGAATATATCGTTTTTGATTTGTATCAGTTATAGTGTAAACATTGCTCAAACAGAAAGTAGATATTCTGAAATAACAGGCAGAGTTCGCGATTTTGAAACTAATAAACCTCTTGCTGGAGCGAATGTTGTTGCAATGAATACCAATTATGGAGCCGCATCTAATCTCAAAGGGAAATTCGAAGTAAAACTTCCATCCGGAACCTACTCAATAAAATTTTCTATGGTGGGATATGAGGATTTGATTATTGATAATATTGTTGTTGCTGGAAATGAAACAACAGTGATTGATACTTCACTCAGACAAAAAGCAATCAATTTAGAATCTGTTGTAATAACTCCTAAAACAGAAAAATATGATGCCACCAGCTTGACCGCAATGTTAAACAGAGATATGATAATGCGTTCTCCCGGTTCTGCCCAGGATATTTTTTGGACCCTTCAGACGCTGCCCGGTGTTTCAAGCGGAAGTGATGATTCCAAATTGTATGTACGAGGTGGAAGTGCTGCAGAAAATTTAATCCTTTTTGATGGTGCAACGATATCTAATCCATACCATTTCGAGTTTATGGGTGGTGGTCTTTTCAGCATTTTCAATTCAAGGTTAATGGATGAAGTTAAGTTCTATTCCGGTGGATTTCCTGCAAGATATGGGGACCGTTTGTCTTCAGTTTTAGTAATTAATAATAAAACTGCAAGTAAAGAAAATTTAGGTGGAGAAGTCACTTTAAGCTTAACTGATTTAAACGGTGTGATTGAATATCCTGTTAAAGCTTTAAATGGCTCCGGCTTTTTATCCCTAAGAAGAAGCTATTTCGATTTTGTTTACAAACTTATTCCGGATTTGAAAGGAAATAATGAAACAATTCCTTACTTCTATGATTATTATGGGAAATTGGATTTTAATATTTCGGATTATGGTAAATTAACTTTTACCGGTCTTTCCTCTTATGAGAACTTATATGGAGAATACAAATACGATCATTTTAACGGAGTGATGAACTCAGATGGTTATAACCAATCTTTTGGTACAAGATTAAATCTTATTTTATCAGACAACTCCCTTAATGAATTTAATTTTTATTACTCCAAATCTGATAAAGAAGCTCAATACCCCCAAAACTCTTTTGAAAATTACAAGTTCATTGAATACGGATTGAAGAATGATCTTTCACTTCTTTATCAAAGTCATGAAATACATTTAGGCGGATGGGTAATCTTCAAGAATGATAATGTATCTGTCAATCTTCCAGGTGAAATAAATTTCTATACTTTAGAAGACTATAAGATAAATTCAAACGGTAATTATATCCTCTATTCGCTTTATGGAGAATATAAAATAAAACTTACTGATGAAATAAGTATGAATAACGGCTTAAGGTTTGATTATATAGATAAGCTGAAGAAAGGGGTATTGTCTCCACGCTTAAATATCGCTTATGCTTGGAACGAACATATGAGCTTATCTTTTGATTATGGTTGGTATTATCAATCACCTATGGCTTATGAAGCAGGAGCCAATTCATCTCTTAAATTTAAAAAAGCAGAGACTGTTGGTATTGGTATTAAACATCAGATAACCAATGAACTTGCTGTAAATCTTGAACTGTACAATAAGAAATTGTATGACTTAGTAACAAACAATAATCAAACCGGTTCATTTTTAAGTGAGGGTTATGGTTTTTCAAGAGGTGTAGAACTTTATGTTCAAATAAAACCTGATGATAATTTATTCGGCTGGTTTTCCTATTCTTATTCAATCGCAAAAAGAAAAGAAGGAATAATCCGCAGTGAACAGTACTTTAGTTTTGATAGAACACATCTTCTTAGTGCAGTAATAAACTTTAGATTTAGTGAGGTTTGGAACATTAGCGGAAAGTACAGATTTGGAAGCGGTACACCTTATACACCGGTATCGGCAAGTTACTTTGATCAATCTTCTGAAAAATATTTCCCGATACTCGAAATTCAAAACTCTGCAAGATATCCTGATTACAACAGATTAGATATCCGATTAACCAGACAATTTAATTTAGGAATACAACCTCTTGAAATTTATTTGGAAGTACTCAATGTAATTAATAACAGGAATGTAGTTCACTGGATATATAATGCTGATTATACAAGCAGAAGTGAAATGACGGTATTGCCTTTAATACCAGTAATTGGAGTTAATTGGAAAATATAAAGTAAAATTAAAATGGAAATAAATTAACAGGTGATAAAATGACAACGATTAATTACTGCCCAAATTGCGGCAATAAAATAAACAGTAAAGTGAAGTTCTGCCCTAACTGCGGAAGCAGATTAACTTCAGAGATATCTTCTCAGCCAGAAGCCAATTCCGTATTACAGGGGAAAAGCAAAAGAGAGAAGGTTCTTAAAAGAGGAAACAATAATTCAAGCAAGAAAGGTTTATATGTTGGTTTAGCTGCTGTTCTTTTTGTAGGTGCATTAATTTTTTATATCAATGCAAAGCCATCAAAGGAAGCTGCTATAATTGAAAACCAGCCGAAAGTAAGTGATAATGTAACTTATCCTTCAGTCCGGTATGATCATTCCTACACTATTGCCTTTGCACAAAATGGGAAAATTATTCTTCCTCTCGATATAGTGAAAGAAAAGAAATTTGTGAAGTTCGATTACACTGGAAGTAATACTACTATACCGTTGCTAGCGTATCTTACAGAAGATGGAAAAGTAGTAACCGCCATTAGTTTATGCGAACCTTGCGATTCAAAATCTTTTCATATTAAAGGAAGCAATTTAATTTGTAATTCCTGCGGAACAACATGGAACCTCAATGATCTCAAAGCTATCAACGGTTCTTGCGGAAAATATCCGCCCGATCCGTTGCCAAGTATTGTTGTCGGTAATGAAATACAAATTGAAAAATCTCTTGTAGAGAACTGGAAGAGAAGAGTTTAACTATGAAAATCTATTCTATTGCATTTCAAAGTCTTAGACGAAGAAAAACTAAAACAATTTTTTTGATTATCGGATTATTTCTATCCGTTACTTCTGTTGTAACACTTATTACCGTAAGCGAAAATATAAATAGAAGTGTTGCAATCAATTTGGATGAGTTTGGAGCTAACATTATCATAACTCCTAAATCCGATCAACTGATGATAAATTATGGAGGGTTGAGTCTGGGAGAAGTTTCATTCAATAACTCGCAGCTTTCAGATAATGATTTACAAAAAATAAATACGATAAAAAACCGAAAGAACTTATCCATCATTGCCCCTAAACTTTTTGAGACTGTTAACCTAAAGGGCAAAAACGTTCTAATTGCCGGAGTCCGTTTTTCGGATGAACTAAAACTTAAAAAGTGGTGGGTAATCAAGGGGAAATCTCCACTTCCCCCGAACAATATTTTAGTCGGTTCAAACACCGCAGAAGCTTTGCGTATCAAATTAAATGATACAGTTTCAATTAACGAGCAGCGGCTTGTCGTTTCCGGCATCCTTTCAAACACCGGCTCGCAAGACGATGGTCTTATCTTTATGGATATTTTTACTGCTCAAACCCTTTTTCGCAAACTCTCAAAACTTAGTCTCATCGAAATTGCGGCATTGTGTTACGACTGCCCCATCGAAGATATTGTTTCTCAAACTTCATCTGTTTTACCAACGGCAAATGTTACACCGATTAAGCAAAACATTGAATCAAAAATGATGGCTGTTCATAGTTTTGAGCGGTTCTCGCTTGGAATTTCTTTGGTAATGTTAGTTACAAGCTTTTTAATTGTATTCGCAAATGTAAACTCTTCTATAACTGAGAGAACCAAAGAAATTGGAATATTTAAATCGGTTGGTTACAGAAATTCGCACATTCTCCAAATCATTTTAACAGAAGTTATTGCTGCAAGTTTAACAGCCGGCTTACTTGGGTTTTTTGCGGGTATATCCGCATCAAAATTAGTTTTACCCTTCCTAAGCATGCATGGACTATCTTCATTTACTTATAATTTTACAACACTTCCAATTGCAGTATTACTCTCTTTATTCGTAGGAATAACGGCATGTATTTACCCGGCTATAAAAGCATCACGATTAGATCCAACAGTTGCATTTAGATTTATTTAATGAGGCATAGATATGAGTTTAATAGAAATAGAAAATGTAAGTAAAGAATACAAATCCGGGACAGAGATCGTTACCGCTGTGAATAATATTTCGTTGGAAATAGATAGAGGTCAATTCATAACTATTATGGGAGAATCCGGTTCCGGGAAAAGCACGCTTCTGACGATGTTAGGCGGTCTTTCTGTCCCTTCAAAAGGGAAAGTGCTGATTGATGATTTAAATATTTATGCTCTTCCTCAAAATAATTTATCCGATTTTCGCAGGGAGTATTTAGGTTTCGTTTTTCAAACATTTCATCTGATTCCCTATCTCACAGTTGAAGAAAATGTTATGGTCCCTTTAGCTGTTGGCGATCTGACCAGAATACAAAAAAAGGAAATTGTTCACGCTACTTTGGATAAAGTTCACTTAAAAGAAAAATCGAAAAGACTAATTAACGAACTAAGCGGCGGCGAACAACAAAGAGTTGCAATAGCGCGCGCATTAATTAACGACCCTTTAATAATCCTTGCCGATGAACCTACCGGTAATCTGGATTCGAAGACAAGTGAAGATATCATGGATATTTTTGGCTTTCTTGTTGAAGAAAGCAAAACAATACTTTTGGTTACTCACAATAAAGTTTACCAATCGTATGCAGATAAAAAAATCTTTCTAAAAGATGGAAAAATATACGGAGGTGACTAATGTTAGTTGTAAAAGATCCGGTATGCGGAATGGTCTTTGTCAAAGAAGATGCCGCGGGACAAACGCTTTACAATGGGGAGACATATTATTTCTGTGCGCCATCTTGTAAAAAAACATTTGTTAGCGAACCGGAAAAATACTTGGCGACTTTTAATAATAAAGACAGATCAAAAGAAAGCAATGAAATAAATTTTGGAGAAAATGAAAGAAATGAAAAAGATAACGGCTTACGTGAACACGACTAGAGTCCATTGGTTAGTTGAGGAATTACAAGCTCTAGGAGTTCAAGAAATAGAAGTTACAGAATATTTCAAACCACTCTCCCAAATATCGCGGTTTGAATTATCGTGTGAAGATAATTTAGTTGAGAATGTCCGCACTGTTGTTCACAAAATTGGAACTCGCGGGCAGGTGCCAGACCATGCATTTTTTGTTTATTCATTAGAAGAAAATAATAATGGAGAATTAAAAAAAAATGTATCAAAAATATAAAGGAGAATATGAACGAGTAATCTTTACCCTCACACCATTTTCTCAAGTGGTGAAATTAATAATCAATCAATAACAAAAAGGAGTAACACAATGAACACGATCAAATCATTTGCTAAAGCAGCTATGATGCTTTCAGTAATGTTTATATTCAGCATTACTGTTTCTGCTCAACATCAACATGGCAGCGGAAGCGGAAATATGGGAACCGGCTCTCAAATGCAGAACATGCAAAATATGGGAGCTAAAATGGGTGATATGCAAAACATGATGACTCAAATGAATCAACTCATGGATAAGAGCGGTAAAATGCTTTCTATGATGCAGAACCAGCAAGATCACATGAATTTGGGTTCTCAAATGACCGGCATGATGCAAAACATGGACGATATGTCGAAGAACATGAAAAACATGCTCGATCAAATGAATACCATGATGGGCGATCAAAAGATGATGGAGAACCAGGAAATGAAAGATCACATGAAAGGCATGACCGATAACATGAAAACTATAATGAAAGATTATGACGATATGCTCGGCAGAATACAAAAACTTCCAAACTCAATGAAGAAGTAGTGATAATAAAATGCAAATGAAAATTAAAAGCATATTTCTTTTAATTTTTTCCGTCATTTCTTTAAGCGGAGTAACTTTTGCTC
Source organism: Ignavibacteria bacterium RIFOXYB12_FULL_35_14 (assembly GCA_001803045.1). Classification (GTDB taxonomy): domain Bacteria; phylum Bacteroidota; class Ignavibacteria; order Ignavibacteriales; family Ignavibacteriaceae; genus XYD12-FULL-36-8. Next base: position 6,257 of record MHAR01000064.1, on the reverse strand, counting down.
AAGAGGGCTGGTCGGTTTCGACCGGCCTTCAATACACAGGCGGAAATTATTATTACAATAGCTACAGTAAGCTACTTTCATTTTACGGTGGAGTTCGTTATCAATCAGAATATTTTAGTGTGAATGTTACCGCACCAATTATTTTTAGCAATAACAATACGCTCAGCCAGTCCGGCGGAATGATGCTGCCGATTGGTGGTAACTCATCAAACAGCAATAATATGATGAGAGGTAACTCACCCGATAATAACACCGGCGGAATGATGGGCAGTAATGGAAGCAATTCAAATCCTTATATGTTCGGTTCTTCATCTTCTATGAACTCAAGCGTTGGACTCGGCGATATTTTTATGACTGGCAATTATCAAATCTATTCCGATTATGAAAGCAGCTTTACGTCATCAGTCAATTATCAAATTAAATTTCCTACTGCAAGCGGTATGACAAACTTCGGCACCGGCAAATTTGATTACGGCGTTTCCGCAACTCTGCGCAAAGGATTTGATTCTTATCTTGCAATTGCAGATTTGGGATACCTGAACATCGGCGATCCAAGCGGAATTACTTACAATAATCCTTTTACCTATGGAGTTGGTTTTGGAAAATATTTTAATGATGGTAATTCATCTCTTCTGCTCTACTATCAAGGTTACACAGAAATTGTATCCGGTTATGCCGCGCCGCAGCAATTATCGCTTGGGCTTAACCATCAGCTAAATTCAAAACTAACACTCACACTTATCGGCGGAGTTGGGTTAACTAAATTTGCTCCCGGTTTGTTAGCTTCCACCGGCATAACTTGGCGTATTGGTGAGTGATCTATCATATATGAAAAAACTTAAGTGCGTTCATTCTTCTTTTACTGCTCTTTACAAATGTTGTTTCTCCGCACGGCGGAGAAGACCTTAAAAAAGAAAAAGTAGTTAAGTAAGATGCGTTAACCATAGTTGGCGGAGATACTATCGCAATAAGCGGGGGAATGAATTATGAACTATAAACAATTTATATAATTATTTAATTAGGAGTTACTATGCAATTAATACCTGATTGGGCGCCGAACATTCATCCAATGATTGTTCACTTCCCTATTGTTCTTTTAATCATTGCAGTATTATTTGATACTGCAGGATTGATATTTAAAAAATTCTCGTGGTTAGAAAAGTCTGCGCTTTTATTATACCTGCTAGGAACTATAGCCGCAGGAGTTGCCTTTCTAACCGGAAGAGCCGCATCAGATGGGCTTGATATTCCTGCTAATGTAATCACAGCAGTTAACAACCATGCTGATTGGGCTGAAGTTACTTTATGGTTCTTCATCATTTATACAATAGTTCGTTTAGGTTTTGCTTTTGGATTTAAGTCTATACCATTCGCAAAAATTATTGTAATTCCCCTTATTCTGATAGGGCTTACTGGCATTTATTTTTTGTATAATACCGGTGATCGTGGTGCGAACTTAGTCTATGGATATGGATTGGGTACCGGTAATATTTTAACAGCGGAAAATATGACGGAACAAGCTTTAGAGGTAGAACAAATTTCTGATTCGACTTTTACTGTAAGTAAAGATGGTTCCTGGAAGTTAATCGCTGCTGAAGGTATTGATAAAATTCTATCAGAAAAATTCAAGTGGATAGAGGGTTCGCTCAAAGAAATTAGCCCAATGTATGATCAGGACGAATCTGCTTTAATGCTTCATCCGGAGAAAGAAGCAGTATTTGTTTATGATAATAAAATCAAAAGCGTTCAGGTTACAGCAAAAATTAACATAGATGATTTCAATGGTGAACTTGAATTGATTCATCACTTCAAAGATAAAAATAACTATGACTTCCTCGGCTTAAAGAAAGGAGAAATTTATCTTTCAAGAAAAAGTAACGGAGAATTAGAAGTCTTTGAAAAAGATAAATTCAAAGGTAATGGCTGGCTTGAAATAAAAGTTGTAAGCGATGGAGATCATTTCAGAGGTTATGGAAATAATAAAATGATCGTGCATGGACATAGCGATGAGCCAAAACCAGGCAGTGTTGGAATGAAGTTCTCCGGAACTGGCAGCGTAAGTATTAAGATGATTAATGTAGAATCTCTTTAAAAAGTAAAGTAAAACGGTGACTCTAGTTGAGATTAAAGCAAATTTTATTATTTATACATTCACCTTACGCAGAAAAATCTTAATCTTGCTCTTAGTTGCCCCCCTTTGTGGGGACTCGATTTTTAACTCGATTAAGAGTACGATTAAGATTACGACACCATGCGTAACATAAGTTATACAGTAACAAGTAATTAATGAACAATCAAAAGTAAAAAAATGAAAACAATAATTCTTATAGTTGCCCTGATAGTAACTGGCTTAGTACAAAAAACTTTTGCACAAGACAGCACAGCCCAATATTTGCAAAAAGTAATCACCGATTATCTTAATGCAAAAAATGCGCTGACAAAAGATAACGCCGACAGCGTAAGCGTTTATGCAAAAATTCTCTCCGCCGACCTTCAAAGCATGCCGATGCAAAAACTTTCTGCCGATAAGCACGAAATTTGGGACCAGTATTACGAAGTATTAATAAACGATGCAACGGAGATTGGAAGCAATGCTAATTTAAAACACCAGCGCGAACATTTCGCCGATCTGTCTTCAATCTTTTACAAAATGGTAAAGGCAATGGAAATGAACACCATTGATTTATATTATCAGTATTGCCCAATGGCTGATGCTTATTGGATAAGCGAAAAGTCTAAGATCAGTAACCCGTATATGGTTAAAAAAATGCCTACATGCGGTTCAACAAAAGAAACATTGAAAACAAAACAATAAAATATATTTCCTTCACCCAAGCCCCTTCAGAAGAAGGGGTATTAAAATAATGGTTACATCCAAAGAATTATTTTTTATGAAAAAAACAACTTTCGTTTTATCGCTTCTCCTTATCGCTTTCACAACAATCTTTGCACAAAAAACCGTCCGGTACGATTTATACATTGCTGATACTACCGTAACATTCGGAGAAGAAGCAAAACGGGCTATTGCAGTCAATGGAACCATTCCTATGCCTACATTAACATTTACACAGGGTGACACGGCAGAAATATATGTGCACAATAATCTAAACGAAGAAACATCCCTTCATTGGCATGGCCTCTTTCTGCCTAACAGGTACGATGGTGTCCCTAATCTTACTCAGATGCCAATCAAACCCCATACTACACATTTGTATACATTTCCTATTGTTCAGTCCGGTACCCATTGGTACCATAGTCATTCACGGTTGCAGGAACAAATAGGCATGTATGGTGCTTTCATAATGAATAAAAGAAATGAATGGGACATCCCAACACTGCCTGTTGTATTAAGTGAATGGACTGACATGAACCCCGAAGAAGTGCATCGCAGCTTAAAAAGCGCCACCGATTGGTTTGCAATTCAAAAGGGCACTACCCAAAGTTACGGTGAGGCATTGTTCAGCGGCAATTTGGGAACAAAACTCACCAATGAATGGAAACGGATGAATGCAATGGATGTAAGCGATGTATATTACGATAATTTTTTGATAAACGGTAAAAACCAAAATGAGCAGCCCCAATTTAAGGCGGGAGACAAAGTAAGGCTGCGTATAGCAAACGGCGGCGCATCCGATTATTTTTGGCTTACTTATTCGGGCGGTAAAATAACTGTAGTAGCCAGCGATGGCAATGATATGGAACCGGTAGAAGTTGATAGGTTAATTATAGCCGTGTCGGAAACCTATGATGTTGTTGTAACAATTCCCGAAAACAAAAGTTATGAATTTCTCGTAACTCCAGAAGACCGTACCGGATCAGCTTCGTTATGGCTGGGAAGTGGAGAAAAGGTGCCGGCAACAAAGTTACCAAAGCTGAAATATTTTGCCGGAATGGAGATGATGAACGACATGATGGATATGAACGGCAATATAATTGAAATGGAGGGAATGAAAATGCAGAACCAGGAGATGGACATGAACATTGTTATGTACCCTGAAATAACAGGTCCCGAAAATCCTGAAGATACTATGACAACGGAGAACATGCCGGAAATGAAGAACGATGATAATATGAAGGAGAATGACAATGTAATGCAGATGGACCATAACACCCATAACATGACCGGTATGGAAAATGATAATTCAGATATTGTGACGCTTAATTATACCATGTTGCGTTCACCGGAAAAAACAACTTTGCCAAAGGGTCCCTGGAGAGAATTAAAATTTGATTTGACGGGAAATATGAATCGCTATGTTTGGTCGATGGACAATAAGACGCTTTCAGAAAGCGATAAGATTCTTATTAAAAAAGGGGAAAACCTTAGAATTATTCTTTTAAATAATAGCATGATGCGGCACCCAATGCACCTGCACGGACACGATTTTAGGGTGTTGAACGGACAAGGCGAATATGCCCCTATGAAAAACATAATAGACATTATGCCAATGGAGAGGGATACAATAGAATTTGCTGCTTCAGAGCCAGGCGGAGATTGGTTTTTTCATTGCCATATTCTTTATCACATGATGTCAGGAATGGGCAGGGTTTTCAGTTACGAAAATTCTCCACCAAATCCTGATTTACCAGATCCCAAAAATGCACTTCAAAAATTATTTGCTGACGACCGTGAGTTTCACCCCATGGTGCGCATAGGTTTGGAAAGCAATGGAAGTGATGGTGAAGCCATGTATACCAATACACGTTGGAAACTGCAAACCTTATGGCATTTGGGTTATCACGACAGACACGGTTACGAAGTTGAAGCTAATTTTGGGCGATACCTTGGCCGAATGCAGTGGTGGTTTCCCTATGTTGGCTTCGACTATCATTACAAAAGAGTAGACTCTCAGGAAAATAATTGGCTCGGGCAAATAAGCAACAAAAACAATAGGAAAACATTCGTAGTGGGTGTGCAATATACTTTACCGATGTTGGTAATTGCCGATACAAGAATTGATACAGATGGTAAGTTTCGCTTTCAATTTAGCAGAGAAGATATTCCGATAACCAGCCGCTTGCGGTTTAATTTCATGGTAAATTCGGATGCCGAGTATATGGTAGGTTTTCGATATGTTACCACAAAATATTTCTCACTCTCAACACATTACGATAGTGATATGGGCGGAGGGGTAGGCATTACTTTCACTTATTAAAAGTTCAATTATAAGATCTTAACAAATTTGAAGATAAAAAGTCACCTTACGATTATAAATTAAAATAAAAAGGAGTAATACAAGTGGAACAAACAAATTATGGATTCTCAAAAGTTGTAAATCTCGGCTACGAAGAAGCAATTGAAAAAGTAACAGAAGAACTAAAGAAAGAAGGATTCGGCGTTCTAACTGAAATTGACGTCAAAGAAACACTGAAGAAAAAATTGGACGTTGAATTCAAGCCATACAAAATTCTTGGTGCTTGCAATCCGCCGTTTGCTTATAAATCTCTACTAGCTGAAGAACAAATTGGACTGATGCTGCCTTGCAATGTAATTGTTTATAGAAACGATAATGAAGAAACTGTTGTTGTTGCAATTGATCCGATTGCTTCGATGCAAGCAGTAAAGAATGATAAGCTTGGTGAAGTAGCAGAAGTAATAC
>MHAR01000064.1:159-501 GCA_001803045.1 Ignavibacteria bacterium RIFOXYB12_FULL_35_14 | reverse complement strand
ACAAAATTGATTTATCCCATTTGAACTTGAACTTAATCCTAAACTTAAATGGCACATGTGATGGAAATAATTGTTGGCATTAGTTTTATAGGATTAGTAGGCTATTTAGCTTACAGAAAATTTAAAAAAGCAAGTGAAGGAAAAGACTGCTGTAAGTAAAGTTTCCCATAAGATATTGATTTTCCGTTACTGATAAATATCATCTCAATTTTATTTCTATATTTTAATTACTTAATTTTCATTCAAGCTAAGTTAAATACAAAAAAAGTACCTTTTATGTTGCGTTATTTACTCGTTCTCATTCTACTAAGCTCTAAATTATTTTTCCCTCAGCTTAATTTA
>MHAR01000064.1:0-147 GCA_001803045.1 Ignavibacteria bacterium RIFOXYB12_FULL_35_14 | reverse complement strand
TCACAAATAAATTATAATACTTTATCCGGTTGGGTTGATTTTGAAAAAGTCGGGGATTCCTGGAAACAGAGGATTTACCAACTGGACTCAACTTCTTTCCATATTATGGCAGATGGCTTTTCACTGACACCTCAATACACATACGCT
>MHAR01000063.1:22000-27511 GCA_001803045.1 Ignavibacteria bacterium RIFOXYB12_FULL_35_14 | reverse complement strand
GAATTATTTATAAGTTCGCTTTCATTTATGAAAAAAAATAAATTTAAAAATATAGTCTATGCTTCTTTTGCTGCAAAGATTGCATTTAAAAAATAATTATTAACCTTGCTCAAATTGATGCCATTAAGGATGGGAAAGTGTATCAAGATCCGATGGATTGAAGCGTAATATCAGATGCACCGGGCAAATACCCTCTCAGCAAGATGAACTTGAAAGAAGTTTCTTTAACAGAAGCAAAAGAAAAACTTATTAAAAATGGTTTTAAGATAAAGTAAATATAAGAATCAAATTACTTACAGTTTAGGTATCGGAAACTTCGTACCGGATTTTACTCTATCCGGTGAAATACGAATTAATTTATAAAAGGGAAGAAAAAAATGAAAACAATTATATTAATTCTTATATTTGTTCTAACAGCAACAATTACTATCTCGGCCCACGAAGGTAAAGAACATAAAAAAACAATGAGTGGGGCAATGCCAGACACAATAACAATAGTTGGAAGAGATACAATTACCATAAACGGAAAAGCGGTTAACAAATTAGTTCCTGAACAAGAAGTCGTTGAGATGAAAGAGCAGGAGTTTATTCTTAAGCCTGGAGAGCAGATGTTTTCCCATCTTCACAATAAAATTGTTCACTTCCCTATTGCACTAACACTCGCTGCTTTTTTGTTTTCCCTCCTTAACATCAAAAAGCAAAGTCCTTGTGTTGCCCAATCGATAAAAATACTATTAGGAATTTCTCTTGTATCAGCTATCTCTGCTTACTTCACCGGCAATTTTCAGTTAACACCTTTTATAGGAGAGCCAAAAGAATGGCTGGCGAATACGCATCGTTAAACCGGAATAATTTCTACAATTTTGATTCTAATTTGGTTTGGTGCGTTATTTATTGAGCGGACAAAAAAATCTGCATGGGCAATAGGTTTGGTATTATTAATCGCAATTTCGATTACCGGCTTTCTTGGCGGAGTGTTAGCACATTAAAATTATTTTTTAGGTATTCTGAAGTTTTTGAAAATTATTTTTCCCTTTAAACAGGTTGAAAAGATAGGAGTTCGTATGAAAAAAGCACTTGGAATTTTATTATTAATTGTTCAGTTATTTACCGGATGCATGATGGGAGGAATGGGTATGATGGGAATGGATCATCAACAAGACCATGGAGAAATGAATTCCGAAAAAGCCATTAGCAAAGAAGTCATCACCTCAAACTATAAATTAGTAGCAGAGTTTCCCATTCCTCAGCAGCACAGCGAAGTAGGATATTCATTGACTATTACTAATCTTTTAACTAAGCAACGTGTAGTTCAAGCCGAAGTATTCTTTGAAGTAATAGCATCAGAAAAAACTGAAAATATAAATAGCGGAGAAAATACACCATCGAACAATGAAAAGTTAGTTTCAAATAAGATTGAAGCAAATGAAAACGGAGAGTTTAGGTCTTTATTTCTTTTTCATTCAGTAAGTAAAGTCAACTTAGTATTTAATGTGATATCTCTTGAAAACGAGAAAATTAGTTTTCCAATAGAAATTTTCACTAATCAAAACGTTGCGGAAGAACAGGAAAATCACGAAAGTGGAAGCTGGATTGATCCTTTATGGTTTATTGGAGCTGCCGCAATGACTGCAATCATGATTTTTGTTCATTTATAAAATGAAAGAAATAATGAATTTTTTTTGAATGGTTGAAGAAATGACTAACTACCAATTTCTTTTATCACTATCTATTTAATTTTAATTCTACTTTGGTTTGTTCCGTTATTCATTGAAAAGACAAAAAAGTATTCGTTGTTTCCGGGTATGATAGTAATAATCACTGTTTCTATCACAGGATTTTATGGCGGTATTATTGCAACAAGTTAATTGCTCAAGCTTATAAATTATAGAATTGTTTTATCATGATTGAATGAAAACAAAAACTAGAAAGGATATCAGGATGAATTGGATTGGAATTTAATTTCCAATGCGCCTGGTAAATATCCACATTGTAAAATGACACTTGAAGAAGTCACACTGAAACAAGCTAAAGAAAACCTTCTTAAAAACGATTTCAAGGTAAAATAAATAACAATAATTATTAGGAAATAAATTATGAACTCACAAAAATCATTCATAAATATATTCATATTCATTACACTTATATTCATGTCAAGCGGAACAATTTTAGCACAGCATCAGCATGGTAGTGATTCAACAAAAACAGAAATGAAGAAAATGGGTTGTCGTAAAAATATGAATCACTCAAAGCATGAAATGAAATCTGAAGAAAATGAAATGAATATTGTAGAAAAAATCAATGTCGGAAAAATAGATGTGAATAATGACGGAAAAGTATTTATAGATGGTATGTGCAAAGACGTTATAAAGGATGAACCTAGAAATTACCTTAAGTGTGGAATGAAATTAAAAGAAGTTACACTTGAGGAAGCAAGAAAGTTTATCGAGGGCGATAGCAAAAAGAATAGCCATAATCATTAAAATATCTCACTAGGTCACCTTACGTAAAAGTGAAGAATACAAACCCAGTTCCTAAGGAATAGTCTTAAAAATCAAAGGAACTGGGTTTGTTTGCGAATTTTCATCATTACCTTGTGTAACGTGAGTTACTAGAAGAATTTAAAGTTGTGAAAAGACAGGAAGATAAATTGAAAGGAAAGATAGAATGAAAAACGGACATCATAATCATTCAGAGCATGATCATTCAAAACATAGTGCTCACAGTTCTCAGGGAACAAGGAATCACAAAAAAAGACTACACATGACGAACATAGGTATTCTGAACATGAGGGCCATACGATTGAAGGTTTCAAGAAAAGGTTATGAATTTCATTAATAATTACAATCCCGATTCTTATTCTCTCACCTATGATCCAGCATTTTCTCGGACTTAAAGAAACTCTTCGTTTCATTGGAGATATCTATGCTTTATTTACGCTTTCATCTTTCGTTTTTTTCTATGGCGGCTATCCTTTCTTAAAAGGTTTGCGTAATGAATTGAAAAACAAACAGCCCGGAATGATGACTTTAATTGCGCTTGCAATTTCGGTTGCTTATTTCTACAGCAGTGCGGTTGTGTTTGGAGTTAAAGGTGAGGTTTTCTTCTGGGAGCTTGCAACTCTTATTGATATAATGTTGCTTGGACATTGGATTGAAATGAAATCTGTAATGGGAGCTTCAAAAGCGCTTGAAGAACTTGCCAAACTTATGCCTGATGAAGCTCATAAAATTGATAATGATGGAAATGTTACTGATGTTTCTGTTTCCGAGCTTAAACATAAAGATAAATTATTAATCAAGCCTGGAGAAAAAATTCCTGCCGATGAGAAAATATATGAAAGGAAGAAATCAATTAATTAATGAAGCGATGATAACATGTAAATCAAAATCTGTTTCAAAAAGTGAGGGAGATGATGTAATCGACGGGTCATTTAACTGTGAAGAATCAATCAAAATTGAAATTGAAAAAACCGGCGATAAAACTTTTCTTTCCCAGATTGTAAAGTTGGTTAAAGAAGCACAGGAGAGTAAATCCAAAACTCAGAACCTTGCTAATAAAGCTGCATTTTTGTTAACTATAGTTGCAATTACCGCAGGCGCATTAGCAATGTTTGTATGGCTTGTATTCACAGGACAAAGTTTCAACTTTGCATTAGCCAGAACTGTAACGGTAATGGTAATTGCCTGTCCGCATGCTCTCGGTTTGGCAGTTCCTCTTGTTGTAGCAGTCTCCAAAGCGCTTTCTGCAAAGAGCGGTTTGCTTATAAGAAATAGAAATGCATTCGAGCAGGCCAGAAATATTCAGGCAATTATTTTTGATACGACAAGAACATTAACTAAAGGAGAATTCGGGGTAACAGAAACGTTTTCTTTCGATGATAGTTATGGAAATACAATCATTGGAACGCTGATGATGTAGATCGAGCAGATATTCGCAGATTTCAATCAGTGAAGATCTATATAATCTGTGTCATCTGCGTGCTATTGATCCTATGCCTTGCTAAACTTCAATAAATAAGATTTAATAAATTTATTTATATCGCCATCCATCACTTTCTGCACATCGGATGTTTCTTCGTTGGTTCGGTGATCCTTAACCATATTGTATGGGTGAAAAACGTAGGATCTAATCTGACTCCCCCACTCAATTTTCATTTTCCCTTTTTCAACTTCATCCAATTCTGCTTCAAGCTTTTCCTTTTCTTTCTGATAAAGTTTTGATCGCAGCATCTTCATTGCATTCGTTTTATTTTGAAATTGAGATCTTTCACTTTGGCAAGCTGCAACAACTCCCGTTGGAACATGAGTAATTCTAACAGCAGTTTCAACTTTGTTAACGTTTTGTCCTCCCTTACCTCCTGAACGATACGTATCGATTCGCAGATCGGCAGGATTGATGTCGATCTCTATCGTATCATCAATTTCCGGAATGACAAAAACCGACGCAAAACTTGTATGTCGTCTTTTGTTTGAATCGAAAGGAGAAATTCGCACAAGCCGATGAACTCCATTTTCAGCTTTGAGATAACCATAAGCATATTCTCCCTCAACTTCAATTGTGGCAGATTTGATACCGGCACCATCACCTTCAAGAATATCTACCAAATTCATCTTGTAACTGTTTTGTTCTCCCCAACGAAGATACATTCGCATTAGCATTTCAGCCCAATCCTGCGATTCAGTTCCTCCTGCACCAGAGTGAATTGTCAGAATACAATTTCTCTCATCATCCTTACCGCTAAGCATATTTTTAAATTCTACATCCTCGATTGCCTTATCTAAAGCTTCTATCTCTTTGATAATCTCATTATATAAGGATTCTTCATTTTCGCTTTGAGCAAGTAAAATTAATTCTTCTAACGAATTTGCTTTTTGGTTTAAATTATTCCAAAGAGAAATCCATAACTCAAGCGATTTAATTTCCTGCAGTGTCTTTTGTGCAGCGATTTGATCATTCCAAAAACTTGGAGCAGTTGTCTGATGTTGTAATGTGGTATGCTTTAATTCTTTAATATTTAAGTCAAAGATAACCTCGTAGATTGGCAATTCTTATTTTTCGGGCGTTAAGTTGTTTTAGTTCTTCTTCGTACATAGTTTTTCCTTTATAAACCATGATGCTGAACTTGTTTCAGCATCTTTTTAACTACTAACTTAGACCCTGAAACAAGTTCAGGGTGACAATGTTCAAACCTCAATTTCCATTCTCAGTAAAGCAGCAGCTAGAGTTTTACCTTGTGCATCATGTTTTAACGAAACTGTTCCACCGCCGCCAAGAGTGTTATGTAACAAAAAATTCAAAGCCCGAATGTTTGGCATTTCGAAACGCTCCACTTTGCCAAGACAGATTCCTTCGAAATGTTTTTTCACTCTTTCTGTAGTTAGATGTTTTTTAATTATCTCAAAACCTTTATCATCGTAAGCAATTATTCCAACATTTGCGGCATCACCTTTATCACCGCTGCGACCGTGAGCGATATCTTTAAGTTTGATTTTTTTCATTCTTATTATT
>MHAR01000063.1:21602-21961 GCA_001803045.1 Ignavibacteria bacterium RIFOXYB12_FULL_35_14 | reverse complement strand
TTAATCTTCCATTGTCTGTGCCAATTTTTTAATTGTTTCTCTCTTTTAACTGCACTCTCCGAATCTGGATGAACTTCATAATATACGAGTCGATTAACATTATATTTTTTTGTAAAACCCTCTATTAACCCTTCCTTGTGCTCAAAAACTCTTCTTGCCAAGTCATTGGTCATGCCAACATATAGTACTTTGTTTTTACTCGATAAAATATAAACAAAATAGTTTTTCATATGCTACAGATACTGAAATAAATTCAGTATAAATGTCAAGCAATAATTCCGATGTTTGCGGCATCACCTTTATCACCGCTGCGACCGTGAGCGATATCTTTAAGTTTGATTTTTTTCATTCTTATTATT
>MHAR01000063.1:0-21555 GCA_001803045.1 Ignavibacteria bacterium RIFOXYB12_FULL_35_14 | reverse complement strand
TTATTTACTGATTCAATTAAATTAATCTTCCATTGTCTGTGCCAATTTTTTAATTGTTTCTCTCTTTTAACTGCACTCTCCGAATCTGGATGGACTTCATAATAAACAAGTCTATTAACATTGTATTTTTTTGTAAACCCATTTACTAATCCTTGTTTATGCTCAAAGATTCTTCTCGATAAATTATTTGTCATTCCTACATAAAGTACTTTTGTCTGACTTGATAATATATAAATGAAGTAGCATTTCTATACTAAAGATCCTGAAATAAATTCAGGATAAATTAATCATTTTTACTTTAGGTTGTACAAGCTTTTTAGGAATTAATGCAGGCCAAAACGCAACAACATCTTTTGGTTTTGGTCTTCCTCCTGAAAAACCAGTGACACTTGGAGGACCAGTTAGTATTAAAGGAGCTATTTCCTGACCGAACCTGTTAACAGTTGTTCTATCTTTTGCTCGCACAGAAAATCTTAATACAATCTCATTAATTTTATCTTCATCTAACTTTACAGCTAAAGTCTCGTGAGTTGCATTGTAACCTACAAATTCCGCCCTTATTTCATCAAACTTAAGACCAAGATTCTCAAGTCTCTTTCGAAGAATTTTATCAGCAGCTTTTGCTTTGGTTAATGCATGAGGCCATGAATAAGTTAAGGTTCCTGTCGCACTGTATCCGTCATGATAAGAACATGAAACTTTATAAAATTCCGTTTCCGGTTTACCTTTTACATTATAGACTTTTACTTTGTCTTTACCAATTTCTTCAAGCTTAATAGTAGTAAAATCCGCAACACAATCGGGAGTAATATATTCCTTTGGATCACCAATTTCATAAACAAGCTGCTCTGCGATCGTTTCAAACGAAACTTTACCGCCTGTATTTTTATGCTTTGTAATTACCACTTCGCCATTTGGAAAAGCTTCAGCAATTGGAAATCCTATCTCAGCAAAATTTTCAATTGATTGCCAATCACCTAAAAAATTTCCGCCAGTTGATTGTGCTCCACATTCCAAAATATGTCCTGCAACAGTTCCAGCAGCCAAAAGATTGTAATCGGTATTTTTCCAACCAAACTCATAAATCATTGGAGCAAGCGTTAAACCCGTATCAGTTGTTCTTCCTGTAATAACAATATCAGCACCCCTTTTTAGTGCTTCAACAATTGGGAGAGCACCAAAATATACATTGGCGCTAAGGAGTTTTCCTTTAACATTAGTGATAGGTTCACCCGTTTCCATATTATTCAGATCACAGCCCTTTTGAATAATTTCATCGAGACAGTCTTTAATATCATCACCCAAAACAACTGCTACGTCAAGTTTTCCAATATCTAGCTTCATTGCCACTTCAAGAATTGCATCAGCGCAGGCAATAGGATTTACACCTCCGCCGTTTGTAATAATCTTTATACCTTTTTTAGTCGTGATTGGAAGAATCTTTTTCATCAAGTCGATCAAATCAATTGCGTAACCAAGATTTGGATTTCTACTTTTCTGCTTTTGCATTATTGACATGGTAACTTCAGCAAGGTAATCCATTACGAGATAATCAATATCTCCTTTTGTTACTTGATGATATGGTGCATCAACTAAATCTCCCCAAAATCCTTGTCCGGATGCAATTCTAATTTTATCTTTCATATTATTCTTTATTATTTATGCTGAACTCGTTTCAGCATCTTTGTAGTAAATTAGTTAATTCGTAAATGCATTGAGACCCTGAAACAAGTTCAGGGTAAATCTCCTCAACTAAATCTCCCCAAAACCCTTGGCCTGATGCAATACGAATTTTATTTTTCATAATATTGTTCTATTCAGTTAAGCGTATCATTAAAACTAATTTAATACAGCAGTTTTAAATGCTTTTATGTAATTATATATATTTAGCTGCTCAAGTTGCTCACTAAAATATAAAAACCGTTAAAACGGTTAGTAACTCAGGTGTTGTATTTCATTCTCATCGGGATTAATCCCGATGAGAACGGGAAAAAATTTACGATTGATGAACCGTTTCAACGGTTTATTAGAACGAGTGGTCATCTTGAATTAGCTACCGACTCCAATATGTTTTGTAAACAATTGTAATCTTTAGTAGCGATAGACATATACTGACTCGCGTAAAATCTGTTCCTTGAATATCGGTTTAATATATTTCTCTCTGCAAATATCTATATTAACATTAAACTTCCTTTTGAAGAGATCCATAATTTCATTCTTGATCTTATGGAGATTCTTCGTATCAGCTTTGAACTCGATGATCAAATCAATGTCGCTCAATTCGTCTTGTTCATTCCTTGCACATGAACCAAATACGCACATTTTAACAACGTGATACTTGCTTCTAAAAAGCACTTCATTCTCACTAATAAATTTTAATATTTGATCTTTCTCAATCATGATTCATTGTATTTATTCTTTACAAATATAGTATTATTTAAAATTCTGTAACTCATTTAAACATAGGGAAAAGACATATTAACATATCGCCATGATGTTATGCATATTTTTTCTTTCAACAGATCTCCTTTTGTTCTGTACAAAGATATTAAAGGTAAGCGTGGGATGAAAATACTTTAACTGCTATGTAAATTAAATTGATAATTGTAAACCAAAACGCAGCCAAGGGTTTGATGAAATCATTTATACAATTTTTTATTGAGTTGCGCGCTATTTCAGCTGACTAGTGTAACTACGCAACATTTCGTTTTTTAAATCTCTAAAATTTTCCAGTCCGTCAATTGCTTGTCATGCTTGTAGGGGATGTCTGTATAAGTGTAGAAGGAACCTGACTTCGGAATTACAATCCCTCCGAAAAGTTTTTTTCCTTTTTTGTTTTGCTCTTTGATGTATCTCTGCAAGCCGTCTGACTTTCTTCCTGCTGTTTCTGCTGTCCAGCCTGACTTTGTATCAAACAAACCAATTCTTCCGTCCTTAAAATTTACAATGAAGTCAACATAAAAAGTTTGGTCTTCGTCTTGGTCGTCTTTGTAAGGAACTGCAAAATAAGTTCCGTCTTGCTCTCCATTCTTAAACCACCATTCAACTTCTTTGTGATTGTCTAAAAACTCAATGAAACTTTTTTCTGTCTCCCAGGTTTTAAATGGCGATGTAGATTCATAAAATGGATTCATGATTGTTTTCTTCAACTTCGGCTTTCTTTCTTTGTGGTTTGCGTTGAAATCAATTTTCATTGGAACATTCCACAAATTATCATTCTGCACGGCTTTATTTTTTTCTTTCGGGTGATTTAGTTTATATTCTTTCAATGATTCGTTAATAACATCCGTGAAAGCCTGTTTGTTTTCACTGCTGCTCATTACAATCGTCATAATTTCTCTTTGCACTTCTTCGTAATTCATTTTCAGTTCTTCAGAAAAGAAATGATAAATGCTTGTGCACACTCTCCCAACTGATCGCTGTTCGGGAAACATCTCTCCTGCATGTAATGCTTCCTGAATAAAATATTTAAAAGCAAGTTCAAGTTCTGTTGTTGTTTTAGCAAGTGAAATGTCATTGTAAACTTCAACCGGCTCTGATACCGTTCCTACATTTTCCAAATGAATTATTCCGTCAATCGGAATATGGTCTGTTATTTTGGAAACCTTTGTGTTGATTTTACTTTTCAAAGAATTCTTCTTTGCATGATTCAAAAACATTGTGATGAATGAAGGGTCTAACCGTGTCGTTTCTCTTTGCCGTATGATGTGATAAGAAACAATGTCAATCGGTTTGTAAGTTTCAGTTCTCTTACTGGTGTAAATAGTAAAATAATTTCTTGCTAATTCTTCTTCAATCTTTATGTTATTGTTTGCAATGTTTGTATAAACATATCCTTTGTCCAGGTCCTCAATACCGTAATGCATAATCTCTGGCATACGCATAATTCTTCCGACTGTCTGAATGGAAAAGTTTTCTGAATGCCACTCACGAAATAAAACAAGTATGTAAGCACGGGGACAATCCCAACCTAATGCAATTGCCTGTTTGAACAAAAGAACTTCTACTTCGTTGTCATTCTTTGAAATGTTTTCAAGGTTACGTTTGTCCTCTGATAAATAAACCGCCATTCTTCCGTTAGCTGTTGTGATGTCAAACTTTTTTGCAAGGAGGTTTTCAATTTCTTCTTTCTTGTCTGTAAAATCTAAACTTTTGTTGTCGGGTAATTGAATCAACAACAGAGGATTGATGTTATTCTTTCCGATTCTCTCAAATTTCTTTTGCAGTTCTTTTCTTTTCTTCAACGCCTCTTTCAAAATAAATTCATCGCTTCCTTCACCTTCTAATTTATCTTCTTTCAGTTCGGGGTTCAATGAAACTTTCTCTTTTATCATTCCTTCTATTACAACATGCTCAAACTTTACTTTCACAATGTTGTCCGATGTCATGTGAGGGGTTGCAGAAACTTCAATCGTGATTTTCGGTTTCATTATTTCAATTAAACCCTTTGTGTTTTCTGCCGATGCTGTATGATGACTTTCATCAATCACTAAAATAATTTCTCTCCCCTCTTCAATCGTGTTGTTAATGATGGAAGTGAGATTAAAATCATTTTCGTTTTCACGAATGAAAACATTGTCTTTCTTGTTAATGCTTTCCCAATTCAAAAAAAGAATTTCATTCTCATTAATTTTTTTGTCGGTAAGTTCCTCAATGTTTGAACATTCCAGAATACGATTGTCTTTGTAAAAACTTTCTAACTTCTCTTTGCTTTGCAAATGTAGTTTGCGTGGTGCCGCCCAAATGAAAGAAAAGGTTCTTTGATCTTTTCTTTCACTTACGAACTGCATAAGGAATTCAGCCATCATAATTGTTTTTCCTGCTCCTGTCGGTGCTTTGAAAATAATGTTGTCGCACCCGCTTTCGTCAAGCAATTCGTTTGCTTTCTCAAGCAATTGATTAACGGCAATATTTTTATATTTTAAGTTTTTGTAAATCATTTTTTCACTTTTAATTTCATTTGTCCTGCTCCGTAAATTCTCCGATAAACTTTTAAGATGGCTTCCGGAATTGAGCAAAGCGTAATATCATTTTTTAAGTTCTCAAATTCTTCTTTGAAATCGTCTCCTTCCAAAGAGAAAACATAAACCGAAACTGGCTTTTTCAATTTCTTAATTTCATTTTTGAATTCATCCATTTTCATTTCGTCAAAAAGAATAGCGGTGAACTTTTCTTTATTCTTAAAAATGCAAATATCTTTCCTGTTCAACACTTCATCAAAGGTGTTTTCTTTGATGCAAAGCATTTCAATGCTTTTATCAGTAAGAAGTTTTTTGTTTCGGTGCGTTGGCTCTGAGCCGACAAAGTTTGTTTTGTAATATTTTAAGTTGCCTCCAAGCCCTTCTACTTTTTCCCCCTTTCCGTTTTTATATCCTTGAATTACTTTTTTTACTCTTGGATAACAAACATCCGTGCAAATATTGTTTTCATTATTGGTGCAAAGAATAAACTGTCGAATTCCATTATCGTCTTTGTTAATTTCTAATGTTGCATGTCCTGTTGTCCCACTCCCAGCAAAATAATCAAGAACAATTCCATCTCGTGGCAAAAAAAGGTCAATACAATCTATTACTGAATATAAACTTTTGGGATAATCAAAATCATTGTTCGGAAGGATTGATGTTAAAAGCCTTGTTCCGTATGCGTTTGCATTGTATTTACTACCATACCAAAATGAAGTAGGCTTTACTCTACCTTGTTCTCTTCTTTTGTAATAGATAGTTATCCTATCTTTTCTTATTACGGCTTTTAAATCTTTTATATTATCCTTAGCTCTTTCTTTATCCCAAAGCCAAACTCTTTCAATACCTTTTGTATTTATTGGTAATACGGGTTGGCGCCCTTTAACCTGTTCGGTGTAGATTTCAGCATCCTTATTTACATAAAATGGAAACCAATAATCCGAACCTCTATCTTCCCTTGGAGCATCACGCCTCATCAAACCTTCCCATCTGAATTTTGAAATATCATCCTCTTCGGGAAAATCTAGACCAAAATCTGTATTCAGATTTCTTATCTTAGGATTGCCCCAGGAAACGAACAAAGCATACTCGTGTGCTTCCATAATATAATTGCTTTGTCGTCTGCCTTCTGGTTTAATACAAATAGCGACTCGGCCAAGTGTCTTTGCTCTAAGATTTTCCAATAAACCTAGTAAACTTAGTAGTTCATAATCGTCTATTGTTACAATTAAAACTCCATCTGGTTTCAAAAGTTTTTTTGCCAAGGTCAATCTGTTATTCATAAAGGATAGCCACTTACTGTGTCTGTAAGCATCTTCCTTCTCAATATAATCATTGTTGTATTTCCAATCTCTTGCACCAGTATTATATGGTGGGTCAATGCAAATTAAGTCAATGCTTTTAGCATGAGTGTAATTCAAAACAGAAAGTGCATGGTAGTTGTCGCCTTCAATTAAAATGTGTGTGGGTTTGTCGGCATCGGTTTTTATTTCTCTCTTTTTATCCTCAACAAGCACAGGTAATTTACCTTCTGCATCGGCTTCAAATTTTTCTTTCGTCTTTTCTTCCTCCCACACCAAGCCATATTTCTTCCGCTTACTAAGTTTCTTCAACTCCGCAATAAGTTGTGCATGAGTATAATTTTCGTAATTGTTTTTCGCCATAATATTTATACTGTTTCAGTTTGTGCTGTTAAACCTGTCTGCAAGTGATGTTGTGCGTTCATGTAATCTTTTCATTTAGTTTTTTAGGCAGTAATCCACTTGATTATTGGTTCAATAAATTTTGGAACAGGTATTTCTTCATCATTGGCAAACAATCTTGCTCTGACAGCGGGTGAATAACCCCCATGTTTTTTACAATATTTTTGATATGCATCTTCGCCAAAATCAGTTCTCAATTGGCTCTCATAGTTTTTAGCCAATTGCCAAATTGAAACGCCTTTCTCGGCATATTTATCAAGCATAGCATTGTATTCTTTTTCTTTATCTTTTTGGTCTTTGCCGAAATCACTGCTGTCAATATCATAGACAAAGCCAACAGGAATTTGCAACGAAAGAGCAAGTTTAACAAAGTCCTCAATGTTTCTTTTGCCTCCTACTTCAATAATTGTTGACCCGCTTCTATCAATATCTACCTTTAACCTTTTTGCATATTCGGGTAAGGCAAGTTTCTCCGTATCGCCTTCAACAATCAATAATCTATTTGCAAAAAATAATTCATTGCGTTCTGGGTCAAGTTCCTTTCTGAATTTTTCTTTCAACTTTTCATCTGAAGGAAGAGATGATTGAACATATTGAGTTCCTTCTTTTGTTTTTGTTATGATTCTAATTTCATCAAACTCAGGAATTGTTACGAAGTGTGGAGAGTGAGTAATGTAAATGACTTGATTGGTCTTGCCAATATTTCTGATTGTTTTGTAAAGTGACCTTTGCATTTGGGGATGAAGAAACATTTCAGGTTCCTCAATAAGGAAAATTGCTCCTTGCTTTCTCCGTTCTTCAAATGCTTTGACAATAGAAATAACAATTGCGTTTTGAAAACCACCACCTAGTTCGGTGGCATTTATCCTAAAATCATTTTCTACAACAAACAATTCGAGCGACTTGTAAAATTCCAAACTTGTAAATGGAGCAAATTGAATATCCAATTTGTCTGCTTCTGTTTCAGGATTGAAGCCAAGTTGATGTAACGCATTTACCTTAATGGATTTTTCAAGTTCAATCAATTCATCTGTTTTTAGTGCAGCCATTGCTGCTGCAATACATTGTTTAAATCTTTCCTTTCTTGGAATTTCAACATCATTTCCTTGAGCATCCTTTACTCTGATTTTGTTTTCTTCTCTCTCAAAATCCTTGTTGATGTCGCTTAGCAAAGTTCCAAGAAGAGAGTTTCTTGAATTGGGCAGTTGAGATTTTAAACTTCTGTCAATGCCGATATAAATAACGGGAATGCTCTCTTGAATTTCTTGTGGTATTGTTGTGAACGGTTCAAATTCTTGCTTCTGATTTTTCTTTGGTCGTTCTTTGTATTTAAAAACAACATTATCATCTAATTTTAGACATTTCTTTTCTAATCTTCTTTTTCCTTTGTTCTCACCCACTTTGTATCTTGTATAAAGAAACCTCAGTTTTGGAATATCAATAAAAATTTCTTTGAACTGTTCGTGCTTAAATGGTTCAGAAAATACAATGTCAATTCTTATATCTTGGTCATGGTCATTATTGAAAACATCATCTTCATCAAATGTATTTACTGTAACCCAATCACGCCCTAACACACGATAAATCGCTGAAAGAATATTGCTCTTGCCAACATTGTTTGCACCAATCAATGCAGCGATTTGACCAAGCTTAATTGTAAGCGGTCCTTTTACGCTGCGAAAACCTTCTATAGTGATTGAGTCAATTTTCATTAGAATTTCATTTTAGTTGTCAAAAATAGTATTTATTCATGTCGTTTTTTTTGTGTCTGGAAAAATTTGACTCTTTTGATTTTGCCGTTGCATTGGGTTTGTGCGGTTGCGGCAAAAACATAGAATGACCATAATACTCCTTTTCAACAAAGCGAGTCTCGTGGTTTGTGTTGTTAGTTGCAGTTACAATCCTATTTCAGCAAAATAAGCTTGTGCGTTTCTTGAAATTTGCCAGCCTGCATGCGATAGAAATATACCCCTGCCGGCAAATTGCTGGCATCGAATTTAACTCTATGTTTGCCAACTGATTTGTTCTCGTTTAACAGTATTGCAATTTCACGACCAAGTATGTCAAGGACACTCAATTTGACAAAGATCGAGATGGGTATATGATATTCAATTGTTGTCGTTGGATTGAACGGATTGGGATAACTCTGCGATAGTGCGAAATCAGTTGGAATCTCATTGTCGACGCCAACCCCTGTAGTCCCAACTCGGAAGAAACTTTCGGTGTAGTTATTCTGCGGAACCATGTCATCCACGAACTTGACCTCCGCCGTCACTCTGTAGTTCCCCGACACGATGATCGGATCCGTCGAGACGAGGGACAGTGATACGATTTCAATGGGGATAGTCATTGTCACTGAATCGGCATATACAGGGTTATCAGACTGATCAAGGATTCTTACCACCACAGTTCCCGTTTCCGGAGTCGACCCGTTGTTTCTTACACTCACTTGCGGTGTGAAGGAAGTACCAACTGTGTAAGTTGAATCCGGTACTGGTACATCGATACTCACCATCTCCAGATCAGGATAGCGCCCGAAAAGCGACGGGATAACCCACCACGATGGAATGTCTTGCCAGGCCATCGTTTCGCAGGCAGTCCAATTCATACTTAGCGCCGTCATAATGCGCTGGAATTCCATGGGATTAAACACTTGCATGTACTGCACAAACTTTTTCCATGCCCGAGTGTACAGATTTCGTTTCGGGAAGTTTGGAAGGTACTCCGCCTCAGTGCCCATCTGGTAGAAAATCTTGAACCAGCAGATATTCCAGTACTTCGGGTAATAGGTGCACTCCGAGAGATTTGGTTTGATCCCGCAGAACCAGGATACTTCGTCACCGATCAGGAGCATCTCATCAGCGAAGTCATTGTCCGTTAGATTCATCCGGTTTTCCCCCAACGAATCGGCGATGAAAATATCGAGATCGTTGCTCGCACCTGAATCAGGCGGCGCACAGATGTTTAAACCCAAGTCGGATACAAACACTACTCGGCCATCATCTAATGGCTCAGGAACGTAGTCATTACCATTGTGAGAAGTTACTTGATTGCCTGGCGAAACGGGAGTGTTGACTGCAGATGCAGGAATCCTGAATAAATTTGAATTTCCTAATGGTGTTCGAGTTGAGGAGTAGTAGATGTATGAATCGTCATGGGAATAATGAGCACCGGCGCTCATCTTGATGGGGTTGGCATTTTGGGGATACAGTGTTTCCAACGTATGACGCCGTAGGTTTGCAATTGAATCTGAATTAAAGAAATCCATTGAATACACTTCCCAGTCTGTTCCGTTGGCGTCAACGGCGGCTGAGAAAAGGATATTTGATCCGTCGTGGGAAAACGACGGGTGACCGACCCAGGTCTCAAACGTATTTGGCCAGATCAGTCCGCCCGGATCCGCACTGCGGATATCGAGTGAGTCCAGCGATCCCGTAGCTAGTGTGTAAATGCAAAGCCCTTCGTACCAGTACGGAGGGGGTACAGGCACTGAACACTCGCTGCGAATGGTATCCGAAGGAGACGAGACAAGTCGATACTTCGCCGAAAACACCACGCGCTGACCGTCGAAGGAAAAGTGCGGGTGGCGGTCTGGGATGTCGTTGAGGGTAAGCTGCTGAATAGTACCTTCCATGTCGTACAGATAGGCAATGTGGATCTCAAAATCCCCGTCGCGGTTCGAGCTCCAAACGACTTTAGAGCTTTCGGGCGGCGTAGCAATGTACAGGTCTGGATGGTTATCAATAGCCGGATGTGTTGTTAGGCGCAAAATATTCGCCGGGTTGTCAATATCAGGCATGTAGCAGATGTCCCAGTTGTTTTTCTCGAAGCGGTCTGACACGAATATAATACTCTTGGCTGTCGGAGATGGAATTTGAGCATGGGCGACCCCCGACCATATGGCGATGAGCAAGAGGAGCAGAAGCAAAAGACTTTGGATCTTCATAATTGTATCCTCCTTTCCGTTGAGATGTTGCACGATGCTATCCGGCACGGATGAGCTCGTTGAGATAGTTTAATATTCATAGAAATCTCCTTTCTTGAATGTTTAAATGGCAATTGCAACTAACTATAGTAACTGCGCCTTATGGCGTTTATCCACACAAATTTGGTATGATAGACACCATAATTTATAGTAAATAATTTTCATATAGTTTACTTTTCCCGAAGGGATGGATTCCCAACCAACACCGCTTTGTACCCGTAACAATGCAAACCGGATTTTCCTTCATCCCTGCCTACCGGTTTACCAACTGAAGGTTGGCAGGCAGGCTGTATTTTTCTGAAAACCAGTTTCACTTTCTGTCCTATTTTTAGTTGCTCGAAGCTTACATCGGCGACTTGAGTTGTTATTTTTACTCCATCGTTTAGTTCTACTATTCCAACGGCAAAAGGAGTTGTCCCAAAAAATTTATGAAGAAACTCAAATAAATTTGTCCAAATATTTTTTTATTTCATTGTTAAAAAGTTCAGCATCATTTAAAGCCAGTTCAATTTCATCTCTAGACAAATTGCTTGTATCAGAGACTGTATAATCTGCTTCCTGCCTGTCGTTAAAAGATTTTTGATATATTTTCATCAATCGCTCATCAAAAATATTATTTTCGTGAATATAAATTTTATTAAACCATCCCATTAGCCGCTTATGCTTGGATGTGATAAAATTTTCTTTATAACCCAAAGCCATAACCGAATAAAATATTGAATAATAAATTCTATTAAGTGTTACTTTAAACCTGTTATTTTCAAAATTAAACTTAGCATCGTTAAATGCTTCAAGAGATTTTGTTAAACAGTTTCTGAGGAGAACTCTATTATATTCTTCCATAATATATCCCATTATCAACTGCTTTGTTTATAAAAATAGGATTTACTTCTTTACGGATATATTCAATGCTTCTAATGCCTTTGGTTGTAAATATTTTGTAATCAATCGCTGCATCTTCCTCATATTCTACTAAAGATATTATCCCGGCTACTTCAAGTTCCTTTTCATATCCAGTCTTTTCAAAAATTAAAATATAGTCGTAATCGCTTTCAGCTCGATTTGTGTTAGCAGCCCGGCTTCCAAAATGATATAAACCGTTGAAATCGCTGAATGCTGAACTTAGCTTTTCTATTAATTTTTCAGTTACATTATTGCTTTGCATATAAACGCTTTCAATTACAAATTTTTGAAATGGTTAATTCCAATTCTACTTAAACTTACCAAAATTCTCTATGATTTTCAGCTTTCAACAACAGGTGAGCGAAGCACCTCTGAAATTGCATACCCATTTGGATTCGAAATCTCACCCTACTTTTCCTGGTCGTTCCCAAAAGAAGTTGGTATTAGTCCAACGGAATTTATGGGAAACCTCCAGAGGAGTCTGGGAATCCATCCCTTCGGGACATTCGGACATCCCTTTGGGAAAAGCCGGATTTTAAATTAAGTTTAACCAATTATGCTTAGCGAGCGCAGTTCATCCTGATTATTAAACCACCACCGCTTTATACCCGTAACAACGTATGCTAGATTTTCCTTCATCCCTGCCTACCGGTTTACCAACCGAAGGTTGGCAGGCAAGCTGAATTTTTCTGAAAACCAATTTGAGAACGTCAAGACTAAATTAAACAAGAACTGCTTTATATCCGTAGCAGTGAAGTCCCGACTTCCCTTCATCCTGTATCTTCCTAAAAACCAGTTTTACTTTTTGGCCGATCTTTAATTGATCGAAGTCTACATCCGCAATTTGAGTTGTTAACTTCACACCATCGTTTAATTCTACTATTCCAACAGCAAAAGGAGTTGTTCCAAAAAATTTATCTGATGCAACTCTGATGATAGTATAAGTAAGCAGCTTACCTTCATCATTTAATCTTACAGTTTCAAATTCCTGCGACTTACAATTTGGACAAACAAGCCGCGGCGGAAAACTTACTTCACCGCATTTTTGACACTTCCCTGCTTCAAGGCGATAACGCTGGGGAATTTCCCTGTGATATCTTGGTGTTATCATACTGCCTCCAATATGTTTATTACACAACTTGCACCTGTTCCGCCCATATTTTGGGCAAGTCCGATGTGAGCATTTTTAACCTGACGCTTTCCAGCTTGCCCGGTTAACTGTTCGTATAATTCAATTATCTGTGCGATACCACTCGCACCGACAGGATGTCCTTTTGATTTTAATCCTCCGCTTGTGTTAATTGGAGTTTTACCCTCAATTGCTGTACGTCCTTCTTCTGCAGCCGGTCCGCCGCAACCTTTTTCACAAAATCCTAAATCTTCATAAACAACTGCTTCGGCAATTGTAAAGCAATCGTGGACCTCTGCAAAATTTATATCCTTAGGAGTTACATCTGCCATCTTATATACTTTTTGGGCAGCCGAAACAACCGAGTTTAATGTTGTTAGACTTTTTCTTGAATGAAGAGCAATTGTATCGGATGCTTGTGCTGTGCCTTTAACTTTTACAATTGTGTCGGTAAATTTTTTCGCAATATCCATTGAACAAAGAATAACCGCAGCACCCCCGTCACTCACCGGAGAGCAATCTAATAATCTCAACGGATCTGCCACAAGCGTGGAGCTCATAACTTGTTCAAGTGTGACCAGATTTCTGAATTGAGCATTAGGATTATTTGCCCCGTTAGCATGATTCTTTACAGCAATAGCCGCAAGCTGCTCTCTTGTAGTTTTGTATTGATGCATATGTGCATTGGCAATCATAGCATACAAACCGGGGAAAGTAACTCCCTGGTAAACTTCATATTCCTGATCGGCAGCAGTAGCGAGTGCATCAGTAACATCGGCGCCGTCGGTCATCTTCTCAACACCACCGGCAAGAACGATCTCACTCGCACCGGATGCAACTTCAAAATAAGCTGCACGAAATGCAGCACCGCCGGAAGCACATGCAGATTCAACTCTTGTTGCAGGAATGGGATTTTGCCCAAGATAATCTACAAGGACTGCACCAAGATGCTCCTGCCCGACAAACAATCCACTCGACATTGAGCCGACATACATCGAATCAATGTGATCAACACCCGCACTCTTAATGGCTTTCAAAGCAGCTTCAACAAAAATATCTTTTATGGATTTTCCCCACAGTTCTCCGAACTGTGTCATTCCAACTCCAATTACTGCTACATCTCTCATAATTTTTTCCCTTTATAATTTTTTATAATGTCATTACGACCCGCCGAAGGCGGAGAAGTAATCTCTTTTGCCTTATTGAGATTGCTTCATCCGGCAAAAGCCGGACTCGCAATGACAATCGACTACACATTCAGAATAATTTTACCACGATACTTTGCATATTGTCCATAATCGAGGTAGATTTTATTATTATCAAGCATATCTCTTAGCTTAACAGCTTTATCCTGTACATCTTTTATTTTATCTGTTACCTTAAAAATAAATCCATCACTTCCTGCACCTGATCCAAATGAAACCATAAAAATCAAATCGCCAGGATTTGCAACATCAAGAATGGCTGTAAGTCCAGTTGGTGATGAACCAGAATATGTATTGCCCATCCAAGGAATAATCCACCCTGCTTCAAGCTGTTCTTTTGTAAAGCCTAACTGTCTACCTGCCATCTGAGGAAATTTTCCATTCGGCATATGGAACACCGCATGCTTAAAATCTGATGGTTTCATTTTAGATTTTTCAAGCAGAGCTTTACCAGCGTTCACGATATGCTTGAAGTAAGCGGGTTCACCTGTAAATCTTCCAGCATGCCTTGGATAAAATTCATGTTCTCTTCTCCAGAAATCTGGTGTATCGGAAGTGTATGAATGTGTAAATAATATTTCTGCAACAACATTTTCATTCCCCATAATAAATGCTGCGCCGCCCGCCGAAGCGGAATATTCCAACGCATCGCCCGGAGCACCTTGCGAAGTATCTGCTCCGATTCCCATTGCGTATTTCATTTCACCTGCTTTAACTAAGCTGTAAGCTACGTACATCGCTTCGGTCCCGGCTTTACATGCGAATTCGAAACTCGCAACATGTACATCAGGTCCGATTCCGACGGCATCGATTAAAACCGTTGCACTCGGCTTGACAGCGTAAGGATGCGATTCAGAACCGATGTACACCGCACCGATTTCCTGAGGATTTATTCGTGCACGCTGAAGTGCGTAACGTGCGGCTTCAACAGAAATTGTGATTGTGTCTTCATCTTGTCCGGGAACTGTTTTTTCGTAGAGCATCAATCCGCGTTTAATTGCTTCGGGATCTGCACCCCACTGCTTTGCAATGTCTTCAACTTTTATACGATAACGAGGAAGGTATGATCCGTATCCTACAATTCCTACCATGTTTCCTCCGTAAGAGTTATGGAATTATTTTTTAGAAGTACACACTTTAAATATATTGAAAAATGCTAATGGATAGAAGAACCACTTTTGGAAAGTTCTCCCGATAAGTCTCTAATAATTTCCTCTGAGATTTCATCAAATTGGCTAATGCTGAAAACTTTAAACCACTTAATTCTGTTATCCTTTCTGAACCAAGTCAGTTGCCTTTTAGCATAATGCCTTGTATTTCTTTTTATCAGTTCGACGGCTTTTTCTAAACTTATCTTATTTTCTAAAAAAGAAATTATTTCTTTGTAGCCGACTGTGTTTAAAGCATTGATATCTTTATTATAGCCCATTTTTAATATTGATTTCACTTCATTAACCAAGCCATTGGATATCATGTCATCTACTCGCAGATCAATATTTTTATAAAGTTCTGGCCGATTCCAATCAAGTCCGTACTGCTTGAAAATAAATTTATTTCTTTTCTCTTGTACTGAGTGAAAATAAGCAATGGGTTTCCGTGTTAAATGAAAAACTTCGAGTGCACGAACAACACGTTTCCAATTTTGAGGAAGCATTTTAGAAGCTGAATCAGGATCAACTTTTTTTAATTCGTCATAAAGATATTCATTACCAAATTTTTTTCTAAGTTCATACAGTTCATTTCGATGATCCTCATCCGTTTCAACTTCATCGATTATACCATCAATCAATGCTTTGATATAAAGTCCCGAACCACCGACCGCAATCGGAATCTTTCCATCTTGTTTAAGCTTATCAATTACCTTTGCTGCTTCTTGTGAAAATGTACTTGCATTAAATTTTTCATCTGGATAAAGCGTATCAACAAAATAATGTTTTACTAATTTCCTTTGGTCATCTGTCGGTTTAGCCGTTCCTATATTAAGATACTTATAAACTTGTCGGCTATCAGCTGAAATTATTTCTGTATTTAATTTCAAAGCTAACTCAATTGCTAAAGAAGTTTTACCAGAACAAGTTGGAGCGACAATAACAATTACTGCTGCTTCCAACCTTCTTTACCGATGAGTGGTACAAACACAAATTCCGGGATGTCTACAGTCTCAAATTTATCTACATCAACTTTTGTAACTATTCTTAATTT
Organism: Ignavibacteria bacterium RIFOXYB12_FULL_35_14; assembly: GCA_001803045.1. Lineage (GTDB taxonomy): Bacteria > Bacteroidota > Ignavibacteria > Ignavibacteriales > Ignavibacteriaceae > XYD12-FULL-36-8. The sequence goes on along the minus strand of MHAR01000063.1, from coordinate 5,467 downwards.
TTGAGATACTTTATCACCCACGGGGATTACCAATTTTCCACCCACTGCAAGTTGTTTCTGCAGCGATGGCGGAACATTAGGCGACCCCGCAGTTACTAAAATGCCATCGAAGGGTGCGAATTCTTCCCAACCGATTGTTCCATCTCCACATTTTGTATTTACCCGAATTTCAAGCTCATCTAAAAGCTTACGGGTGCGATCATAAATTTCAAATTGTCTTTCAATACTGTAAACTTTGGCTCCCATACGGTACAAAAGTGCTGCCTGGTAACCTGAACCGGTCCCTATTTCCAAAATTTTAGAATCAGGTTGTACCTTAAGCGATTGTGTCATGAAAGCTACGGTGTAAGGCTGAGAGATAGTTTGCCCATACCCGATTGGAAGTGCTACATCTTTATAAGCGTGAGGCAGCAAAGCTTCAGGAACAAATTTGTGACGCTCAACTTCGCTTATGGCTTTTAGCACATAAACATCCGTAATGCCATTCTTAGAAATTTTATCGACTAATTCTTGACGTTCTTTTTCGTACATGTTATTAAAATTTTCAAAACAATAATAGTAAAACTAAAGCGTTTGTCATCTAATTCATTGTCATTTAAAAATAATAATTGAATCGAGTTAAGCTTGAATATGGTGTTTCAAATTTTTTGCCTTCTGAAAATTTGCAAGAATAACCACTAAGAATTATATTTAGGATAGATATTCAATTTTTTTAAATAAAAAATTGCTTGAATAACCTGTCCGTCTGAGGCTGATAAATTAGTAGAGCGCAATCCCAATGGGATGATGTTGCGGGTTCATTGAAAAATTTTAAAAAGGATATATGCGGGAATAGCTCAGCTGGTAGAGCGCAACCTTGCCAAGGTTGATGTCGCGGGTTCGAGTCCCGTTTCCCGCTCAAAAAATCCACCAAAGTGGATTTTATTATTTTGGCGCTGTACCCAAGCGGTCTAAGGGGAAGGTCTGCAAAACCTTTATTCGTCGGTTCGAATCCGACCGGCGCCTCAAATTTTCTTCGCATCACCTCCATCCTTTCCTATCATTTAATTTTTCATCTTAAAATAGACAGCAATTTGTTATTTTAGCACAAGTATAAATATTTTTTGGATGATAATGGAATTTATAATCAGTTTACTTTTAGGATATGTTATCGGATCATTCCCAACAGCATTTCTTCTTCTCAAAAAAGTTAAGAATATTGATATAACTACTGTTGGTACAGGCAATGTTGGTGCGATGAATTCATTTGAAGTTACAAATTCAAAGGCAATAGGAATTTTAGTACTCATCCTCGATTTGCTAAAGGGGATGCTTCCAATACTGATTTTGAACATGTTCTCATTGAATGATTTTTCTTTTCTATCGGTAGCTCTGATGGCTTCTATATTTTCTCATTGTTATAACCCTTGGCTCAAATTAAAAGGTGGACGTGGTTTAGCTTCAGCCGCAGGAGGTGCAGCGCTCATTTTTCCATTTGCACTTGTGGTCTGGATAATTCTTTGGGTAATATTTTATTTCATGAAGAAAGACATTACAATCGCAAATGTAGCAGCATCAGCAATGTCCCTAATGGTAATTGTGACTTCCATTTCAACTGCAATTAAATATGCATTCCCAAAACCCGACTCAGAAGCTATTTTAGTGTTGTTTACTCTCGGAATGTTATTGATCATCATTTCTAAACATACTGAACCGCTGCAGGATTTATTTGAATCTATGAAATCACCAATAAGGAAGAATTAAAATGAATTTGTACAATAAAAGATTGATTTCAACTTTAGCATTACTCGCCTTTTCTTTCTTTATTACCCAGACAATGTCATGTAACTCTGATCAAAACCGGAACGAAGCTGAAGTCGTTTACAAGAACGCTGCCTATCAAGATAAATCAAAATTAAATGATGAGATCAGTAAGTCAAGAAAAAATATTTTAACCGAAACAGTAAAGAATGTTAGTCCCGCAGTGGTTGGAATCAACGTAACACAGATTCGCCAGTACCAGGATCCATTCAGTTCCTTTTTTGATGATCCGTTCTTCAGACAATTTTTTGGCAATCGAGGTTCTTATAGTCAAAAAGTAAAAGGACTTGGCTCAGGATTCATCATTTCGGATGATGGATATATTTTGACTAATGATCACGTTGCCGGCAATGCAACTGAAGTCACCGTAACAATGACAAACGGAAAGCACTACAAAGCAAAAATTATTGGCTCCGATCCAGTTACTGATATTTGTTTATTGAAAATTGATGAGAACAATTTACCGTACATTGAATTTGGTAATTCAAATGAGGTCATCATAGGCGAATGGGTTATTGCTTTAGGAAACCCGTTTGGATTATTTGAAATTAACGACAAACCAACGGTAACAGTTGGAGTGATTAGCGCTACAGGTATGAATCTTGAACCTATCAATAACAGGTATTATTTGAATATGATTCAAACGGATGCTGCAATAAACGGAGGAAATAGCGGCGGACCACTTGTTAATAGTTTAGGTGAAGTAATTGGTATGAATACACTAATATTTACTGGTGGCAGTGGAGCTCAAGGAAGTATTGGTTTAGGTTTTGCTATTCCAATCAACAAAGTGAAAAGGATCATTAACGAACTTAAAGATAAGGGAAAAATTGATCGTGATTTTGATATCGGTCTTCGAATTCAATCGCTTGATGAGACGATAGCGAATTATTATAAACTTAGCGACACAAGAGGAGTTATTATTACCCAAGTTCTACCTAAATCTCCGGCAAGCCAAAGCGGCCTAAAGGTTGGTGATATTATTCTTCAAATTGATGATTACAAAATCAATAATGAACAGACTATTGTAGGTGTTTTCCAGGAGTTTAGAACCGGACAGACTATTTCACTTAAAATACTTCGCGATAATGAAGAACTTATTAAAAAAATGACCTTAGGAAAATAATTATGATTGAGAGATACACTCTTCCCGAAATGGGGAAGATTTGGACTGAAGATTTTAAATTTTCAACTTGGCTCAAAATTGAGATTCTTGCTTCTGAAGCAAGGTGCGAAATGGGTGATATTCCTAAGAAAGATTTAGATGTTATAAAACAAAAAGCCAATTTTAATTCTGCCAGAGTTTTAGAAATTGAAGAGACCACTAAACATGATGTAATTGCTTTTTTGACCAATGTTGCAGAATATGTCGGTAATGAAGCGCGTCACATTCATTATGGCATGACTTCATCAGATATTCTCGATACTTCCCTTTCCTTTCAGATGAAAACCGCCGGAGAGATTCTTCTTAAAAAATTGACAGAACTTAAATCAGTTTTGAAAAATAGAGCGATAGAATTTAAATACACTGTTTGTGTAGGACGGTCACATGGAATTCACGCAGAACCAACAACAATGGGATTAAAATTCGCTTTGTGGTTTGAAGAATGCAAAAGAAATATTTCTCGATTGGAAAAAGCAATTAAAACTATAAGTGTTGGAAAAATATCTGGTGCTGTTGGAACATTCGAACACTTATCACCTGAAGTAGAGAAATTTGTATGTGAGCATCTTGGATTGAAACCGGCCCCAGTTTCAACCCAAATAATACAACGCGATAGGCATGCTGAATTTCTAAGCACTTTGGCTATCATTGGAACGAGTTTAGAAAAAATTGCTCTTGAGGTACGGCACTTGCAAAAAACAGAAGTGCTTGAAGCCGAAGAATTTTTCTCAAAAGGTCAGAAAGGTTCTTCAGCAATGCCGCACAAACGGAATCCTGTTATTAGTGAACGAATCGCAGGCATAGCTCGAATAGTTAGAGCAAACGCTTCTGCATCTTTGGAAAATATTCCACTCTGGCACGAAAGAGACATTTCTCATTCTTCAACTGAAAGAGTGATTATTCCAGATAGCTGCATCGCATTGGATTATATTCTTAATCAAACAACAAAGCTGGTGCAGAATTTAATTCTGTATCCAGATAACATGCTGAAAAATCTTAACCTTACTCGTGGTTTGATTTTTTCGCAAACTGTATTGCTCGCATTAATAAATCAAGGTGTTTCGCGTGAAGATTCTTACAAGTTCGTTCAGGATTGTGCAATGGCTGTTTGGAACGATCAAAGTAAAAACTTGAGAGATGAACTGAATAATTCTGACATGATTCGAAAATATTTAGCTAAGGAAGAAATTGATTTTATCTTTGATAATAAAAAAATGCTGAAGAATGTTGATTTCATTTTTAAGAGAACTGTTGAAGCCGACTAAATTACATTCTATCACTCAAGGTAAAAGTAAATATGAGAACTACTAAAACTATATTGATCGTTCTTTTTATAATTTGTATCAACGGAGCGTACTTTGCACAAACTGCTACACATCTTCGCGAAGGCATGAAGGCGCCAAATTTCAATTTGCAAAACCATCAAGGCAAATTTTTTAAGCTGTCATCATTTAAAGGAAAATCACCTGTAGTAATTTATTTTTATCCTAAAGCCGGAACACCTGGATGTACAAAACAAGCATGCGGAATTAGAGATGATCTAACTAAGTTCAAGGAAAATAATATTGTTGTTCTTGGGATAAGCAGTGATTCAAAAAAAGAACTTAGAAAATTCGTTCGTGAGAATAAGCTAAACTTCCCGCTTCTCTCTGATAACAGCAAAACTGTTTTAGCAAAATACGGTGTGCTCAGAGATGATGGTAAAGCGAAGAGAGTGACTTTTATAATTGACAGAAATGGAATGATAGCTAAAATACTAGAGGTCTCAGGCGTTTCAACACATTCACATGAAGTGTTTGAAATTGCTTCTCAGCTTTAAAAATAAATCAGTACAAAAGATAGCTTTATTTATCTGTTTTTTTTCCGAAAAATAATCTATACAAACCATAACCAGCTAAACCAATACCAATCAAACCGCCGGTAGTTCTCAATATCTTCGAGTTTGCAAGCCTCTCAAGACGCATCCCTCCACCAATTTGCTTCATTTCATTATCGCTGTAAATCGAATCCATAAATTCAACTCGATCTTTGAGAGATTTAAAGGTAATAATAATGCTTGATGAATCTTTCGTAGGGGTAAATTGCACTGCACATTTTTCATTATCGCCCTCATCAAGATCATCTATATTCTCAAATTCCCATTTCCCACGAAAAATAGAATAATTGACAATGCTTCGATTTTCCTTTGAATGAAGCGGATCTTCAAATACTAGAACTTCCTTTCCCTCTTCATTTACTATTGTCTGAGGTTCTGCTGATTCAGAAGCTGCTGTTTTATTTACTTTATCATCAATCGATTCTTTTAACATCTCGCTGCTTTTAGCTTTTTTCTGTAATATCTCTTTAGATTTTGACATCTTTTAACTCCCGTAATCTCTTGTTTCATTCTCTTGAGTATCATAATTAACAATTTCTATTCCAAAGGATTTCAAATTTGCGATTTAATTTTAAGTACCTAAGAATAAGAGCAATTTGAATATAAACAAATATATTTTTCAATTT
>MHAR01000062.1 GCA_001803045.1 Ignavibacteria bacterium RIFOXYB12_FULL_35_14 | reverse complement strand
CGGCTGTTATCCCGATAAAATCGGGATGCAAGTTCGAGAGAAGGATAGAAAATAAATTCCGCGATAGCTCAATGGTGGAGCATCCGGCTGTTAACCGGAGGGTTGCAAGTTCGAGTCTTGCTCGCGGAGCAAATATAGCCCCAAAGCAGCTGGGGCTTTTATGTTTTTATGCCTTACTTTATTTACATATTAAAATCTCAAACAGCAGGAAAGTATTATATCGGTTCATCGGAGAATCCAGAAAGAAGACTACAGTTTCATAACACAATGGAAAAAGGATTCACTTCAAGATATAGACCATGGGAAATAGTATTCTGCCAGCAATTTGAATCTAAGACAGAAGCCCAGTTAGCGGAAAGAAAAATAAAATTTTGGAAAAGTAAGAAGATGGTAGAGAGATTAATTTCTGGAGAAATTAATATTTAGTATCCGGCTGTTATCCCGATAAAATCGCATTAGCGTCAATTTAATTTTATAAAATATTAACATAAGCCTTTATATAATAATGTTATGTCAGAATGATAAATTAAAGTGTATTTATCAATAAGCCCTTCTCTTGGCAAGATGGCAAAGCCATGGCAAGCCAGAAGGGTTGGGATGAGTTCGCTGATTTTACATATATCCCAGAACTCTCTCTAATCTCTCCCTTGAGAAGGGAGAAACTTATTTTCAATAACGACTTTACATTTTTTAATTCTGTCATTGTATATATTTTCTTCAATATTTAATTGATTTAGCAATAATATCTTTGTTTCACAATATTTTTCTTGTCGTTAAGTTAACGCCTATGCGATAAAATCGGGATGCAAGTTCGAGTCCTGTGTGCGGAACGAAAAGATTTAGCCCTAAAAGTGTTTAGGGCTTTTTTGATTAATAAATTATCATACAATGCCGTTCTATACTTACGTATTACATTCTTCAGAGCATAATAAAATTTATATAGGTCAATCATCAGATCTTGAAAAAAGATTATGGGAACACAATAGTGGTCTGTCAAAATACACAAAAAGATATATGCCTTGGGTAATTGTATATAAGGAAGAATTCACTAGCCGGTCAGAAGCGATGAAAAGAGAAAAGGAAATAAAGAGTCAAAAGGGGAGAGAATTTATATGGAAATTGATCAATGGTGGAGTCCGTCAGTAGAAGGATTGCTCGCGGACTCACTTAAATAACTCATTTAAAATTATCTCACCTAAGTTGACATTTCTATTAACCAATTCTATCTTTTAAATAGCGTTCATTACTATTAAGATTGGCGCTTTCAATCAAAATATTTACACGGAGGAACAATGAAACTGAAACTAAGGTTTGTATTAACTTTCATCTGTTTACTTTCAACTAACTTTGCACAGCAGTACAAATCGGATTCTCCATTTGCACACACATATTCAATTGTTGCCTTCGACCCCATAACGGATGAAATGGGTGTCGCGGTACAATCGCACTGGTTTTCAGTAGGTACGGTTGTAAGCTGGGGTGAAGCTGGTGTGGGAGTTATAGCAACACAATCATTTGTAAATACATCCTTTGGTCCCCGCGGATTGGAATTGTTAAAGAAAGGAAAAACTCCGCAGGAAGTTGTTGATGAATTAATAAAATCTGATGAGGGAAGAGAATTCCGTCAGCTTGCGGTATTAGATGCAAAAGGGAATGCGGCATCTTTCACCGGAAAAAAATGCATTCAACCGGCCGGTAATATTGTTGGCAATGGATTTTCGGTTCAAGCTAATCTGATGGCGAATGATAAAGTCTGGCCGGCAATGGCGGAAGCATTTACAAATTCAACGGGTCCATTGGCAGAACGGATGCTTATTGCACTTGAAGCTGCTGAAAATTCAGGAGGAGATATTCGTGGCAGACAATCTGCAGCTTTGCTTGTTGTACGCGGTAAATCAACCGGTAAGATTTGGGAAGATAAATTAGTTGATCTTCGTGTTGATGATAGTTCTGAGCCGTTAGTTGAATTGAGACGATTACTTAAAGTTCATCGTGCCTATGAGCACATGAACAATGGTGATCTCGCAGTTGAAAAAAACCATATGGAAAAAGCTATGCAAGAATATTCTACTGCGATGGAAATGTTCCCCGATAATTTAGAAATGAGATATTGGACAGCAATTACTTTGGCTAACAATAGAAGATTTGATGAAGCATTATCAATGTTAAAAGATGTTTTTGCGAAAGATAGAAACTGGAAGGAACTTACGCCGCGATTAATACCTAATGGATTGTTAAATGTAAATGAGGAACAATTAATGGAAATTATGAAGTAACTATTGATTGTAACCTTCAAGGTTTGAACTGTTCTCAGCAAGCGTGTAACCTCAAAGGTTTCTGTTGATCAATCTCTCAAAATCAAGATCGCTCCAATCAAAATTAAAATTGCGGCGATGCTTCTCTTTAACAGATCCTTATCACTGAACAGTTTACCACCGATAATTGTTGCCCAAAATACTGATGTCCTTTTTACTGCGAGAACTAGAGCAACAGATGCTAACCCAATTGCTACAACTTGTGTGTAGCGGTATCCGATAGTCAGCACTGAAATTAAAGCTATCCAGCCAAGATTATTTTTATTGACCATTTGCGGTAAAGGCTTAGTTTTTTTTCTGAAAAAGAAATAGATAATTGAAAACATTATGGCAAAATAAATATGCTGAAATGCCGTTAGTGAAATTGGCGAAAGATTCAGCTTAATAAGTAATAGCTTGTCTAAAATGGATGATGCAGTGAAAAGAAGCAGAGCTAAAATTACGAAACGGTGATACTTTGATTTGATAAAGATAGTTAACGGTAGGAGAAACTTTTTCCCGTTTCCACTTTCAAGTATAAAAATTCCAGACATAAGCAGAATTAAACCAACTACCTCAATACTTTGTAAAGATTCACCCAGAAGAATAAAAGCAAATACAGCAATAAATCCCGGAGTGAGCGCAAGAAGCGGCAATGCATTGCTTATCTCTAGATTTTTAAGCGCAAGCATCACACAAAAAAATGCTCCAACTCCAATAACAGATTTTATTAAAAGTATCGTGAGATTAAATGAGTTGATTGTTCCGTAATCAATAAAAAAGAAAAGGGGGATTGAGAAGATGAGATTAACTAAGGAAAGCAGAAATGAAAACTCTAATGCTTCAAGTTTGATTAGCACTTTCTTTTGTGTTATAGCTGCAAATGCAGAGAGAAAAGCAGACAACAGAGCAATTGCAAACCATGTCATATAATTTTCTTCTTAGTGTGAATAATAATTGAAGGTAAGATCTGTCGGTTAGTGAGATAACTTTGTAATGTTAGAACTAATAGAAACTTTTCTTTGTGATTCTTGGAGTCTTCGTGACTTAGTGGCAGAAAAATGGCTTTCGCCACAAAGCCACTAAGACACAAAGTTACACAAAGTAGTTTATTATACCTCTGTAGAGAAAGATTATCAAACACTAAGACAACAGATATAATCTTCTCTAATTTCGATATCACAGCAGTGCAAATACTCGTCAAGTTAGAAAGTAAAATTTGTTCTGATAAAAAAGTTTCTCCCGGGCTCTATTAAGATATGTCCTCGATTCGTTGCGAGATGATTCCGGTACTGCTTATCAAAAATATTTTCAATACCCGAAAATAGTTTGAGTGTCATAAAATTAAAATCAAACATCATTGAGCTTAAATACATATTAAACAAAATATAGCTTGCAGTCGTTTTTTCTCCAAAGGACGACCTATTTTGACTTGCAAAGAAAGTTGATGCAAGTTCAAACGAAAAATATTTGAGCAAAGAAGACCTAATCCCAACTCTTCCATTGAATGGAGGTATTTGCGGAAGATCAGTTTTGTTTTCGGTATCTTCGCCGCGAACGAATGAAGCTGATGCAAAACAAATAACTTTATTCATAAAATTATATTCCAACCCAAGATCAAAACCGTATAATCGCGCTTTTCCAACATTTGTTTTTTGGTATAAGCTGTCAACGATCAAAGGCTTATCAACAACAAGATTAGTGAAGACGTTATAGAAAAAATTCGACTTCAATGATATATCATCATTCCAGACTCTGAATCCCGCATCAAAAAAATTTCCTCTTTCGGATATTAAATTTGGATTTCCAAGATAGACATCCCCTCCAAGATTTATGTATTGAAATCTTTCTTCCAGAACCGGTGAACGGAATGCATGAGCAAAGTTAAATGCAAGATCGACATCTTTGAAAAGTGAATAGAGAAACCCGATGTTTCCGCTCCATGATTGGTCATTATATTTGCCGGTAGAAAAAGATGCTAGTGGATTTTGTGGTGGATAGGTAATTACTCCGTTAGTGCCAACATATGCTGGGTTTCGAGTCTCTTCGTTAGTTACTTTTATTAAGTCGAATCTTCCTCCGAGCGTGATTGTTAATTCATTTTCAAAGAACCGCATTTCATTCTGAGCAAAAAAACCTGTGTTCATATATTTTGAATTTGGAACAGGATAATCCGCAGTTGTTCTAGTTGTTGAGCCAGTCTGAACTATTGTTTCTCTAAATCCGCTGTAAGTGCGCTGCCAGAAATCAATTCCTGCTACAAGCTGATTATAACTATCTAACAGCCAGTTAGTTTGAAATTGCATTCCGTTCGTGTTGTGGTTTGCTCGTGGTAAAGTTGTTGTTGATGCGGTCGGCTTAAGTTCTACGCTTCTTTCAATTCCCTGATAAAAGTATTTGATTGAAGTGTTTAAAAGCGACGGAAGTAAATTTTTGAAGCGGTATTCTAAACTGTACATTTTTCTTTCTGCAATAAGATAGCGGGCAATGGCTGTCTGCGGAAAAGTTTTTCCTCCCGGAATTCCTATATCTTTTCCGCTGAAGTTCTGAAAGTTAATTTTCAGCTCGTGATTTTGAAAAGGCATGATACCCGCAGCCGCTGAAAAATAATTATCTCTAAACTGACTGTTGGGCAATCTGCCTTGTGGAGTTTGAGTGTTAACAGCAGAACGAAGAGAACCGCTTAATTTTATCAACCAATTATTAGCTGAAGCTGAGAGAGATAAATTTCCCACTCCTCCTTGATTAACAGAATTGTAACCGCTTGATAAAGAACTTGAAAGATGAAATGCATCTGAATATGAAACGGATTTGGTAGTAACATTAACGATACCTCCAGTTGCACCAGTTCCATAAAGTGAAGAAACTCCGCCTTTTATCACCTCAATTCTTTGAATGTCAAACATATCAATTAAGGATAAACCGGCAGCATGATTAGTAGCTGTTTCAATTCTGTTTCCATCCACAAGAGTGACAACGTTTTGTCTACTTAATCCTCTTATGTTGATGTCCGTTCCCCAAATACCATCGCGAACAATAGTAATCCCCGGTTCACTAGAAAGAATATCTGGAACACTGATGGCAAGATTTTTTTCTAATTTCTCAGTGCCAATAACCTCAAGCGGGAGTGCAACATCTTTTTCCAACTTAGAATATCTTGTACTTGTTACAGTAACTTCTCCAAGAGTTATTTTAGACTGAGTTAATCTGATTTCTAAAGGCAGATTGATTGATTGATCAATGTTCAACCGATAGCTTTTATACCCTATTCGTAAAAAAATCAATTGAATGCTGCTTTCTGAATTAAAAGAAAATTCAAAATTACCAAAGCGATCTGTCATCAAAGTAGATTGGCTTTCCGAGATTACAACATTTACTCCCTCAACGGGTAAGTCGGTATAATCATCTAGGACAACGCCTTTAATATTTACTGTTTGTGCAAGCAAAGCGAATGATGCCAAAACCGATAACGATAATATTTTGAGGAATGATTGCATGAATAAATTCTAAATCCTGATAGTGTTAGCAAATACCTTAACATTTTTTATTTGTCCAAGCTTGCCGCTCAATGCACCAAGCTCATCGTTGGTCATTTCAACGATCAGAAATATTATTGCAATATTTTTTTCTTTTATTGGATAACCTGTGCGAAGCAGAATCTTATCGCCATATTCGTGAAGGAGGTTTCCAACCTGCTGATATACGGCATCGCGGTTGTAGATTGAGATAGTTACTGTGTGGAGTTTTTTTTCCATAATCCCCATCTTCTGATATTTGCAGAGAGAGATGGAGATAAACCAAAACCTTGAGGATAATTTGAGTATGTCTTCCATCCCTTAATGTTAGATAATTCCTTCATCTTAGGATAATTTTTTTTCCATAAGAAAATTAATAAAAGGGCAGACCAAGCTCAATGTAATTTATGGGAATGTCAGACATCAGCAATGCGTTGTTGAGTAATGTGATGATAAATATTTGCAAACAAAACCAATGCCTTTGATTTTTTGGACTATACGTTAGAACTGGGTTTGTATTTTTTTCAGTAGTGTCCAAAATAATTTTGTACAGGAAAATTTATTGTAAAAAATAAAATATTCTCATGTTTTTTAATCATAAAGTAGCTCAACCCTCCGAAGAAGTCATTCGGACAATCCTTCTTTTATTCCTCAGTTGACGGAAGAAGGGCTTATTGAGTCTTATGACTTGTTGTTGATATTCTGACTGTCTGTCGCCAGTTAGATCAGAATATTGTCATTTACCGTTTTAATTATAATAAGTCTCTCTTTTTTGGTAGAGCCATCACTATGTTAAAGAGAGAGATTAGGGGTGACCAAAAAGTAATTATTCAATTAAAAAATCTGCGAAAACCTTTCCGCCTTTGGAGGATCATTTAAAATCAGCGTCATCTGCGCCTGCCACTATGTGGTTCCATTTACTGATAAATATTACCTTTTGGTCACCCTCGCCTTTGGCAGAGTGAGTTCAATTTATTTTGGATAGAAATGGTAAAAATAATTATATTCTCCCCCTGTAAGAGAATAAAGGTACCTCATATTGAATTTCATCATTTTTCTTCTTACGTTTCCAAAAGAGAAGTAGTTAATACTGTATCCAGCTTAATTTGTCTTCCTGCTAACTACTTATTTAACTAATAATTAAAAGTAGGGAGAGTTATGATCGGAACTAAAATTTCTCACTACACGATCCTCGACAAACTTGGCGAAGGTGGGATGGGGATAATTTACAAAGCTGAGGATGAAAAGCTCAAACGAACTGTCGCACTTAAAGTCTTACCTGAATCATTCACACAGGATGAAGAATCAAAACGAAGATTTATTTTCGAAGCTCAGAATGCCTCATCACTTCAGCATAATAATATTTGCACAATACACGAAATTGATGAAACTCCCGATGGGCAGTTTTTCATTGCAATGGATTATTATGAAGGGGAGACTTTAAAAAATAAAATTTCCCGTGAGTTACCAAGTTTAGATGAAATCATAAAGATGACTGTTCAAATTGCCGAAGGGTTAAATAAAGCACACGAACACGGCATTATTCACAGAGATATAAAACCGGCAAACATATTCATAACAAAAGAAGGGTGTGTAAAAATACTTGATTTTGGATTAGCTAAGAAAATAGATCATACTCAGTTTACAAGAAGGGGAGTAAAATTCGGGACAACAGACTACATGTCACCTGAGCAACTAAAAGGAGAAAAAGTTGATCAAAGAACAGATATATGGTCATTAGGAGTTTTACTTTACGAAATGCTGACAGGTCAACATCCATTTCATGCAGATTACGAACAAGCCATAGTTTATTTAATTCTAAACCAAGAGCCTGAGAACGTAAGTAAATACCGAGCAGATGTACCGGAGAAACTACTGAGTATTTTAGAGAAAGCAATTGCAAAAGAACTAGAAGACAGGTATGAAGAAATGGCATCTATGCTTGAAGATTTAAGAAAGATCACAAGTAAGAGTGAGAGTCACCTTTTTCAATTTGAACTACCCGCACCAAGACCATCCCAATCAATAGCAGTGATGCCGTTTGTAAATATGAGTGCCGATCCAGAGCAGGAATACTTTTGCGATGGATTAACAGAAGAGTTAATAAACGCTTTATCAAGAATTAAAGACTTGAAAGTAGTTGCCCGAACATCTGCATTTGTTTTCAAAGGAGGAAGTTATGATGTCCGGAAAGTAGGAAGAAAATTAGATGTGAGAACAATACTTGAAGGAAGCGTAAGGAAATCCGGAGGTAGCCTACGTGTAGCAGTTCAACTTATAAACGTAATGGATGGCTATCATCTTTGGTCTGAGCGATATGATCGCGAATTAAAAGATGTATTTCAAATACAGGACGAGATATCACTTGCTATTGTCAATATACTGAAAGTTAAGCTTCAAGAGGATGAAAAAGAAAAATTGCTCAAACGTCATACTGATAATATTGAAGCTTACAATTTTTATATGCAAGGGCTTTATATTTTCAATCAGATTAATTTTAGTTTATTTAACAAAGCTATTGAATATTTCCATCAGGCACTTAAAATAGATCCTAACTATGCACTTGCTTACTATGGTCTGGGATTTTGTTATTTTGCTATGGGTTACTTTGGTATAAAAAGAACTTGCGAGGTTAAAGCAGATATGAAGAAGTATATTCGGAAAGCTTTGGAAATTGATGAAAATCTTTCTGAAGGCTATGATTTGTTAGGATTGTTTAATGCGTGTTTTGAATGGAAATGGGTGGAAGCGCAATCAGCCTGGCAGCATAGCATTGAATTAAATCCGAATAATTCGGTGGCTTTGCAAAATTACAGCATGAACCGGATATCTTGGGGACAATTTGATTTGGCAAGAAAATTATCACATAGAGCTAAAACAGTTGATCCGCTGTCCGATTATACAGAATTATGTTTTGTATTTCCAGATTTTTATACGGCTAGATATGACACGGTTGTTGAACGTCTTTCAAAATATCTGCAATTGGATCCTCCTTATTGGTGGGGTTTATGGTTCTTATGGCGTACTTTTTCTTTAATGAATAGAAAAGAAGAAGCTGTAGAAGTTTGTAAGAAGACTTTCTTAATAGCAGGTCTAAATGACGTAGTGCAGGCAATGGAGAGAGCCGACACTGACAGTGCAATTGAGACAGCAGCCCGGACGATGGCTGATATCTATCAATACCATTACACCTCACCTTATGATATTGCTACATTATTCATTCATGCAGGTAAAAAGGAAGAAGCCATTCTATGGTTAGGAAAAGCTATTGAAGAAATAGATCTCAAATTACACTTTATTGATGTTGATCCTGATTGGCAAAGTGTACGCAATGATGAACGATTCATAAAATATCTTAAGACAATTGGCTTAAGAAAATGAGTGCTAATATAATATCACATTATCGTGTACTTGAAGAATTGGGACGCGGAGGAATGGGGATAATTTATAAAGCCGAGGATATAAAACTGAAACGAACTGTTGCTCTCAAAGTCTTACCTGAATCATTCACACGAGATGAAGAATCAAAACGGAGATTCATTTTAGAAGCTCAAGCTGCCTCTTCCCTTCAGCATAATAATATTTGTACAATACATGAAATAGATGAAACAGATGATGGTGAGTTCTTCATTGCGATGGATTATTATGAAGGAGAGACGTTAAAAAGTAAGATAAGCAAAGAGCTAATAAGTTTAGATGAGGTTATTAACATAACGACACAGATAACTGAAGGATTACATACAGCACATGAAAAGGGCATTATTCACAGGGATATAAAACCCGCAAACATATTTATCACCAAAGAAAATGTAGTAAAAATATTAGATTTTGGATTAGCTAAGAAAATAGATCGAACACAGTTTACAAGAAGGGATGTAAAATTCGGCACTACCGAGTATATGTCACCTGAACAGATAAAAGGAGAGAAAGTAGATCATAGAACGGATATATGGTCTCTGGGTATTCTTCTTTACGAAATGCTGACGGGTCAAGCTCCATTTCAGGCAGATTATGAACAGGCAATAGTATATTTAATCTTAAATCAGGAGCCTGAGGATGTAAGGAAATTCCGTACAGATGTACCGCATAGGTTACTAACCATTTTAGAAAAAACAATTGCAAAAGAAAGAGAAGACAGGTATGAGGATTTGACGTTTATGCTTGAGGATCTAAGAAAGATTACAAGTCAAGAAGAAATTCAATCTTTCCAATTTGAACTTCCTGCACCAAGACCATCCCAATCAATAGCAGTAATGCCATTTGTAAATATGAGTGCGGACCCAGAGCAGGAATATTTTTGTGATGGTTTAACGGAAGAGTTGATAAATGCATTATCAAAAGTCAGAGACTTGAGAGTGGTTGCTCGCACTTCTACTTTTACCTTCAAGGGTGGAAGTCATGATGTCCGCAAGGTTGGCAGAAAGCTGGATGTAAGAACAGTACTTGAAGGAAGTGTAAGAAAATCTGGTGAAAATCTCCGTATCACAGCACAACTAATAAACGTTTTGGATGGATATCATCTTTGGTCGGAAAGATATGACCGCGAATTAAAAGATGTATTTGAAATACAGGATGAAATCTCCCTTGGGATAGTGAACATTCTAAAAGTTAAACTCCTGGAGGATGAAAAAGAAAAATTAGTTAAACGTTACACAGATAACATTGAGGCTTACAATTTTTACCAGCAGGGATATTATTTTTTTAATAAGGTTGATCTCAGCCTCAGTGACAAAGCTATTGCATATTTCAATGAGGCACTTAAGTTAGATCCCAACTATGCTCTTGCATACACTGGACTGGGGGACTGCTATTTCGCCTTGGCTTACTTTGGTGCAAAGCCTACGCGTGAAGTCATTTCAGATATTAGGAAATGTATTCAGAAGATATTGGAAATTGATGAAAACCTTTGTGAATGCTATGATCTTCTAGGTTTACTAAATGCCTGTCTTGAATGGAAAAGGACAGAAGCAGGATCAGCCTGGAAACATAGCCTGGAACTAAATCCTAATAATGCACTTGCTCTACGAAACTATAGCATCTACCTAGTATCAATGGGACAATTTGATTATTCAAGAAAATTTGCTGAAAGATCCAAAACAATTGATCCACTGTCAGATTATTCGGAAATATGTGTTGTATTTCCTGATTTCTACACTTCTAAATACGATAGAGCTTTTTTACGTCTTTCGAAATATCTTGAAATGAATCCTCCTTTTTTATGGGGCTTAATGTTCTTGTGGCGTACTCTTTCTTTTATGAATAGAAAAGCAGAGGCAGTAGAAGCATGTAAAAAAATATTTTTAATAACGGGGATGAATGATATTGTTCAGGCAATGGATAAAGCCGGAGTTGATAATGCCTTTGGAACTGCAGCCTCCAGCCTCGCTGAGATTTATAAATATCATTACATTTCGCCTTATGATATTGCGATATTATTTAGTCATGCAGGAAAACAGGAAGAGGCGTTAAATTGGGTGGAAAAATCCATTGAAGACGTCGATCCCAAATTACACTTTTTGAATGTAGATCCTGAATGGCAAAGTGTACGAAGTGATGTACGATTTATAAAATATCTCAAAAAAATTAACTTTATAACGTGAGTGGAAGTGATGGCAATTATTTATCGAAATAATCAAAGTATAAATGAATAGAAAATCAAAAGGAGGAGAGAGAGATACAACCCCAGTGGGGCTAAATGTTTTTAGAAAAAATATTAACCTATATAGTCCAAACTCCATAGGAGTTCAATATTTGTAGAATTAAACAAACCGAAATTAACGAACTCCATTAGGAGTTCTATAAAAGGATTATAGTATTTTTAATATAGATAATTAAAAGAAAGGCTCACAAATGGCAAATACATATACACAACTTTATATTCATTTAGTATTTGCAGTTGAACATAGAGACAGATTAATTCACCCTTCATTCAAGGACGACTTAATGAAATACATAACAGGGATTATGCAAAATAAAGGGAATAAATTACTTGCCATAAATACAATGCTTGATCATGCACATATATTTTTAGGATTGAATCCCAAAAATGCAATCTCTGATTTAGTAAGAGATGTAAAAGTCTCCTCAACAGATTTTATTAATGAGAAGAAATGGTTGAGAGGGAGATTCCATTGGCAGGATGGTTTTGGGGCATTTTCTTATTCGCATTCACAAATTGATAGAGTAGTAAAATATATACTTAACCAAGAAAAACACCATAAACGCATTTCATTTAAAGAAGAATATATTAAAATGTTACAAGCATTTGATATTAAATATGAGGATGCGTATTTATTCAAATGGTTCGATGACTTAAAATATTAACCTGCCCCGAACTGTTGGGGTATTGAACTCCTACGGAGTTCGGTGTTCTCTGTGTATTGTTTCTACAAATATTCAACTCCTACGGAGTTAAAAAGAATAAATCAATGGAAGATAATTTTAATAATAATCTTATATCAAAACTCGAATCATTAATCGAACTGGCACAAGTATTAGGTCAGCAGAGCGATTATGAGGAAGTGCTAAGGCTAGTAGTTGAGAAAGTATCTGCCCTGGTAAATTCAGATTCCGCATTAATTATGATGATCAATCCGAAAACACGGAATACTATAAAAACAATTTATGCTGAAAGGAATATGGATGATGAGCGAAATCATTTTTTGCATATAAATATCAGCGGCTGGGTAATTTTAAATAACAGCTCATTAATTAGTTCTGATATAAAATCCGATGACCGTTTTCGAAAAAAGTTGTTTGATAAAGTGCAGGCAAAGTCCGCTATTTGTATTCCATTTAGAGTAGAAAATATAATAATTGGTACATTATTACTTTTAAATGGTGAAAGTAATTACTCTTTTACACAGCACGATCTTTCTCTGCTTGAAAAATTTTCTGCAATCGTGTCGCCTTTCTTACATTGTACACAAACCATTGCTCAATATTTTGTATCTCCACTGCCTAAGCAAGTTTTGTTAAATAAATATGCTATGCTGGGACTGCTTGGTAAAAGTAAAATATTTATCGAGATGTTGCAGGCTATTGAAGCAGCGGCTCGTTGTGATGTGAGAATATTATTAGAAGGAGAAAGTGGAACCGGTAAAGAACTTGTTGCAAGAGCAGTACACAAACTTAGCTTAAGAAGTCAAAATAAATTTGTTGCCATTGATTGCGGAGCAATTCAACCAAACTTAGTTGAAAGTGAACTTTTCGGACATATAAAAGGTGCATTTACAGGAGCTTCAGTTGATCGCAAAGGATTGCTTGAAGAAGCAAACGGCGGAACTCTTTTTATGGATGAAATAAATAACCTTCCTTTTGACATGCAATCTAAATTGCTGAGGGTGCTTCAGGATGAAGAGATTAGGCCTGTTGGGAGTAACCAGATCCGGAAAGTAAATGTGCGTATCATAACTGCTTCCAGTTCATCGCTTCAAAAATTAGTTGTTGAAAAGAGTTTTAGAGAAGATCTATTCTACCGCTTGAATGTATATCCCATTTTTGTTCCCTCACTAAATGAAAGAGTAGAAGATATTCCAATGTTAGCTGATTATTTTCTTAGGAAGTTTTCTCTTGAACAGGAAAAAGAGATTAAAGGATTTCACGAAGAAGTTTTAGATTTTATGAAACAGCGTCGCTGGGCTGGTAACATTAGAGAGTTAGAAAATTTTGTCGAAAGATTAGTTACTCTAACCACCAAGAAGCAAAAAATTATAGATAGAAAAACATTGCCGCCTGAATTACAAAAAGAACTTAAGAAATCAAAAAAGGATTCCTCGAATATACCAACAACAAAATCGCTTAGTGAAAGTTTAACAGATTATGAAGAGGAATTGATTAGAACTACTTTGAAGAATTGCAATTGGAACCAATCTAAAGCTGCACGTGCATTAAATATATCCGAACATGATATGCGATATAAGATGAAGAAATTAAGAATAGAAAAACCAAAGGCCTAACCCTCGCCGGAGGCGAGCAGGCCAACCCCTTGCCCATCCCAAAGTGAAAGTTACATAACAGGAAAAAATTCATCTATTGCAGTTGACTTCAGTCAACTGTTTGAATAGATGAAATGTTTTGGGGCTTTAGCCACATTTGGAATATTTTAATGTGACTAAAGTCGAAATAATTGGTTTATTTTTATTTCGGTTGACTAAAGTCAACCGCAATAAATAGTTATGCAACAGACCCTAAAACTTGAGACAATAAATTGATCAACTTTAATCTAATACAACACTCTCTTTAGGTAAATGGAGTAGGATTATCTGAAGGAGTGTTTTCGAGGAAGAAGCAAATCGCCAATGTTGACGAGCTATTTAAGCTAGATTAATAGCAGCCTCACTTAACCCCACATATTCAATAAGTGCTTATCTAAAAAGAGTTTAATGCTTTAAAAAACCCACTGATAATAACTGGCACTTTTTTGGGCTAATCTATAATCGCCAATAAAATTAACAGTATTACTAACAAATTTACCTGCAGTAGGCAGGCAAAAGGAGGTTCTTATGAAGGCACTCAAATGTGTTCTCGTTCTATTTTCTTTTCTTTGGCTTACGCTGGTTGGCTGTTCTGATAAATCACAGTCGCCGGTAGATCCATTAGGGCAAGGCTCACTGGAAAAGGACAAGAAGAATGTAGAATATACTTTTTCTAGTTCACCTAAACCGTTTACTGCCAATCCCGATGATTACAAGAAGATTGCGGGGAGGACGCTGCATATGAAGGATTATCCCGTAACGGACATGGTTACTGCAACTGACTTGCGTGCAGGGGGGCGAATGGAGCATCTGCTAAGTCTTACACTCGATGTTATTACTGGTGAAGGCCCATGTCATGGATCGTTCACACTATTCCCCGACGTCACAGAGGGCGGTATTTGGGAAGGTACTTATGAGGGCTATAGGTCCAAAACAGATGATCCTTTTGTTTTTACGTTGCCCCTAAAGTTGGTAGCACATGGAAAGGGTGGAACAATTGACGGAATGCAAGGATTTATGAAAGCCGACCTTATCATATATACTAACGACGAATATTACCCGTTACCCATCTATTGGGTTGGTACGGGCACGGGTGTTATAAAAGAGCATTGAACCTTGCTTAACAAATGGCAGTCGTCTTGCTAAGGTGGGATGACTGCCACGTAAAAAACATTTAATTAACATTATTTAACAATTAGGAGGTCTTATGTTACATGGAACAGTTTCTCGTCATTCAGGGGAAAATTTATACTTAAGGAAATTCTGTTTAATCATAATTTCCTTGGCTTTAGTTTCCATTCATATCCAGGCTCAAAATGGATGGACACAGAAAGCCGATATTCCAACACCAAGGTTAGTGGCTTCTGCAAGTGTAGTTAATGGAAAGATCTATGTTATTGGAGGATGGGATGTGAATATTAATGAGTTGGCAAATAATGAAATGTATGATCCATTAACTGGCTCATGGGAAATTAAAGCGCCATTACCAACTCCGAGAGGATGTCTTTTAACGGCCGTAGTGAATGACTCTATTTATGCGATTGGTGGGGGTTATTCAAGCTATAAGTTGAAAGTAGAAGTATATGATCCGGTTACTAACACTTGGACACAGAAAAACGACATGCCCAGTGGACGCATAGGCCAGAACGCGGCTATTGTCGATGGGATAATTTACGTTGAGGGAGGTAATTATAATAGCAGAGAATGCTGGGCTTATAATCCAAGCACTGATACTTGGACACGAAAACAGGATATCCCGCTTCCTGGTAGAGGAAATTCATCCTTAACTGTATACAACGGATTTATCTATGCAATTGGCGGATCAACTTATTCTCCGTGGAATGCATTACCATATGTATTTGCTTATAATCCACAAACAGACACTTGGACTCAGAAACAAAGTATGCCTACTGCAAGATTTGGTTTGCAAACTTATTTAGTTGATGGACTTATTTATGCTGTCGGAGGAGGACAATACGATAACTCAGCAATTGCGACTATAGAAGTTTATTACCCGGAGACTGACAGGTGGGCAACATGCCCAGATATGTCAAAAGGTCTTATTTGGTTTGCCGGTGCATTTGTCTATGACACCGTTTATGTGTTTGGGGGAATACCAGCGGGTTGGGGAAGCGTTGAAAGTAAAGTATGGGCATGTTACAAGTCCGCTCTTCCAGTTGAACTCACATCATTCACAGCATCAGCAAGTGGCACAGAGGTAACACTTTGCTGGTCAACTGCAACTGAACTTAATAACCAAGGATTTGAAGTGCAGAGAAAATTTAGCAGCAATGATTTTGTGACAATTGGTTCCGTTACTGGCCATGGTACAACTACTTCTCCAAACCAATATTCCTTCGTAGATAAACTCATCGATCCGGGAAAATATTTATATCGCCTCAAGCAGATAGATTACGGCGGAACATATGAATACTCAAATGAAATTGAAGTAGATGTAAGAGTGCTTGATAAATTCACGCTTGAACAGAACTATCCGAATCCTTTTAATCCAACCACAACAATTGGTTATGTACTTCAAGAAAGGAGCAATGCAAAGCTCATTTTGCTAACTGCATTAGGTGAAGAGATTGCAGTGCTTGTAAATGAAGAGCAAGACAAAGGTTATCACAAAGTTGAATTTTCCGCCAAAGGCGGATCCGCCGCTGGCGGAGATGCTCTTAATCTATCAAGTGGAGTTTACTTGTATAAGCTTCAAGCCGGAAGTTTTGTAGCAACAAAGAAATTCGTATTAATTAAATAATCTTCAGAGCAAGTTATTTTAGAACAAAAAAGCCTCACGAGTGTGGGGCTTTTTTGTTAAATAATTTTTAGAAAAGGACAATAAGCTTTGCAAATAAGAACCTTCCGCTGAATCCCATCTGAACTGCATCCCATATTCCACCGGTTTCTGTTTCGGTATCCTGTTCAGTTGGATAAATATCAAAAATATTTGCACCGCCAATAAGCAAAGTAAGATTATCTGTAAATTCATAACTCAAGCTTGCATCGGCTGTAAGTTTTGCTTCGTATATGTCTTCCGTATCAAGCCAGTCAATCAAAGTGATTTTACCAAAGTAAATCATCCTCAAAGAAGCATTGAATTTATCTCTGCTATAATCAATTGAGAAAGAGAGTTTTGTTTCGGGTGCAGAGGCAAGCAGAAAAGCCTGTTCTCTTTTTCCAAAATAAATGTCTTCTTTACCGGCAAGTTTGCTGCTGGTTTTAATTTTCCCAAGTTCCATCTTATTAAAATTGCCTGCCAGGGAAAATTTAAAATCATTTTCATCAAATGAATTTTGGTAAGTTAAGATAATATCAACACCTTTCGTTTTAGTATCTAACGCATTTGTAAAGAATTGGGCAGCACCAACATCCAAAGCCTGCAAATCAGCACCGATGTCAGGATCGGAATCTTCAAAGGCACCTGTGAGTACTATTCGGTCTTCTATTTTTACATAGTATCCATCCACAGTTGCAGTGAATCCTTCGAATGGGGAGGCAGTAAATCCAAGGCTTCCGTTTATTGCTGTTTCTTCTTTAAGATTCGGAATACCGAGCGCACGTGCGATCGGGCTGTTGTTTTTTGCAATCAATTTATCAATCGGAACGCCGGAGACAAAATCCGTGAAGGTAGAATTAAAATATATCTGAGCCAGAGAAGCCGCACGGAAACCGGTACCGAATGAACCTCGTAATGAGATATCATCGGTTACTTTAATTCTTGTTGCAATTTTTCCATCGAGTGTATTTCCAAAATCAGAATAACTTTCGAAGCGCGCGGCAGTGCTGATCATCCAGTTGTCGGTAAAATCCAATTCTAAATCTGCATAAGCACCGAGGTTTGTTCGATATTCATCAACTATATTATCAGGCCTGAAACCTGGGAAACCTTGTGAACCGCCTGGTCTGCCAAGCACATCAATGGGAACTACCCTACCGTTAATTACTGAATCTATCACTCCATAATTTTTCCATGAAGCATCTTCGCCTGCAAAGATTTCATAATTGTCGATTCTGTATTCAAGCCCAAATGCTATATTCAATCCCTTCAAAACATCATTAATAAATCTAGTAAAATTTAAAGAAGTGGTATTTTGCATTAGTTGAAAACCGCCGGCATCAAATCGGGTTGGAGATTTTTCAAGCAGTGAAGCATTCAAAGTGCCGTCAATATAATAATGAAAACGATTTATGCCGAGAGTATTATTGAAATCAAGATGCCATTTGTCAACTTCAGTCGATACACCTGTAGAAACAGAATGATCTCTGATAGTTGATTGAATTCTCGGATCGAAACCATTTGGATAAATAGCAGGAATGTTCCTTTCACTGTCGGGATCACGAGTCCAGGCATATGCATCGGTTTGTCTATGGTTTATTCCGCCAAATGAATAAAGAATTGTTTTTTCATTTATGGCATACCTCGAATTGAAAAATGTGTTAAAGTTATTCAAAGATGCATCGCCGATTTGCTTTCTGTATATCGAATAAGTATTCGGGTCTGCCGGGCGATTGGTTTTGCCTTTGCGGAGAAAATCCAGTGTAAGATTAACAAACCCATTCTCGCCTAACGGTAAACCATAATTTCCATTCATCTGAAATTCTTCACCATCGTAATCGCGGTCGGTTCTGTATTTCGCCTGATGAAAACCGGAGCTAACGCTTCCAGAGAATTTATTCAAGCTTGATTTGAGAACAACATTAATAACCCCGGCAATAGCATCGGAGCCGTACTGAGCACTTGCACCATCACGAAGAATTTCGATTCTTTCAATGGCTGAAACCGGAATAGAATTTAAATCTGTTCCTGTATTACCTCTTCCTCTGGTACCAAAAATATTTATTAGTGATGATTGATGTCGTCTCTTTCCATTAAGAAGAACGAGAGTTTGATCGGGTCCTAATCCGCGCAAAGTTGCTGGATCAATATGATCACTTCCATCGGCGCCCGATTGTCTGTTTGAATTGAAAGACGGTGCTGCATATTGAAGAACCTGATTCATATCAAACTGTCCGACGCGTTCAGATAATTCCGGTATATTAAGGATATCGATGGGAACAGGAGTTTCAGTAATTGAACGATTTAAATTCCTTGAACCAACAATAAAAATTTCCTGAAACTCAATTCCCTCTACAAGAATTACATCAATATTTGTTACCCCTTTCGGTGTGATCTCCTTCGACTGAAATCCCACGTAGCTAAAACTAAACACGGCATCGAAAGAATTGTAGCCTAATGAATAACGCCCCTCTTTATCAGTAGCCGTACCGTTAATAGTCCCCTTTTCGAGGATATTTACCCCAACTAGTGCTTCACCTGTCTTATCGGTTACCTTTCCACTAATGATGTAATTTTGCGACAAGGAATTTGAGGAAAGGAAAATAAGAGAGAATAACACTAAATAGAAAGTAGAATTTCTCATGGACACTCCTTTTATTATGAATATGAAAAAATTATGACGGATTTCATTCTTGATGGCTTAAAGTATGAAACAATTTGCAAAGTAGCAAAATGATTTGTGGAATTTTCTCTCTTTATCTCGTAATTTGATATTATGTCTATTAAAAGTAATACCGGTAAGTATCCAAAGTTTAAAATATTTACCTTTTCTATTATTTTATTGTATTTAATCCTTTTAATACCTCTCCCGGATACAACAGAAATAATTGAAGGAAAGAAAAGTCCATTTATTTGGAATCAGGATAAATTCTGGGAAAAGCTCGAAGCGGAGTTTAATGCAGCACGTAATGTTAGCTGTGACAAAGTAAAGCAGAAGATTGATTCACTACTAGTTGAATCTAAAAAGGTGTTAAGTAACATTTCAATTTCTTCACCTAGTCCGACGGATGAAAAATTCAGAGTACTCGAAAATAATATTTTTAATATCGCCACATGCATTTCCGCTTGCAGTGAATACCTATCAAAATATATAGACTTTTATACTTCTGTGAGAAAAATTATTAAAGAAGAATCCCGTAATTGGGATATGAACTCAACAGAAGCCAGGAATACAGTTTACAGATTACTATATGGTAATCGTGCTGCTATTGAAGAAGTGATGCTTCAGCTTCCGTCAGAGAAGGTGCCTAAATTAATTTTAGGATATGATGAACCGTCGTCCTCTCCTTCCGCAAAAATTCTCGGTGTTACTATTCAAAGCGGTGATATATTAATATCCAGAGGAGGAGCACCAACTTCAGCTCTAATAGCAAGAGGCAATGATTACCCGGGAAATTTTTCTCATGTTGCTTTGATTCATATAGATGAAAAAACAAATCTTATCTCAATCATCGAGTCCCACATAGAAAGAGGTGTTACGGTATCTTCTCTAAATGAATATCTAAATGATACTAAATTGAGAATCATGGTGTTGAGATTGAGATCGGACATTATAACAAATGATCCAATGATTCCGCATAAAGCCGCATCATATGCATTTAGTGAAGCTAAAAGAAAACATATTCCTTATGATTTTGAAATGAATTATTCTGATCATGATAAGCTATTTTGCTCCGAAGTAGCTTCGTTTGCTTATCTTAAATTTGGCATAAGATTGTGGTCAGGACTATCTACGATTTCTTCAAAGGGAACAAGAATGTGGTTATCCTCATTCGGAGTAACGAATTTTGAAACACAGGAACCTTCAGATTTGGAATATGATCCTCAGCTTTCAGTTGTGGCAGAATGGAGAGATCCGGAAACCCTTTATAAAGATCATCTTGATAATGCAGTAACAGATGTTATGTTAGAAGATGCTGACAGCGACAAACAATTATCGTATGATTGGTACAAATTACCGATTGGAAGAATCTTTAAGCTATATAGTGTAGCATTAAATTATTTTGGATCGGAAGGACCGGTACCTGAAGGAATGAGTGCTGAGGCAGCACTGAGGAATATTAAGTACTCCGGTAAACATGATAATATTAAAGAAAGACTTGTAGTTCTTGCCGATGAATTCAAAACTCAAAATGGTTATAGACCTCCGTATTGGGAACTTGTTAATCTAGCAAGACAAGTACGGGATGAAATTTAATTTCAATCTTGGGGTGATCTCTTTTTTCCTTTGAGCACAATTCATAAATACGATTAAGGTAATATTTATGTACCAATATCAAAACTCCGGATACTTTGCCCAAGCCCCGGGTATGATGGAAGAACTTTGCGAACAGGAACTGCTTGAGCTTGGAGCGACAAATACAAGAATCGCTTACCGGGGAGTTGATTTCAAAGCTGATAAATCATCACTTTACAAAATAAATTATACTTCAAGATTGTTGTCAAGAGTTTTAGCTCCACTGGTAACTTTTCATTGCAGAAGCACAAATGCATTAATGAAAGCGGCAGAAAAAATTCGCTGGGAAGAAATCTTTTCTCTCAATAAAACCTTTGCAATAAGCGCTTCGGTTGCAAAGAGTCAAATCACTAATTCTCTGTATGCATCTCAAGTTTTAAAAGATGGAATCGCAGATTATTTCAGATCGAAATTTGGAAAGCGACCAAATGTTAATACAACTAATCCCGATGTACGCTTTAATCTTCACATAGAAAAAGATACTGCCGTGATAAGTCTGGATACATCAGGCGAATCGCTGCATAAGCGTGGTTACAGATTATTAGCCGGCGAAGCACCAATGCAGGAAACACTAGCCGCTGCAATCATCAGATTAAGCAAGTGGGATGGTGACAATCCATTATGGGATTGCATGTGCGGTTCAGGTACGATTCTCTGCGAAGCATTAATGCATTACTGCAGAATACCCGCACAGAAACTCCGTAAGAATTTCGGATTTTTCTATTTGCCGGATTTCGATCTTAAGATTTGGGAAAAGGTGAAAGAAGATTGCGACAAGAAAATTCGTCCATTACCAAAAGGACTTATTGTTGGGAGTGATAAATCACAAAAAGTAATTGATGTTGCAAAAAGTAACTTATCACGATTGCCATTTGGCGATGCAGTTGACCTGTCTTGTCACCCTTTCCAGCATGTGAAGCAATTTGAGAACGGAACTCTGATCACAAATCCGCCTTATGGAATAAGGTTGGGAGAGATTGAAGAAGTCCGCACGCTTTATAAAGAATTGGGAGATTTTATTAAAACAAAGTGTAATGGCTCTTCTGCGTTTATTTATACCGGCAATCCTGAGTTAAGAAAATCCATTGGTCTCAAGACCAGCAAAAGGATTCCCTTAGTAAATGGGAAGCTTGAAGGCGTGCTTTTTCAAATTGACAGCTATGAGGGAAGTAAGAAGAAGAAGTGGAGGGATCATGGTAAAACAAAAAGCGAACGATAGACTATAAATTGACCAACAGTTAAAATTTATAGACTTAAAGAGGGTAATTATTTAATTTGGGAAGGCAGTTTGAAATTATTCCTGTTTCACATTTCCATATGGAATTAATTCTTTTGAAACTTTTTATTGATTAAAAAAGATATGATCGAACTCATTAAAGCCTACTATTCAAAAGTTAAATTAGCCAATAGAGAATTACCGAAAAAAGAGGCATTCAAGGATCTTTTAAATCGGCTTTATCACGGTGATAAAGAGATTGAAAAAATAATTGATAATATTTCGCTTGGTGCCAAAACATCCGTTTTAGCAATTCCTCGTAAAGATAAATTGCATAGGGGAAGCGCAGATACACTCTATAATAAAATAATAATTGAATTTGAAAATGATTTAAAGCTAACGCTTAACCACGCTAAGGAACAATTAGCTGGCTATCTGTTAGGACAATTTAATGCTGGCGAAGGGTATAATTTTATTCTCGCTCATCGTGGAAGTAAGTGGGTAAAAATGATAACAAGAAACGTCATAACATATGAGGAGATAAGGGGATAGAGGAATTTTAAGTTAATAAAAAATGTGTATGATTAATAGATGCGAAAAAAAAGACGGCTAGTGGATGAGTATAGATTCCCCGGATATCGTCCAAGTGC
>MHAR01000061.1 GCA_001803045.1 Ignavibacteria bacterium RIFOXYB12_FULL_35_14 | reverse complement strand
TTTTCTTTCTTAGAAATTTAATGATTTTCTTCTTCTTTGCGTAAGGTGAGTTATGTAATTAGCTTCGTTAATATTTTCACCATTAACTTTTATTAACAATAGATCATCTTGATTAGGTATTTCAATTTTATTTGGGACTGGATCTTTTTTCCACTTTGGAGATAAATGGGTTTTTGCATAGTCTATATATATTTGCAACAAGTATGAGGGTGATCTAAAGTTTTTTTGCAAATTATGAATTCTACATTCTTTTTCAATTGTGTGTAATCTTTCTAATTTTGCACCCATAAATGAGAATATGGCTTGCTCATAATCTCCGAAAAATAAAATATGAGCATCCGTTTCCGCGACCAACTTAATAATTTCCCATTGAATTGGATTTAAATCTTGCACTTCATCGACCTGAATCCAAGAATATTTTGAGAGGCTGAGATTATTATTATTGCTGGTGAGATAATAATATGTATAAGTTAATAGGTCATCAAAATCTAAAAGTGAGGATTCTACTTTAAGTTGTTCATATCTAAGACAAACTTTTTTCGCTAACTCTAAGGATGGAATTGGTTTAGCAGGTGGTAATATTATTTCTTTGGGGAAGTTTAGTTTAAGCTGTCTGATTTGTGTATTTAACCGCAATAAATCAGGAATGTAAAATTCCACTTGACAATTTTCAACGGACTTAGCTTCTCGAAGAAGTAAATCAGAATCTTCCTCGTCCAAGAGCGAAGTAAATTGCGGTACTAATTTATTTTTAAACAAAAAGTTTGAACTGAAGTGATGAATATTTCCAATAAATACACCGTTATTTGGGTGTTTCTCCTCAATTCTTTCCTTCATTCCTTTTGCAGCTCGATTTGTAAAGGTTAAGCAAATCATTTTATCAGCACTAATGCCACGGTTCAAGGCAAGATTTACTCTCTGAGCTAGCAACTCTGTTTTTCCAGTTCCAGGTGGAGCCAATACTAAATGCTGCCCCTCGGATAAATCCACAATTAATTTTTGTTCGTCAGATAATATAATTTTTTTGCTATCCAGCATATTACCAATCAATTACTAACAAAACGATTAACCCGAACATTTTTAAAATTCTCAGTGCCATTACGCTCTTGATTAAAGTTATAGTATATCTTACATCTATTTTTTTTCAGTGATAGATTTTATTTTATTAACACATTTTGATAAATCATATTTCAAATCGTGTGTCCAAAATCTTATAACAATAAAATTCATTCTCCTTAGATTTTTATCTCGTGTAATATCTCTTTCTAATCTTTCTCCACTTAAATCTGTATGCCATCTTTCACCATCAACCTCAATAGCAATTTTTTTATTATTATTGAATAAAACTAAATCAACAAAATAAGGTCCGACTGGATATTGGATTTTGGGTTGAAAACCTTCAGAGACCAAAACTTCGTAAAACTTTTTTTCCCAAGGAGAAGCAAAACCATCATAAGGTAAGTCAATTTTTTCATATTTTTTTTGCTCAATATACTCTACAAATGATTTTAGATAAGGAATGCCGGCCCTAACACATTTTTCTCTATCACCGACTATCCAAAGAATGCTTCTGGCTCTGGTAATTGCCACATTAAATAAATTGCTTGTGCTTCGTAAAAATCCAATGAGTGTTGAATCATTAGAAATATTTTGTGCAATAACAGGGGAAAAAATCACAATATCTCTCTCGTCTCCTTGAAATTTGTGAGCAGTATCCGTTATTAAAAAATGGCTTTTAATAAAGTGCTCATCATACTTTTTTATTATTTCTTGTTTTAAATATTCTGCTTGAGCAGAAAAAGGTGTAACAATTCCAATACTTGGTTGTTCATTTTGATAACTAGTTAAGAATTTTGATAGCAACACAAGAACTTCATTTGCTTCTTTTTTGTTGAGTGCACTTCTTCCATTTAAACGTTCAGTTTCTCCTTTTGTATTAATCCATTCAAGGTTATTTTTTCCATCAGGCGGATAGAAAAGGTTATCATAATTAGTTCGTATATCAAGGTGACCGTCATACCATTCCCTATTGGAAAATTCAATAATGCTGTAATGGCTTCGGTAATGTTCATTTAATAATGTTACACAATCATCGGAAACGATACCTCTTGCGCAATGATAAAGTGATTGAATTGAATAAGAGAATCGCAAATTATCCTCGTGTATTAAACTGTATTTCTGCATTAGTCTATTATCTTGTGCTTTGCTAATAGATGATATATGTTTTAATTGTTGTGGATCTCCAATTATTACAGCATTCTTAGACCTAAATAATAATGGAAGTGATGAAGCAATGTCAGATTGAGAGGATTCATCTATTATAAGAATGTCAAATGCATTAGGAATAAATGGGAAATGACCACCAACTGATAAATTAGTAACCGACCAAACAGGCAAAATTCTCGATACCTTTTCAAACAAATTTTCTTGTTGTCTTTTTAATTGACTATAAGCTTTATCGCCTGGATATTCTCCAGATAAACTTTTTACAACAGAATAATAATTGGTTAAAGATCTTCTATCTTCATTACTGAGATTAATTATGCGATAACGACCTAATGCTTCAATATATTTTTTGCTTGCTTCAATAAAGTCTTTTTCTAACTTTTCAAGTTGATCAGTTAATTGTGAAATATTATTAAGATTTTCATTTTTGCGTAAGGATGTCAGTTCGTTATAAATTTGTACGTAATCAAAAATTTTTAAGAACTTTTGAAAATAACTTTCATAAATAATTGAATCTGCAGTTGCTAATTCTGGAAAAGTTAACATCTGACTTATAAGATTATTGCATTCAAACAAATACTGATGTATTTTCTTATAAGGATAACTCTTTGAGAATACCCTGAATATCTTATAAGAAATAGGCCAATTATTACTTTTTAATAAACTAAGTTCTTTTTTAGCTAAATCAATGAAAGGTGATTTTCTAAATTTTATTTCCCTTGCTCGACTAACGATATTATTTTCAAGGATGCTTTCATATTTCTCAATTTCCTCGTCGAGTTTGTTTATTCTATTTCGAGTAGCAACAATTTCGTCCAAATTCGTAAGCAGTTTATAATAGTTGATTTTTACTGCATCATATATTCTTTTCGTTCTATTATAATCTGTCAGAACAGAATCTTTATCCCCACCAGATAAAACAGTATCAAGTAAGTCCAAGAATTCTGTTGTATAATCACGATTTTCTGTTTTTGAACCAAGCCTTAGATTTATAGGAAATTTTACACTTCTTAAAATTCTTTCACATACAACATCTACTGCTTTATTGTTTTTACTGGTAAACAAAACCGACTGATTGTTTTCAAATGCGTTTACAAGAATGTTTAATACAACTTGTGATTTTCCAGTCCCAGGAGGTCCAGTTATTACTGAAATTGAGTTATTGAAAGAATCTAAAGTTGCTTTTCTTTGTGAACGATTTAATGATGTTATTTGGGATAATTGGAAATCTTTGCTCCTCGAACTCAAATTACCGTTGATAAGTGATTCTAATGAAGTTCCTTTTGCCTTAGCTAAATTGTTCGCCTCTTTTAAATATCTCAACTCTTTTAACAATTGACGATTATATTTGGCTGTGCTCGCAACTATGATTAGAGGAATACTATAAAAACCTTCCTCATTTACATTAGACAGACTAAACATTTCTAATGAGAGTTCGGGCAAATCAGAATAGAGTTTTTTAAATCTTGTCCAATATTCCATCAAACCATTATCTGGTATAATTTCAGCATCAGATAAACCGATTGAGTCGATAATTTGGATACGTTCTTCAAATGTTTTTGCAAACCTTTTAAGAATACCATCATTTACTTTTGGCCACTCTTTCACAAGCGAAAGTTGAAATGATTGATTGTCTTCTTCAAATTCAACTTTTAACAAAAACAAAGGTTTAAGCCATTGATAAGGATTTCCATTCTTTGCAATAGCTGGTTCTACATAAGTGGGCCAACCATAATATAACGATGAAGATTGGCGATTTAATGCTAAACTTCTACGAATATCTTGTGTAAGAATAATGTTTAGATTTTCTTCAGAGGTAGACCATTCGTTGTTCATTGAAGGTATGATGAATTGCTGGTTTTCCTTAAATGAAGGGAATGAAAATTCTTCGAATGATTCTATCTCAATACATTCGACATAATACTCTAATAATTTTTGAAGATTCACCATTTACATTATCCTTAAAAGTTTCTCAACTAACTTGAATAACAAGTTGATTGACTATCTCTTTTCGAAAAGAGACTGATCTGTATTTTCAAATTCTTTTAACGCAAAAGGATTCAATGAAATTTTTAACAATGATAATAATCCTTCGATAGTTGATTCTGCGCCAGAATTTTTATTAATCAATTTTTCATTCTCTATTCCGTCATAAAAAATTCCACTATGAGGATTATACATAATTGCACATGCCGGATTTCTTCCAACAAACCACTGTGCTACTTGCCCGGCTTTTATTGCATAACTTGAATCTAATGTAATATTGTACACCTCCAGTAAAGCAAAAACCATTGGTCTGATGTTATAAGCTATTTGTGAATATTTACTTGATTCGACAATTTCAATTTGATTGTGATGTTTCTGTACCTTAAAGTAACTCAAAAAACCGTTTTCGATTAATCGTTCATAAAAATTATTCAGTTCTAATAATGCACTTGTTTTTATACTTTCTTCATTCAGAACCCGATAAGCTTTAAGTAAGGCATAAGCTTGAGAATTACCCCAACCATGCCACGTGTTTTGCCAGCTTAGAAAAGCACCATTGAACTCACACTCTTTATCGTTCAGTTGCATCATCATAATGCCCTGAACTAAAGAATTTAGATAATCTAGGATATCGTTGTCGCGTGATGTTTTATAATAATCGGTCAAAATTATAACTAATAGAGCTGCCTGGTCAGATGCAAATTGCAAAGGAAGCCATTTCGGAAATTCGATTCCATCAATCGAGATTATTTCTTTTTCTTTAGGAATATATAGCTTTATCGCTGCAATGGTTTTTTCTATACATTGCTTTACTCTTAAAGTCCTACTATCGAGTAAATTTTCGAATTGCTTTGAATATTCCATCAAAGCCCATAGCGCCCGCCACGTCCACCAATTTGGTTCAGCCACACTTGTCTTGTAAGTTTTATTTATAGAACCATCTTCCCAGATAAAATTATAGAAGAATCCGTTTTCTGCCTGCATGTGCAAGACAAACTCAACAAGCTTATTGAATTGGCTTAGACTTGTACTATCATTATATGCTTTATAATATTCTAAATAAAAAATTGCTGCACGAGCCGCATCATCAATACAAGCAATTCCTTCATCATCATCTCCTACGTAAGCATAGTCCGGATAATTGCTATAGATGTGAATAATAGCCATCTCTTTTCCATCAATTTGAATCTCTTCATATAAATAGTCGAGGTGCGCTTTATTAACTTCAAATGTAATCTCACTATACGTTTCCGTATTGAATACAAGTGCAACAACCAGAGTAAAAATCCAAACGATATTACTTTTATATATTTTCAAATTTAGTTTTCAATTATTTACATAATGATAAAAGGTATTGAATATTAGTTTCAGCCAGGCATATATTCATATCTGCACCTGAGTAATAAATCTTTACATCGCCGTTATCTTCTAATATCCAGCCGTTAGAAAATATAACATTATTTACATCACCTATACGTTCATAATCATAATCCGGAGAGATGATAGGTCCCTTACTTTTTCCTATTACTAACCAGGGCTTTTCAAGGTCAAGCAGAACAACACCAAGTTTATAAATAGAAGATCTTACTCCGTGATAAAGCATTAACCATCCTTCTCTGGTTTTGATCGGATTACTTGACGAACCAATTCTATCGGTTTCCCAGGTACCTGGTTCAGGTTCAAGAAGCACTTTATGACCACCCCAGTGAATTATATCAGGACTGCGGCTTATCCATATATCTCTTCTTTTTTCAGCGGATGGACGATCTACTTTCCAATAATAACCATTAATTTTTTCCGGGAATATTGCACAATCCTTATTGGAAGGTTCGGAAATGGGACCGTGAATTTTAAAGTCCACAAAATTTGATGTCTCAGATAGCATTACCAGAGGCTGAAATTTCGAGTAGCCAGTATATGTAAGATAAAACTTATTTTCAATTTGTGTGATACGGGTATCTTCAATACCCCATTTCACATAATCATAAAAATCTTTATGATCTTCAGGGGTAAGTACATGTTTTGAAGCTACTTTAAAATTATATCCGTCTTCACTTTCTGCAATTACTAATGATGATCTCCCTATAGGCATCTCAACTCTGCAAAAGAGCAAATATTTTCCGTCGTATTTTACAGCACCTGGATTAAAAATGCTGTTAACTTTAAACGGTACATCTTCTTTTGTAAGAATAGGATTTTTATTGTATCTGCATATTTCCAATTAAGTAACCTTTTATAATTCATGATTTAGATTCAGTTATTTTTTTTAGTAATTCATTAACTCCAACTTTTGCAATGCTGCTTGCATGATCAGACATAGCATAAGGAATTATAAGTTCATCACCATGTATTGCACTACCGCAGCTATAAAGAACATTGGGTACATAGCCCTCTCTTTCATTTTCATTAGGAGTTAACAGAGGTTCTTCTAAACGACCGATGACTATTGATGGGTCATCTCTGTCTAATAAAAACGCTCCAATTGAATATTCGCGCATAGCACCCACACCATGACTTAATACCAGCCAGCCGGCCTCAGTCTCAATTGGTGAACCGCAGTTGCCAAGCTGCACAAATTCCCATGGATAAGTTGGTTTAAGAATTAATTGTTTAGTGTACCAGAAATGAAGGTGTTCAGAATACATTAGAAAAATATTTTCATTATCCTGCCGGGAGATCATTGCATAAAGCCCATTAATTTTTCTGGGGAAAAGTGCCATACCTTTATTTTTTACTTCGGGCCCGTTTAAGGTGCTTATTTTAAAATGAAGAAAGTCCTTTGTTTCAAGAAGTTGTGGAAAAACAACTTTACCATCGTATGCTGTGTAAGTAGCATAGTAAATTCGCTGTCCATCTTCATCCGTAAACTCAACGAAACGGGCATCCTCAATTCCATTAATTTCCGAAGAGGAATGAGGAAAAATTATTCTTTCCGAAAGTCCTTGGTCAGGACTATATTGAATCTCATAATTTGAAAGTGCTAGAGATAAAATTCCTTTTGCTGTTAACTCATTTTCCCCGCCTTTATTTCTGAAAGGCCGTATTAAAATTTTTATACAATCCTCAAGATCAGCAATAGTAAAATTATCTTCGAGACTGTCTAAAACTTTTTTGGCAAAATCATTCAGCAAATCAAGCTCAATAAGCTTTCGTTCAAAAAGTATTTTTTCATAAACAGGATTGGTAATATTTTCTGAAGTGGCTACATAACGGGTGGGGGTATTAATGTCTATTCTGTTTTCTTTATCAATTACTCCCGATCTGAAAGTAATAGATGAAATATGCCCTTCACCTGTAGCCCGCAAGCTTAAAATAAAACGGCGGCTTCCTTCGGGCAGGTCTGATTGATCAGGATGCCATACCATTGAAGGATTAAAAAGAGCAGCCGATTCCAATGAATATTCTTGTGTAAAATAAGCTCCGATTAATAATTTTCTCTCATCACTTAAAAGCTGGTCTGTTAACAAATACTTTTTCATCTGCTCAAATCTGTTAAGATAAAAGTTCCGCAGCCGTTGATGCCGTTCCTCAAATTCAGTCATCACATTCTTAAGCTCTTTTTTAACTTCCTTTTCAGAAAGAGTCAGAATTCTTCCAATAATTTTAATTATTCTTTCTTCTGAAATAATTATAAAGGATCTGTAAAGAACTCTTTTGTAATCAGGTTTAATTACTATCCTTGTCCTAATTGCTTTCATGTTTTTCCATAATTTGTTTTTCAATAATATTTTCATGATGCTCAATGCCTTTAAGCCGTTCAAATGACTGGAAAGAATTTTCCATAATGTGCATTTCAACCAGAGATAGTAAAAAGGCAAGAGTTGATTCACCCCCCTGGTTTTGATTTATCCTGTCAACATGAAGAGCATCATGGCATCCGCCGGTCATAGTATTATATAGCGGAATACCGAGGTCGTTTCTGCCTAAGAACCATTCAAAAATCATTCTTGCTGATTCCAGCCAGAACTTATCGTCAGTTGCCCTTGAAGCTTCGAGACAAGCAGATAACATTGAATAAGCTTCAATCGGCTGCTGATCAAATTTTGCCCGGTTTCCGGCTTTTAAATAAAATCCATTTGAACCGATTGACCTGAAATAGCCACGCTCTGAGGTTTGGGTTTTTAAAAGCCATCTTAAAGATGTTAAACCTATGTCAAAAGCCTTTTTATTTCCGGTCCACTGCCCGCTTACAATTAAAGCCCGCGGAATTACTGCATTATCATAGGACAAAATTTCTTCAAACCAGAACCATTCATCTACAGCAACAGAATCATAAAGATTAGTTAGACGGTTGGTAAGCGTATCTCTAATCTGATTTGCAATTGTATCTCCGCTCATTCTTTTAAAATATTCATTTATTCCCAGCAAAGAAAAAGCCCAGGCACGCGGTGAAGTTAACTCTGCTGCTACCGGAATAATCTGATTAAATAATTGAGCCTCCCACATATGAAAATTTGGATATTTCGATCTCCCTGCACAAGTTCCTAACGCCCAAATAGATCGTCCCTGGCAGTCATCAGAACCAATATCTTCAATCCATTTTCTATCATAGCTCATAAAATTTCTGAAATGTTTTGTTTCCTGGTTAAAGGCATAATTAACAAAAGCAGAATAACGGCTGGAAAGTTCATGAATTTTTGCAGTATCTGAGTATGCTTCTTCCAGAAGAACAGTAAGAAGAAGAGCACGTGCATTATCTTCGGTACAATATCCTTCATTATAATTTGGAATAGATCCTATTGCGTGATGATATAAGCCGGTTGAATCAGTCATCCGGATTAAATGATCTAATCTGATTTCAGGAAGCTCTGCTCTTTTTTCTTCAAGAGTTTTAACAGCAAATATCCGGGGATATTTTTCAATTTTTGGAAGCCTTGCTTTTTGAAAAGATTCAACATAGCGATGTGCAATCTCACTCCATATCATATTGCGGCCAAGCAGGTAAGCTTTTTTTCTCATCGCATGGCGGCGGTTTTCATCTTTTAACAGACTTATTAATTCCTTCGCAATTGCATTAGAATCTCCAAAAGGAACCAGAACACCTCTTCCATCAGCTAAAAGCTCTTCGGCATGCCAGTAGGGAGTTGAAACAACTGCTTTACCGCAGCCGAAAGAATATGCCAATGTTCCGGATGTTATTTGCGCCTTATTTATATATGGTGTAATGTAAATATCAGACATTCCAATGAATGCCTTTAGTTCTTCAATATCAACAAACCTGTTATAAAAAATTACGTTCTTTTTTATTCCAAGATCAGCAGCCATCCGTTCAAGGCTCATTCTGTATGTTTCTCCCTGCTCTTTAAAAAGGTTTGGATGTGTGGCACCAAGAATTACATAAACTGCATTAGGAAATTTTTTCAGCACATCGTTCAATGCTTTTAAAACAATTTCAATTCCCTTTTGCGGAGAAAGAAGCCCGAAAGTTAAAAGCACCTGTTTTCCTTCAACACCA
This sequence comes from Ignavibacteria bacterium RIFOXYB12_FULL_35_14, assembly GCA_001803045.1. Lineage (GTDB taxonomy): Bacteria > Bacteroidota > Ignavibacteria > Ignavibacteriales > Ignavibacteriaceae > XYD12-FULL-36-8. The sequence continues at coordinate 13,322 of MHAR01000061.1, read as the reverse complement.
AACTGATCTTTATAAAAATTCGGATCTACAAATGGCATATCAGGAATTCCATGAGGAATAACATCAACTTTTTCTAAAGGAGCTTTATAAATTTCTGTCAGAAAAGTTTTACCTTTTTCTGTCATCGAAATAAGACGGGCAGAAAGTTTTATAAGCTCTTTCATAACTAAGAATTGGTCGGAAGTTGGTTTTTCCAGTATTGTATGAAATGTGGTTACAACAGGTAAATGAAGATCTCTTAAAAGCGCCAGAATATGGCTTCCGGATTGTCCACCATAAATTCCAAATTCATGCTGAAGTGATACGACTTCAGTATTATTAAAATTAAGAAAATCTGCTGCCCGCTGATAAGAAGCAAGTTCCTGCTCTTCAATTTCGAATCTTACTTCTTTAGGATAATCATAACCTTCCTTAATATCATTTACTGAAACAACGAAGCAATCGCTTTCAGTATATTGTGAAGATATGGTAGTATAAATATCTGAAGTAAAAGTGGCAATACCGCATTTGCGGGGCAAATAATCACCTAAAAAAGCTATTTTATTTGGGATCTCTTTCTTATACATCTTTATTTCGTTCTAATCTATAATAGTTCTAATCATACAATTTAGTTTAATAAATTGATATTATTAGTGATAAAAAATTAGTAATCATTATTGAAGGAAAAGCATTTTACGTCTTTGAGAAAAACCGGAAGTTCTTAGCTCATAAAAGTAAATTCGGGAAGATACTTCTTCGCCTTTGTCATTCTTCCATTCCAGATTGCTGAAGTGCTTCATGCCCTATGTAAGAATTCGGATCATATTGATGCGCCCATTCTTCACTATCCTGGTTTTGATCAGGAAGATAGTTAGGATACAAGAGTCGTGCGGCATTAGCAGCATTCAATACCCATTTACCAATTACTAACCTTTCCGGCCATTGGGATATATTTTTCAACTCTTAAATAATTTGAGAAAATAATTTCCTCAAAATATCGATGTCTGTCAGAAAATTCCTTAAATACCTTATTTTGAATTTTTTGAACTTTACTTTCCTCAAGAGAGGAAACCATTTTAATGACTCTTTTAGTTCTTGCTTTGTTCAGTTGGAAAAACATCAAAACCACTCTCTTTGGATCCGGAATTAATTTTGTTGATAACTTTTTAATCATTTGAGATAAAATCTTTCTATTCCTTTATTCCCGCGGACGCCATACTCTGAATAAAATATTTTTGGAAGAACAAATAAGCCAGCACTATAGGTAAAGCAAGCATTACTGCAGAGGCAAGTTTCACACCTAACTGAGATTCCGCCCTTCCACCCACAGCGAACAATGTAACAAGCTGCGGCATTGTCATTAAGCTTTCTTCCCGGATTACAATCAAAGGCCAAAGGACTTCGTTCCAGGAAGCCATAAAAGTTATTATCCCGATTGTTATTATGGCTGGCATCGAGTTAGGCCAAAGTATTCTGAATATTATCTGCAACTCATTACATCCATCAAGTCTTGCTGCATCAATCAGGCTATCGGGAATAGATTTAAAATATTGTCTGAACATGATTATACTTAAAGCATTTATAAGATAAGGAACAATCAGTGCCCAGTAGGTATCTATCCAGCCGAACTTTACCATAATTATATATTGTGGTATTAGCGTAATCTGAAATGGTAATGTCATTGTGAAAATAATTACGTAAAAAATCAAATTCCTGCCTTTGAACATAAGTTTTGATAATGCATAACCGATCATTGAGCCAAAAACCAATACACCAAAAGTTATGGAGGAAGCAACAATGAGACTATTAATAAACGCTCCACCGATAGGTATTTTATCAAGCATCTGCGAGTAACTGCTTAATGTTAAGGATGTAGGTATAAGTGTGAGATTTCCAATTTCGTTTTCCGGGGCAATTGAGGCCATCACCATCCAATAAAATGGATACACAAAGGTCAAGGCACTGATAGTCAGAGCAGTATAGAATAATATTGATTTGAATTTTTTCAATGGTCTTTCTCAATGAACTTTTTTTGAATCATCACAACAGCTAAAATTATGAACGCAAAAAACAGACCTAAGGTTGCTGCATATCCCATATGATAATAGAAGAATCCTTGTTTGTAGATATAAAGCACTGCGGACATTGTACTATTCAATGGTCCTCCGCCTGTCATAATATACGGTTCAATAAATAATGAGAATCCTCCTATCGTTGAAAGAATTACTACCATAAAAATTGTTGGGTTTATCATTGGCAAAGTAATTCTGAAGAATTTTTGCAAATGGTTAGCACCTTCGAGATCTGCTGCTTCATAATATTGTGTCGGAACAGTTTGAAGACCAACCAAAAATAGGACTATGTAAAGTCCTACATTTTTCCAGGTTGCCATCACCGCAATTGAAGCCATTGCAATATTCGGATCTGTTAACCATCCAATTTTGCCAATTCCTATTCCTGTAAGTAATCTATTTAAAAGCCCAGTATCATACCCATATAGCTGCTGCCATAAAATCGTAACCACCACTCCAGATACTATAACTGGCAGAAAAAATGCGCCTCTGAAAGCACCTCTTAATTTGATTTTTTGATTTAATATTTCTGCAAGAAACAGAGCAACGATTATTTGAAGTGGAATGTGAATAACTAAGAATATTAAAGTGTTACTTATCGATCTTATAAAAGTTTTATCATTGAATAATCTTATATAATTATTCAACCCGGTAAATTCCATTGGAGAAATAATATTCCATTTGTGAAATGTCAGCACTATAGAAAACCCCACTGGAAAAGCAACGAACAACATAAAATGGACTAAATATGGAGACACAAGCAAGTAGGGTAGTATTTTTTTTTTATTAATCATTTCTATTCTAGGAACAATAAATTTACTGCATCCGCTGCATCATTTATAGCTTCCTCGGGGGTCTTTTCCCCATAAACAACACATGCCTCATATTGCTGCGAAATCAAATCAAAAATTTCCTTTAGTACTGGTGATGCATCTGTTCCTTTAACATACACCGACTGATCGGCAAAGATTTTCATCTTTGGATTATTAGTGAAATAATCATTAAAGAAAGTATCGCTGCTAAGATTTTTTCTTCTCGGCAATTGATTTGTTATTTCCAAAAGTTTCAGATCGCTTTCTCTGTCAATCATAGTTTTGATATAATTCCATGCTGACTGAGGATATTTACATGTTTTAAAGATGACTATATTTTTGGGATCACCATAAGTATAAACAGGTCCTTGATGTCCATCGGGTACAGGCATAAAAGTATACTCATATTCAAAACCTTTCGGTTTAAACTTTTCAGCGTGCGCTATTTCCCAGGGTCCTGTAAACCTTGTTGCTGTAACTCCAGCTAAGAAAACATCTTGCCGTGCAGAAAGTTTTTCCTTGGAAAAATAATTTTTTTTGTACATTTCTTGCAGAAAGGAAAAAACCTCAATTGCATATTCATTATTGAAAGCTACTTGATTATTTTTAACTAATGGCGCTCCACCCGATGCTGCAAGGTATAACGGATAAAAATCAAAAAATCTTTGCCACCAGGTTACTTCTACCTCGCTATAACCAAACCATCTGTCAATATATCCATCACCATCAAAATCTTTTTGAAATTTTTTTGAGGCATCGAAAAATTCGCTGTATATTTTGGGAGGACTTGTTAGTTCCAAATCATTTATAAAATTAATATTATAAATCAGCATAATTGGGTTGATTTTCCACGGAATCTGGTAGATGTGACCATCGAGTGATTTTATCTCTTCGATGACAACACTATCGCATCTTTCATAAAGAAAATCCAGAAACCCTTTAAGTGTATCAAGTGCAACTAAAACACCAGCCTGAGCGTATGCTTCAACATCTCCCTGCCACATATTGGAATATATATCTGGAGTAGTTTTTCCCACAACTGCGGCTAGTATAATTTCCTCACTCGATCGGCCCTCGGGAACCGGTTGGTATTTAACTTGATCGTTTGGGTTATTCTTGTTCCATTCATCCGTATTTATTTTAGCAAACTTTATTTCATCGGTATTATTTGAACACCAGTACAATAATGCATTACGAGAATCTTTATTATTACTGCTGCAACTGATTAGAACATAACTGAGTAAAACTACAATTATAATATTAAATAAATATTTCATGTATTTTTTTTACTCCCAGTTTACCCAATCACTGTCTATGGAGGGATATGCAGGTCTAGGAATTAAATTTCCGCGCTTGACTATGTACGTATCAATAGCTTTTCTATCGTTCTCTGCCGATACTTTTATTCCTCTCAGAACCTCTTCGTTGATTTTAATTTTATATTTCTTTTTTAGGTCATTAAGTCTATAAAAAATCTTTTTAGACAGCTCTTCATTTAAAATTTCGGTGCGGGATTTTTTATCATCAACCTGATTAATTTCTTCATAATTTAATGTAACAGAGTTAGCCAACTCATTCCTATAAACGCTGTAGCTTATTTTATCCCGCCACCATCCTGCTTGTCTTTCTACCCAATCAGATTCATCGTATCCAGCTTGATAAGCTTTAGCGGTAAGCAGCTTATCTCTTATCATAAGCCAGACTAAATTTTCTAATGATTTTGAAAAATCAATAAAACTATTTTTTGATAATTTGATGTGCTGCTCACGATTCCTAAACCAAATTATAAATTCATCTAATGATATATTGCTACTCTCGGATGTGACCAATGTTAAACCAGTGTATTTCTCTCCTCTTTTGAGTCCAAGATTGGTTAATGCATTATCAAGTTTCTTATCCAATTCCCATTCAGAATATTTCTCTGATGAAAGAGAAAATTTTCCGGTATATGATCTAAGAACGTTAAACACATCCCGTTTAATGGTAGGATTCTCGCTCTCGAATAAGCCCTTTACATATTGATCGGATAAAATATCCATCTTACTTTTAGTAATTGCATTGATTGATTCAGACTTAAGCTTATTAAATTCTGATTCACTTGTGATTATATTTTTCCATATGTTCTCAATCTTAATTATGTACCATCCGTCATCACTATGAATAGGAGCTGATATATCTCCAGCAGATAAAGTATCAACGATTTGAGCAAATATGGGATTTTTAATATATAGGTTATAAAGGCTGCTCTTCATTTCCCGATCATCGATAAATACTGAATCGCTTATTTGTGCATTGAAGAGAGCATCAAAAGAGATTCCATTCTTTAATTGCTGCAAATAATTTTGTAGTAATTCTGAATCTGAAGCATATAACCACCTGATTTCATATTCACTAAGTTTCTTATCAATGACCTTTTCAATTTCACTCTCATTTATATCAACCTTTGGCAGAATCTCTTTCTTGAATAATTCCTCTGTAATTAAATCGGATTCTATATCACTGTAGATTCCTTTAGCAAATTCTTTTTCCATTAAACCTTTTTCATACCCATCCCAAGCAAGTAACTTTTCATTGATCATATAATTAAGATGAGTCCGTTTTGAATCATCCTTTCTTTTGGGAAAAGCAGGTCCGAATTCATAACTGTAAATGAATTCTTCAGCAGTAATTTTTATTGCGCCAATCTGTGCAACAATTTCATTTTTATTTTTTGAATTTTCATCCCCCTCAAAAAATAGATTTTGGGAATAGCTGTTCTTCATATAAAGCAGCAACAATATCAATAAGATAGTTTTCAATTCCTTCTTTTAATCAATACTGAAGAATTATTATAATGGATAATTAACGATATAATTACTAGAATTTTATACCCACTGAAAAACTGTGCACATTTTTTAACTTACCAAAATCCCTGAAGGCATAATCAAAATTTACAATTGCTGTACTTAACAACATTTTAGAATTAACACCTGCACCAAAAGAAAGTCCTCCCTCAGCATCTTTGAGAAACAAGGAATTGTATCCCCCTCTTAGTAAAAAGAAATCCATAAATGAAAATTCTGCACCGACATTTAAGCTTTGGTAATTATTATTTGGCACAGCAGCATCAGCGGATACAACTAATTTATAGTTGTCAAATTGGTATGCGGGAATTGAAACACCTATCTGAAAATGAAGAGGTAAATCCCAGGCATCCAGCTCAATATTTGTAGGTATCCTTTCATTCGAACCTTGTTTTGTTTCGTCAATACGTATAAAGTTTCTTGTGTCTCTTCCCTCTAAACGCATGGATGTTCCGAAGTTTGACAATACAGCCCCTATAGTCAATCCTCCTAATAAATCTGTTTTAAAGATTGTACCTGCATCAACCGCAAAGGCAGATGAGCTCATATGCCAGATAGATTGCTTTATATATTTTGCAGTTATACCAACCGAAAATCTCTCGGTTAAACGTCTTGCAAAAGAAATTGCAACTGAGATATCACCAGCACTAAAATTTTCGCCAGTTCCGTCTGGTTGTTCAACCGTTCTAACTTTCATATCATCCATTGAAAGAGAAGTGAAGCTCAAACCCATATTTCCGAAATCTCCTAATGGAATAACTAAACCGGCATAATCAAATCTCGTATCAGCTATCCAATTTGTGTGCACTAGAATCGCTTCATACTTTGTAAGAGTTGCAATACCTGCAACATTCCAATATAATGTCGAAGCATCATTTGCCAGACCAACAAAAGCACCCCCCATTCCGTTTGCAGCAGCACCAACTCCAATTTCTAGAAATGAAGCAGCTGTTGTCCCAGTTTTTGAAACGTTTTGAGAATAGAAATTTTGATTCGCAGAAAAGAGAATTACAATTGACATTAATATTTTTACTCGAGTAATTTTATGCATAGTACCCTCTTGCAGTAATTTAAACTTTTTAATTTCAATCATTTTATGATCGCAAACTTTCCGATCTTTTCACCAATACCCGGTGCATCAACATGATAGACATATACTCCGAATGCAATATCCATTCCGTCTCTCGAAACAAGATCCCAGCTTTCCTGTCCGTCTGATATTGAGCTGGAATGTTCGATCGTATCCACAAGCTTTCCGCTTATAGTGTAAATGCTGATTGTACACTGGCTGGGCAGATGCATAAAGTATATACGCCTTTCACCACGTCCAACTTCGTTTGAAAGAGGTTCCCACGATGCGGCTCCGACATACGGATTAGGTACAACTGCAACGTTATTAAGATCGGATTCAGCTTTAGACTTGTCAAATCCCTGGCCTTTCAACGCGAACTCGTAGAACTCGCCTTTTCTGAATGGTTTTTTATTCACTACTTTAAAAACTTCCCCATACTGTGGAGCGCGCTGCAAATTTTCAGCAATTGTTGTGTCTTTAAGCAGAGTAACTGACCAACTAACGTGCAGATTTGAAAAATTGGTCGCCTTCTTACCGAGTGAATCTCCAAATACAAAAAATATTGCATCGCCATCGTTAAATATTTTATCCGAATTAGCATCCCTGAAAATGAACTGAAAATGGTCAATTCCTTCAGTGAGGTTATTAACAATAATGTTCGACTGTATTGGCTGACTAAAAGCTGTAGCTGGAAATGACAGGTCACCCTGACCGGGTTCCATTAACTTTATTTCAAAATCAGCAGGATAGTTTATTTTCTTTCCCAGATAAGCTGCTAGATATCTGGAGTCAAATCCAACCTGCACAATGTAGTTACTGTTTCCTGTAACCCATCCTGTTTTATCAAAGTCAATTGCTACAGCAGTATCACTCTTTATGTCAACCGTAAATCCATTGAGGACCGGGGTCTGTTCTTCAACTCCATCTATTCTCTGATGGTTTATCAATGTGTCGCCAGTTATTACATTTAGGAGTGAATACTCGGGGTGAGCTAAATTGCGATATGGAGTATTTTCATCAAACTCTAGCCTGTAAGTATTGAAATGCTTTATAGAATCAGGGTTGAGTATCTCAATAGAAATGTTTCCAGTACCTGGTCCACTTCCTTCAAAAGATGTGACTTCCGGTGCCTGATAACCTGCAGCAGGTGCTCTGGGAGTTATAACAGCAGTATTTATATCTGTAGTAATGTTCCCATTAATATCTTTCTTAAGAATTGTTGTAGTTTCCGAAGGCGGTATACCTTCAAAATTCCCTTCTATGGTAGTGGTTTCAAATCCTCTGTCATAAGCCGCAACAGCATAGTAGTAGGTCTGGCCATTCTGTACAGTAGTGTCAATAAAAGAATGCTTTAGGCCCGTATCATTTCCCAGATAAAACATTGCACCATTAACATTTATTGGATGAAGCCCCGTTATCCCATCAATTATATCGAATTGGGCAATTGGAGATCTAAAAATTGGTTTACCGTAAGCATCTGTAATTATCTTGTTCTCTAGAAAATTAGGTTCGGTAGATCTGTAAATCCTGTATCCTTCAAAATTTACTCTCTGATAAAATTCATCAAAAGTCTTCTCGGCTCTATCATCCCAGTATAGGATGACTTTGTGATCATCCGGAACTGCAGTTAGAATTGGTTTTTCAGGTGGCTTAGCAAAACGATAGTTTGCATTATAGATTTGCTGCACTGTCTTCTTTCTTCTAAAAAGATCATTTTGATTTATTCCAAAAATCATAGACATTGAAAATCTTTCTGTCTCACCTTCTTCCTGAATTTCTCCTGTAGCGGCAGAATAAGTATTCCTGCCATTCATGCTGAAAAGATAACTTGAAAAATAATTTGCAAGGTTTACACCAATAAGGGATTGACCATGTGGCTCAGGCAGCCCTGATAATACAGTCCAGTTCTCTTCATCTCTATTTAGTTCGTATTTATGTACTGCGTAAATTGCAAAGCCTGTTAATCCTAGCTGATCCGACTCGTCTTTATCTAATATTCCAAAGTTTGGTTCTCCTTGATCCGGTTTACCGTTAGCCTCCGTTCCATCATTATCGGGACCTGAGTAATTCGCGTCGAATGGACCTATCCCATCTGTTCCAACATCATCATATAAAGGCTCACCTGCATCCCATTGATTATTATTATTCAAATCGAAATAGGATTTCCAGTTCGCATTTTCATCGGCATCCCAGTGAGGTCTCCAGGAATAACCATAAAATTGTCTGAACTTCGTTGTATCTTGAAATACATTTCTTAAAAAGGGATCTTGATTAGGATCAGTTATAAAAATTGCCGCAGTGTTATTTCTTTTTTCATCTGTCAACCCGTCTGAGTCGTTATCTCTCGAATCATCAGGAACGCCAGGACTTTCAAGGAATGCGTAACCAGCAAGACCCACAGGACTCCAGTTTCCCGGACTACCAAAAGGCACAACAGACCAAGCATATGACATGTCCAGCAGTTCGTTATAATCTCCTGCGTTATTCGAGGAATTATCATGGCCCCCTATTCCCCAGTCTACATATTGTGCAAATAAAGTTTTTTCATAATCATAAGTTCCCATATTTGTGATCTCATAATACCAGAAGATTACGTCTTCTGCTAAAACCTGAGACCATTGGAAACCTCTTGCCCTGACTTGCATACCTAATCCTCCTCGAGTTGGATCATTTACATCGGGAGTAAAATTATTTTTTAATAGGTACTCTCTGTCCTCATTATCGTCAAAGACAAAATAAGTTTCTACATCTGCATTAAATACACCTTTACCAAAAAATCCATTCCAGGTACCTTCCCAATCAGTAGGTCTATCAGGCCATGTGACTGGCCATGTGACTGGATCATCACTTCGTGCTGGAGAACTACTATATGGCGCTGAATAACCGGGTAATGGCCACCAACCATACGTAACCCCTGTAGCAGCATTGAATCGAGTAAACTCATAATAGTTTGTTTCAAGCGGATGAATCAGTTTTCCTGCAGGATCGGTAGCTTCAGCCTGGACAATAATTGCAACACCATCTACATAAGTGTGGTTAGTACCTTTCGGCCAAACCCCGCTTCTGCTTGGTTCATTCAACCAGTCTGCAATTTCACCAAAGTTGTAATAAACTGTTGCAGCAAGGTTGCCGTCCATAAATCCTTTTTTTGTCTGATTGTGATCACCTTTGTTTTTATCTACAATCCTTTGACCAATAGCCAGATCGGAATTGATAAAAAATGCTGCTACAACTAGAATTATAAAACAGAAACTATTTTTCGTTATCAACATTTTCACTCCAATAAATATATAACCTAAAATGAAAAATCAGCACCTAGAACAATTTGTCTAGGTGATGAATAAAAATCCGGTCTTGTAAAGAATTCCCTTATTGTATTTACACCTCTTGGCGCTGTTTGATTTCTGGTAAGTTCCAAAGTATCTCCAGCTCTTCCAGTATCGCCAAAAACATTTACTTCATTTAGAGTGTCAAATAAATTAAAGATCTTCATGTATATTGAAAACTGATGACCTGCTAATTCAAAAAACTTTGTTGCATAAAAATCCACATTGTAAAAGGCTGGTCTGTTGTCGCTATTTTCCAATCCTGTTCTTTGATTTTGTAAAGCTGGCGTGTAAGGTAAACCTGACCCAAGTCGCCCAATGAAGCTTACGATGTAATTTCCTGGTGTTCCAAGGGTCAGAGTAAAGTTCAGTGAGTGGGTTCTATCCCAGTCTAATGGTACGAGTTGCTTATTCGACTCAATTGGTGGATTAGATTGTGCATTATTAAATGCTGCATTAGGATCCGAAGCGCTGCCTTTTGCAATTTGAAAAGTATAATCTACTGTTGCACCTATACCATTGCTAAATCTCTTTTCAAAAGATAAAGTTATACCTTTTACACTGCCATAATCTTTATTGATAAGCTTGCTGAATTTTCTAAATTCATTTTTAATAAATATTTCTGAAGCAAGTAAATTTCTTATATCTTTATAATAACCTGTAATTGTGATACCTAACTCATCAGTTAAAGCTTGCTGTAAACCTATTTCATACATAATGGTTTGCTGCGGTTCAAGATCTGCATTCCCAATAGTGTTACCTATATTCTCTGGAAAGTCACCTGTAAGCGGAATTCTAAAATTAGGATTCCGATACAAATTTTCGAATGGAGGTATCTGGAAAAAGTGACCGTATGAAATATGAATTGCACCTTTATCTGATATGGGATAAGACAATCCTATGCGCGGGCTAATTTGAGATTTAGATTTAGCGCTTATTAAAAGTGAGTCCGGAAACGGAGGTTGAAGTTCATCTAAAAGATTAATTTTATTAGGATCTTTTACATATTTACCATCCGGTTCAAAATAGTCAAACCTCAGACCAACATTGACTATTAGATAATCAATTTCCACTTTATCTTGAATGTAATATGCGAACTGGTAAGGATTAGCTTGATATGTGTTAAAATTAAAAGCACCTGGTGCCGGTATCATTGGTTTAAAGTTTGATGTAGCATCAATAACAATTTGGAAATCTTCATACTTCAGATTGTGATATGTTAAATCAATTCCCGTTTTAATTTGATTTATATTATCAATTTGCCAGGTAAAATCTGATTTACCGGTAAAACTTGTTGTGGTATGATTAAAGTGCCAATTTTGTGTCCCGCCGGTCAGGAATGCATTCCCGCTTACGTCTTTCTTTCTATTTGGATCTACATATCGAGGATCGAGAGGATCTTTGTATACATATTGTTTAAACTCTGATCTAAGTCCTGAAAAGGAAAAATCTATAAATGCTGAATTATCCAACAATAACGTATAGCTTGCTATACCTAAATAACTCTTTTGAAACTTTTTATAATCACCATCAGGATTCAGTCTATAGAGATGATCATAATCTCTGTATTTATTATCCTGATAAAGTCCGGAAAGTACAATTCCTTTTCCACCGCCAACATTAAGAGCCAATTTACCCTGTAAGGATAACCTGCGATTAAAATTCATAGGTACATAGGCTTTGTCACCTGTAGCTCCAACGTACCAATCTGCTGGATTGTTGGCCGAGAAATTAGAAGAGTCTGAAGGATTAAAAATTCTTTGTCCATAAATTGAACCTTCATCGTAATTATAGCGACCGGAAAAAAAGAACTTCATAAAATTTTCTAAACCTGGTACGGGTCCGCTAATATTTCCCTTAATATTATAAACATTAGTGGGACTGATGTGATCTATATTTGTAAAAATATCCTTATGTGAACTAACATAATCACCAGAATAGAAAGAAAGATTTCCATCTAATTTATCGCCTGCAATTTTTGTCACCTGATTAACGACGCCTGAAAGCGCTTCTCCATATTCTGCGTTAAATGTGCCTGTAAGCACTTGGATTTCTTCTATACTATTTACTTCTGCTGATAATGATGACTGACCGGAATATACATCGTTCACAGGTACACCATCGATTAAATATTTTACTTCGTTACCTCTGCCACCTCTAAAATGTCCATCGACAACACCTGCCTGCAAATTTACAACAGCAGCAACATCTTCAAGCGGAAGCATCGAAATATTATCACCACTTATTGTTTCTTCAGTAGAGGTCAAATCTTTTCTGACTATAGATTTTTCAGCAGTTACAAGTACCTCTCCTAGTTCAATTGACTCCGGATTTAACTCAAAATCAATTTTTGTCGTTTGGTCAATCGATACTCTAACTTTTTGAATGGTAAATGATGAATAACTTATCACTGATGCTTTTATTTGATATTCACCTGGAGGAATATTTAAAATGAAATAATTTCCATCAATATCTGAAGAAGCTCCCAGTGTTGTACCAACTATTAATATATTAGCTCCTATAAGTGCTTCACCAGTGCTTTTATCAGATATTTTGCCTGCAATTTTTCCCGTAGTACCAGCATAGATAAAAGTTCCAAATAATATTGCTAAAATACTGATTGATGAAATTATAGCTTTATTACAACTAGTAATAGTGAACATTACATCCACCTATCATTACATTAAAAGAATATTTATTAATTAAAATTTAAATTAAAAAGGGCACCGTTTTCAGGTGCCCTCGTTAAAGTACTTTATTTCAGAAGAACCATTTTTCTTGATTCATTGAATTGACCGGTTCGTATAGTATAAATATACAATCCACTAGATACTTTTGATCCATAATCATTTTCTCCATTCCATTGAACTTTGTAGACTCCGGAATTCTGTTCATTATTGATCAAGGTTTTCACCTCACGCCCAAGTAAGTCATAAATTATTAACGTAACCAACGAATTCGTTGGTAGTGAATAACTTATTACAGTACTCGGATTAAAAGGATTTGGAAAATTTTGAGATAAACTGAAATCTTCAGGTAAGAAAGGATCCTTAACCTCAGTTACTTCGTAAATTTTCTTAATCTCTAGAGCATCCATATAAACAGTACCCGAGAATCTTCCTAATGGGTGTAATCTTACAGAAATTGATTTTGCAACCTGACCTGCTGGCGGATTCGGTACAGTTAAATCTACATAAAACTGTTTCCAGTCAAATGAT
>MHAR01000060.1 GCA_001803045.1 Ignavibacteria bacterium RIFOXYB12_FULL_35_14 | reverse complement strand
GCTATAGAAATTTTGATAATCTGAGGATTGCCATTCTCTTCTTCAACGGCAAACTCAACTTATTTTCACACTATTAACGGTAGAACCATACATAATAAATCCGGACCCATTCCAAAGGAATTACTTACTAAATATCATTTGAATTATGAAAAGCTGTTCTTTAAAAACTCTTCGAAAGAAGGGAAATTATAATTCACTTAAAAAAATGCTGGATAGATTTGAATCTTATAATTGGAAAAAATGGAATTGAAATAAAAAGCTACAAATTTTCTATAATATTTCCATAGCCCCTGCCAATGGGAATGGATACTCCATTAACCTCAACTGTTTTAGCTGTGTATGAATCAATCTTACTGATTGAAATTATAAAGGACCGGTGAATCCGTTTGAAGAGATTTGCTGGTAAAAGATCTTCGATTTCATGAGTACTCATTTTTGAAACGTATTCTTTTTTGGATGTGACAATTTTAATGTACTCCCGTTGACTTTCAATATAAACAATCTCTGAGAATAAAATTTTCACCTTCTTTTTTTGCACAGTCAGAAATATAAAATCTTTTATCTCCTGGCTTTCATTTGATTTCTGTTTTTCTCTTTGCGCTGTTTTTACCTTATTTACTGCTATTAAAAATCGCTCGAATTCAAACGGCTTTAACAAGTAATCTGTTACGTTTAAATTAAATCCTTCCACAGCGTATTGATGATAAGCGGTTGTAATAATTACCGCGGGCGGCTGTGCAAGAGTTTTTAAAAAAAACATACCTTTTAATTTTGGCAGATGTATATCTAAAAAAATAAGATCAGTATGATTATCCCGCAAGTAGCCAGTTGCAAGAATAGCATCTTTAAATGTTCCTTGTAATTCCAGGAACGGGACTTGCAAAATATAATCTGATAAAACTTTTACTGCTAATGGCTCATCTTCAATTATAATACACTTTATTTTAGACGTGGCTATTTAGATTAATTATTAATGCGGCTGTAAACATTGATTCGCCATGTTGAGTAGATAGATTACAATCTGTGTATAGCAATTCGAGTTGGCATCTCAGGTTAGCTCCAATTTCTATTTTTTTTCTGCAATTATTTCTAACACCATTGGAGTAATCATGTAGGTATTCGGGTTGTTTTCGGCTTTTTTAAGCTCATTCTTTACATTCATTGTCCATTCAATCGTGACTTTGCCGAGTTCTAGTAATCTATTTAAGTTAGTCTCTATAAAAGAAGATGGCCATTGCCAAATAAATTCATTAGGTCTTACACAAAAGACATGGGGTTTTACTGAACTAATTCTGAAACCGAAATTTATTAGCAAGGTGGGTAAAATCAAAGCTATATCTGGTTCTCCCCCTGTATCTCTCCAACTTTTCATGACTTCAGTTACAAAACTTTCCACTGCGATATTTTGTGGCGCAAGTCGCCAAGTTGAATAATCGCTATATTCGAAAAATATGGAAACACCACTTTTGTTTAACATGTTACCAATCTTTCGGATGAGTTTTTGCGGATCGGATACAAAACAAGCTACCCAGCGACACCAGGTAAAATCAGCTTTAAACTCTGGTAAATCATCTTTTATCAAATCTAATTCAAATACCTTTATGTTATTGTGATTCCTATCTGAGCTTAATTTCATTATTGATTTTGTAAAATTGACTGAGCGCTCAATGGAATAAATTTCACCCGTTTCGCCAACCATTTCTGCAAGATCAATTGTTGCAAAACCAGGTCCGGCTCCAATATCTACTACTTTATGCCCGGTTGTAATTCCTGCACGTTGCCAACAATCTAAAACATAGGGTTTCCAAACATTGTGTTGCAGTCCCAGACGTTTTGATTCTTCGTTATTTGTTCCAAGTATGTAATCCTTGTTTTGTGACATTATTTTATTTTTATAATTATGGTTAACATATTATTCAAGCAGTACTATTTTGTAATTCAATCCTCGCTTTTTCCCAACCGATGATGGCACATTTACGTGGTACGCCCCAATGATACTGACCAATCAAACCTTCGCTACGTATGACCCGATGGCATGGAATGAGAAACGCAACCGGATTATTACCCACTGCTGTACCAACAGCTCTCGATGCATTTGAATGACCAATGACTGTAGCAATGTTTTGATAAGTTGTGACAGTGCCAAAAGGAATTTTTAGCAGGGCTTCCCAAACTTTTATCTGGAATTTAGTACCTTTTAACAGCAAACTTAATTGATGTTTGTATAAGGGTTCATAAAATAATTTCTCCACTAAGTTCTCAGTTGTTGATTGATTTTTAGATAACCTAGCATTGTCCCATTTATCAGTAAATTCAGCAAGTACTGATTCTTTATCATCATCGATAAAACTTAATGAGCAAATTCCTTTTTTTGTATTTGCAATAAAACATTCTCCAAAAGGTGTTTTATGAAATCCGTACTCAATTTCAACCCCTTTCCCTCTGGTTTTGTATTCTTGTGGAGTAACAGCTTCAATATTTACAAACAAATCATAAACCCTTGACTGTGCCGACAGACCAACTTTTTCAGCAACATGGACTAAAATTTTTGTGTTTTGTAATCCTTTTTTTAATTCCTCAACAGTTAGGTACTGCAGAAATTTTTTCGGACTAATGCCAGCCCAATCAGTAAAGATTCTTTGGAAATGAAAAGAACTTAAATGAACATGTGCAGCGACTTCTTCCAAAGAAGGTTGTTGTTTGTAATTAACAGACAAATATTTTATTGCTTTTGCTACTCGGTTATAATTAATTTTTTCTGACATTTGACAATAATATTTTTCTTTGATAAAAATACAATATCATAAAATTGGCAACAACCCGAAACTTGCTGATTTGAAAAAAGCATAGTAGTCAACACTCGGTATAGCCAATAAGGGTCCCAGTGGTTCGAGAAACTAAACACCCTCATCAATTTCGGTGTATCTTGATAAGTGAAAAACCCGAAATCCCTTACTGGACATACCGCCATCCATTGTACGTCATTTTGGAACATAACTCTACAACTAATAATTCCGCTTTCGCTAATCGTATCGTATTTAGGAATCTCACTGAAGCAACTCAGATGAAGCGGAAAAAAATGAGAGTCTTACAACAAAAGCTATAATGTTTCTAAAATATTTTTATAGCCCCTACCAATTGGAATAGATACTCCATTAACCTTAACTGTTTCTGCAGTGTATGATTCAATCTTGCTTAATGAAACAATAAAAGAACGGTGAATCCGTTTGAAAAGATTTGAAGGTAAAAGATCCTCAATTTCATGAGTACTCATTTTTGAGATGTATTCTTTTTTTATTGTAATGATTTTAATGTACTCCCGCTGACTTTCAATATAAATAATCTCTGAGAATAAAATTTTCTCCTTCTTTTTTTGAACATTTAGAAAAAGATAATCCTTTGTCTCCAGGTTTACATTTGATCTCAGTTGCTCTCTTTGTGCAGTTTTTACTTTATTTACTGCTTTTAAAAAGCGCTCAAAATCAAATGGCTTTAACAAGTAATCTGTTACGTTTAAATTAAATCCTTCCACTGCGTATTGATGATAAGCGGTTGTAATAATTATAGCGGGTGGATGTGTAAGCGTTTTTAAAAAAGCCATACCTTTTAATTTAGGTAGATGAATATCTAAAAAAATAAGGTTGATATTATTATGTCGCAAATAGTCAGTTGCATTAATAGCATCTTTAAATGTTGCTTGTAATTCCAGAAACGGTACTTGCATAATGTAATCCGATAAAATTTTTACTGCTAATGGCTCGTCTTCTATTATAATACACTTTATTTTAGACATGGCTTGTAAGATTAATTTTTAAAGTGGCTGTAAACGCAGATTCGCCTTGTTGAATTGATAGATCGTAATCTGTATAGAGCAATTCAAGTTGGCGTCTCAGGTTAGAAAGACCGATATTTTCTTTTACGCCCTGTTCCTCAGGAAATTTTTCAGTAGAATTTTTTACAATAAACATTAACTGCCGCTGATTAACCGAAAGATGGATATCGACAAATGGTTGATTTCTTGTTTCAGAAACACCATGTTTGAACGCATTTTCAACTAATGGGATCAGCAACAGTGGCGGTAAGGCTTGTTTCATATCCTCAATGTCATAGTTAAAATTGATACGTAAAGATTCATCATAACGCAATTTTTCAAGAGCAATAAAGTCATTGATAATTTTTAGCTCCTGTTCTATAGCTATGTACTCTCCGCTGGTTTCATAAAGCATATAACGTAAAATTTTCGACAGACGTAAAATGGATTCCGGGGTCAGGTCAGATTTATCCCTCGCCAATGAATATATATTATTTAACGTGTTGAATAAAAAATGCGGGTTTGTTTGTGATTTGAGGTAATTCAATTCCGCCTGCTGTTTTTCAATACGCATTAGCTGTGCTGACATTTTTAGTTTTTTAAAATCGTAATAATGCTTAATAATTCCAAAAAAGAAAATTGACATCACCCCATATGCTGCCTGAGCAGAAATTGCGTGGGACTGTGAGGAGAATTTTAGTAAAGCAGTATAAATATGCAACTGGATCCCAATGGATCTCCAGGCATACAAGCCATAAGAACATAACATTAATTGAAGCCATAAAGCTAAAAGAAAAAGAAGAATATTGTAAAGGAAATATTTCCTTTTTTGCTTTATAAAAGGTAGGGTAAACTCGAAAAAAATAAAATTGACAACAACAGTGTAACCAAATCGCCAAATATTATTGGAAACCTCTGCTAGCAACGGGCCGGTATAATTTACTAAATCTATGAACAGCCATAGCAATAGATAAGCAAAGCCAACCCATAAATAAAATTTAAAACGCTCTCTATCGATTGATATCTTCATCCGGCTATTTAGAAGTTAATTTTGGGAGTTCTTCTCTTTTCATTTTGCAATCTCTTTGAATGAGTTATGATATAAATACAATAAGCCAATCAAGAAAAATAATATTCTTATCTTCAATATAACTACTTCAGCATGCTTACCCATGATATTTGATTGACATAACTACGCTGTTTGTTTACCATAACCCGCTGTATGTTGACCCTCTATTTCAGTTATTTGTTGGATTACATATTCTTGCGCCAGAAAAAAATTTTCAAAATACACTAACCCTAAAATACTATTATGAATATCTTAAAATGGAAAGCGGGAAAGGATACGAACTGATGAATAAAATAATAAACTTTGGAGAAGATGTTGCAGGATATAACATTCCCGTTTTAAATGAACGGGAAATAAGAGCCGCAGCAGGTATACTGTTCTTAATGATGTTTATCTCAATACTGGTAGTTGTTCTTAAAGGGGATTTTTTATTGCTAAAATATGCTATTACAATATTCCTTACAGATATTTTAATACGTATCTGTGTTAATCCTAAATTTTCTCCTTCTTTAATAATTGGGAGTATGATCGTTAGGAATCAAGTCCCTGAATATGTTGGGGCTCAACAAAAAAAATTTGCCTGGATAATTGGTGTAATTTTGGCAACAATAACTTTCATTCATATAGCGGTATTAAATGCACGTAGCCCAATAGCAGGTATCATCTGTCTAATTTGCCTTATATTCTTATTCTTTGAAACGGCGTTTGGTATTTGTTTAGGATGTAAATTTTATTCGATGTTTTATAAAGAAAAAGCGCAATACTGCCCTGGTGAAGTTTGTGATGTAAAATCAAAACAAGATATTCAAAAAACATCCAGGGTTCAGATGCTTATTATTCTTGGATTTATTGCATACATCTTTCTTGCAGTTTTTTTATTCAACGAAAATTTTAGTAAAAGACCATACGAATTGTTTGGAACTGTAAATTCTACTGAGCTAAATAAAAGATAATTATAAAGGAGAAAAAATGAACATAAACAAAATGATGTATTGCTGTATACTTGTCGTTGCAGTTTGTCTGCTCCTGATGAAGCCCTTAATCGCGGAAGAAGGAATCGAAGGCAATCTTATAAAAGTTAAATGGCTTGAGAAAAATCTTAAAAATGCTGACGTTCTTATACTTGACGCATCTCCTACAAAGATTTACAAGGAAAAACATATTCCCGGTGCAGTAAGTGTTGACTTTATGACTTATGGGATCCAGGATATTCCGATCTCTGAGATGGAACAGCGCTTCCAGTCCTGGGGAATCAGTCTCGGGAAAAAGATCATCATATACGATCAAGGCGGTTCAATAGTGGCAACCCGGCTTTTTTATGATTTATACTACCACGGCTTCCCAGCAAATGACCTTTTAATTTTAGACGGCGGACTTTTCAAATGGCAGGAGGAAGGGCTGCCGATAACAATTGAGGTACCATCTATTCCGGAGAAAAGCTCTTTCCAAATCAAAAAGTTTAATGAAGATGCGCGGGTCAAGCTGCCGGAATTCCTTACTGCAACCGGTGATAAGAAGAATTATGCCTTACTGGAGGCGTTGGAGGCAAACTGGCATTTCGGGGAACTCCAATTCTTTGACCGTCCCGGACATATTCCGAACGGCATTTTGCTGCCCGGCGGTGATTTCTACAATCCGGACAAGACCTTCAAGTCCGCTGAGGAAATCAGAAAGATGCTGAACTACTTAGGTGTCAAGCCGGAACAGCAGATCTATACCTATTGCGGCGGTGGAATAGCCGCCAGCGTTCCGTTCTTCACACTAAAATTTATTCTTAATTTCACCAAGGTTAAACTTTACAGCGAGTCCGAGATGGGATGGCTGAAGGATGAAAGAGAACTGCCTTATTGGACATACGATTCCCCGTTTCTCATGAGAGAAACAAACTGGTTGAAGACATGGGGAGGCAAGACGATGAGGATGTATGGAGTCTCACAAGTCAGCATGGTTGATGTGCGAACTTTAGGCGAATTCAGTGAGGGGCATTTGCCTTTTGCGCTTAACATCCCTGCAGATCTGTTTAAAAGTTATCTCACTAATCCAGCCAAGCTGGCTGAAATTCTGGGCCAGTCCGGCGTCAATGTGTCCGACGAAGCGGTTGTAATTTCAGATTCGGGGTTAACAAAAGAATCAGCACTGGCGTTTGTAATGCTGGAGAAAATGGGACAGAAAAAAGTATCCATCTTCATGGACTCCCAAGATAAATGGGTTAAGCGTGGTTTCACTGTCATAAAAGATTCGACTGCGGGTGATCTTAAAAAGGTCGGTAATGATTTATCCATTACTCCCACGACTTATCCTGTTAATCTCCGCAAAGATGTGTTAATTGCTGATCCTAATAGCATCAAGGGATTATATCCCAGGATATTTATTGCTTCGGGTAAGAATCCACCTGCTAAAACTCTGGATGGAAAAGTTGTACATGTTTCATACACCGAATTGCTGAATGAAGGCGGTACGCCCAAAGCCGCAAAAGATATCTGGAACATCCTGACCAAGGCCGGGGTTCCGAGATATGCGGAGCTTGTTTGCATTTCAGATGATCCCGGTGAAGCGGCAGTCAATTATTTTATTCTCAAGCTGATGGGCTACCCTGATATAAAGGTATTGGTGATTTAACAGTTATTAACAATCGTGTCTATATTAGCTGATAGCGACTGGTGCGAATGAATACAATAGCGGTTGGCGCATCCGGTAAGATGCGCTCTGCGCAACCGACTCGGTGAGTCCGTGTGGCTTATGGGCAAAGCGGAGGATTTTTCCGCAATAAATGTGTAACCATCATAGCAGGATTTATAGACGGTGGCATGACAGTATTTGGAATTTCTTTTGCATTCGTTCCGTCGTCCAACATTTCTGCTGTTTTCACTTATGAAATAAAACTGATCTTCAGTTGTATCGGTTTCATAATTCCAGCACTCGTTTTCTATAGAATTAATTTGCGTAAGCTTAAAGTCGGCGAAGTTGTTAATTGGTAATTCTAGCGAGTATTTTTCTTTATCTTCATCCTACTAATCCCATTCACCTGCTTTTCCCTTTCCCAAACTTGCCTTAACTTTGTGACAAAAATAAAATCCGGTTCATAAAACAATCCGCTTGAGGCGACAAGCGCAACAATTACTAAGGACTAACATGATTAAAAAAATAATACTCTCAGTATTCTTAACAGTAACTGTAACTAACTCCCAAACCATTCGCGATCTTATTCAACCGGTAAATCTTCGGCAGGATCAAACGACAAAAGTTTTGATAAGCGATTTGTTTTACTCGGAAGATTATTCAGTTGAATTTCTTCCAAGTGTAAATATTGATGTGGGTTTTAATGCCGTTTCAAAGGAAGTATCGCTCACTCCCCCAAAAGATTTTTCGGGTATTGGGCTTGTATCCTTCATGTTTAATAACATGATCTACGACTTCCCTGTTAAGTTGATTAAAAGTAAAACTTATTTATTTACCTACAAACCTGCACCGACAGATAAGCAAGTAAGTCTTTTCGGACAGTTCAATAGCTGGGACCGTCAAAATCTTCCTATGAAAGATTTGAATGGCGATGGAGTTTTGGAGATAGAAATTCCTCTCGATCCCGGCAGATACGAGTATAAATTTTACGTTGACGGCAAAGAGGTGGTTGATCCCGCAAACCCGGTTAAAGTATCAAACGGGATGGGGGATTTTAACTCTGTTCGAGTAATTGAGGAAGCTGCGGCAGATAAATTATTTCTTCATGTGCTGGGAATGGAAAGTTCTGCTGATGACATTAAGCTGAAGTTTTATCTTGAGAGTTTTGATAAAAGTTTGTTTGTAAACAAAGAAGATTTGATTGTTCTTATTGATAATCAAAAATTTCCTCCTGATCAGGTTGTTATAAATGGACGAGAAATTATTATCACGCTTAAAGAATACGAGCGATTCGAAACTCATACATTTAGAATTGCCGTAAACAGAATGGGAAAATCAACCAACATTCAGATGGTTCAAATTCATAATGGAAAAATTGCCGGAACAACCGATCACAAAACTTTGAATGACCAAATAATTTATTGCATGATGATTGACAGATTTAACAACGGCGATCCTTCGAATGATAACCCGATTGTGCATGATTCACTTTTCACTCCCGCAAATTATCAAGGCGGCGACTTGCAGGGAATCATCAACAAGATTGAAGACGGATATTTTAATTCGCTTGGTGTAAACACTTTTTGGATTTCACCGATTGTTGATAACACAAACAGTGCATACAGAGAATATCCCGCTCCTCACCGCTATTACACGGGTTACCATGGTTATTGGCCTGTCTCGGCAACAAAAGTTGAAGAAAAATTTGGAGATATGAGGCTGGCAAAAAAACTTGTTGAAACAGCTCACAACAATGGCATGAGTGTTTTATTGGATTATGTTGCTCACCACGTTCATGAGCAACATTGGATGTGGAAAGAACATCGTGATTGGTTTGGCACCTATGAACTTCCAAATGGAAGATTGAACTTACGGCTTTGGGATGAATATCGGCTCACAACCTGGTTTGAACCTTACATGCCGTCATTCGATTTTACAAGCTCGTACGAAGCGCTTGAGTTCATGACGGACAATGCTGTCTGGTGGTTGAAGGTCACCGGTGCGGATGGGTTCAGGCACGATGCAGTTAAGCATGTCCCGAATGAAT
Organism: Ignavibacteria bacterium RIFOXYB12_FULL_35_14; assembly: GCA_001803045.1. Taxonomy (GTDB): domain Bacteria; phylum Bacteroidota; class Ignavibacteria; order Ignavibacteriales; family Ignavibacteriaceae; genus XYD12-FULL-36-8. The sequence continues at coordinate 98,947 of MHAR01000060.1, read as the reverse complement.
ACTGGCGACTTCTCACAAAAAAAATAAAGAGTGAAGTAGAAATTCCTTATCAGAAAAAAATATATCAAATTGGAGAATCTTTCGGCGGAATTGATTTGATAAATTCTTATGTGAGCAATGGACAGTTGAATGCGCAGTTCAACTTTAATCTTTATGATGTTGCAATCCCAATTTTTCTTGATGAGAAAGCATCGTTCAAGCTGCTCGATTATCAGATGCAGAAAAGTTTCCAGGTTTTCGGTTACAACAACTTGATGGGAAACATAATGGATAGTCATGATAAGATACGTTACATGGGATATGCTGATGGTGATCTTGAAATTAACGATGGCAGGGCAAGTGATTTTGCATGGAATAATCCTCCGAAGGTTGATAATCCTTCAAGCTATGATAAGCTGAAGCTTCATCTCGCATACTTGCTTACTATTCCCGGTGTTCCAATAATTTATTATGGCGATGAAATCGGAATGACCGGTGCTTCCGATCCCGATAACAGAAGGATGATGAGATTTGGCGAGCAGCTTAACCAATATGAAAAACAAACACTAAACGATGTGAGCAAGCTCATTCATATTAGGAAAGATCATCCAGTACTACGTTATGGTGATTTCCTAACTCTGCAAGCCGATGAAAATGTTTATGCTTATTTGCGATCTGATATGAATGAAAGGATTCTCACGATCATAAATAAAAGCCCTAATCAGCAAAACGTAGAATATATTCTTCCCGGAATGTATAATCTCAGCAAAGCAAAAGATCTTGTGAGTGGGAAAGAGTTTGAGGTTATAAACAGCAAAATAAATCTGGATGTTGGCGCAATTGAATATATGATTTTGAAAGTGGAGTAAAATAGTCTGTTGACTTGAAGAACACGTGACATATAATTAAGTTCATAGTGAATAATTTAATTTACATGGAAAAGTGATGAGCTATCAATTAGAAGTATTAGAAATACTAAAAGATGTTAAACCGATATTGTTATCTAAATATCCCATAAAAAAGATTGCTGTATTCGGATCGGTTAGTAGAAAAGAAGATGAAGAAAATAGTGATATAGATATATTGGTTGAATTCGATCATTCGGTTGGAATGGAGTTCATTCATCTTTGCTACGAGTTAGAAAATCTTTTAAAAAGGAAGGTTGACCTTGTTTCACGAAATGGCATTAAGGAAAAATATTTTAAGGAAATAGAATCCGAGTTGATTTATGTCTAAGCGGTCTGATAAACTTTTATTGGAAGATATTTTAGAAGCAATTGAAAGTATCCTTGAGTACACGAACGACATTACCGTTGAAGAATTCTTTACAAATAAAAAAACGAAGGATGCAGTAGTAAGAAATTTTGAAATAATCGGTGAGGCGGCAAATAAACTTTCACGGGAGTTAAAAGAAAATAATCGGCAGGTTGATTGGCAAGGAATTATTGGTTTTAGAAATGTAATTGTACACGATTATTTCGGAGTTGATTATGAAGTTGTTTGGAATATAAAAAACAACCATCTACCAAAGTTAAAAGAAGAAATTGGCCGCTTAATTAATAAATATTAGTTTTATACAAATTTCTCTTCACATATAAACATTTGAATTTTTAAACAGTCCTTTTCCACGCTCACAATGAATAAACATAAATGAAACGCGTTACCTCTCTCGGCGGGATATTTTTTAAGTGTAAAGATCCGGATAAAGTAAAGGAATGGTATTCGAAGCATCTCGGATTCAATACTAATCAATACGGAACCACTTTTTAATGGCGTCAGTCGGATGAACAAACGAAAAAAGGTTTTACTGTATGGAGTCCATTCAATCAAGACACAAAATATTTTGACCCCTCAAAAAAAGAGTTTATGATCAACTATCGAGTTGAAAATATTGAACAGCTTGTTGAAGAGTTAAAAAAAGAGGGGGTTACAGTTGTTGATGAAATTGAAGTATATGATTATGGAAAGTTTGTTCACATTCTTGATATTGAAGGAAACAAAATTGAATTATGGGAACCAAATGATGTCGAGTATGAGAAGATGCTCGGTGTGAGGATGAAATAGAAAAGCACGTCAAAATCCCAAATAGCAAATGACAAATCCCAGATAAAGCTCAAATATCAATTAGCTAAACAGAAATTTGAAAAATAGAAATCTATCGGCCTATTTTAATTTTATTCATTGGATGATTGAAGGTCGGTATTTATTTGTTTTTTGTAATTTGTTTATTGGAATGTATTGTCATCAATTTACACCTAATTGATGTATTTTAACACTTAACTAAATTGGAAAATAATCATGGCTAAACTATCTATTGCATACGGTGTAATTTTCATTTTAATGGGATTAATAAGCTACTTTGGAATAAGCAGTGAAAGCATAACTGCGCTCATTCCTGCGTTCTTTGGAATCCCGATGCTTATTCTCGGCTGGTTGGGAATGAATGAAAAATATCTCAAGCATACAATGCATGGAGCTGCTGTTCTAATGCTGCTTGGATTTTTAGGAACCATCAGCGGGCTTATAAAATTTTTCAAAATGCTAAGCGGAGTTCAACAGGAGCGACCATCAGCCGTTACAGTTCAATCTATAATGGCGTTAATGTGCCTCATATTTTTAATCTTTGCAGTTAAATCATTTATTGATGCTAGAAAAAATAAAAAAGAGTAAAACAAATGAGGAAACTTTTCAATGTCACTCTTCGACAGGTTCAGAGTGACATCTTTTTCAAAACTGTCAGATTTCGGCCTGTCTCAACTTGGCTGCCGAGCCAAAGCAGGCAAGCTCAATCTGACAATCTGATTCTGAAATTATTTTATAGTTACTTTATCATCGCAACATTATTTTTATTTTCTTGCGGAGAGCAAAAAAATGAAAGCAGCAAAAATCTTGAATCATCTATGAATAATGTTGCAGAGCAGTATGTTAAGCTTGTGCTAAATATCGGAATTTATGATTCCGATTATGTCGATGCATATTATGGTCCTACCGAATGGAAACCAGAAACCAAATCCAATGCTATAAGTGATTCTACTTACATCCAAAGCTTGTACGATGATGCGGGAAAATTATTAGATACGCTTGAAAGCCTAAGCGATGAACAAGCCGATGAATTGCAAACACTTCGATACCGATTTATTTATAAACAGATTCTCGCTGCGAGAACCAAAGTTTTTATGCTTGCCGGCGGAAAGCTTAGTTTTGATGAAGAAGCAAAAGCACTTTATGATGTTGAAGTTCCAGCTTATGATTCAGCATACTTCCAAAGAATTGTAGATGAAATAAGCAAGCTGCTTCCTGGTAATGGCAATGTTGTTGACCGCTGGCAGGAATACAAAAAGCAATTTATAATTCCGACTGAAAAGCTTAATGCTGTTTTTCAAGCAGCCATTGACGAATGCAGAAAAAGAACATTGCAGTACATAAAATTACCAGCTAAAGAATCGTTCAAAGTTGAATATGTGAAAAATCAACCATGGGGTGCTTATAACTGGTATAAAGGAAATTCGTTCAGCGTAATTCAGGTTAATACAGATTTACCAAGTTACATTGATCGAGCTGTTGATCTTGCTGCACATGAAGGTTATCCGGGTCATCACGTTTTGAATGTGCGTTTAGAAAAATTGTATCGTGAAAGAAATTGGGTTGAGTATTGTATCTATCCATTGTTCAGTCCTCAATCATTTATTGCTGAGGGAACTGCTAACTATGGATTAGACATTGCCTTTCCTGGTGATGCTCAGATGGAATTTGAAAAGGAAGTCATCTTCCCAATAACCAATCTGGATCCCTCAAAAGTAGAAAACTACTATAAAATTTCACGACTTCTTCAAAAATTAGGATACTCTTCAATTGAAGCTGCACGAAATTATCTCGACGGCAAGTGGACCAAAGAACAAACGATTAGCTGGCTGCAAAAATATAATCTTGCATCCAAAGAAAGAGCGGAACAGAATTTAAAATTTTTTGAAAAGTATCGAAGCTATATTATAAATTACAGTTTGGGTCGAGATATTATACAGCAGTACATCGAAAAAAATGGCGGAACAGACGATAATGAAAAATTGCGCTGGGCGTTATTTGAAAAAATTATATCAACTCCCCAAACACCATCAGGATTGATAAGAAAATGATATTTGAATCTGAAACAAACAGCAGCATAAAGTTTTTCACAATTGTAATTGGAATTACAGTAATTGGACTGGTTCTCAAACAACTCTCTAATATTTTTGTACCGTTTGTTATCGCGTACTTCTTATTTTTTGTTTTTGCTCCGCTCAATTCCCAACTTAGGCAGATTAAAATCCCGCTATTTGCAATCATTCTTTTGGATATCATAATTACTTTTTTGTTCTCCTGGGGAGTATCAAAGATCATCATTGATTCGTTTCTAAGTTTCAGCGAAAGTCTGCCGATTTACGAAAGCAAGCTAAACAATATTGTCAGCAATACAGCAGTATCAATTGGAATTACCGATCCGTTCTTCACCAACTTTTCATTTCAGAATATTCTCTCACGAATAAACTATCAATCATTAGTCGGCGGAGTATTCACTTCAACCTTTTCAGTAATGGGGAATATTCTTTTCATTCTTTTCTTTTTTGTGTTTGTTGTTTCGGGGCACGATTCTTTGTATGAAGTTATTAAACATAGATATGTGGAGATTAAAAGTAAGCCTGCCCACCGTGGGTTACGAGTGCCAGGGATGAAGATTAAGATGCTGCAAGAGGAACTGCAAGTTAATGAAACCGATGACGTTAGCAGCAGCTCTGTTGACAGTAAAATAAATGAAATTAAAAATGGAGAAGAATTAAAAATCTCAATAACATTAAAATCAATCACAGATCAAATACAGCGTTATGTAATAACAAAAATAGGGATGAATTTGGGAGCTGGAATAACAATCGGCATTGTTCTTTCGATATTCGGATTAGATTTTGCAATTATTTGGGGCGTGTTTGTTTTCCTATTCAATTTTATTCCAACAATCGGATCGGCTGTGGCATTAATTGCCCCAGCACTAATGGCGTTAATCCAATCGGAATCTATAGGTTATGCACTGCTAATAGCCGGTATTGTTGCCGGCATTCAAACCGCGTTTTTCAATTTGCTTGAACCGATGATACTCGGTAAAAGATTAAATCTTAATCCATTAGTAATATTATTCTCAGTTTTAATTTGGGGTTATATTTGGGGAATAGTTGGAATGCTTCTCTCTGTTCCGCTTACTGCAATTATTAAAATTGTTATTTCAAACTCCGAATCAAAGCACCTAAAGTTTATCGGAGATTTGATGAGCTCGAATAAATAAAGTAACGACCTTTTAATAATTTCGATATTGTCAGTCAGAGCTTGTCGAAGACTGACACGCTCTAATCAATATCACACTTCGACTCGCTCATTGTGTCAGTAAAAATACATTGGAGATAGACTCGATTTATATTTTTAGACGTAGAATTGCTTTATCAAATTTTTGTTTGATCAACTCAAAACTGTTTTTGTTAAGTGAAACTTCAGTAAGTATCTCGGTTAGCTTTTCTTTTGTCATCTTATCAAAATCTTTTTCTAATGGGGTGATGCAAACTCCACCCAAATCTACAGAAGCAGCGCTAAGCAATATCTTATTATCTCCTTTAGCAAAGTAGTGTGAAGAACGATGCTTATCACGTAAGAAAACTATCACTCTCCATCCAAATTCTTCTTCATAAGCAGATATAATATTCATCATTGGCTCTCCATTATTACAGGAGATTGATGAATAAATCTCATAGAAATTATTAAAAGCAGTTACAAGCTTCTCGGTGTCAATACTTTCAAACGAAATCATTCTTCTTAGTCCATCATCAACTGCTGCGATTGTAATTCTGTCATTCTCAAAAAGTATTTCTCCGTGTTCTTTTTTTAATTGATGGAAATCATCATCAATTGGCATAAAGTTTTTTGATCCCGCTTGAAAATGAAAATGATCAGGTGCTGAAGCACCGCATTTAGGACCGTTGTACAAAATGACATAATGCTTGGATAAATCTTTCGCCAGCTTAAGCATCAGAGTAAAATTACTTTTAATCTGCTGAGGAACGTGGTTCGTGTTTGGAATAGTAAAATGTTCTGGAAAAATTGGAAAAGGATTCCCGAGAATTAAATATTCATCTTCACACAAAATTCCTTTTTGTTTTTCCGGCAAATTAGTGGGGCATAAAAAGCATTTTCGATCATTAATAGATTTTTCATCAACCTCTGCAGAAGTAGAAATATATCTTCCAGGATTGAATTGCAGCTTCATTCTAAAGCCATCGAATTGAAAAGTCTTGATTTTAATTTCTTTCAGTGACTTATATCCTTCGTGAAGCTGTTTCCATGATTTTTTTTGATCTTTAAGCAATTGTTTTGCTGCTTCTGCAAAGTCAGAATTGGAGATAAGCTCCTCTATTAAAGAATTTATTACAATTACATTATTGAGCATTTGGGATCAGATAGTGTTAAAATCAGTTCGAATCTGTTCAATCTGTTTGATCCGTGTTCTATTGGCCTTTGTTTTTCCTTTGACGTGCTAACATCTCAAAAGTACGAATACGATCTTTGTAAGTGTTATGTGCATTTTGCTTCTCGATTGATAAGGCCGCATCAGAATTACCCTCCCATCTTCGACAGACATACACCGATTCATATATTCTACCGATCTGATAATCGCGGGACATAGCGAGCACGACCGCATAATCCTCGCCATAACTAACGTTTGGTATTTTAACTTCTCGCAGAAGAGGAGTGTAATATGCACGCGGTGCACCAAGTCCATTTATACGTAAAGCATTATTTCTTCCATTATCGGGAGTCCATTCTCGGTGATCAATCAATCCCGGGGGAATTTCATTTAGATCAAAATCAGTTAATTGATACGACCCAATCACAACAGCACATTTTTCTTTTCTGAAAACACCAACGATTTTTTGTAAAGTGGATTCGTCTTTGTAGATGTCGTCGCTGTCAAGCTGTACCGAAAATCTTCCGCAGCTTTGATGATGCACGCCCTCATTCCAGCATCCTCCGATTCCAAGATCAGTTCTTTCGGGAACAATGTGAATTACTCTCTTATCTTTTGCACCAAATTCGTGAAGAATGCTCGATGTTCCATCAGTCGAATGATTATCAACTACAATTAAGTTAAAAGAAAAATTAGTCTTTTGCTTTAATACAGATTGTACTGCATCGCCAATTGTTTTCGCTCTATTCTTTACAGGAATTATAACTGATGCCTCAGTTGCAAATTCACCCCCACCCGGGTCAATCTCCTCGAATTTTGGTTGAAGGTACACATTTACTTTTTTTAGGTGTTCGGTTGCAGCTTTTTCCATTTCAACTTGAACATCGCGGTTCTTCGGATTGACGTAATCAAAAAGTTTTTCTCCAGATCTTCTTTCATCTGTTTCAATAGACGAATAAAGAAATTCAGGAATTCTAGTAACTAGATAATGTCTTGAAATTGCAAGCCGAAGAGCGTACAAGCCAGCATACTTCAAACTTTCATCAATTCCTTTAGAAGCATTTGCAAAAGCGTTACTGTCAAAGAAAAGAATTGGTCCGAAAGAAAAATCATCTCGCACACTTCCAAATTGATAATCTATAACCGGATGAGGAGAAGTCATGTTATTTTTTATATCATAATAATCCGAGTAGAGAATTCCTGAATCTGTTAATTCAGCAACTGCAGTCAATCTTTCCAGACTGAATTGCCCAAGGCGGATTAAAGAATCTTGAGTTAGAAATAAAATGTATCTTGTAACTGACTTCGATTCCATCAACTTTATTGTTGAGCTGCTGAAAAGGGACTCAACACGAAGAACTTCAGCATTGTTAAATTTATCAGCCACATCGGTTTGGGAAAGAAGGAATATTTTTTTTACCAGCTTTGAATTAATGAAATCATTAATTGTTTTTTTTGTGAAGTCACTTCCTGAGAATGGAAGAAAAACTGTTACTAAATCTGACATAACGCTTCCTTTATGCATAATTGTTGATCAAAAATAAATATTAAGCCACGAACATCAAAAGTAGGAAACTAACCCGGTTCCTAAACGGCTCTGAATTCATTCTAAAGGAACTGGGTTAGTATTACCAATAGCTTTTTTATAAATCTCAACTACTTTATCTGTTAATTTTTCAAGATCAAAATATTCAATTGCCCTTTTCCTTGCCATAATTGAAAAAGATTGTCTCAAATCTAGAGATTCAATTAGTCGAGAAATTTTCTTCGTCAAATCTTGCGCATTTTTATTTTCGAATAACAGAGATGTTTCTTTATCGATAGCAATGTCCAAAATTCCTTCAGCATTTGAACAGATGGATGGCTTACCCATTGCCATAGCTTCTGCTAAAGCAATTCCGAACGCTTCGGCATGTGAAGGAAAAACAAAAATATCCAATGCTGCTAAAACATCAGGCGTATCACTGCGAAATCCCGCAAAAATTAAGTTATTTAATTGGTAATCTGAAGCCTGTTTTTTAATTGATTCTGCATAAGAGTTTTCTCCTCTGCTTGGTTCTCCGACGATTATAAACTTTAATGATTGGTATTTCTTATTCAGTTCACTTGCCGCATATAAAAATTCTTCATGTCCCTTGCCGGGGCTGAATCTGGCCATCATTCCTATTAAAATTTCTTGCTCGGTAATCATAAACTCATTGCGAATTTTCTGTGCATCAACTTTTTCGGGATTAAAACGATTGGTGTCAATACCATTATGTAAAAGTAAAACTTTTTTTTCGGGAAGTGGGCAAGTATCAATTAAGTTTTTTTTGATGGTTGTACTGATTGCAAGCGCATAAGTCAGTCTAGTATATATCCATTTATGTAAAATATCCTTTTTTATTATGAATGAGCCGACCTGCTTAGTTAGCATTAAAGGGATATTGCTCTGTAATAATTTTAATGCAGGAACTAATAACCATAAATCAAATGATGCTTGTGTGTGAATCAGGTTGTATTTGCTGCGCCGAATAAGGGAAGCTAATCTCAGTACGTTTGAGGCATTTGATAACCATGATATTTTGAGAGGATGAACTATCAATCCAAAGTTATTTGCCTCAATGTGAATTCTGGATTCTTCGGCACATAGAAGTTCAACTGTAATATTTCTTTTCAAAAGCTGTCGTACTGCGGTAAGAGTATACATTTCCATTCCCCCCCAGCTTTTAGATAAACACGAATAAAGAATTTTCATGGCATCAATAATTATATCTTTTTGTTATGTGAAATGGGGATGTAAAATCATTTTCTTCCGGAGTATTTTAGCAAACTTAATTGCTTAGCCACCTTATGCAGAGATAATAAGAATAACTCGGTTTATCATTCCGTCCGCCTCAGGCGGATTGTTTCGGAATCTTCTTTTTCCGCTATTCTGAGATGCTGTCCATAGGACTCCTATGGAGAAACCATTCGTCAATTGACGGACAGCATGGCAAATGCGCAAGGCAGTTACTAATAAATCTTTTTAAGCTCGGCGTTCTTAAAATAATGAAGAAGAATTTCATCAAATTCATGCCCCTTTTCGGCCATAACGGCGGCACCTATTTGACAAAGACCAACACCGTGCCCCCAACCGGCGCCAAAAATTTCAAACTTTTGCGGTACTCCGTTTTGAATATCTGATTTCTCAATGACGATTGCAGAACTGTAAAGATGCGACTTGGATAGAAATTTTCTGATTTCCAACTCCTTACCAACGACCATAGTTTTATTTGTTCCAACAATCTTCAGTTTAATTAATCGAGATGATTTCCCTCTCTCAGTTGGAACAAGATCGATGATATTTCCGAAATCGATTCCGCTTTTAGCTTTAATTATTTCGGATAATTCTGCTTGCGTATAGATAACCCTCCATCGGAAAAAGTCCGTTGTCTCCTGATCAAAATCTAAGAGAACCTGAGATAATATTTTTTTATCGGTTGTATTGCAATAGGATGCAGGATTTCCTTTTATCCATTTTAAGGAATTCCTTTCATTCAAAAAATCTGTGTTGAAATTTTCCGGGGGAAATTTGTAATCATTGATCGAAATTAAATAATCATACTTTATTGGTTCCCACACATTTTCGAACGATTCCGAAATTCCTCCGCACGATTTTGAATATCGCGCGTCACAAATTTTTTCTCCGCTCACAAGCACAATACCATGTGTTTGAGTAACGGCATCGCGTGCAATTTCGGTAAAAATTTTTGTTACACCCTGATACCTTTGACAATGATCATCTGCGCAGACATCAAACAATTCGTGATCTTCACGGTCGTACCATTTTATATGCTCATCGTCAGATTCGAATGATGATGAATATTTTGCTTTTGCTTTTTTCAATGATCTGGATTTTTCTATTTGAGCGAGAAGCCAGCTTCTCGAGACAATTGCGTGAGCTTTTAATAATTGCAATGATGATTTTGCACTCATCTCTGAAGATATAACGCTGGACAAATAGTTTTCAATTGGTAGAATATTTATGACAGCAATCTCATCTTTATCTTTTTTAAGCTTGAGTAAGCCTGAAAAGCGCTGTTTTTGTTTTCTTTCCCAGTGAAACTTAACTCCAATAGTCACATCGCGTATTAAAAAAGTATCTGTTTTTAGATCATTTGGTTCGAAAATCAATTCATCTTTGGAGGTGAGTTTTACCTTTACGGAATTGCATACTATTTCGCCGTTAATAATTTCAGCGGTGAATATTCCGTTCGTATTTTTTGTACTTACGTTTGTTTTAAAATCACCATAAAGCTCGAACGTGACTTTAGTATTGGTAAGTATTCCAACGCTGATAAGAGGTTCTCTAAAGGTGTCTACCATAAAGCTTGAACTTGTAATAAATTATTTTTTTCTGTCAAAATATAAGAATTATAGGAGAGAATAGCTTAGAGCAGTTATATTTGTAAAGTGAAAATTATTTTCATACAATGACGCAAAACCGCAAAGAAGACCTTGCCGATCAGTATAATTCATAAGCTGTTAGCTAACGGATCAACATTCTATCAATCTTTTTCTGTGTGCTATCGTTGTTAGCAATTCCAACTAAAACTTTTTAACTTTCTTTAAGTCTATGTTGCAAAATTACATTTAAGGAATGAATTTGTGAGAAGAACTAACTCTAAAACTGTGAATCTCATTGGCTTTCCAATGGATCTCGGAGCTGACAGACGAGGCGTTGACATGGGTCCATCAGCTTTGAGAATTGCCGGCTTACCGAAACAACTGCAGAATCTAGGTTACAAGATAATCGATGACGGAGATATAATCATTCAAATAAAAGAGAAGCAAGAAATTGGAAATTTTAAACTGAAATATCTTAATGAAATATTAAGGACATCAAAAATATTAGCTCAAAAGGTTGAAAAGGCACTTTCACAAAATTATTTTCCGCTTTGCATTGGCGGTGATCACTCAATGGGAATTGGAACAATTGCCGGTATTTCCTCTTATTGCAGAAAAAATAAATTGAAGCTTGGTGTAATTTGGATTGATGCCCATGCTGATATGAATACTGATAAAACAACTCCTACCGGAAATATTCATGGAATGCCATTAGCTGCAAATCTTGGTTTAGGAAATGAAAAGCTTGTAAACTTTTATGGATTTTCACCGAAGCTCAAACCGGAAAACACAGTACTAATTGGTGTAAGAAGCATTGATGAGTTTGAGAAGAAGAACATTAAGCAATTAAATCTGACTGTTTACACTATGTCTGACGTTGACAAACTCGGAATTCACAGAATTATTGCTCGTGTACTTAAACAGTTCAAAGAAAAGGTTGATCACATTCATGTAAGCTTTGATCTGGATAGTGTTGATCCAACTCTTGCCCCTGGTGTCGGAACGTCAATTCCCGGCGGTTTAAGTTTTCGCGAATCTCATTTGTTAATGGAATCGATAGCAGAATGTGGCTGCATGTCCTCTCTCGAAGTTACAGAAGTGAATCCGATTCTAGATGACAAAAATAAGAGTGCGATATTCGCCGCCGAACTCGTTGCTTCTAGCATGGGACAAAGGATACTTTAGGATTTTTTAATACTTTGCAGATAAATCTTCTAACAATTTAGGATTCTCTATTCAATGCTCAATTAAGTAATGAACATCGAATTTTGAAAATTAAATTTAGAAGTTTTTGCATTTGCTCAACATTGCTTTTCTCCACTCAGTTATTGCTGGACACCAAATAAATTAAGAATTACTTATCTTTGAATTATCATAATATTTTCGCAATTATTTAAATATATCTTGTGTCTAATAATCACTCTATAATTATTTATCTATTAATATTCATTGCTCTGTCAATTTTATTAAAGATCATCGGTTTCATTAATTTGCTCTACATTGAATTAGCCGGGTATGCTCTGATCTTTTATGGCATCGGTACAGTTTATCTTTCGATGGGAAGGCAAAAAAGAAATTTATTGTTTGTCGGGGCGGTTGCTTTCTTAATTGGGATTGAACTTTTTATAATGAATAATTACGATTTCCTAAAGCTGTCAAATGTTGTTCTACCCTCAATCTTTTTTATTCTTGGAACTGCATTCTTAATTTTATTTATTGATGATTTATCAAACAAGCTTCTGCTGGCTATTTCGGTAATCTTTTTAATATCGGGAATCTTTTTCTTTGCGAAGCTTGGGACTTTCAACCTGAATGATTTCCTAAAATCAACATTGAGCATAAGCGTTAAGTATTGGCCTGTTATAATTATTGTAACAGCATTAATTTTATTACTAAAAAAAAATAGCAAGGTTAAAAAATGAAAAATACGATTCTTTCATTAGTATTCTTTCTATTTGTCTGTGCGCTATCCCAGACTTTTTCACAGCAAGTAAAAATTATTGAACCAATTACGTTACTCGCATCCGGCTTTGAAGAATACAACATGCCTAAAATTTCGCCGGATGGGAAAAAAGTTGCATTCGGCGGATTAGGCAACAACGGAATTTTTATAACCGATTACTTTGGCAGCGAAATAAAACAATTAACCTATTACGCAGCCACCGGATGGAATATGAAATGGTCTGCAAATTCTGAGGCAATTACAACGCGGGTTAACTTTTGGGAAGACGACTTCAAAACTAAGAAGAGTGCTGTGATGATGTTTGATCTTCAAGGTAAAGAACAAAATCTTTCCGGTTCATTGGATGAGGTTGGAATGCCGTTCTGGTCATTGGATGGAAATTCTGTTTGGTGGGAAGAGGGTATATCTAATTTTAAAAGTTTTACTTTAATAATCGGCGGTGATCAATCATTTAAAGTCAGCAACAGCAGAAATATAATCGAAGTGGAAAATGGAATTCCAACTATACTAAAACCGGTTGAAGGCGAATACCTTTTTGTTGAATGGACTCCCGATAATACTAAAGCAGCCATCAGTGTTGCCGGGAAAGGAATATTTGTTTACGATACAAAAACCGAAGCAACGTACGATTTCGGAATGGGTGAATATCCTTCTTGGATAAACAATGAGCATCTTATTTTTATGGTAGTTAAAGATGACGGCCATGAAATTAAAGACTCCGAAATTTACTGTTACAAATATGATGGCAAATTTCTGGCAGACTTAACTTATGGATTTGATAAACCCGCATTATATCCTTGGGTAAGCAGAGATGGAAAAATTGTGTTTCAATCACCCGATGGAAAAATTTATAAAATGCAAATTGATATTGACTAATTAAAAGAAATAGAAATAAAACCTATAGTGTGTCACGAACCAATTTGTGATACAACCACTTCTCCTTGTCATGAAATGATTCAGAAAATCACAGTTATGTTTCGTAGAATTACAATAAGCTGCTAAGGTTTGGTCATTATCTTATAGTAGTGTTACTAAGGTATTCATGAAATTTGTTTTGGTGTGATTGGGAATAAAAGTCACTCATAAAATATTGTAATCGATTTTCTTCTAATATGCTGAAGACCTTAATGCGGGTTTTTCTTACCTTAGTAACATTCCGAAATCTAAAAGAATAACCTTATCAGCTTATTTATTGTGCATAATCAGTTTCGATAAAGGTAATTACAAGATAGGTGGGAGATTGTTCCTTACAATTTAACCTCTACAACCAGTTCTCCTTTTCGTGAAATGGTTCATGAAAGCCTAGAAAATAATTTACTCTGTACAAATCTACACTCAAATTCAATCCTAAATCGCTGCCTATCACGAACCGGCTGTGGAACAACCAGGAGGTTGTTCCCTACTTGGTTAGAGCACAGTCCAACCAATTATTCAAGCTTAACTCTCAAATTATTATCTTTGCACAACATTTAACCAATCAATATGACATCAAAAGAAATACGACAACAATTTTTAGACTTCTTCAAAAGCAAAGAGCACAAAATAGTCTCAAGCGCACCCGTAGTTCCATTCGATGATCCCACATTACTTTTTGCAAATGCGGGAATGAATCAATTTAAAGATGTATTTCTCGCAGAAGGAACACGTGAATACAAACGCGCAGTCAACACTCAGAAATGTATTCGTGTTAGCGGAAAGCATAACGATCTTGAAGAAGTCGGGCACGACACATATCATCACACATTTTTTGAGATGCTCGGCAATTGGTCCTTCGGGGACCCCAATTCGTCTGACGGCATCGGGACAGGTTACTACAAAGCTGAAGCAATTGAATGGGCTTGGGAACTTTTAACCGAAGTTTGGAAGTTTCCGAAGGAAAGAATATGGGCAACAGTTTACAGAACCGATGACGAAGCGTTCCACTTTTGGAAAACTAAAACCGATATAAATCCAAAGCACATTTTACGCTTTGATGAGAAAGATAATTTCTGGGAAATGGGAGAAACGGGACCTTGCGGACCCTGCTCGGAAATTCACATCAATGTTGGAGATGATTACGATAATCCAAAATATGTGAATGCCGGAGTTCCGGAATGCATCGAGATTTGGAACTTGGTTTTCATTCAGTACAACAGAGATGAAAAAGGTAAACTTCACGAGCTTCCCGCAAAGCATGTAGATACGGGAATGGGATTCGAGCGTGTCTGTGCCATTCTTCAAAAGAAATCCTCTAACTATGACACAGATGTTTTTTCTCCGTTGAGTGAGGCTGTCGCTGAAATCTCTGGAATGAAGTATCATTCGGCAGGCGAGGAAAAAAGAGTAGCGATGCGTGTAATTGCAGACCATATCCGAACCTTAACATTTGCAATAGCAGACGGAGCTGTTCCAGGGAATGATGGTAGAGGATATGTTCTCCGCAGAATTTTGAGAAGGGCAGCCCGCTACGGAAGAAAACTTGATCTCAATAAGCCATTTTTATTTGAGCTTGTCGATACTCTCGTTCAAACTATGGGAGATGTTTTTCCGGAAATAAAGGAAAAGAAGGAGTATGTGAAGAAGGTAATAAAAGGCGAAGAAGTAAATTTCAATGCAACACTTGACAGAGGAATCGATTTGTTTGAAGAACTTATCAAAGGATTGAGTAAAGATAAAGTTAAAGTGATACCCGGCGAAGATCTGTTTATGCTTTATGATACATTTGGATTCCCTGTTGATCTAACGAATGTGATGTCTCGTGAAAGAGGATTTACTGTTGATGAAGCCGGATTTAACGAGCTGATGAATTCGCAAAAGCAAAGAGCAAGAGATTCTGCTAAAGATAAATTTACTTCGGTGAATATTTCTGTCGGCGATCTTAGCTTGTTTGAGCTTGTATCGAAGGATAAACCATTGTTCACCGGTTATGATGAATTGAAATCAACCTCAAAAATTATCGGACATAAAAAAGAAAACGGAAATGATTTGGTGATTCTTGATAAAACTCCATTTTATGTTGAAGCGGGCGGCCAAATAGATGACCTTGGAAATCTTACCACAAAATATGTGAAGCTGCTGGTTGTTGATGTAACAAAAATTGATGATAAGACGGTTCACGTTATCGAGAATGAATCGAACATTTTAATTTCAACCGGTGCCGATGTAATTGCTGAAGTTGATGAGAACAGACGCTGGGATATTATGCGCAATCATACAGCGACTCACTTTATGCATTCTGCCTTGAGAAAAATACTTGGGACACACGTTCATCAAGCGGGTTCGTATGTTGGTCCGGATAGATTGAGATTCGACTTCACTCATTTTGCAAAATTATCTCCAAGCGAAGTAAAGGATATGGAATCGCTGGTGAATGAAGAGCTTAGAAAAAATATTCAGCTTCAGCATCATCGTAATATTCCTTTTGAAGTTGCAAAGAAAATGGGCGCGCTGATGTTCTTTGGCGATAAGTATGGAGATAAAGTTAATGTTGTTCAGTTCGGCGATTTCAGTCTTGAATTCTGCGGCGGAACACATGTTCAAAATTCATCGCAGATTGGTTTGTTTAAAATTATCAGTGAATCCTCCATTGCAAGCGGAGTAAGAAGAATTGAAGCCGTTACCGGATTGGGAGTAGAAAGGTTTATTGACAATCAGATTGAAAAGCTGAAGCACTCCGATGATAGAATAGCTGAACTGCTTGAAGCAAAAAAGAAATTGGAGAAGGAAATCTCCGAGCTGATGCTTAAGGAAAAGCTTGGACAAGTTGATTCAATCCTATCACAGTCCTCCCAGGTGAATGGAGTTAATGTTTACAAGTCAATTGTAAAAACTGGAAATGTTGAAGAATTAAAAAGCATGGGCGATGAACTGCGCAACAAAATTAAAAGCGGAGTCGGAGTTTTGTTCTCGGTTATTGATGAAAAAGTCAGCATTGTTTGCGTTGTGTCTGATGATCTTATTAAAGAGAAAAAGCTGAGCGCCGGAAAAATTGTTGGTGAGATTGCAAAACTTGTCGGTGGTGGCGGCGGTGGCAAAAACCACCTCGCAACTGCAGGAGGAAAAGATGTTGCGAATATTCAAGCGGCGTTAAGTAAGGTTGAAGAGGTTGTGGGGAAGTTTTTGTAGTTAAAAAATTATATTTCTATTACGTGCTCGTACAAAAGGGGAAGCTTATTTTGTTTTATCCTGAATTTCGTTCCATGATTGTGCCCAGTTCTTGCATCAAAGTCAACTAGCACATCATTTTCTTTGAGCGATCTTAAATATTACTTCTGAGATTCAATTAATTTTATTGCCCTATTTAATTGCAATAAAAGTACTGTCTGAATACCACTCGGGGTTAGATAAAAATTATTACTTATTTTTATGAGGAAATCTAATTCACAAGCATAATTTGAGAATATGTAAGTTGCAGTAGATTGTGCTTTATCCGCTTTCCAAGTAGTGGTTTTCCCAACAGATTTAACGAAATAGTCTTTTAATGTTTCGAATGAAACCGGATAACTATTTTTTGACAATACAAAAACACTTTCGACTAACGATAAAATCGTATAGGAAATAGATGAGAAAAAAGGATGTTCTTTAATGAAATCTGATAATAATTCTCTTTGTGCTTGGTTTAATGAATCTGAGTTAGTTTTATAACTATTATTAAAAGCACTTCCCAATTCAGTAAGAAAGTACTCTCCCTTGTACTTAGATATTAGATTTAATAAAATGCTAACGGAAATTCTATTTTTTATCGTTTTTTCAGATTTATTTTCTAATTCACATATCTTTTTTAGTAGATATCCCTCCGAAATATAATTAATCGTTGAAGCTAGTAATGATAATCTTACAACTCCGTAATCACCAGATTGTATTTTTAAAAAATGAGATAATTCTTTAAAATTTTCATAAAATTTATAAAGTATTTCTCTGGGTTTATAATTAATGATTTCTATTGAATCTGCTTGGCATGTCCTTCTATCATTTTCTGTCGATTCTGTAACTAAAACATATTTTCTAATGTTAGACCTAATTAATTTATTCTTATTCTGAAGTTCAATTAAATCATAAAAATAATTCTGAATTTGTTTTATAATATCGGGATAAAACCGAACAACTTTTATTTCAATTAACAATAACTCATCATTATATAGGTATAGAAGATCTAATTTGCCTGAATTGAGTATCTTCTGACGGGATATTAAGCTTAATTCCGAGGGATTGGCGGACAATAACTCTGCTAAAATTGATTTGTCTATTGTTAGAATATCTTCAATTACTTTTTCAGAAATAAAATCCATTACTGATTCCTCTCAGAATGTTCATCACACTCAATGCAAACAAAATCTCCCTTTGGAAATTTTCGCTTATTACTGATTCGAGTAATCAAATCATTCATATCTGGAATTCTATTCACAAACATGCCAGAACCTAGTTTAACACTTCTCCCACAATGGTTGCAAAATTGATTAATAATTTCATTTTTGTTTTTTTCTTGATGTTGATACATGTTAAATCCAACTCAATAGCAAGTAATATGTTTTAATAATCTCACTTAAAGTAATAAGTCGTTCAAAAAAATAATTATTGTTATTTGTTTAATAAAACTTGTATAAATTATCTTTATTGTAGAGAAGCTATAATCTATTTAGTTTTTAAACTTAATTGTAACGCACAAAACTAAGAAAAAAAATCATAGCGTGCAGATAATTACTTAGTACGTTTTACTATTCATCTGCAAAATCGCCTTCATTCTTTTTTACCATGGAGAAACGAATGCAAGTAATCGGGTAAGTGTTGTGAGAGTCCCTAACAAATCCACGTATGATCTACATCATAGTTCATTTTCTTTTCCTTGTACAGAGACCGTTTTTTAGTTATTTGTTTTTAACTCTTCTCCATCAATGCTCAAACTTTTACTTCAGGAAAAGGATTATTCAACTGCCAACCGGTTTTACCGGTTTTTCTGTAATATTCTAATCTCCGTATAGAGAGTTCGGCAAACACTATGTCAAGCTCCATAGCATAACAACCTCTTTCGAGTTGTTCAGCAGCAATTAAAGTTGCACCACTGTGACTGAAGAAGTCGGCAACTAAATCATTCTTTTTACTACTTGCCTCAACAATTCGACTTATACTTTTTAGTGGTTTTTGAGCATAAGCTCCCGGAATGTTTTCTTCCATTCTGTAAAACACTTGCTGAATATCTACCCAAACATTTCCTGGTCTAATATTTAGCGATTTACTTCTCTCGAAATTTTCAGTGACTTTCCCATTAATTTCTTTGTAATAACCCCTTAAAATTTTTGGGATGTCAGTATAAATCACAGTGAATGGCGGTTCTCCTTTTATGTAATATAAAAGTTCTTGTCTCACTGCCATCCAATTCTTTTGCGTTCCGTAACCACGTTGGTTTCTCATTGTGATGAAGCTTCGTGAGCTTAATTCTTTAAGTTCTCTCATCATTATCATAAACTCAGGTAGTGGTTGAAAACCATCATTCTGATCAGCACCCAACCAGATATACAAACTTGCATTTTTATCTAGAATCGATACTACATTTTGAACCCAGTTTTTGGAAAAATCCATGTATTTTTTTATATCCATCTTAGACAAACTTTTAGTATTAGCATTGCCGACCACAACATTATATGGTGGATCATTTATAACAAGTTGTGCTTTTTCTTTGCCGAAAAGTTTTTTAGTATCATTATTACTTGTCGCATCAAGACAGCCGATTTTGTGTTTACCTTTAGGATCAGTCCAAATTTCACCTTCTTTTAGGCGACAATGTGGAAGAATTTTTTTTCTTAATTCTTCATTTATATCAAGCCTTGTTAACTTTTCGGTTGTTACACCTTTTTGTTTTGTTACTTGGGGCGTAACTTGTTCTTCGTCGAAAAGCTTTAATTCATTATGTCTGTAATGCATTTTGTTGTTTTTTCAATCTTGAAAGAAATGTGGTTAAAATCTAACAAACTAAGACTGTTGATACAAATTTTTTCTATGTCAATTAATCTTGATGAATAAACAATTTAATTCCAGCAAAGAATTGACATACGCGAATCGAAGCAAGTCAAAAAATCGAAAAGTAAAATAGGACACGTAAGCCCCTATAAAATCCGCATATGATCCACATCATAGTTCATTTTCTTTCCCTTGTCCAGCGATAGTTTTTCCGTTAGCTTGCAATCAATTCACATAATTATTTTACAAGGAGTAATAATGGCAGGCAAAAAAGTAATTGCCGTACTGGGTGCAACAGGAGCGCAAGGCGGCGGTTTGGTTCGTGCAATCTTAAATGACAAATTCAGCGAGTTTAGCGTACGTGCTTTAACCCGCGATGTTAATTCGCCCAAAGCAAAAGCATTAGCGGAATTAGGAGCAGAGGTAGTCGCAGTTGACATTGATAACTACGAAAGTATCCGTTCTGCATTTACAAATGCATACGGAGTTTATGCGGTCACATTTTTCTGGGAACACTTTTCAGCGGAAAAGGAAATTTCTCAAATAGCATCCATTGCAAAAGCAGCAAAGGAAACCGCCGTTAAGCATATTATTTGGTCAACTTTAGAAGATTCGCGCGATTGGATTCCTATTGATGATAAACGAATGCCCACAATTCATGGAAAATATAAAGTCCCGCATTTCGATTCCAAAGGCAGCTCCGATAAATTTTTTACGGACCTGAATTTACCAGTAACATTTCTCTTAACATCTTTCTATTGGGAAAATTTTATTTATTTCGGAATGCAACCTAAAAGAGGACCGGATGGTAAGCTGGCACTTACAATTCCTATGGGAGATAAAAAACTTGCTGGGATCGCAGCAGGGGATATTGGTAAATGTGCTTATGGAATTTTCGAAAAAGGAAATGAATTTATAGGAAAAAAAGTCGGAATAGCCGGTGAGCATTTAACAATTCAACAGATGGCAGATACATTCACTAAGTTTTTTGGTGAGGAAGTTGTTTATAACGCTGTTCCTTTTGATGTTTACCGCAGCTTTGGTTTTCCCGGCGCTGATGATCTTGGAAATATGTTTCAGTATAACCACGATTTTGCAGACTATTTTTGTGGTGCAAGAAGTATTGAATTCTCGAAGTCAATTAATCCTGCGCTTAAAAGTTTTGATAGTTGGTTGAAGGAGAACAAAGAAAAAATACCGCTAGGATAATCTAAATAGCAACACTTTATTGTAACCTTCGAGGTTTTTTTTGCAACCTCGAAGGTTTTTTATTTTATCATTTACTTTTTAGCAAAATATTCTGCCAGTTTATTCGGCGGAACGGGTTCCGGTACTTTATTATTTATGGGTTTTAAAGTTCGCAGGTAAGCATACATTGCTTTAAGATCCTCATCAGTCATTTGACCGATAGTCGGCCAAGGCATTGGCGGCAATAAGGGTCTCCCGACGCCCATAAACTTTCCCTCTCTCAAAGTCTTAATGAACATTTCTTCTGAAAGACCTCCAATTCCAGTACCATTGTCCGGTGTAAGGTTAGCAGAAAATGAAATCCCCCATGGACCAACCCATGCAGCTAGATTCTTTTCAGTTGTATACCAGTTACCCGGTGCTACCATTTTAACATCAAGAGGTGGAAGCATTTCGCCTTCTGGAAATCCAGCAAGTGTTCTTGTTGTATCTTCTATTGGCCCATTTGCTGTTATAATTTTAGGTGTATGGCAATCGCCGCACCCACCGGTATGAACTATGTATTTTCCCCTTGCTATTAATTCTTCCTGAGAGAGCATTTTTTGTTCGACCTGCTGTGTACAGTTAAACTGCAATAGAATAAGTACAGAAAACACTGCGGTTGTAAACGCAATGAATAAAAAGTTTCGCATAGAAACTCCTAATAAATTATTAATAAATGTTAAATTAACCCGACCGATATTTGTCCGGCAGTGGTAAGATGTAATGAGTGAAAGTTAAGATGAGAATTTGACGATGTAAAATCTTTCACTCACGGAATACGTTAAACTATTCAGTGGTAACTCTAAAAGCAATATGGGTGAGTGTTAGATGTGTTGGGGATCACTTGAATTTAATGGATTATCACGGATTGATACCTGTGCAAATAATAATTGATCTGCGTTATCAGCGCCTGCCACTATGTGGTTCTATTGCCTTGTGTGACTTGGTAAGCTCAAGGCTAAATGAATATCTTATCGCTTCTTCTAATTTCCTCGATCGATCTTTTTAATCCTCTGCCAATAAAAATTGTTAGATTGTTTTCATATGGCATTGCATATTCTGTATGATGAACACCTACGACCTCAACTTCTTTAAGTGCTTGAAGATGATCTTTAATCTCTCCGCCGATAATAATTATTGTTGTATAGTTTTTCGCATCGGGCCACCAATACCAATAGCTGTTGTGCGGGCAAATAACTTTTGGGAGCGGATATTTCTTACTGTAGTATTCTATTGCGCTGGCTTTTCCATAATTACTGCAGTAAACAAGCGTGGTTTTTCTTTTTTCTTCAGGTAAGGATTGATAAACTTTTGAAACATTCTTTGCGAGATCTTCCCATCCATGCATGTCTGCATAAAATTGAGGAATACCCCTGTTGAGACTTTGTCCTTCGTTACTTGGAGGTTCTAATCCCAATGCTCTTTGAAATGTTAGGAATTGTTCAAGAGAAATGGTTGGACGGGCAAATGGTGAAAGAATTATTCCCAATAGTATGGCAGGAATAGCAATTGCTAATTTAATCCAGTTTCTTCTCTTAGTGCTCCATTTTTCAACTATAACAGCGCCCCCTGCAAAAAGAATTTGGTAAGCTGCGGCAATATATTCTCCCTTGCTGTGTATGTTAATTAAGAGAATTAAGAATGTAGCAATCCAGATAAACACGACTGCTTTATATTTTTTACCTTCTTTATTGAAAAAGAAAAAATAAAATCCGGGAAGCCAGATAAAAATTGCCAACGGATTTAGTATTAAAAACTGATCCATAATAAAAGACATTGGTGTAAGCCCGCCGTATTTTCTTGATGCGGCATTTCGCATGAACTCAAGATGAGTAAAATCTTGTGTGATATTCCAAATAATAAAAGGTGAAAAGATAAGCAGAGCAATCAAAGCAGCGATGTAAGGATATTTTGTTTTCAAATCTTTTCTTAAAGGAGTAAAAATTATACCCAGGAAAACTCCCGAGGACAGCCACAGCATGCTGGTTTTGTTGAGAAGTCCAAATCCGATTACAACACCAAGCCAAATCCAGAGTTTTTTATTTTCTTCCCGAACGATTCTTAAAAGAAAATAAGCAGAGGTTATCCAGAAAAGAAAATCGAATGTGTTCATGGAGAAAATTGTATTCATTCCAAGAAAAATTGGAGTGAGCATATAAGCAAGCATTGAAATTATGATAGCTGCTCTTCCACCGCCTAATCTGCTAGTAAAAATTCCCAGCATGAATAAAGCTAGCGATGAAATAATCGCAGGAACAAGTCTTATAGCGAACATTGAATCACCAAACAACCACTTCCAAATGGCGAGAATGTAAATCGACAATGGCGGATGATCAACATAACCAAGGTCAAGTCTGTTGGCACAGGCAAGGTAATAAAGCTCATCACGGAAAATTCCGTAAGCAAAAAATCCAGTTGTGATGAGATGAATTATTAGGTTTAGTAATGCCAATGCAATAATTAGAGTTAATGTTGGTCGGATTTCTGTTTTCATGATATTTTACAAAAAATTTTTTGGAATATGTGAAAAATTAATAATTCGGATTCTTTGTCCAAAGCTAAATTCTTTTAAAAGTAGTAATAGAATACGGATTAAACTGATCCTCCAGAGGTAGACACGTTTAATGGATTTACGCGGATTTACATCAGCGATTATCAGTCGCATCAGTGTCATCTGTGTGCAATTGACGATACTTTCTTCTCGTATAAGTATGAAAATATTTGTAGTTTTCATTAACAACTTATCGCCAATAACATGTCGAAAACCAAATTAAAATATATTTGTTCTAATTGCGGCTATGAATCGCTTAGATGGATTGGAAAATGTCCGGAATGTGAAAGCTGGAATTCATTTGTTGAGGAATTAGTGGAAGGCGGTAAGAAAAAACATACCGCTGCAAAAAGTAAAGTCACAATTAGCAGAATAAATGAAATAGCTGCAACTGAAGATGATAGAATCAAAACTAACATTGAGGAATTCGACAGAGTTCTCGGCGGCGGATTAATGCCCGGTTCTGTTATTCTTCTTGGTGGTGATCCTGGAATCGGGAAATCCACTCTTGCAATGCAAGCATGTGCAAATCTTAAAGCGCCGGCATTATATGTGTCGGGTGAGGAGTCATCAAAACAAATTAAGCTAAGAGCCGAACGGCTCAAAATTACTTCAGACGATTTTTATGTGATGCCCGAAACCGATCTCCGAACAATTTTGGATACAATCGAAAAAATTTCTCCCTCTGTAGTTGTTATTGATTCAATTCAAACAGTATCATTAAGCGAGCTTGATAATTCTCCAGGCACTATGACTCAAATACGAGAATGCACTGTTGCTTTAATGGAAGAAGCAAAGAAAAAGCATTTCTGTGTAATTGTGATTGGACATGTAACAAAGGAAGGACTGATCGCCGGTCCAAAGGTTCTTGAACATATTGTTGACACCGTAATCCAGTTTGAAGGCGAACATCACCATTCGTTCAGAATTTTACGGGCACAGAAAAATAGATATGGCAATACAAATGAAATTGGCGTATTCGAAATGCATGAAGACGGCTTGGTGGAGGTTAAAAATCCCAGCAAATTATTTTTAAGCGAACGTGAAAGGAAAACCTCCGGTTCTGTAGTAACATCAAGCATTGAAGGAACGCGACCGATTCTTTTAGAAGTGCAGGCATTAGTTACCCCATCAAACTTTGGAAATCCACAGCGGGTTGCAACTGGTTTTGATTACAGAAGGTTAGCCATTCTGCTTGCCGTGATAGAAAAGCGTGCGGGTTTTCGTCTCTCGGCCAATAATGTATTTCTAAATATGGCGGGTGGAATAAGAATTACCGAGCCGGCAATTGATTTAGCTGTTTGCTGCAGCATTGCATCAAGTTTGCTTGATAAGGTAATTGATAACGAAACTGTTATTATCGGTGAAGTTGGTTTAGGTGGGGAAGTCAGAAGCGTTGGTCATATAGATAAGAGAATTCAGGAAGCAGAAAAGCTTGGTTTTAATACAGTCTTAATTCCCTCTTTCAATTACAAATCTGTTAAGGATTCTTTAATAAAAATTATTCCAATAGAAAATTTAGCTTCTGCTATAAACAAGCTAATGCCCTAAAACAAAGGGTTACATGCACATCTGATTTAAATCACAATGATAAAAATGTCAATGATTTTAAAAAAAATTCTTTTGTATTTTTAAAATATTAGTTGTATGTTCAATTAAGGTTCTTTTGAGCCGAGTTTATTTTTTTACTTATTTTTTGTGAGGTTACTTAGTGGGTACTAAACTGTTTGTGGGAAGTCTTCCCTGGTCCGTTAACGACGACGCTTTGAAAGCTGCGTTTGAAGCACATGGCAAAGTCGTTTCAGCTAAAGTTATTACAGATCGTCAATCTGGCAGGTCCAAAGGTTACGGTTTTGTAGAAATGGCAGAAGAATCTGAGGCAAGCAATGCCATTCAGGCTCTTAACGGAAAAGATCTAGACGGAAGAAACATCGTTGTTAGCGAAGCAAAATCGAAGGCCTAACAATATTAACAACTGATTCTCAAGGCGCTCTTTTGAGCGCTTTTTTATTTTAAACCATCCGGTTATCTAATCAAAGGATAAAAGTATTAATCCCGATTCTGAAATTATTTTCGTCGAGGTAATTCAGCTTCCATGCAAATTCAATTTGAATTGGCACCAAGACATGTCCAATGGAAAAACCGGTTTCATAAAATGGAAGCAAATAACTTTTTGATTGCAGTAATGTATTGAATTTTGCATCATCGCTCGGATTTGAATACATTATGTTGAGGAATGTATTGAGCTGAATTCCCCAATCCTTTAATCCTGGAATTCCTAACAACTTAAATAATTCATCTCTAAAATTGTACTCGAGATTTAAAGAAACAGCTCGATCCGAAATAACCTCGTTAACTTGTAATGTCCGGAAAGAAAAATTTTTTGATGCTAAATCAAAGTTACCTGGAACAGCATAATAAAGCTGGAATGGCAGTTTTCCGTTGTTATAAAAACCATAGAGCTTATAATCAAATCTGGCGGTTCTAAATGAGTTGATGGTTCCGTAAAAAGTAAAATCATACTTATTAAAATCAACATCGCTTTTCAAGAAACCGGAATTGGAATACATCATTGAACCTTCTAAAGTAAAAAAGGTTTTTCCGGTATTTACTCTTCGCCGATAAAATCTGTCTTCAATATAATCCCTAAAATCAATCTTAAAGGTTGCAGTGATAGCATTCACTTTTACATTATCAATTGTTTTATTCGCACGATACATTTTATCTTTTGCAAAGAATGAAAAATCTGAATTGTTTACTGCACTTCTATCATGAAGGTTTTCAAATCCTACACCCAATCGTAAAATGGGAAGAACTTCCCCGGAAATTCCCAGAGAAAAACCTTTAGAATAATAGTAATCTCTAAAGCTGTATTTAGAGAGCAAAGCCAATAACGTGCTGGTTAATTCGTTGTAATTATCCGATTCACCGAAAAGTATTTTGGTTTTATTAAAAGTACCGAAGTTTAATTCGGTAGTTCTGTAATTGCCGAGCAGGTACTGTATCAAAAAATCCGTTTTTAATTTCTTATTTGCAAAACCGTATGAGAAATTTAAACTTGAATTGAGCCGTTCCTCAACCAAATCATCTATGAAAAACCCATAATCAAGAGCATGTCCTTCAACAGGGTTAAAGTGATACATTGAAATTGGCGCACTTACAGACAAATTATCGTTCAGCTGCATTCGTGGTGAGAGAATCGAAAAATTATCCCAGAAGGTTTGCGGCACATTCTTTAAGCTGTCGATTCTTAAGTAAGCTATTTCTTCTTCGGTTGTGTTAGGAATGGTTTGGATGTTCTGCCAGAATGAAGAATCCTTTTTGTCTGCATCGGGAAGAACAGTAACGATTGCTTTATCAAAAATGTTTTCATCCAACTGGTCATTTAATTTGTAATCGTAAAGAATTGTGTTAATCTCAAACCCGAATCTTGCAAGTCCCAGATAATTAGCATTAGCAAAAAGTCTGTAGTCAACAGGCATAGAAATGGAATCATCAAAAACAGAAAACTGCTGAAATACATTTACGGTATCAAACAAACCGTTGAAATTTGCTGCTTTATTTAGCTGGAGATTTACTTTCGCAAGATCGAATGTGTTGGCATTTATGAAAATATTTCCTTCAAATCCAGGATCGGAGCGATTAATTGTTGTCATAAAGATTTTGAAAACTTGTGTGTTATCTAATCCAAAAGTTTCCTCTAAAAAATAATCGTAGTACTCAAGTGCATTTTCGGCAAGCGGACCCGGAACATCTCTTCCGAAAAAATTAACATCGTCACTGTAAAAATTTTGAATTAATCTGCCGCCTGATAATACGTTTATTGATGGGGGAAAATTTGCACTCTGCTTTCTCGCCAAAATTATTTCTTTGTAATCATCCGGTTTTTTATAAAATCCCTTGCTTTGGTTCTCAAGAATACCGGTAATCTTTAATTCTGAGGAATCGCTTGAACCTATTCCTAATGAAACACTGTTGCGCCCGGCTTGAAGGCCATCCTCTGTGCGGATTGATCCTTTTGTGTAGGCATCAAACTCATAGCTTAAAATTTTTTCTTCTCGTTCTTTCTTTTTAACCATTGCCTTGCGAATTATTTCAAGTGCAGGATTTATTCCTGGAGTTATCACAACTTCGGGTAAGTTTATTTTAGTTTCGGTAAGATTGAACTTTACATTAGAAATATTGCACACTAATTCAACTACAATCGTATCTGAAATATATCCTATAAAAGAGGCTATCAGATTATAGTTTCCTTTTTTTAGTTTAAGATTAAATTGACCATCCTTATTTGTTGCTGTTCCTAAAGCTGATTCAGCTACTCGGATATTTGAAAAGCTCAAAGGAAGGTTTGTTTTACCATCAACGACTAATCCGTTTACATTAAAATGTTCTTGAGCATGAATTGCCCGGCATAAGGAAAAAGAGAAGATAAGCAGTAACAAATATTTCATTTTAAATACTTTAACGTTTTTCGAAAGATAATTATATGAATAAAATTGATCTGGAAAAATTAAATTTTGAGTAAGCATTGGGAATTTTATATAAGTAATTATTATTTTCTGATTGAGAAAACAAACAGAAATTATCGGAGAAAATTTATGAAATACATATTGCTGTTTACCATATTTCTTGTTTCGTATTGCGTAGATGTCTCCGCTTTTGTAAAAACAATATCTTCAACTCACGCTAATTTCGATTCAACAGAAATAATTGATTCACTAATTACAACCATAGATTCTTCGGCGAACAACTCTTTTGCTAAAGAAGTTTTAGTAAAATATGTTACAGCAATTGGGGGCGAAGAAAATCTTCGGCGAATTAACGATAGGATTACTAATGTAAAAGGAAATGTGCAAGGAGTTGAAACTAGAATTGTATTTTTACAGAAATCACCCAACAAGCTTCTTCAAAGAATAATTGTAGGGGATGTGGAACAAAAAATAATTTTTAATGGAAGCCGGGGAAGGAAAATAATCAATGATATTAAGGAGGAAATTAATGGAGATGAGTTAGTAAAGCTTAGCTATGATGCAATTATGGAGTTAATGCTTGATCCTGAATTATATAATCTAAAGCTGCGATACGATGGTACAGAACTTATTGACGGGAAAAATGCATTCAATATTTTATTAACACTTCCAAATGGAGCAGAATGGCATCAGTATTATGATATGCAAACTGGTTGGAAAGTACGGGATTCGAAAGATATAATCACCCCTCAGGGTGTATTTAAACAGATTACCGATTTTGATGATTACCGTGATGTTGAGGGAATTATATATCCCTTTAAGGTTGAGCAGGTTTTGGGAAATCAAAAACTTGAATTTATAATCGAATCAATTCAGGTAAATACAGGCTTGGCTGAAGCGAATTTTTTTATTGAATAATTTTTATCCTTCTATTCTGCAATCAGGCGGTAAGACGCTGCTATTTTTCCTTTTTCATCAATCACTTCTAAAAGTGCATAATCTTCCTCACCAAAAATAAAACTGACTTTGCCGTATGTGTGTCCTTTTTCATCGTACGTACCTTGATTCCAAATGTTGATTCCGCCCTCTTCCAATTTTTTATGAAGCAGCGAATTATTGACATCAAGATTTGAAGCGCTTATTTCGGGAATGAGTGAATTTTTTCCGTCATCAATATAAGATGAATGACTATCGCCGCTTACCACCAATACATTCTTAATATTATTATCCTTGATTGTTTTCATCAATAAATTAAGGTCGTTAGGAAAACCAGCCCACTTATCCATTGCATCTTCTTTCATCCACGGATACTTTTTTAGAAGTTCAGTATTTGTAAAAACTTTTGAGTACGCCGGATTAAACAAAACTGTTGAAACAATAACCTTCCATTTTGCAGTAGAATTTTTTAACGCATTAAGAAACCAATCAAGCTGATTTTCTCCGGAGATAGCAAATCCTGAAAGCAGAGAATG
This sequence comes from Ignavibacteria bacterium RIFOXYB12_FULL_35_14, assembly GCA_001803045.1. Taxonomy (GTDB): domain Bacteria; phylum Bacteroidota; class Ignavibacteria; order Ignavibacteriales; family Ignavibacteriaceae; genus XYD12-FULL-36-8. Next base: position 69,501 of record MHAR01000060.1, on the reverse strand, counting down.
TTTTTCGGGTGGATTGAAATTCCCATTTCCATCGAGAGAATTTTTATTAGGATTTCTTTGAGATCGGCAGTCGAGCACAAAAAATTCAACATCACCAAAGGCAAAACTTTGCCATATACCGTTATCGGGATTCTTCAAAGGATAGTGAGGAAAAAAAGCCTTATATGCCCAAAGTGAGTTTTGTTTTGCCGGATCAGTTCCATCTGGATTATTTGCGGCAAAATCATGATCATCATAAGCGTACACAACGGGCATTTGAGATAGAACTTCACCAGCAAACGGATAATTGTAATTGTACTTGGCCTGATAAGTTTTCTCTATTAAAGCCAAGCTTGTATTAAACCGATAACCATATTTTTTTTCTGTTGTATCAGGGTAAGTCCAATCTCCAATTTGAATAAAGAAACGAAGCGAATCTTGTGCAACTACTGGAAATACTTCAGGATTCCATTTAGAATAACTAGATTGTTGGCAGGAACCGAATCCAAAAGAAAAGCTGTGATATTTTTCTAAAGGAAAAGTTTTGAATGAGTGCCAGCGCTTCGACTTAATGCCATCTACAATTGCACGGTAAAAGTAATTTGTGTTAGGGCTTAGGTTTTGAACAGGAATCTTTACATAATTATAGTTATTCGTATCACTCACAAATGTTTCAGAATAAACTGAAGGATGGGGATTTGACTCGGAGAATAATTCAATTTGAACGGTCTGCGGTTTATAAGTCTTAACTAAAATTATTGCCGAATTGTGCGTAACTCCGCCAACCAAAGGACCCAAATTTAACTGTGCGAAACTTAGGGTGGAGAAAGTAAATACTAAAACAAGAATTAATTTAGTTTTCATTATGATTCCAAAATATTTTTAATAAAAGTTAAAGCACTCTATTAACGGAGCTAAAATAAACAATTTTATTTTTCATTTAACATTCAAAACCAATATTTTTACCAAGAATTATTTATAGAATCTTCTTAACAATTAATGTCCCCGCAAAAATACTCCATAATAGTTTTCGATCTTGGCAACGTACTATTAAACTTTAATTACAATATTGCTGTTAAAAAGTTCGATAAAATAGAACCCAATCTCGGCAAAAAATTTTTCGAGCATCACAAGAATAATTATCACATACACCGCGCATTTGAAAAAGGATTAATAAGCCAAGATGAATTCATCAATATTGCTTTATCAGGGGTGAACCATAAAGTTGATTCGCAAACATTTGCAAAAATATATTCCGACATATTCACCCCTAACAATGATGTAATTTCTCTGTTGCCAATACTCAAAAAAAAATTTAAGCTGATGCTGTTATCCAATACTGATCCGCTTCACAAAAAATATGGCTGGATAAATTATCAATTTCTAACTCACTTTGATCATTTAGTATTATCATTTGAAGTAGGATCAGCAAAGCCTGAAGAAAAAATATTTAAAGCGGTTGAAGAATTGTCCAAAGCCTCTCCACAAAAGCATTTATACATTGATGATATTGCCGAGTATTCTGAAGCAGCTAAAAAGCTCGGCTGGGATTCAATTCAGTTTTTAAACTATGATCAATTGTTAGAAGAACTTAAAAGTAGAAAAATACTTTAGGATGATTACTGATTTTAAATATCGTTCACTAAGATTTGCATTAAATTATTGCTTAATTGTTTTATTGTTGAATTGTTTTGTATGGTGTTCGGGTTGTAAAAAGGAAGAAAAATATGTGATGACGGGAGAAGATTCGCTTCGTACTAAGCTTACCGCAGTTTCAGATTCACTGGAAAAGGAGTTTTCAAAACGACCACCAGCTTATCAAATTCTTTATCCAAAGCACGGTAATAGTTATTCAAAACTTATTAAAAAATATAGGCAAAGCGGTGCAGATATAATTCTTGCTTTGAACCGCATTGATAGAAAAAACCTTAAGAGAAAAGATTCTCTTGTTGTGCCAGATACATTTGTGACCAATTGGAAATATTATTCGCCCTTACCGCTTAAAGTCGAGGTGGCGTTTCAAATTCCAAAATTGATTATGGTTTCGCAGCGAGTTCAAGCTTTTGGGATTTATCAATTGGGAAACTTGATATTGTGGGGACCAACAAGCACAGGTAAGCAAGAAACTCCTACTCCCAATGGTTTATTTCATACAAACTGGAAAGCCGAAGAAACCGTGAGCACATTTGATGACGAATGGATTTTAAAGTGGAGTTTTAACCTTGATAACTTTGAAGGAGTATCGTTACATCAGTACGAAATGCCAGGTTATCCGGCAAGCCATGCTTGTGTTCGGATGTATGAAAAAGATGCTCAATGGATTTACAATTGGGCGGATCAATGGATTGTTACTGCAGATGAAGAATCAATTTTAGCATATGGTACGCCTGTAATAATTTTTGATGAATATGATTTTGAATCCCCAAGACCCTGGCGAGAGCTAGTGAATGATCCGGATGCTACAAAGGTTTCGGTTGATGAAATTGAAGATGAGCTTGATGTTTATATCAATTTAATTTTAGAAAGAAAGAAGAAAAGAATTGAATTGATTGCAAGTCAAGATTCCATTAAACTTGCGATGCAAAAACAGAAAAAACGATCTTAATTTTTAGATAATTAACAAACTACTTATAAAATAAATAGCGGATCACCATGAAAAAATTATTGTCATTCCCTCTTGTATTATTTATTACAGTTTTAATGGGATGCGGAAAAAGCGAGGATAAAATAGATAACCTGTCTAGTCCAGTCGGCCTCGATACCTTTAAATATCAAACAGAACAATTTGCAGATCTTGCAATCCTTCGTTATCAAGTTCCTGGATTTGAGGAGTTATCCCTAAAAGAAAAAGAACTTGTTTACTATCTCTATGAAGCGGCATTAGCGGGCAGAGATATTTATTATGATCAGAATTACAAGCATAACTTATTTATAAGGAAGACACTCAATGGAGTAGTGAGATCTTATGAAGGTGACAGACAAACTGATGAATTTAAGAGCTTTATGGTTTATGCAAAGCGGTTTTGGTTTTCGAATGGAATTCATCATCACTATGCGAACAAAAAATTCACTCCGGAATTTTCACCAGAGTATTTTACAGAATTGCTGAGGAATTCTGACGAGAAATTACTGCCGATTGCAAGCAACGAAACATTAGATAACCTACTCTCTAAGTTAATACCGCTAATTTTTAATCCTAATATTGATGCACAAAAAGTTAATCTTACTCCCGGTGCTGATCTTATAAAAACTTCTGCCGTAAATTTTTATGAAGGTACAACTCAAAAAGAAGTTGAGAATTTTTATAGCACTATGGTATTGAAAAAAGATACAACTCCAGTTTGGCACGGATTAAATTCCAAATTAATTAAGGAAAAGGGAAAGCTGCAAGAGAAGGTTTGGAAAGTCGGGGGAATGTATTCACAGGCAATTGAAAAAATTGTGTATTGGCTGGGAAAAGCTCTTCGCGTTGCAGAAAATGATTTGCAGAAAAATACCTTACAAAAATTAATTGATTATTATAAAACCGGTGATCTTAAAGCATGGGATGATTACAATATTCTTTGGGTGCAAGATACTACCTCACGCATTGATGTTGTAAACGGCTTTATTGAAGTCTATGACGATCCTTTAGGTTACAAAGGCTCTTATGAGGCAATTGTGTCAATTAAAGATTTGGAGGCAACACAAAGAATTGATGCTATAAGCAGACAGGCACAATGGTTTGAGGACAATTCAACTCTTTCTGATGCATACAAGAAAAAAAATGTTGTGGGTATTTCGGCTAAAGTTATTACTGTTGTTGTAGAATTGGGTGATGCTTCACCTTCAACTCCGATAGGAATAAATCTGCCCAACTCAAATTGGATAAGAAAAATTCATGGTTCAAAATCAGTAAACCTTGGCAACATTGTTAATTCTTACAATAAAGCAGGTTCGGAAGAAGTAATTAAAGAGTTTTATTTTACTGAAGACGAGATTCAGCGAGCGAAAGAATTCGGTGCGCTCGCAGATAATCTTCATACTGATCTTCATGAAGTAATTGGTCATGCTTCAGGTCAAATCAAGCCCGGTGTTGGAACACCAAAACAGACTCTAAAAAATTATGCTTCGGTAATCGAAGAAGCACGAGCCGACCTTGTTGCATTATATTATGCTATTGATCAAAAGCTTGTTGATATTGGCGTAATGCCTTCCATTGAAGTTGGTAAAGCAGAATATAACAAGTATATCCGCAATGGTTTAATGCTTCAGCTTAACAGGATTGAGTTCGGAGAAAATATAGAGCAAGCTCACATGAGAAATAGACAGTTAGTTTCCAAATGGGTTTATGAAAAAGGAAAAAATGAAAATGTGATTGAAAGAAAAATTAAAGAAGACAAAACTTATTTTGTTATAAATGATTATCAAAAACTTCGTCAACTTTTCGGAGTGCTATTAAGAGACGTTCAGAGAATTACATCCGAAGGTGATTATGAAGCAGCTAAAAAATTAGTTGAAACTTATGGGGTAGAGGTTGATAAAGAACTTCACAAGGAAGTTAAGGAAAGATATGCAAGACTTAACATTGCTCCCTACAAAGGATTTATTAATCCTGTGCTGAAGCCTATCTACAATGGTGAAAAAATAGTTGATGTGAAGATTGAATATCCTGAAGACTTTGTAGAGCAGATGCTCTACTATGATGAAAATTATTCTTTTCTACCTGTAAAAAATTAAGCTGAAAGACGAATCACTTTGCAATAGGAGAAATAATAGAAGTTATTCACGATATTGAAAAACAAAAATTCTATGCGGTTATTGATGACTTAGAATCGCATTTAGAATATGTTAAGGTGAATAACGTGCTAAATCTTATTCACACGTATGTTCCAAATGCTCTTAGGGGTAAGGGAATTGCAAGTAAGATTGTGAAAGTAGCGTTAACCTATGCTGAAGAGAATAATCTGAAAATTATCCCTTCATGCTCTTATGTAGCAGCTTACATTCAGCGTCATAAAGAGTATGAAGAACTTTTGGTTTTATAATTGCGGCAAACTCTAAAAAGCGGTTAGGAATTTTTTATCAGCATAAACAAACCCAGTTTCTCGATGAGTTTTTCCTGCTGTTAAGAGACTGGGTTTGTAAAAAGTGACTTATTGTAAGCAGTGCAATAATTACTTTTTCAATTCAGCATTCAATATTAAAGCAGGGCCAGTCAATGCCCTTGAAACTGGGCATGCGGTCTTTGTTTGTGAGGCATGTTCTAAAAATACCTTCTCATCAATTCCCGCCACATCTCCGACTGTATCAAGTTCAATCTTTGTAATAGTGAAACCTGCTTCCAATTTTTCAATATAAACTTTTGCATCTGTCTTTATAGAATTAACAGTGAAACCTGCTTTAGCCAAAGAATTCGCAAGTGCCATTGAGAAGCATGCTGAGAGTGCTGCTCCAATTAACTCTTCTGGATTTGTTTCAGTTCCCGTTTCAAATCTTGAAACAAAATTATAAGCAATGTTTTTAAGCGCACCGCTTTCGGAAGAAATTGTTCCGGTTCCATTTAGTAGATTTCCTTTCCATTCTGCATTAGCTTTTCTTACGGGCATAGTAGTATTCCTTTCTGTTAAATAATTAGATTTTTATTGATAATAATTGAAATATGATGTTCAAATATAAATCATTCGGCTGATAATCTGTGTGATTTAAAAGTGCAAAAGGGTAAAAAGTTTTGAAAGCCAGGCGGAAATATTTAATTTTGCACGCACCCTTAGCTCAGTTGGTAGAGCATATGACTCTTAATCTATTGGTAAATTGAGAATCCCGCCCAAAAGTGAAAGAAAATCGTGAAGTGTTAAGTAAATCGTTAAGTGAAATTCACTTCCAGCAACATCAAAAGAACAAAACAAAAAAAGCCCAAACGGAAACTGTCAAGGTTACCACACCTTAATAAACCGCTCAGGCTTTCTTCAAATGTTAATTCTTTTTTCATCGTGGTATTTAGACAGTTTTAATTATTAAACTTATTTATTGGGGAAATTGCTTTTTATAATTTAGTGCTTTTTCATTTAGCACTATAAATTTCACACCATCAATTTCTAAGGTATCAAACTTTCCATCTCTCACTAAGATATAAATCCTTTGTTTAGATATACCTTTCATCCTTCCAAAATTGGGAATTGTTTTTAGTTTAGAAATATCTGTTTTCATTTATTGTAAAATTAATTGTTCTATTTACCAAAGTCAACACTAAACTTTTAACCAAACATTATTTATTTAAGACGTTCCTAATCTTTCCACTTCATTTTCATCATCTCCCTCGCAAAGATTCAGTTTACCTTCCCTCATTCCTCTTATAAAATCTTCAATACTCATCGGTTTTAGTGTTGATTCAATCTGTCTCTTAGTTGGAAATACAAACTTTGATAATTCCTTTGTCGCTGTAAGTCTAACAGTATTATCATCAGTCGAAAGAAACTCAAACCAGTTCCTTATTAACATTTCAGCAAACTCATCAATTTTCTTGACTGTTTTCACTCCGAGTTTTTCTCTAAGCAATGTCTTCCTGTGTTTTTGTCCTTTACTAATTCCGCCAGTTTTTTCTTTTCCTTTTTTGAATGGCATTTCTATTCCTTTCATTCTATTTTTATTCAATATTGTTCTATTTATTTGGCTGCTATGAAATCAAAGTCATTTCTTCATTAACGAAAATACTTTGTTAATAGTGTAGTGTAAGTAATGAAACTGATGAATCTTTATTACAAACATTCACTACTTACATCACTTTCACTTAGTATTTAACACATATTCACCATATTTAACTTTCACTATTTCGGGTATTTTCTTTAGCATGTTACATACATTGGTTTCCGTCTTACCTAAATATTCAGCAATTTCTTTTGTTTTAAGTGGTCGGTTCTGCTGTAGGAATAGAGAAATAATTTCTTCACGTTCCGGTGTGGTGGTTTTGCCTTTTTCACCCTCTATAATCCAAATGCAATTTTGAAACTTTAGAGTATATTCTTTTTCCTCAATGTCCCTGCCTGTTATAGCTAAGCTGAATTCCTTATTTGAATCCTTACTAAGTAACATCAAGGAATCCGGTGAAGCTGTTAAACCTGTAGTTCCGAGAACTTGGTCAAAAACATCTTCATATCTCATTTTAGTTGTGTGGTGAACTAATAAAATACTTATATGCCTCTGTAAAGCTATTTTTTGGATTACAGACAGGAAATCATATTCATCTTGAAACTGATTAGCATTTCGTTTGTTGCTTCTTACAATAGACCGTCCAAGCGTATCTAAGACAACTAATTTTATATCGTTATTATCATCTAAAATCTTTCCGAGACTGTCTATCCCTTCAATTGTCATCTTAGGAAAATCGCAATCTTTTGGAATGAATAAATTTGAAGGTGCTTCTTTATAATGTTCCTCTGCTAACATCCGATTTATTCTATCCTGTAAACGTCTGTAATTATCCTCATAAGGAATGTATAGGACGGAGTTTTTATTTGCCCTGAAGTATCCTAAGGCATGTCCGCCATTTGCTATCGCCAAGCTCATATTCAATGCTAAAAAAGATTTTCCTATTTTTGGTCTGCCTGCAAGTATCAATAGACCTTCTGGAAGTAAATCTTTAATTACCCAATTGATTGGTTTTAGTTCCATAGTTTGAAGCTCCCTTGCGTTTACAAGTTTTATATGTCCGTTGTTTTGGTTTACAGTTGATAGTAAATTTTTATCTTGCTCGAATGGTAAACTTGCATTTAAAAGATACTTAACAGCACTTTTAACATCATCTTTAGTAAATGATTTTCCAACGTCTTTGAGTTTTTGTAGTTCTCGATATTTCCAATTTGTTATATTCAGCTTGCATAAGTCATCAATCAAAAGAGTAGAATCTTTTTGATTTTTGCCAAGCTCACAAATTTTTATAAATAGTTCTCGGTGATTATCTGAAAAACTATCTTCACTAAATACGCCTGCTATTTCTGGAATTAAATTCAAATCGTTCAGCATACTGGATAAGATTTTTAATTCATATCCCTTTAAGGATTTACGTTTGTTGTTATCAATCATAATACACCATCCGTATTTATAGAATTAAGTAAAGAATTTATTTCTCCTTCATCATCTGAATTGATAATATTGAATATTAAATCGGAAGTGTTGAAAAGGTTTGATAAACAAATTTTAAGCTCTGTCTGAACTTGATTAAATACTAATTTTTCAATTTCTGATTTTTTAATGAAATCAATATCAAAATCTGAAATGAAGACAGGGAACTGATAACATAAAATTTTCAAACTCTCATATAGTTTATTTAACGTTTCAAGGTTTTCTGGTTTCATTGTTGCATTCCCTGAAAAAGATTCAACTGGCTTGGTGCTTGCAAGTTCAGATTTGATTCAGCTAAACTAATCTTAGTTATTGGTAGGATGATCTGCCTGTCTACCTTATCGCTTACATATCTGCTTCGTATTCCTTCTCTAATCCATTTCTCAACTGTAGTTGATAGAATTGAACCATTAAACGGAACTTCAATAAATTTTATCCGTAAATCTCGGAGCATGAAAAGTATTTCTTCATTGAGTCCGAGACCGTTAAACATTTTGAAGATGTTTTTCTCTGTGCGGGGAACTACTCCGAAAGTAGATTTTTCGGGGATGATTTCACCCCATTTGAAAGTTTTCCAGTAAATCGAGTTGCCGGAAATTCTGATTTGTGTTTGCATACATCTCTCCCAAATGCAGCGGTGGGCGTATGCAACCACCAATGGAATGAAGGGTATTTCCCACCGCTAAATTTAATTCACTTTTCAATTTTATGTTTGTGTTGATGATTGGCATACAGCATTATGTATGCAAACTGTAATCCGTTAATTTTCGTGAAAATAAAATTGTGAATTTGAATAGATAAGAAGGTTTTGGAGCGTTTAAATTAGGTTAAAATAATTCCGTGAATTTTCGTGAACTTTTAATTCGTGAACTTCCGTGAATTATATTTCTTCAAAACTAATTTTATAAGTTTTCAATCTCTCCCTAAAAGTAGTATCTGGAATTTTAAGAGCAATTGCGGTTGCTCTTACAGTGGCTTTTTTGCCTGGATTAGTTTTTATCAACTTCTCTTTTACTTCTTTGATTTTTGAAATAAGAATTTCTTTTTCGAACTGAGTTTTTTGTTTAGGAAGTATTTTTAGTTGAGTATTGTAGTATGCTTCAGCTGTGAAAAGTTCTTTATGCTTAGTCATATATTCTGCTAACCATTTTGAATTATTTATTTGTAGATAATGCACCAATGTTGCTGGGACTATTAGTTGAAATCTAATAAAAAAGTCTGCTTCCTCCTTTTTCAAAATAATTTTTCGTTTTGAAATTATTTGTTGTAAAATATCAAGCTCATGATAATTTTCTACATTTTTATATTCAAAAATGTAAGTGTCATTCACCTCTAACAAATACCTTGCTGATACTAATATTTGTAGAAAAATATTATGGAAAATAAAATCTCGATCAAAATCATTCGTTTCAATTTTTTCCAATAATACAGGTAAAATCTCTTGCTTATATAAACTTTTAGTCATTTTAAATAACTCTCTTTCCCAGACCTCACCTGAATTTTCCCATTTTATCAGATTTACTTTGTTATTAAGGTCTATTTTTTTAATGAATTTTTTCAAATCATCAGAATTATTACTTTTTTTCATTTTAAATCTCGTTGGTAAGTTTCCCTACTTATAAAGTTGCTCTGTTAGTGACACGTCATTTTTATTTTCACCCTCTGTAATAGATAAAGTTATTTTCTTATCTCCATAGACAAACCATATTTGATAAACATTATACTCTGCCTCACTATTTGAACCTGTGTTAATTATAGCATTCTCTAAACCTTCACTTTCTACTTTTTTAAATAAAGAGTAAATCTTTTTTGCAAAGTCCATTGATGTATCTTCATTTTGGTCAGCCCAATGTCGACTAACAAAACTTACACGTTTATTTTCAAATCCAATACTTAACACAAACTTTCCAGTCAGCTTATCTTCCACCACACCCGACTCAGAATTCTCCCACATCCCAAATTCGTAAGGGAATTTGATTAAATCTTTTAATTCTTTTTCAGTCATTCCTAACCTAATTTTAGTTCCGTAAAAATCAATATATTGTTTTTGACAATAAATTGATGTTATTGTGATAAAGACAAATAATAACGAAAATATTTTAATCATTTTCAACTCCCTTTATTTCTGATGTTGCCAACAATATTTACTACCAGGTTTTGCATTCCTTTTACACTGTGTTCCTTTTTGTGTAATAGCTTGACATCTACCAGAACTTGTTTCAGAGGATGATTTTTTATCAATACTTGTTTTGGTTTTTGAATTTGTATTTGTTTTTAAATTTAGTAAATCTTGTTCAGTAGAAGTATTATCTGGAGTAACCATATTTGGCATTAATTGTAACTGGATAATTTGATTATTAATATTCATCAATATTTTTTCAATAGATTCTATTTTCCCTTTTAGAAATGCTACTTCTTGTTGGAGAGAATTTACTTTGGAGTCTAAATCTTTGATTTGATTTTCAGAACGTGACAAATCTTCGGAAGATGCGCAAGAAATAAATAATATTGAAGAAAATAACAAAACAAATATTTTTAGAATTTTATCTTTCATAATTCATATTCCGAATACTTTCAAGGAATGAATTAGATACTCTCTTAATTTAACCAATAAAGATTACTTAGTAAACAAAACATTATCTTTATGAAAATATTATTAAAATCTTAATAGTAGTGTTAAAATTAAAATTGCAAGTATTAATTTCTTTTACGTTCTTTAACTTTAACAAATAGAAGTCCCAAACCAATTGATAAGAAAAATGCTAATAGGTAATTGACAAAAAGTTCTGAAAACAATAGTTCTCTTTCTAATAAATAATAATGTGGTTTTACAATGTCGTATAAACTGAATGCCTTAGTGCTGTCAAAAGATTTTTGATATTTGACCTCCCATAGTTTGGGATTCTGTAAATATTCGTTTTTTATTTCTGAATAATTCTCAGCGTTTGTTATATCGGTTTGGGGTGTATAGCCGCCGAAGTTTTCGGGTGTCCAATATTTTTTTTCGGGTTGGGGCGTAATTACACCAACATCTTCAAGCGTCCAGACTCTTCTTCTTTCTTGTATCGGTTGAGGTGTAATTCCGCCAAAATCTTCCCAACTATAAATCCACTTTTTACGTTGTTTTTTTAATATTTTATCTAATTTGCTCATCTCCTGAATTGGGGTAATTCCGCCTTTTTGCCTTTCGCTAAAGGTTTCTGTTTTATGTTGTTGCGAAGTTGTGAGTTGCACGTCTTTTAATTGTTTATAATTATATTTTCTTGTGTCGCCTGTTATTCCTAACGGATTTTCACCCCTCGTTTGTTTAAGAAATGGAACTTCGGGCTCACCAGCAATTCTGCGCTGTAACCAATCGGTTTGTGGAACTATTTCTGGGGGCGTAATTCCGCCATAATCTTCCCAAGTTGCCTCATATATCTTTATTTTTCCGACTTTTGATTTAGCAACAACATGCTTTTTATACAATTTGAATTTAAACAAGTCATAAGAAAAAAAAGAATCTATCCCAGTCTTGATTATATTATAATTTATTGCGTCTGATAACACATTTTTTACTTTAACAGAGTCTTTATCATAATATTCGTTTTGAAATGTATATTCTCCCCAAATGAAATGCTTTTTATTAAAATCAAAAATCAAAGAATATTTTTTTAATGGTAATAAATCTTCAATCGCATTATAATGATGAACTTTGCGATTTGCGGGAATATCCCAATTAAATGGCGGGAATAAAGAAATGATAATTGCTATGGGAATAAAAATTATTATTCCAATTTTGAAAGACGATAGAAGATATGAGTCCGGTTTCATTTTGCCCTAATAAAAGTTAGTAGCACTACAAAACAAGTGAAAAAATATTTAAGATGAAAATCCCAACTTTGCTAAATAACGTCTCTCGCCTCTATCCTAATTTGCACTTTAGCCCGATTTATAAAAATAACCTACCCTGTCTGGTCATACACCCCTCGTTTCATATTTTATCTTGCTAAGGTAATTAGTCAAACCTATAATAAAACCCCTTGTAGGGCTGTTTCTGTGCGTGTGGGAGCATTTAATAAACTAAAACTAATGAGCTTGCTGAATACCTCAATTCAATAGTTCTACTGCGTTTCTAAGGTTCTCTGGTCGTAAGTGTGCGTAATTCTCTGTTACAGATATTTGAGAATGTCCCGCTAATTCCTTAGCAACATAAATAGAACATCCTCTCTGAATTAAATTTGAAATGAAGCTATGCCTTAATGAATGGAAATGTATTTTGTCATTGAGTTTAGTTTCTCTAACAGCCCTCTTAAATTTTTTCGATATATAGAACGGTGAATATCTAAAACCATTAGCGTTGGAAAAAACATACTCACTCTCATTTATTGAAATTATCTTTGGCAGTCTTTCAGACAGAATTTGATAAAGTGTGTCGTTTATCGGGATAACTCTATCCCTTTTATTTTTGGTTGTAAATTCCTTCGTGTTTTGAACCTTAATTTCTCTTTGCTGTAGGTCAATAGAGCACCATCTTAGATTTATTATCTCACTTAATCTCATACCGGTATAAAAACCGAAAGAGTAAAAGTCTTTTAGATTATTGTCAGATTCATTGATAAGTATTAAATCCAACTCATCTTTGTTTATAAATAATGGATGCAATTGAGGTGGTTTTGGTAAGCTAAAACTCTTTAGGGGATTATTTGTTAGGTAATTCCACTTAACTGCCTTCCCAAAAGCACTCTTTAAGTTTCGATAGTGGCATAATGCTACATGTGGATTAGTTTGAAACTTAATGCTCAATAATTTCTCAAGGTCTTTTGCATTTAGTCTTATTAGGGGAGTGTCTTTATTGATTTTATCAAACAGAAAATGGAAGGAAACATTTATGCTTTTATGATAATTTTTAGTTAAGCATGTTGAAACATATTCTAAATATTCATCTCTGAATTGATTGAGAGAAATATATTTGAAGGTAAGTTTGCATGAGAGTTGTTTCCTGAAGTCAGTTAAAAATTTTAGTGCTTCCGGTTTCGTTTTGCTTTTAGTTGAGACTCTCTTGATTCGATTCTCTTGCTCATCGAAAAATTCCAACTGGTAAATAGCACCTCGTTTGAATAGAAACATTTTAAAGCTCCTTTCATGTTCATCGAAGTGCTGAAAGTCTTATTTAAACTGTTAAGTAAAGTGTTCAGTTTGAATCAAGTCTAATTTCACAAGCCGCTTGAGAACCGCTTTCAAAACCTTCCAAATTTTCTTAATTTTGCACGCACCCTTAGCTCAGTTGGTAGAGCATATGACTCTTAATCATCAGGTCGCGGGTTCGAGTCCCGCAGGGTGCACAAGTAAAATTAAATTTAATAACCTGTCAACCTCAAACAAAGGTTAATAAACCTAGCAGATTAAGATTTCAACAATTGATTACAACCTTAAACTTCAATTTTGTTATTTACTCCAATACCTTTTACTTACACTCTCAATAATTTCAATATCTCTTTAGCGTAAAAAAATCGGTAAGAAATTATGCAGAATAAAAACAAAAGTCTCTTAAGGTATTTATTTAACACAACCGTACTTGTCTCAGCGCTCGGTTACTTTGTGGATATTTACGATTTAATTCTTTTCGGAATAGTTCGAATTCCTAGTTTAACCGATCTCGGCATCAAAGGAGACGAATTGATTAAGGTTGGGGTCTATCTTCTGAATATGCAAATGGCTGGTATGTTAATCGGTGGAATAATCTGGGGAATTTGGGGAGATAAGAAGGGACGGTTATCTGTTTTATTCGGATCAATATTTTTATACTCCGTAGCAAACTTCGCAAATGCTTTTGTCACTTCAGTTGATATGTACGCAATATTAAGGTTTATTGCGGGCGTCGGGCTTGCGGGCGAGCTTGGCGCCGCTATTACACTTGTAAGCGAAGTGATGACTAAAGAAACTCGCGGTTATGGAACTGCGATAGTTGCTACAATTGGTGTAAGCGGAGCAATTGCCGCTGCGATAGTCGGTGATTTATTTACCTGGCAAACTGCTTACATCATCGGCGGAGTTCTCGGATTAATTCTTTTGGTAATGAGAATTAAAATGTATGAATCGGGAATGTTTAAGTTGCTGCAAACCGCAAATGTTGGACGGGGGAAATTTTTAACGCTTTTCACATCAAAAGATAGATTCCTTAGATATGCATACTGCATCTTAATTGGATTGCCCATTTGGTATGTAGTTGGAGTGCTTGTTACTTTCTCGCCAGAATTCGGGAAAGTGATTGGAGTGAATGAACCGATTGTTGCCGGCAAATCAATAATGTTTACTTATCTTGGTTTGATCTTTGGAGATTTTGCAAGTGGATTCTTAAGTCAGATTATGAAAAGCAGAAAGAAAGTGATCGGCATTTTTATTTCATTCACAAGTGCTTTCATTCTGGTTTACTTATTTGCTCACGGCTTATCGCTCACTCTTTTCTACACACTATGTGTGTTATTAGGATTTTCAATTGGCTATTGGGCGGTTTTTGTCACTACAGCTTCCGAACAGTTTGGGACTAATTTAAGGTCAACAGTCACAACAACGGTTCCGAACTTTATTCGTGGTTCAGTTGTTCCAATCACATTGGTATTTGAAGTGCTACGGCATTCACTTGGAATGATAAACTCGGCATTGATTGTTGGAATTGTTTGTGTTGGTATTGCGCTTATTGCTCTTTATAAGCTTAAAGAAACTTACGGAACAGATTTGAATTTTTTTGAAGATATATGATGAAATCGATCTCATTTATTTTAAGTGATTGTCAATTATAACTTAATTAACATATATTAATTTGGGCTTGTGATACTTAATATTTTCCAAATAAAGTTTTTGTTGAACAAACTCTGTAAACGGGACCCGCAAATAGACAAGCAAAAAAAGCCCATATAAATTCCTCGATCGGTATACCTGTCAATCTAATTCCACATGTATTTTTAAGGTTCCAATATGTTTTAATGACGCTTGGAAAGATTGGGATAAGAAGAATAATAAAGTATAACCAATAGATAATTGTAAAGATAACGGCAACCCTGATTGCCAATGAAAAAATGTTCAAATGTCTATATTGTATAATAAGAGCTACAATTGCCATAGTTAGAATTATAGCAATCATTGAATTCAATCCAACTGAAGCTATGATTATCATTAGTCCAAAGCCAATTACACCCCAGAATTTCATTTTAAAATAAGTTTTAGCAGAAACTGCTGGTATATTTTCAAGCCCCTTTTTAAAAGCCAATATTTCAAAAATTGCTGAAGAAATACCTGCTATTGAAAATGCAAGAATATAATCTTCTACTCCAAAATACCAATTTCCAATTATTATGTCTACGAGATATGGTGGATACCAGTATTCTGAGTAATGCCAATATTCAGTTATAGGTCCTGCCGGAGCGAAATTCCAACTTGTCCAAAATATAGAACGGCGACATTGAGGAAGGAAAATATACAACAAAAACCAAATAGCTAGAAAGAAAAATGACGAAATAGTGTAAAAATATGGAAGCACTGAAATTTGATACTGAATTAATTAATCTAATTGTGTTTTTATATTGAAAAAGACCTTATAATATAATTTGAAAATTTTAATGAATGAATTAATTAACATTTTTGCTTCAATCAATGGAGAAATTCCATGAGTTCCACTAAGTTGATAGTCGTAAAGAGTAATTCTATTCATTTTAATAATAATTGGTGAATAACCGGATATCCAGAAAATTTTAATTATCATTGGCATTGAGTGTAAAATCTCGGCTTCTTTCAACAACAGATTATTGATCAACTCCCCCTTATATTTGATAAAACAACTGAAATTAGGATCGGTTAATAAACCCGATGGATTAATTTTAAATTTTTCACTTTCTTCTTTAGTTAAATTAATAATACCAAATTGCAAATCTTCCTTTAAATCACGTATGGAATTAGCATGCCAGTAGAAAGGTCCTACAAAGTGATTATTTGTGGGTTGGGTTTTTAAAATGAGCTGCTGAATAAAATCAAACATTCCTTTGTGAATACGTTTTGTATATTCCTCTTGCTGAATTTGAGTCATCAAATTGCCAGGCTCCATTCTTTCCAGATCAAAAGTAAAAGAACTAAACATCATTCTCAGACTTTTAATCAAGCCTGTCATTTTTAGTTCCCTAGCTTTCTTAATAAAATAAAAAAGACAAGCTTCTTGTAAGCTGTTAGGGGTTACAATAATCCCATTTTCAACTTGTTCTACATAAATCGTTTCATTATTTAAAAAATGTTTTTTGATGTTTAATGGTTGCTCAGAAAAATCAATAAAATCATCAATCCATCTTAAATAGGTATGACACAAAAAGCTTAATTCTCTTAAAGATTTTGAAAGCCCAATGTGTGAGGCGATCCATAACCTTTTTGCATGACGCCTGGTGCTTAAATTGGCGAAACGAACTGTTGATTCATAAGTTATTCTTTTTTCTTCAGTAGACATTAAGTTTTTCTTCCAATAGGCCTTGACATGCTTATCCATATAATAACGATATTTGCTGTTAATGCTTAAGGATTTTGTAAAGAATAAATTACAGTATTCTGCAATCTCTTATGAGAGATAAAACCATTCTTCTCCATAAGTTTTATAGATGTTAAATTGTTTGGGTCTACTTCACCCTCAATGAAATCGAGTTTCATTATTTCAAAGCCAAATTTAATCACTATCGGCAGAACTTCCCGCATAATTCCTTTTCCTTGATGATCAGGGAGTAATTCAAATCCAATTTCAGCTTTAGTACGATCTTCTGAAATATTCCACAGGCAAATTGTTCCGATTAATTTTGGATGATTCTTAAAAGTAATTGCCCAGTAGATCAATTCGTTTTTAGCAATGCTGTCATTTATTTTGTTGATGAATTGATTTGCATCATCAATTGTCTTAGCAATTGGTCTATCTAAAAATTTATTAACACTTTTGTCAGAACGAAGGCGAAATATTTCATTAGCGTCTTCAAGAGATAGTTGGCGTAAAGTTAGACGTTCAGTCTCTAAAAGCGGGAATGGTGTAAAATTTATTTTGTTCACTGTCAAACCAATACTTCTGCAAGCTTATTTACAGTAATATCCAGATCCTCATAACTTATTACAAGAGGCGGAAGTAATCTTAATACAGTGGTACCCGCGGGGAGCGATAAAATTTTATGCTTAAGCAACTCAAGAATAATCGGCTGAGATTTTTCTTTCAGTTCAATCCCAATCATCAGACCAATCTGTCGTATTTCACGGACTTTTGACAATGTATATTTTGATAATTGTTCTCTAAAGTAATTACCCTTTGCTTCAGCTTGTTCCCACAATTTATTTTCGAGCATGAAATTAATTGAAGCAATTCCTGCTGCACATGCCAATGGATTGCCGCCGAATGTAGAACCGTGTCTGCTTTTTTCGATTTGGATTTTCTCTGAGCAAAGTAAAGCTCCCATCGGGAAACCCCCAGCAATTGATTTAGCTAAAGTTATCATGTCGGCTTCGATTCCATAATGTTCAATAGTGAACATTTTGCCAGTACGGCAAAATCCAGTTTGTATTTCATCAATGATTAGGAGGATATTTTTTTCAGTACAAAGTTCCCGAACTTTTTGAAAATACTCTTTCTGTCCGATATTAATTCCGCCCTCACCTTGAATTAATTCCAGGATAATTCCGGCAGTGTTGTCATCAACGACTTCGACAAGCTTCTCAAAATTATTAAACGGAACGAATGAAAAGCCCGGAACGAGCGGTTCAAAAATATCACGATATTCTTTTTTAAATGTTGCGCTTAATGCACCGTAGGTTCTTCCGTGAAATCCTTTCATTGCAGCCACAAATTTAGTTTTCTTTGTTACCGCACGTGCAAACTTGAAAGCAGCTTCTACAGCTTCAGTACCGGAATTAGTTAGGAAAGCTTTTTTCAAATTACCTGGTGTAATAGAAAAAAGTTTTTCGAGAAAAAGTGCTTTAGTATCGTTATAAAATGTATTGGCACAAGTGATTAATGTAGCCGCTTGTTTTGAAATCGCATCTACTACTTTATCATTTGCATGCCCAACATTTGCAACACTGATTCCCGAAGCCATATCAATGTATTCATTCCCCTGATCATCCCAAACATGAGCTCCCTTGCCTTTAACAAGAACCAGATCGCGCATTGGGTAAACTCCAATTTCGTATTGTTGAACAAGTGCTTTATAGTCTTTCATTTTATCATCATCTTTATGTGATTGTTGTACCTTTTCCATTCAGTGCATCTAAAATAGGACTTTCAGTTCTTCCATCAGAAATAATGACTGTTGTGTTACCGCCATCAAAGAGCTTTCTAATGGCAAGAATTTTTCTTTTCATTCTTCCTTCAACTTTTTGTTCCATTGTTTCCAGTTCAGTTTTTGAAATTTTTAAGACAAGTGAAGAAGGATCATTCTTATCTAATAAAAATCTGGGTGCTTCAATCAATGAAATGATTTTCTCAGCTTTCATTTCCATTTGAAGATGTGCAACTATATCATCGTTCTCGGAATTTATCGCAAAGTTATTTTCATCAATTAATGGAATGCTTAGGACGGGCGTATATCCATTAACTAAAAGTAAATTCAGCAACTGCTTGTTAATTGCTTTTGGTTTTCCTGAAAAATCGCGAAGCAACAAAGTTTTGCCGCCTTCACGGACTTTAATTCCGCTATTACGTTTACCTTGAATAAGCTTTCCATCCAGTCCTGAAAGTCCGACTGCATTAATTCCTTTTTGCTGGCACAATTCAACTATCCGTTTATTTTTAAGACCGGCATAAGCCATCATTGCAAGGTCGATCATTTTTTCATCGCTGAAAACCGAATCATAACCTGAGAGGGAAGTAATGATCTTCTTTTCGTAATTTAGTTTTTGTGCTAATTCATCTCGCAAAGCATTTGCACCGTGGACAATGATGATTTTTTCATTCAAGGTCGCTAAATCAGAAATTACTCCTTTTATATTAATTTCTTTTCCACCGCCAATTTTAATTATAAACATTTGTACTCCGTTAAAGAATTATTTTGTACCGGTTCCCAATCTATTTCTCCAGCAAAAGGATCCGAACAAACAATAATCGTTTCGTTTTTTATTTTTCTGTGAATTGTAAAATAGTCTTCATCTTCATTGAATTGAGAATAAACATAGGCAGCGCTTTTATCGGTTAGTAAAATATTCATGGCTTTTACATAAGCCGATTTCGTTGATATTATCCCAGTCCCTTTTTGAAGAGCAGCTTTAATGTTTCCCTTATCAAATCTTTGGATGTAATTAAAAATTTTTTCTGCTCCGATTCTGCCTTCTTCCTTAATTTTGACTCCTTGCAGTTCGCCGTTAAAAATGAAAATATAATTGCCATCATAAAACGGCATATTGTTCTCAACTACAATTCCTTCGTCTTTAAATGCGCTGCGGGCATGAGCAATAATCCGTTTGGATTTTCCAAACTGTGTTAAATCATCTTCCCAAATCGGTTTTATGTTCTTGTAATAATTCCATTTGTCATATTGAGAAAATGCAAAACCCCACCCGTGTCCTTGATACTCACGGCTTTGTTTAGCAACCCCTGCAAACTTTTTCAAATATTCTGCGATTGAGAATTCTTCTTTAGAATTAACATAAAGTAATCGGCACAATGTAAAGCTACCTTTTCTTCCTGCGTTTGATAAAGATTAAGATAAAGAGTAAGAAAATTTAAATTGGATGAAGCCCGGGAAATTCAAGTCCGGTTCGTTCATCAAATCCATACATTAAATTAAATGCTTGCAGTGCTTGTCCTGCAGCTCCTTTCATTAAATTATCTATAGCACTGATAACAACTAAGCGATTTGAGAATTCGTCTTTCTTGAAACCAATATCGCAAAAGTTTGTACCAATGAGTAATTTCGGTTCGGGATAACGATATATCCCTTCACTTTCTTTAACTATTCGGATGAACGGTTCATTCCCGTATGCTTCGCGATAAACTTTCCAAATATCTTTTTCCTGTAAATTTTCTTTCAAGAAAACATGGCAAGTCGCAAGTAATCCACGAACAATATCAATTGCCGTTGCAGAAAAGTGAACATTAATTTTCTTCACGAACGAAAGTTCCTGTAATATTTCTGCTGAGTGCCTGTGTTGTGTTGGCATGTAAGACCGCACGACACCGCTTCTTTCCGGGTGATGCGAACCTTCGTTTACTTTGTTGCCGCCTTCACTTGATCCGGCTTTAACTTCTATGACTGTTCTATCTTCTTCAACCAAACCATTCTTAAATAACGGATATAAACCAAGAATGCTTGCAGTTGCGTTGCATCCTGCGCTTGAAATGTAATTTGCTTTTTTCATTTCTTTGCGATGTAACTCCGGGATACCATAAATAAATTTATTCAGCAAATCCGGGCGAGAATGCTTATGACCGTACCATTTTTCATATTCGGCTGAATCTTTCAAACGGAAGTCCGCACTGAGATCAATAATTCTTGGGGCTAAATTCTTGAATTCATCAATTCTCTTCTGAGAACTATTGTGAGGAAGGCAAAGGAATAAGATGTCGCATGGTTCAAGTTCATTTGTAGATATGAATTTAAGCATTGTTGATTTACGCAAGTTGGGATGCACTTTATAAACAAACTTACCTGTATAACTTTCCGATGTAGCTTGAACAACTTCAACATTCGGATGAAATAACAGTAATCGTAATAACTCTCCACCGGTGTAACCTGAAGCACCGACAATTGATGCCTTAACTTTGCTCATTTTCTTCCTTCAGCTACTTGCAAAATATACTCAACCATTTTTTGAGGAATGTTTACTCCCGTTGTTGAAATGCTGTTTTTATATTCCATAGTATAATTTACTTCGTTTACCGTTAACCCTTGGGTTGTTTCGAAAATGTCGATTGCTACTATTCCTCCACCAACTGCTTTAGCAGCACGAACAGATATATCATTAAGTTCATCAGTAACAGGGCAGTTTGTTGCTAGACCACCGCGTGCGGTATTTGTAATCCAATGAGGTGAGGTTCTATAAATTGCGGCAATGCATTTATCGCCAACAACAAAACTTCTAATGTCTCTTCCGCTCTTCTCAACATATTTTTGAATGTAAAAAATTGAATGATGGTAAGAACCTAATACAGTTTTATGTTCAAGAATTGCTTCAGCTGCATCTCGGTCATTTACTTTTGATAGTAATCTTCCCCAAGAACCTACGGCAGGTTTAAGCACGACAGGGTAGCCCATTTTTTCAATCGCTTTAAGTGCAGATTCTTCTGTAAATGCTACCCGCACTTCCGGCTGTGGAACTTTATTTTCGGCTAATGCAACTGATGTTAGCAATTTATCGCCGCAGATGGTGGCGACATTATAAGTATTAACACATCTAATTCCCGCTGACTCAAATAATTTTAATCCGTGTAAAGCTCTTGAATGGTTAATACATCTTTCAACAACTACGTCAATATCAAAATTATCTTTCCCGAGGTTAAAAGTTACTTCCCGGTCATCGAGCATTTTAAGTTCGACACCTTTTACAACTTTTAATTCATCTATTAAGAATTTTTCATCTTTTCGTATTAAGGAATGAAGCAATCCAATTTTCATTTTTATTATTCTCCAGTTTATTATTTTGTTGTCAAGGGAATAGTGAGTGAAACTCACTTGGTGTATGTCTGGTGATGTTTCACTGCATCAACGATATGTTTAAGTTCGGGAAGATCAACAATGCGGCCTCGCTGACCAACTGATTTTACTTCTTTTATTACATCAAGCTGTAATTCATCATCTAAGGATTCCTCACCTATCATAACCAAGGCATATCTTAACGAAGCGATACCGGACATATGATCAAGAGCAAAAGTTCTCTGCCTGCCAAGCAATTCGGGGTTTAGACTTTCGTAGTGCATAGGATTGATTGATGCGGCGTGAGTATGAACGCCTGCACAATGAGTAAATGCATTATGACCGGTAATCGGATAGTTTGCCGGAATTGGAATTCCGGAATGTTTACTAACCAAATCGTATAGATCAACTAGTTTAGATAAGTTCCATCTTCTTTCATTGTAATCGACAGTAAGAACTGTTAGAAGCTGAGCAAGATCAACTATACCGGCCCTTTCACCAAGTCCTAAAGCAGCGGCATCTATAATATTAACTCCCGCACGGTATGCGTCGAGAGCATTCGCTAACGCCAAACCCCTATCATTATGGCAATGAACGGCAATTTTAGGAGAAAGATTTCTTTTGGCAAATTCATCTTTTAATCTTGTTATATAATCGTACATGCTTCGGTTAGTTCCTGGAACCATATAACCTGTTGTATCTGCAACACTGATAATATCGGCACCAGCTTCAACAGCTTCAACGGCTGCTTTAACAACATTTTCAAATTGTGAACGGACTGTATCTTCCGGTGTGTACCTGATTAATAATTTTGGGTTCTGCTCCTTAGCATATTTGATAACATCGGTAATTAATCTGATTGCCGAATCGAGATCTTTTTTAAATACAGTATTTAATCTTTCATCGGAGACACAATAGAAAATACCAATGAAGCCAACACCACACTCGAGTGCAAGATCAACATCGGATTTTAAAGATCGTGAATGTGCACCCACTATTGCTTTATAATTTTTCTGAGCGATGGATTTAACGGCGGCATGTATTTCATGTGTAACCATCGGGTGGCCCGCTTCAATAATATCGACACCGACCTCATCCAGCAAATTGGATATTGCAAGTTTTATATGTTTATCGAAATAAACACCAGGAGTTTGTTCGCCTTCTCTAAGAGTTGAATCTAAAACTAAAATCAATTATTCACCCCAATCTTCTTCTTCTTGAGGAGCTTCGTTTACTGTTGGGGGATCAAGTGAAACGACTTCAAGTTCAGTTCCGCAATCGGGGCATTCAATTAATTCACCAACAACTGTTCCTTCCTTCAGTTCTACTTGTGCACCGCATACCGGACATTCTGTCGTCATGTATTCTCCAATAATTTTTTTGCGAATGTAAACAATATTTTACGGCTTTGCAATAAAAATTTGAAATTAGATAAAATGAAATTTTAGAAACAATGACTGTTCTAGTAAAAAATTATCTCGACTTATCAATAAAAAATTTGTAGATTTTGAAAAAGACAAAGACAATTTTATGACAACTAAGCATGCTGTAAATATTTTCCTAAAAAATAAATCAATTGCGGTAGTTGGAGTATCTCGCGACAAGAAAAAGTTCGGATATATTGCTTACAAAAATCTTAAAGATAAGGGCTACAAAGTTTTTCCAGTTAATCCGAATGCCGACTCAGTAGATTCTTACAAGTGCTATCCAAATTTAAGTTCAATCAGTGGTGCATTTGATGGAGTGCTGCTGGTTGTTCCTCCAAAACAATCAGAAGCAGTTGTGAGAGAAGCTCATCAACTTGGAGTAAAATCAATTTGGTTTCAGCAAGGATCAAGCTCTGAGGAAGCAATAAATTTCTGTGAAGAAAATAATATATCCGTAGTGAGCGGCGAATGCATTATGATGTTTACGGAACCGGTAGAATCATTCCATAAATTTCATCGCTGGATTTGGAAGTTGTTTGGAAAGCTTCCTAAATAACTGATGTTATGTAGACGTCATGCTGAATTCATTTCAGCATCTTAAATTTAACTAAAAAGAAAATTCCGAAATAAATTCGGAATGACAAAACAAAGAAATTTTATTGTTTTGCGTAACTTCAGTAAATAAGATAGGTTAATTCAGTTTATGAAATTGAACTCTAAACATTCCTCAAATCTGGTGCTGAAGTTTTATCCATTAACTCCTGAACGCTGGAAGGACTTTGAAAAACTATTCGGAGCTAATGGTGCATACGGCGGATGCTGGTGCATGTGGTGGAGATTGAAAAGATCGGAATATGAAATACAAAAAGGCGCGGGCAACAAAAAGGCGATCAAAAAAATTATAAGCTCTGGAACGATACCCGGAATTATAGCTTATGATAATGACGCTCCGGTTGGATGGTGTGCAATTGAACCGAGAGAATCCTATGCTTTGCTTGAAAATTCAAGAGTGTTAAAGAGAATTGACCATGAAAAAGTTTGGTCAGTAGTATGCTTTTTTGTTGATAGGAAATATAGAAGAAAAGGAGTAACTGAAAAGCTTCTTGAAGCTGCTTTGACTCATGCTAAGAAAAATAAAGCTAAGATTGTTGAAGGTTATCCAATCGATTCAAAAAACACACCATCGGCATTTGCTTGGACTTGCTTTGCTTCTGCATTCCGAAAGGTTGGATTTAAGGAAGTTCATAGAGGTTCTCCAACCAGACCGATAATGAGATATTATTTATGATTGGAGTTAGTAATGGATAAATTGTTATTCATTTTTCTTTTCACGTTTCTATATTCCTGCTTGTTCTTGAATGTTCTTGCCCAAGACAAGGAAAAACCAAAATACGAAATGAAAACATATCAAATGGTTTTTCTCTACAAAGGTCCAAACAGAAATCAAGATTCTGTTGAAGCCATGAGAATTCAAGAAGAGCATTTGAAAAATATACAACGGCTCGCAGATGAAGGTAAGCTCATTGTTGCAGGTCCGTTTCTTGACAATCAGGACTTACGGGGAATTTTTATTTTCGATGTTGAATCGGAAAAAGAAGTGATGGAATTAGTCGAAACCGATCCGGCAATAAAAGCAGGAAGGTTAAGATATGAAGTTCATCCATGGATGACAGCTAAAGGAACTTGTTTTAAATAAAAAAGCCCTTACCCTTGGTGACTGTCCAAAAAGTAATTATTATATAATAAATAGCACACTGATAACAATGATTTTAACGGATTTGCACAGATTTTAAAATTGAAAATTACTTTTTGGTCAGCCCCGAAAATCCTTTAAAGTTTTACAACTATTCTTCCAGTAATTTGACCTTGTAATATCGAATCAATTTTATCACTTAGCTCTTCAAGAGAACATTCGGAGTAAATTTCATTTAGACAATCGGGCTTCCATTCGTTTGCAAGCTTCTGCCAAATTTTCAGTCTAAGATCCATAGGAGTTTCTGCGGAATTTATTCCAAGCAAATTTACTCCGCGAAGAATGAAAGGAAATACTGTAGTTTGAAATTCCGGAGAATATATATTTCCGCATGAGGCTACTGAACTCCGGTAATCCATTTGCTTAATTACCGTAGCAAGAATATTGCCGCCAACAGTATCAACAGCGGCTTTCCACCTTCTATTAAGAAGAGCTTTGCCGGATTTATCATCAATCTCTTCTCGACCAATTATTTCTTTCGCTCCGATCTTTTTAAGAAACTCTATTTTGTCTTTCTTCCCGGTTGATGCAACAACTTGATATCCGCTTTTTGCAAGAATTGCTACAGCCAATGAACCAACTCCACCTGTTGCTCCGGTTACTAAAACTTCCCCATTAATTTTTTTTTCAGAGCATTGTTCAAGCTTGTAAAGAGATAACCCTGCTGTAAAGCCTGCGGTTCCGTAAATCATGCTTTCTTTAAGAGATAATCCAAGCGGCAATTTAATGACCCAGTCAGATGGAATTCTAATGTATTCAGCAAATCCGCCGGAAGTATTCATTCCGAGATCATAACCTGTAACTAATACTTCATCACTAACTTTAAATTTATTTGATGAAGATTCAATCACTATTCCGGCAGCATCAATTCCAGGAGTGTGGGAATATTTCCTGGTTACGCCTTTATTGCCGGTCGCAGACAATGCATCTTTATAATTAAGAGAAGAATACTTTACACTGATTAAAACACTGCCAGCAGGCAGGTCATCAATATTACGCTCAGTAACTTTTCTTATAAATTTACCGTTGTCTTCTTTTACGACTAACGCCTTAAACATTTTGTTCATATTAAATATCTTTTCTGCAGTTTGAATCCATTACTTCAAAATCAAGAATTTTTTAGTATCTGTAAATTGACCAGCTCGCATTTGATAAAAATAAACTCCGCTGCTGAGATTTATTTCGTCTGTACTGAACTCTGTACTGTAAGTACCGGCTGCTCGATATTCATTATCAATCAATACAGCAACTTCATTTCCTAAAAGGTCAAATATTTTTAGTGATACTAAGCTTTCATTTGGAATTTGATATCGAATTGTCGTCGATGGATTAAACGGATTGGGGTAATTCTGTTCTAAAGAATATTTAGTTGGTTTAATAATAGTTTCATCCTTAATATCTGTTGGTTGAAAGATAGCAGTTCTCAAATCATCAATATATAATGTTCCAAAGTGTTTGTTACCCGGATTGTGTGTGAATTGAAAACTATCATAAATAAAAGGAGGCTCTAAAATCCCGTTACCCAACCACGTGCCGGTTTGACCTTCCCTTAGATCCCAAGAAATAAGCTTCCAGCCTATCCAATCAATATCAATCCATGGACTAACTTCGTAGGTATTGAGTGAGGTTTCTTTGATTGCAAATCTGAGTTTATTGAAAGTACCATCGCCCAAAATGTATGCTTGAAGAATTGCATTTGCATCAAAGGAAGGCGAAGCAACTGATCTATATTCTCTTATCAGCCAATCGCTTTCATTTAAATTGTATGCGTATTCCAGCATCATCGATTTTATGCTTCCGGTGTTGAGATTAATAATTGTATTAACCGATGAAATCTTTGTTGAATCCGAAATCACACCAAAGGTACTTCCAGATGATGTCGGCTGCCACCAACTTGAAATGCCGCCATCGAAATTATCTATAATAGTTTGTGAAACATAATTCGAACTGCCCGTAGTAAATTCATTAGTTAGATCTGTGGTTATTGGATTTCCGGCAATATCTTCAACTCCCGCCAATAGTATAATGGTATAAGCTTCATTCTCGAGAAGAGTATTGCTAATGAAAGCGTTAAGTACACTTCTTCCATTTACCACATAATGTCTCAGAGTTCCGCTAACGCTACTTTGGTTTGAATTTCTAATTATTCTGAACCTGCTTGAAATTGTAGATGTTTTTAAGGGTTCGCTAAAAGATATATTAATAACCGGCTTAAGCTCTATATTAGTTGAACCCGCTGCCGGATACACATCGACAATTATTGGCTCAGTAACATCTTTTACTTTTGTATTAATTCTAAATATATACGAATCACCTCCGATTCCATTCCCATCACCATCAAAGAGATGCGAGTACTTGTCTTCAGCAGTGCCCAATATTGTTATATCGTAATGTGTATTAAATTCTAAATTTGATGTATTTACGTTCAATGTTTTACTATCCGGAGACCATGTAAATGTTACATTTACAGAAGGGGAAATTGTAAAGTTAGTTTCAACTGATGATTTATTCATAGATCTTGAGAAAACAATTGTTACATTCTCAACTCCAGGGTAAAGACTATCATTTGGGGTTGGGACAGTCGAAATAATAGTGGGCGGTACACTTGAAATTAAATTTACATCTCTAAAGGTAAAAAATGTATCTGCAATTGTAACATTAACTTCCTGAGGTTCATATCCTGGAGTTGAGACCTGCATAGGAAAGTTTCCCGGAGGTACATCTTCAAAATAGTATAAGCCGTTTCGCAATAATTCGGGATCAGATGAATATTGGTAAAATAATGATTGCCAAGTATCTGTTGTGTAAGTCTGACCGTTTAATGAGACGACCGCTCCGTTAATGGCTAATCCTGATTCAAGATCTTTAATAATGCCAGCTACAGTTCCAACGAAGGGGCGAGCAATGTTATGATACTTCAATATTGACCAAAAAAATGTTTTAGCTTCAAGCCGTTTCCATTCGGCATTCATGTTCAATTGATTCTGAATTATGTTGGTATGAAATCCGGCTTCGCTTAATTCAGAAGCCATAGTGGTTTCACGATTTACATGCAGGTAAGGAACACTTCCTGGTGAACCATAAAAAGTTCTATCACCAATAGAGCCGATTGTATTTGTTCTCATACCTGCCGTTAACAGGGGAACCATAATATCGCTCATTTTTTTACCGTCATTAGGGAATTTTTCGGGACCTCCAATTCCTAATTGACCCCACAATAATAAAGTGCTGTTGGCAGTGGTTGTCGGTGCACTTGTCGCATTGCTGTGAATTGAGTGATAATGAGCGGCAGCTAACGCATTAGCCTGATCGGTTCTTTGTGAAAGCGATACTTGTGCTATATCATCTGTCCTGCAAATGTAAACCGTGTCGATATCTGTCCAATCTAAAAGCATTTGCCTTAAGTTTAATCCCACTCGTAAATTTTTCTCAGCTTCCGAATAATTGTATACACCCATATTTTCTTTACGACTATGACCGGGATCAAGATAAATGTTCCAACCGGATAGTCCGGTTACTTGCTGTGAAAATGATACTGTATTCAAAATTTGTAATGATAATAATAAAATAATAATGAACGTTGCAGTGAATAATTTTTTCATGTTTCTTTTTACCTTTACTCTAAATTCATTAGATAAATTGATCCGTCATCAAATACATCATAAACAATTGATTTTCCATCAGGCGAAAAGCATGGATTCATTTCTATCAAATCTTTGGTATTGGTTAAATTTACCTTCTCAGTACCATCGGGATTTATACTGTAAATATCAGATTCAGTGAAAGTATGACCATCGTCCTCGGCGATCATGTATATGATTTTTTTGCTATCGTATGACCACCGCGGTCTATTTCCTTTGCCGAGATTCGTGAGGTTAGTTCCATCTGCATTCATCGAGTACATGTTACCTCCCATTATCTCGAATGCGACTTTATTTTTGTCGGGTGAAATAATCAAATTGATTATGTCAGCATTTTTAATCGGTATGTTGATCTGTGCGTTTCCAGTCGTAAAATCGTGCACAATTATTTTATCATTCTTAACGTAACCACCCAATTCCGATTTTTGTATTTTTGTATTCTTTTGTTTTCCCGTGCTGTACACTTCAATTCCTTCTTTTGTTGGAAGATATACTTCCGAATCACCATTTGACCAATCTGGTAAATATGGCATCATGGTTTTATAATCAGTGAGAGGTAGAGAATTTCCGCTTTCAACATCGAATATTTTTACAGCATTGTATCTCTTCAGATAATCATATTTTGAAACTCGTGATAAGATAGATTTAGAATCCGAGGACCACTTAAATGCAAAGCCCGCTGCGTCCTCATCAGTAATTTGTTTTATTGAATTGCTAACCAGATCGAATATCAACAAACCTTTATAATTAGCTTTTGTATATGCTAATTTTTTGCCGTCTGGTGAAAAAGCGGGATTCATGCAAATATCGTCACTTGAACCGACAAGATGAATTGTCTGAGCTTGGATTAGGAGTGGCAAAGATATCCAGTAGAATATTAAACAAAATTTTTTCATAACAAGCAATCCTTATAAAAGTAGTCATTGAAATTATTTCTCTAATATTAAAATAAATAATAACAAAGTAGATTACACAATTCATCCCTATTTAAATACAATTTATTCACATTGTATTTAAATCTAATCACTCTAGGGTCAGTTCGTTTTTTATAGATGCTGTAAAATTTGTAGAGTTATTCAATCAAAAATTAATCCCCTTCACAAGTGAATTTTTAGTGCCATTTATTTCTATCCTGCTTATTTTTACAATAGTAATTAATGCTATAATTAAGTATTAAGGATAAAATCATGAAAAATATTTTGTGTCTTTCGTTAATAATTCTTTTAACACATACCAGTATCGAATTATTTCCTCAACAACCTAAGAATAAAGGAAACTTGAGAGTATATGAGAATGAATTCTATGATGAGATTAAAAAAGCATCTGAAGATTATTTTGACAAAAAAGAAGAAAAGAAAAAAGTCTTTAAAGTTGATTTTACTGGACTCGACCTTCCTGAATCAATTGATAAATTTACCTATTATTGGCATAACGATCCTTTATCGCAAGGGAATACTGGAACATGTTGGTCTTTTTCAACTACATCTTTTTTTGAGTCGGAAATTTATCGGATCAATAAACGGAAAGTTAAGCTATCCGAAATTTACACCGCCTACTGGGAGTATGTTGAAAAAGTACGAAGGTTTGTGAGAGAAAGAGGAAATTCGTACGTAGCTGAAGGTTCCGAAGCAAACGCTGTTAGAAGAATTTGGGAAGAGTATGGAATCGTTCCCGCAGAAAGCTATTCCAGTAAAATGCCCGGACAAAAATTCCACAATCACAGTAAGTTGATAGCAGAAATAACTAAGTATCTTGAATCTGTAAAAGAAAGAAATGCATGGAATGAGGAAGAAGTTCTTGCAACTGTTAAATCGATTTTAAATTATTATCTCGGTACACCGCCAATAAAATTCACTTATGAAGGAAAAGAATACACACCCAAAGAATTCCTTACTAAAGTTGTAGCATTAAACTTAAATGATTATGTGGATGTAATTTCATTGATGCAAGGACCTTACTACAAAAAAATGATGTATGATGTTCCTGACAATTGGTGGAAGGATAGCAGCTATTACAACATTCCGCTCGATGAATATATGAGCTTAATCAAAAATGCTATTCGTAAAGGTTATACATTGGCAGTCGGCGGCGATGTTTCTGAATCTGGCATTGATTCTCACTTTAAAGTTGCTTTGGTTCCTTCATTCGATATTCCCTCTGAATACATTGATGAAAATGCACGGCAGTTCCGGTTTAGCAACGGTACAACTGGCGATGATCATGGAATTCACTTGGTTGGTTATATGAACAAAGATGGTAAAGATTGGTTCTTGATCAAAGATTCTGGTTCAGGTTCGTTTAATGTTGGCGATAAAGGATATTACTTTTATACAGAAGATTATGTGAAGTTGAAGATGGTTGATTTTATGGTTCATAAGGATGCAGTGGGGGATTTGCTGAAGAAGTTTGCTGATTAGCGAGTCGGTCATTTCGACCCCGATTTCAATTAGTTTGGGTCAGCTCATCGGGGGAGAAATATCATCTAATAAAAAGACTTCTCACCCGATTTGACTGTTCGCTAGCTCAAGCAAATCAGATTCGAAGTGACAATTAAAGTCAAGGAGAAATTATAATTATGCCTTTACCAAGACCAACTCTAGATCGTCTTAAAACTCAGCACGAGGTTGTCGGAATTTTAATTTCGGGACTAAGCAAATCAGAATTAAAGTTTCGTCCGATTCCAGAAAAATGGTCCGTTCATGAAAATATTGCACATCTCACTTGTTATCAGCCAAGAGTAGTTGCAAGAACTCAAAAAATATTGGATGAAGATAATCCATCTTTTCCAGCATACATTCCGGAAGATGATTCTGAGTTCCCCGACTTCCTTGCGATGTCCATAGAAGAATTAATTTCACATCTGAATACTATGAGAATGGAACTCGTTGACCTCATTTCTAATTTAACTGATGAGCAATTGAAGCGAACAGGCAGTCATGCAAAATTTGGTAAGATGAATGTTATCGAATGGACTGAGTTTTTTCTGCTTCATGAAGCGCATCATCTTCATACCATTTTTAGGCTTACAAGAAGTATCAAGAAATTGTAAAACTCCTGTCTTTTTTAGTTGAACACTATTTTGAAAAACTTTGTGTCTTAGAGTCTTAGTGGCAATAAATTTACTCATAATAATTAAACTATGATATGCCACTAAGGCACAAAGACTCGAAGCCACACTAAGAGAAAATTTTTGTCAGGACAGTTGTTAACGAAGGTTTTACATACTTAACTCTCGTTATTCTTAACATTCAATTCAAACAAATTTGTTATTTTAATTATAATTAAAACAAGATTTTTTTTCTACCATAAAAAATATTAAGGAGTTTTTATGAAACGATTATTGGCGATCATTACTCTGCTTCTGCTTCCGTTCATTCTGATTAACGCACAGAAAAAAGAAGATGAAAAAGATTTTCTGAAAACCAGCACATTCAATGGATTAAAATTCAGAAATATTGGTCCCGCCTGGAACTCTGGTCGTATATCTGATTTTGCAGTTAATCCAAATAATTACAGCGAATATTACGTTGCAGTATCAAGCGGAGGATTGTGGAAGACAACAAACTCCGGAACTACATGGACACCAATTGCAGACACAATTCAAGCTTATGCAATGGGGTGTGTTACACTCGATCCAAATAATCCTTATGTAGTTTGGCTTGGAACAGGAGAAAATAATCATCAACGCGCACTTGGGTATGGAACAGGAGTTTATAAATCTGTTGATGGTGGCCAATCATGGAAACACATGGGACTGAATGAGTCTCGCCAAATAGGTGAGATTGTAATTGACCCTCGCAACTCAAACGTTGTTTATGTAGCTGCTGAAGGTTCGGTTTGGGGTCCCGGCGGTGAAAGAGGTTTGTACAAATCAACTGATGGTGGAAACACCTGGAACAACATTCTAAAGATTAGTGAGAATACAGGAGTTAACAATATAATTTATGATCCCCGGAATCCTGATATTTTATTTGCAACATCCGAACAAAGAAGAAGACACGTATTCACAAAAATTGGCGGTGGACCCGAGACTGCTGTTTATAAATCAACCGATGCCGGAGCCTCGTGGGAAAAAATTATGAAAGGTTTGCCAAGCGTTGATTTGGGAGGAATGGGAATTGCGATCTCTCTTGCAAATCCGGATGTAATTTATTTAAGTGTTGAAGCTGCCGAAAAACAGGGTGGATTTTTCCGCTCAACTAATCGCGGTGCCTCATGGGAAAAGATGAGCGATACGCATTCTAAAGGACAATATTTCAACGAAATTTACTGCGATCCTAAAAATGCTGATAAAGTTTATCTGATGGATGTTGTTTCAAAAGTTACATTAGATGGCGGGAAAACCTGGAAAGATATTGGGCAAAGCAATCGTCACGTTGATGACCATGCAATGTGGATTGAACCAAATGATCCCCAGCATTTTTTAATCGGCGGTGATGGAGGAATTTATGAAACTTTTGATGGTGGAAGTAACTGGCTGTTCAAAGCTAATTTG
Organism: Ignavibacteria bacterium RIFOXYB12_FULL_35_14; assembly: GCA_001803045.1. Taxonomy (GTDB): domain Bacteria; phylum Bacteroidota; class Ignavibacteria; order Ignavibacteriales; family Ignavibacteriaceae; genus XYD12-FULL-36-8. Next base: position 36,487 of record MHAR01000060.1, on the reverse strand, counting down.
CCAATCACACAATTCTATCGTGTTAATGTCGATAACGATTTGCCATTCTACAATGTTTATGGAGGAACACAAGATAACCAAAGCATGGGCGGACCGTCTCGCACAATCAGTGCTGACGGTATAATTAATTCTGATTGGTTTATGACAAATGGTGGTGATGGTTTTTGGACTGCGATTGATCCAACGAATCCAAACATTGTTTATGCTGAATCGCAGTATGGCGGAATGGTAAGATACGATAAGCAAAGCGGAGAGATTCTCGATATTCGTCCCGAACCAACAAAAGGAGAGAAGACATACAAATGGTATTGGGATGCACCTTTCTTCATTAGTCCGCACTCACCGACTCATTTATATTGCGCTGCAGAAAAAGTATTTAGAAGCGATGACAGAGGAGATTCATGGCAGCTAATCAGCGATGACTTAACAAGAAAACTTGACAGAAACTCTTTAAAAGTTATGGATAAGTATTGGAGCATTGATGCTGTTGAAAAGAATGTAAGCACTTCGCAATTTGGATTGATTGTCTCACTTGCCGAATCTCCAGTTAAAGAAAATCTTTTGTTTGCTGGAACAGATGACGGATTGATTCAAGTAACTGAAGATGCAAAAACCTGGAGGAAGATAGAAGAGTTTCCCGGTGTTCCCGAATACACATTTGTAAGCGATATTCTTCCTTCACGATACAATGAAAATGTTGTGTATGCAGTTTTTAATAATCACAAGAGAGATGATTTCAAACCGTATGTTTTGAAGAGCACAAACAAAGGAAAAAGTTGGGAATCAATCGCAGGCAATCTTCCTGAAAACGGTGCTGTGAACACCATTGTTGAAGATCCAGTGAAACCGAATCTTCTTTTTGTTGGAACCGAATGGGGAATATTTTTTACTGTGGATAGCGGTAAGAAATGGATTCAATTGAAATCGGGAATACCGACCATCAAAGTGCCGGACATTGTAATTCAGGAAGGAGAAAAGGATTTGGTACTCGCAACATTCGGGCGAGGTTTTTACATTCTCGATGACTACTCACCTTTGCGAATGGTTGATAAAGAATTCTTAAACAAGGAAGCATTCATTTTCCCTGTGACGGATGCTTTGATGTACATCCAAAAAAGTGGCAGGTACGGACAGGGCGCTGCTTACTTCAGAGCACCGAATCCTGATTTTGGAGCAATATTCATCCACTACTTGAAAGAAGTTCCAAAGACTTTGAAGGAAACAAGAAAAGAAAAAGAGAAAGAGTTATTCAAGAAAGACGAATTTATTCCTCAGTCAACTGTTGAAGAGCTAAGAATGGAAGCAGAAGAAAAAGCTCCATATCTAATCTTTAAAGTTTTAGATGACGAAGGAAATGTTGTTAGAAAAATTAATACTTCGGCAAGTACGGGAATAAACCGAGTTGTTTGGGATCTTAAATATGAAAGTCATTCTCCGGTAAATCTTAAGGACAACAAATTCGAACCAACCGAAAAAAGTGGAAGCGGATTGCTTGCAATGCCGGGGAAGTATTCGGTTTCAATGTCTATAGTTATTCGTGGTGAAGAGAAACAACTATTTGGTCCCCTTGATTTCAATGCTGTTGTTCTAAATAACACAACTTTACCTGCTGAGAATAGAAATGAAGTGGTTGAGTTTCAGAAGAAGGCATCGCAGCTTGCAAAAACTGTTATGGGTTCACAAAAATCTGCTGATGAATTATTGAGGAGAACGGATTTTATTCGTCAAGCGATAAATAATTATTCATCGGCACCATACGAATTATTGAGTAGAGCCAATGTGGTTGCAAAAGATCTTTCAGACATATTATTTAAGTTCAATGGTACACAGCCGCCTGCAAGTCGAGAGGAAATTCCTCCTGCAGAAGTGCCTCTGATCTACAGATTGGAGACGATGATCTATACTCAATACTCATCAACATCCAATGTAACGAAGAACCAAAAAGTGGCTTATGATGTTTTGTTTGAGGAAATTCAGCCTGTCATTGAAAAGTTAAAACAAATAAATGATTATGAATTGAAATCAATTCAAGATGAGCTAGAAAGATTAAACATTCCCTGGACACCGGGGCGGATTCCAGAGTTAAAAAAGTAATGCAAACTCAGGTGGGATTCACCTTTAAGGTGAGCCTCACTTGTAATTTTACTTTTTCTTTTGTCCCAAGATTTTTTGCTTCACCTTATCCAGCAGCTTTTTTGCCCAAACAAATTCTGTGGCGAGGATTGCAAGGCCAACTGGAATTGCAATAAATGCCGGTCCTGGAAGTACAATCATAAAAATACCAATGCAGAGAATTGTAAACCCGATAACAGCCACAATTATTTTTTTAATGGATTTGAGTGTTAAATTCATACTTAGAAAACCAGCTTAAGTTATTTCATTCAAAGTTAAAATTTATAACCCACTTTCAAACCTAAATCAAATTGATTAAAACCTCCGAGTCCTGGTGCTGTATCTCCATCTTTGCTGAGCAATAGATTGTAATTGCAGAATGGACTTAAAAATATTTCTTCATAAACCTCAACATTTCCACCAATGGAAAATAACAGAGAAGTTTTGTAATCGTACTTTGGATATAAAGTGCTTAAGGTTGGATTTAAACGAACAATTGCTAATCCGCCTTGAAGATATAAAGGCAGAAACATTTCAAGCGGATGGTATCTGTATGAAGATGCAAAGGATATTGTTTCAACTTTCGAATCAAAAAGTTCATTCCCTTGATATTTTATTGAGTGATAAGTTGGATTATAAAATACATTTGAAACTATAGCGTTCTGTTCGTTAATATAAAATGCACCCTCAATAAAGAAAACATTTCCATTGTTAAAGCCCTCAGTCACACCTATTAAACCCGGATATTGTCTCTCATTCAATTTTCCAACACGAAATGATTTACCGACTCCGATTGAAAGAATTATATTTTTTGGCTTCGGATTCTTAACTAATTGTTTTTCAGCCCCAAACAAAATATCCTCATTCATTCCAAATGTAAATTGCACGGTTTCATAAGGAAATATCCATTGAAGATAATTCGCGTAATGAACATTATGCCATCTGCCGGCGTAGCCTACGGTGAACTGTAATCCATCAAACTCAATCCCAATTTTTCCGCCGTGAGTATAAAAGTTGTTCAACCCGGTTTTAATTCCGACGGAATAATTTCCCAGATAGAATTCTTGGAAGAATGCAAAGCCATTGCATAAATCTATTGGCTTCCAGTTGAAAGCGATTCCGGTATGAAGAATAGCATCATTGGGAAAATCATCCCAATCAGTAAACAAAGTTTTGAATGAAGATTCGGCTTCTTGAATTTTTCCATTCTGCATTGGTCCTCGATCGAATGGTTTAGAAATTGCAAGCTGTGTTTGCAATGAAAAGAAATCATTTTCTATAGGAAGAAATCCCAACCCGAGGTTTAGTTTAGAAGGAGGAGCATCTGCTTGATTTTCATCTTCATACCAAACAGTTGTTCCAAAGTTTGTTAGTGAAAATCCAATGTTAAATTTATTATCCAAAATTTGTGGAGAGTAATTCAAACCAGCAGATAAGAAAACCTTTTTAGTAGCTGCTGGTGTGGTGAAATAGCCCAAGCTTGATTTTGCATATCTTAATTGAATTCCAGCGGAAAAGTTGTCAGAAAAAATTCTGGCATATCCAATTGAAAAAGTTCTATCATAAATGTGCTGATTACTTTCCACCATTCTGAAACCATCAAAGTAATAACTTTTTACTTCACCCCAATCACAATCGATATATTCAATTCCGAATGAACCAATATTTTTAACATTAAAGAACGACACGAAGCTATTTAAAGGAAATCGCATTCCCCAAAGATATGAAGCCATCTGAAATGGCTGATGGAAAAACGAAACTGTTGGTTTCTTAACAAAAACTAAATTTGCCGGATTGTAAGTGAGTGCATCTTCACTGGTTCGCAATGCAACTGTTTGCTCACCCATTCCAAGCGAATAAACAGAGTGCGGGTAATTGAGATAATACATTGCTTGAGTGGATTGAGCTTGAATTTCAGAAATCTGTAATAATAAGATAAGTGAAAATGAAAGGGAAAAGATCCTTCGGATTATCATCTAAATCTCCTAGCAGTTTTTATCATTGAGAAATTAAATTGACTGAAAATAATTTTGCGGAAGCCGTAAGGGAAAACAACATAAATTATTTTTCAGAGTGTATAAAAGTAGATTGATTCATTGAAGAAATAAATAATCTTTTCAGTGAAAAAGAAAAATTAGAAATAAAAATAAAAGGAAGTCCTAAAACCGCTTTAATTCTGGCTTAAAATACTTTGTTTTGTATGAATAGGATTTAACAAAATTAAAAAGCCCGTTAATTTACTTAACGGGCTTACTGTTCTTATAGACAAATTAATGGTCTGCTATAAAACTGCATCCTTTGCAGCTTTTGCAATTCTGAATTTCAAAACTCTCTTTGCAGGAATTTGCATAGTCTGTCCAGTGGCGGGATTTCTTCCCATTCTTGCTTTTCTGTTAACTACCACTAATTTACCAAGCCCGGGAACAACAAAGGATTTCTTTGCTTCCTTGTAGGATAGCTTGATAAATTCATCAATGAACTCACCGGCAAATTTTTTGGTGACTTTTGTCTTCTTTGCCATGTGATCAAGAACCTGGTTTTTGGTCATTGGTTTTAGTGCTGCCATAATACTGCCTCTCTAATTAATTATGATATGTTATTTCATTGGTGAAATTAAATATATTTTTGATTAAAGGAAATAATTATTTTAAATAAATATTATTTTCACCATTGATTTATAAGCCTCAAAAAAGGTTAGTGATTATTGAATAAACCGGACCACATATACATGTTAAATTCAGAAAGCACTAGTACAAAATTCTATATCGTTGAAAATATTTTTTTGATGCTTAATCCTTAATTGATTATTTTCATTTAATAATTTCTATGCAGAATATTTTTCTAACCAATGCTTCTTAAGACGATACTTTTCTTGTTCAGTTTTATTCCTGCGGCTCTGATTGCCCAAATTGAGGATTCAATTATTACTGATAAGACTAACTACATTAATGATTCCTCTGCAGTATCAATAGTTGATTCGCTAGGATATGAGTCCGATTCGGTTTATACTGAGGTAGTTAATTATGTTACTGATTCATCGACAGCCCATGCTGCCGATTCAATAGGAAACATAATTGAGCCCCTTGTTATCTCGTCAGAAGAAGTCCGATCGTATCTTTATCATAAACCATTCTCATATCAAAGTACATTCATCGGCGAAACAGATATTTTAAGAAATGATTACAGATATACCGGAGATCTCTTTATAGTTTTTCCATTTAGCTTTGAGCGCTCATATGGTTTTGTGGGACAACCAAATGATATTTATTTATATGCCGAAGGTTCAACCTCAACTAATTATTTTACTGATGGAGTGCCTGTTTCAAATGCTCTATTCTACCCTTTGGATTTCAATCATATCCAAAGCGAAGACATTGATTCCATTGAGATTATTCCTTTGCCAAGAGGATTTTTATACGGTTTCACGACAAACCCGGTATCAGTGAATTTTATAAGCAAGGATATTAATTCTCTCAAACCTTATTCACGCATAAAATATTACGAAGGAGCATTTGGGGAAGCTTTTATTGATGGAATATTTAATATGTATTTGTTTAAGGATTTAAATGCTTCAGTCGATGTAACGAATCGTAAAGTTGATAATAGTTTTAAGAATACCGAATTCTCTATATGGCAGATTAAAACCAGACTGCGTTATAATTTATCAAATTATCTTAACGTATTTGGGAGTTATTACTTTTCCAAATCAATTACGGGAATAAATGGCGGAGTAAATGTTGATAGAATTTTACAAATAACTCCCAATATTAATTCATTATTATTCAATGAAACTCGTGCACCGGTATATTTTGAAAACAACTCTCTCGATTCGAAGCAGCATAATTTTGGATTAAAAGTTCTTGCAAAAGCTTTTGAGAATTCTTATACCACTTTAAATTTCTACTATAAGTTTCATCAAAATGAGTATAATGCGGCTGATACATTGGTAAAATCCAAAAGTACATCTAAGGATAAAATATTAGGCGCATTGTTAGATCAAAGATTTACTTTTGATCCCTTACACATATTTCTTCAAAGCGGATATCAATCGTTAAAGCACAAACCAGCATTTACATCAAGCGATTCATTAGATGCAGGGTATCTACTGGATAATTCTCCTTTAGATTATAAATCATTATTTATCTCGCCTTTGCTATCGGTTACTTTGTTCGATAGTGCGGTTGTGCCATCAGTTTATTATAAGTACGCAAATATCTTACAAAAAAATTCCGTATCCGGCATCGAAACTAAGCAAAAGTATACAGGCTTCGGTGCAGATTTAGCAGTCTATTTAAATGAAAGCTTTAATTTATATCTTGGCTACTCACAGTTTGATAATGATTATTTCATCGGAGAAAAAATAAATGCTCTTGAGCTAAGGTTAGGTTACAAAGATGAAAATGGTAATTTCACTATTGACCTATTCAACAAAAAAACTTCTGCAGCTAATCTGTGGGGCGCTGGTGTTGATGTATCGTATTCAGTTTGGAAGATGCTATTGGAAGGAAGGCTGTCGCAATATTTTGTTGGAAAAAATTCTCTGGTTGAATTTATGAACATACCCGAAACAAAATTTAATGTGGGTATTTATTTCAAAGATACTTTGTTCAGCAATAATCTAGATTTGAAGGCGGGATTCGTTGCCAATTATATCGGCAGACAAAATCTAAGAATTTTTAGTATTCCTTACTTGGGAACTTCTAGTGCGGATGTTGAATCCTGGATAACAGTCGATTTCACGATGTCGGCACAAATCCAAAAGGTCGCAATCGTTTATTTTACCTGGGAAAATTTATTTGATTGGATGTATTACACCACTCCTTATTATCCGATGCTTGAGAGGAACATTCGATTTGGTGTAGCGTGGGAAATATTTAATTAATTTTAGCTGCTAAAGTGAATCTAAAAAAAAATTCATTCGTCCTGCTTCTTGGCTGCGGAATATTAACGGAAATATTTTATCTCTTATTTGTTTTCTTTAACGAAGATAGAAATATTCCGCTCTACATGTTTATCTATTTTGAATCATTTGTCCTTTTCTTTTTTGCATACTTTTTAATCTCTAAAAAATTTACAGATGCGGAAACTAAAGCTAATTCTCAAACCACTTCAAGTTTCTCGAAAAAAATACTCGCCACAATTTTTAGTAATAATGCTTCTGAAATAGGTAAGCTTAAAGTCCCGCTTTTAATTATTGCCTTTGGAATAATATTCAGACTTACGTTACTCCCAACATCATATACGACCTCGGACGACGTTCACAGGTATTTATGGGAGGGGAAAGTTCTTGTCGATGGGTACAATCCCTACACAACTCCGCCAAATGATACAAGTCTTATTCATCTTCGCAATGCTAATTATGAAAAGGTAACATTCAAGAATATGCCGGCAATTTATCCACCGTTAACGCAAATTGTATTTGCCGTAAATTATTTAATTGCAGGCAATAGTATCGTTTTTCTAAAAGTGATTTATCTCATCTTCGAGTTTATAACTCTAATTTTTCTTTTAAAGCTATTATTATTAAAAGGAAGAGATTCAAAATTAATTCTGCTTTATGCCTGGCTTCCGCTTCCAATAATGGAATATTTTGTAAATGCCCATCTCGACCCAATTGGCATTACGTTTCTTGTGGTATTCCTCTATTATTTTGAGAAGAATAAAATAAGTTTATCTTCAATAATGCTGGCGTTAGCCTTCTTGACTAAACTCTTAGCATTATTAATTCTTCCTTTGATAATAAAAAAGTTGGGAATCAAAAAAGCATTAATATTTTATATTGTGTTCACTATTACCTGCCTGATTTTTTATGCACCCTTTATTTCAGGTAATCTTGATGTATTTGCAGGCTTGTTCAGATATCTTAATCATTGGGAATTTAACGGTTCAGTTTATAATCTTTTCAAAATAATTCTTTCCGGGGGAGATATTGCCAGGACGATTTGCGGCATTCTGCTTTCACTTTCAGTGCTCATAATCTCGTTCAGATATAAAAATTTTGTAAACGGTGTGTTTGCCGTATTTCTTACTATAATAATTTTTTCTACAACTCTTTATCCTTGGTATTTGGGTTGGATAGCTTCATTGAATGTATTCACAGGATTCTTTTCACTCCTAAGTTTATTCTTCACAATTAATTTTTCCAACATTACTCCACTTGCAGAGAAATGGAAGGAATATCCTATTGTTTGGATAATTGAGTATGTGCCTTTTTATGGTTTGCTATTTTATGATTTGTGGAGGAGGAGATTAAGATGAAGATAAAGATAAGGATTAGGATGAAGATCTGTACGTCAAGAAGATTAAGATGAAGATGAGGATTAAGACGTGACTGCCCATGGTGGATTAGAAGAGTAGAGAATAAGAATCCCTCGTGCCGTGAAAACAAAATGAGGGATTAAGAGCTGATCAATATGTAAAATTCATAAGCTCATAATATCTTTGAATTTGACTGCTTGACGACGCGACACCTCAATTTTATTTCCGCCTTTTAATCTTACCAACAGACCACCGTTAAGCCATGGATCAATTCCTTCAACCCATTTTAAATTTATTATATGCTTTCTGTTTGCCCTGAAGAAAGTTTTGCCATCAAGTCGTTCATCAAGATAATTAAGCGTTCTCAAAATCAATGGTTTGTTTTCATCGAAGTACAAGCGAACATAGTTTCCCTCAGATTCAAAAAGTTTAATGTTAGCGAGCTTAACAAACCAGCATCTTTCACCATCTTTCACAAAAACCTGGTCATCCTCGCTTAGTGTTTCATGTTCTGTTTGAATCGCTTTTTCTTTCGCTTTCTTCTCAAGAATTTTTTTTATTGAGTCTTCCAGTCTCTTCGGCTCAATAGGTTTGAGAAGATAATCTAAAGCATTGTACTCAAAAGCTTTTAGAGCGTACTCATCATAGGCAGTGGTAAAAACAACAATCGGAACACTGTCAAGTTCCTCAAGAAGTTGAAACCCATTCTTGCCCGGCATTTGAATATCGAGAAAAATAATTTCGGGACGAAGCTCGGTAATTTTATTCAATGCATCTTCTGCATTTACAGCTTCACCAACAATTTTTATTTCTTTGAATGGAGCTAGTAATCTGCGAAGCTCAACTCTTGCTAATCTTTCATCATCTACTATTAAAGCTTTCATTTAATATAACCTCCTATTGGAATAGTTATTTGTGCAGAAACAGAATCATCTGCATTGTTTTTAATTTCAAATTTTGCGGAATCACCATAAATTAAATTTAAGCGCTGCTTTGTATTGCTTATTCCAAACCCGTTTGATTGCCTAAGCAAATCCTCCTCAATTTGTCCGCTGTTTCTAATGTCAATATACAAATTTGAATTTTCTAATTTAGTTGTGATAAAAATTTCTCCTCCATTAGTTCGCTTTGCAATACCATGCTTGATTCCATTTTCAACTAAGGTTTGGATCATCATTGGGGGGATTTCAATTTTATATGATTTTGGATCTACAAGGATTTTGTACTTAATTCTTTCTTCTAATCTAATTGCTTCCAGTGCAAGATAATCCGCAACAGTTTGCATTTCTTCATCTAGTGCAACCGTTTCATTTCTTTCAATCTTTAGTGAATAACGAAGTATGTTCGATAGTTTTGTTACAGCAGTCTGCGCACTTTTCGGATCTTCGTCAATCAAAGCGCGAATGCTGTTCAAGGCATTAAACATAAAGTGAGGATTTAGCTGGGATTTTAATGTCTTCAGCTCAAAATCTTTAACTGCTGCTTCCCAAATGTAAGATTCAATTTCCGCACGCTTATAATTTTGGAAATAATGAAATGAAAAATAAATCAACGACCAGATAGCAATCACACCGCTGAGATTTATTATTCCCACTAACGGAGAAGCAGCCTTAAATTCTTCAGATTTGAATTGACCGAGCGCATAATCTGAACTAAAAGCCAAAGCATAAATGATAGTTCCAATAATTAAGCAAGCAAGCAGCGCACGAAAAAGCAATTTTTTTATTGGTAAGGATATCCAATTATACTTTTTTATGTAATGCCTGAACTGATGAGTTAGAATTAAACCTGAAAAGAAAATCACCAGAAAAACAGCTAAGTTTTGCCATGTAAATCGTCCCAGCGCAGCGAGAATAATTAAATTGATTATGGTAAAAAAAGCCCAACCGAATATTTGACTAACCCAATATCGTTTCTTCTCGCTCCACTTTTCTTGTTTGGAGTTGGAATCAAGAACTCGTGAGGGATTTATTCTATTTAAATAGAAATTATTTGGCATCTTTAAAATTCAGACTGATCTGAAAATATTTTTAAAATAAGTTAAATATAATTTTCACACCGTAAAATATGTTTTGCTGCCCTGATTGGTTGAATTTTTATTATAGACGGCTAATAGGAATGATGAGCGGAATCGAATGCATAAGTGAAGTTTCACCAACTCCTTCTGAAAATTGAGCAAATATTTAAGCCTAAAGATGAAACTAAAGCGACTGCTTCATTTGGTAAAATTTATTAAGCTCTCATCATAATCTTCAACCTTCTCATAGCCAAGAAGATTAAGAATTGTTGCAGCCATATTGCTTAAGCCGGGATTTTTTACTTCTGCCATCTGATACTCTTCGTTATACTGTGGATCGTAAATTACAAATGGAACCGGATTCAAAGTGTGTGCGGTCTTTGGAGTTTTCACTCCGTCTTTTTCGGTATACATTTCATCAGAGTTGCCATGATCTGCAGTTATAATTGCTATTCCATTAAGTTCTTCAATCACTTTCAGTAATTTTCCAACACATTCGTCAACTGATTCGACTGCAATTATTGCCGCTTCAAGATTTCCTGTGTGTCCCACCATATCGCCATTTGGGAAATTTATTCTTCCAAATCTGTACTTCCCGGTTTTTAATAGCTCGATAGCTTTTTCAGCAATTTCGTAAGCTTTCATTCTTGGAGCTTTGTCAAATTCAATTCTGTCGGAAGGAATTTCAAAATAAGTTTCAAGGGATCGATCGATATAACCGGATCTGTTTCCGTTCCAAAAATAAGTTACGTGTCCGTACTTCTGAGTTTCTGAAATGGCAAATGAAGTTACTTTTTCATTGCACAGATATTCGCTGATGGTTCTATCAATTGAAGGAGGAATAACAAGATAGTTTTTGGGAATGAGCAAGTCGCCGTCGTACTGCATCATGCCTGCGTAATAAATATAGGGAATACTAACTCGATCAAAAAACTTAAAATCTTTTTCTTCAAATGCACGTGATAGTTCAATAGCACGGTCGCCTCTAAAATTGAAGAACACAACACTATCGCCATCTTGAATTTTTCCAACAGGTTTATCGGAATCATCAACGATGACAAAGGAATCGAGGTACTGATCAATCATTTTTTTGTCTTCGGAGTAAAAAGTTTCAACAGCTTGAATAGAAGATTTGAATTTTCTGCCAACTCCGAGAACATGAGCATCCCATCCTTTTTTGACGATGTCCCAATCAGCATTGTATCTATCCATTGTAACTTTCATTCTCCCGCCGCCTGAAGCAATTTTATAATCGAATTTTGATTCAGAATTAATCTTAGTTAATAATTCTTCGGTCATCCTTAAATATATTAGTGCCGATTTTCCTGGAACATCTCGACCATCAAGCAGAATATGAAGTCTTACTTTCGGAATTTCTTCTTGTTTACATTGATCAATCATAGCGAACAACTGATCAATATGCGAATGAACATTTCCATCTGATAAAAGACCGATAAAATGAACCGTTCCATTTTTCTTTCCGCGTTCTGTTACGTTCTTCCATATTTCGGATTTGAAGATTTCTCCAGACTTAATAGATCTGTTTACAAGCTTTGCACCTTGAGCAAAAACTCTACCTGCGCCAATTGCATTGTGCCCGACCTCACTATTTCCCATATCATCTTCCGATGGCAAACCGACAGCCGGTCCATGTGCTTTTAATTGTGTATAAAGCTTTGATTGAAATAATTTATCCAGTACAGGAGTCTTTGCTTTATAAACAGCATTACCGTCATACTTTTTGCCAATGCCAACTCCATCCATGATAATTAGTAGTAAAGGACCTTTTCGTCCGTGAAAATTTTGCAGCTTTGTAAGTTTTAAAGTCATCAGATTATATCTTTTTGTTATTAAGATGTGGGTCAATAATACAGAATATCAATTTTAAGAAGAAGGTGATTATGCAGTATAAGTAACACATATAAAGCCAAACTGCTTAAAGTTCTAAAACAAACCTAGTTTTTTTAAGCTGTGATATATTTGAAAGAAACCGGGTTTTTATCTCATAATTTTGCGTAAGGTGAATTATTTATTTGAAGGAGAAGAAAATAATTTAAGCCCGGGAATTTCTACTTGAAGAGAATAAACTGAATTTGTTTCATCCTCTGTTATGAATAAAGTTTTCATATCTTCACCACCGAATTCGAGATTACTCGGATTTTTTCCGGGAGTGATTATTTTTTCCTTGATTTCTCCGTTTGGAGAGAGAACATAAATTGCATTTCCACCGAAATGCGCAACATATAAGTTACCTTCAGCGTCAAAAGCCAAGCCATCAGGATCACCGCCAGGCAATTCTGCAAAAATAGTTTTATCTGATAAAGTGCCATTATCATTTACTCTGAAAGTTAATATCCTATTCTTGGCTGATTCACACACAAATAATTTTTTACCATTGGGAGAAAAAGCAATTCCATTTGGGAATGCTAATCTGTCTGCAAGCAGGGTAATCACTTTCGACTTAATATCTACTTTAAATATTCGTCCATCTAATTCATCCTTGCCATGGGATTTTGGATCAGTGAAGTAAAGATTTCCCTGTTCATCAAATGCCAGATCATTTGGCCGATTGAATTTTTTTCCTTCATAACCATTAATAAATATCTCTGATTTTCCATCCGGAGAAATTTTTAATATCGCACCAAGTCCATAATCACAAGCATAAACATTTTCATCTTTATATACGGTTAATCCGTTAGTTTGTTTCATATTTTGAGAAGCTGCCGAATCGATAAGCTTTAAGGAACCATTGGAAGATATTTTTAGAATGTACCCGCCATAACAGCTTGATACGTAAAGATTTCCCTTCCCATCCCAAGCTGGCCCTTCTGGAAAGCGCATTCTATCAGCAATCATATTAAATCCAACTTCTCTCTCGTCTTGCGTTAGGCAGAATTGGGAAACTATGAGGGTTAAAACCATAGTGATTATTTTTTTCATTTTTAATGGTTCATTAATTTTTACAAAATTTTACTTGTCTTCAAACATAAACTTGTTAACTTTAACAAAAAAATTCTACAGTTTCTTTTTATATCGCAGGAGGAATTATGAAATTTATTTTAACATTTGCTTTGGTACTGTTTTTCTTTTACGCAGGTAACGCTCAGACAAAAATTGACGATGATATCTCACCCGCATTAGTAAATGCGAAAAAAGGTATTTATTGGGCTTTATCAAACATTCCCGGAAAGAAAATCAAAATTGAAAATGATCTTATAGCTAATGATAAGCTTTATTCTAGTGTGAAACTTCAAAAAGAAGTGGGCGGTGTAAAAATAGAATCAACTGGATTCAGCGAATCTATTTCAGTTACCATTACTGTTTACAGGTCTTATGATAATCTGAAAAAAGATGGTTATATAAAGAAGATCGAAGAGCCGGAAATTGAATGATTCTCTTTGACAAAGAATTTTAATGACCAACAAACTTAAGTTTTTAAGGAAATTCAATCTTATGAAAAAATTATATATCACTTTAATTTTTTTTACTTTTTACGGTTTCCCGTTGGCCATGCACAACTGCGGTTATCTCTGGTAAAGCAACAGATGACAGCAGGCCTATGTTGCTGAAAAATCGAGATGCGGATGTTCTTCAAAACAAATTAGTTTATTTCTCAGAAGGTAAGTACCGCTTTATTGGTTTGGTAAATTCAAACGATAAAGAAAATCAAAACGTTTGGTGTGGATTTAATAACGCCAGATTCGGCATTATGAATTCGGCATCGTATAACCTAAAGCGGGACGATACCACCAAGCTATCTGATCGTGAGGGAATACTTATGAAGATGGCGTTGGAAAGTTTTGCAACATTGGAAGATTTTGAGCAAATGCTTATTGAGTTACCAAAGCCCCTCGGAGTTGAGGCAAACTTTGGAGTGATCGATGCCGGTGGCGGTGCAGCTTATTATGAAACTGATAATTATAATTTCCAAAAATTCGATGCAAACGATCCGGAGACTGCACCAAGAGGCTATCTAATCAGAACGAATTATTCTTTTTCGGGAGAAGAAAATAAAGGTTATGGTTATATACGCTATACTATAGCATTGGATATTTTAGCAAGCAAGTATAAAAATGGGAAAATCTCTTTCGAGTTTTTGACAAATGATGTACCAAGATGTTTAATTCATTCATTTACAAATACTGATTTAACTAAATCATTGCCCAGGAATAAACAAGAAGATGATTATGTGTTCTTCCCGGATTACATTCCTAGGTACTCTACTTCTGCTGCTGTAGTTATTCAGGGTATTAAAGAAAACGAATCGGCTAATTTAACTACGATGTGGACTATTCTCGGATTTCCGCCTACTTCTGTTGTTATTCTAGTTTGGCTGCTTGATGATGGTACGCTTCTTTAAATTATGCTGGCAGAAGAATCGGGTAACGCCCCACTATGTGACGCTGCACTTAAATTGAAAACTAAAGTTTTTTCTTTACAGAATGATGCAAGAGAAAACTAATTGAATCTTGCTGCGCTCATGAATAAAGAAAATACGGGAATACGTCAAAAATTAATTCCAATTGAAGTCAAAGTTCTTACAGAAACAAATTCTAAATTGAAGGTGTGGAGAAAATTTGGTTTGAATAGTATTGAGGTTAAGCAGTTTTACTCATGGATTGATTCCACGGTTCTAAGCGAAATGAAAAATGAATTCAACCTTGAATGATCAACTAACTCACTCATTTTGAATATTTATCAAAACAATTCAGCGTAATTATGAACATACTTGAATTATTCGGTCTATCGTTTATTGGTTTAGTGACAGCAAACCTTGTTTCCGTGATTTGGGTAATGAGGAAAGCTGAACTTCAAACGAGCAGTTAAACAACGGTGAAATAAAAATGATCGTAATGATTTATCATGGCAGCTAAAATTTTATGACCGTGTCATCCGTAATGAAAGAGAATTGTACAATATCAGAAAATACATCGAGCAGAACCCTCTAAAATGGGAAATCAAAAAAGATATTGCTAAAAACATAAAGTTATAAAGGATTAGAATATGAAAATATCTATTAGCATAGCATTACTGCTAATCACGATTTCCCTTAGTCAACAAACGCCTCTAGAAAAAAAAGATTATTCAAATCTTACAACATACGATGAGCTAATAAGTTTTGTTAATGAGCTTGATCAATCATCTGATTTACTCAATGTTGAGGTTTTAGGAAAATCCGTTGAACAAAGAAATTTGTATGTGATGAAGTTTTCTGGTTCGGTATTTGGAAAAGATGAACATAAAATCAAGATTCTCATATTTGCACAGCAGCATGGTAACGAACAATCAGGTAAAGAAGGTGCATTGATGCTTGCAAGAGATTTGCTTAAAACTGAGAATGAGTATCTCTTCGACAAAATCGATTTTGCTCTCGTTCCCCAAATGAATCCCGACGGTTCAGAAAAAAATAAAAGGCGCAACGGCAACGATATGGATCTGAATAGAAATCATTTAATTCTGACTGAGCCTGAAACAATCGCGCTTCACAAATTATTCAACGGGTATCAATTTGAAGTCACGATGGATGTTCACGAGTACGCCCCGTATGGCGATACTTGGAAAAATATGGCTACCGTTTCAACAATGATGAAGAGGTTGGGACTACTACTAACATCAACATATCGGAGGAAATTAGAAAACTTCAGAATAAAGAATATTTGTCTTTCATAAAAGAATATTTTAATAAACGGAATTTCACTTACTTTGAATACAGCCATGGAGGACCACCGGAAATTGATTACATTCGCCATAGTACATTCGATATAAACGATGGAAGACAGAGCCTGGGAATTCAAAATACTTTTTCATTCATTCAAGAGGGACTGAATGGGAAAGATAATTATATTGATAACGTCGAACGCCGAGTAAAAGGACAGATGACAGGCATGTTTGGGTTGCTGCAGTTTAGCTATAATCACAAAGATGAAATTAAAACTCTTGTTAAGAATGAAAGAAAAAAATTAATTAATGGCGAAGCGTCGAATTTAGTTGCAATTCAGTTGGATCATTTTCCCGATGGATGCAAATTAGAGCTTCCGTTGCTTTCTTATTTTTCAAACAGTGATACGGTAGTTACAGTTACTGATTATCGTCCTATTGTTAAATCAATTTATTATGTTGAGAGACCGAAAGGATATTTAGTTCCTAAAAGTTTGACTGAAATTATCCAGTGGGCGAATAAACATACCTTAACTTACTCAGATTGTAAAATAACTGAGGATGATAGGGTTGAACAATATTACATTAGTAAAATTGACTCAATGGATTTTGAAAGAGATACAATTGTGAATCCAATTGTTGAAGTGAAAGTGATACCGAATGGTTTAACTGAAGATGATTACATTTTTATTCTAACAAATCAGTTGAAAAATAATTTGATAATAATTGCACTCGAACCCAAATCAATGCTTGGATTGGTAACATATAAGAAGTTTGAGTACTTGCTAAAGCAAGGTGAGAATTATCCGATTCTTAGAGTTATAAATTAGAATAAGACAAAATCTTTGCGAGTTGTCTTGATTTAGCAGGAGAGTAAAGCAATCTGTAATTAGTATGAATTCACCAGAACAGAATATTAAACATCATTCAGTTCACTTCATGAATCGTTTTAGTGGTTTGTAATTCTTCTTCATTTATCTTTTTTGTGTCCGTCAATTGACGGATAGAGACTTAGTGACTATAATTTTTTCTTGCCACTAAGACTCAAAGTCACTAAGAAAATGATAGAATAATTTATCGTGTTCTATTAAGTAACAAAATTAAAACGATGGAGAAAAAATGAATATACTTGTCTTAGGATGCGGGCTTGTCGGGCGCCCAATGGCGCTTGATCTTGCAAAAGAAAAATTATTTAAAGTAACTGTTGCCGATCTGAATAAACAGAGTTTAGACAAAATTCCAAATGACTTACCAATTAAGAAGATAGTAACCGATTTTGCTAATAATGAAAAATTAAAAACTCTTCTGAAAGATTGCGATATTGTACTAAGTGCAGTTCCTGGATTTATGGGATTTAACACTCTTAAAGAAATAATTAAAGCCGGTAAAAATGTAGTGGATATAGCATTCTTCCCCGAAGATCCATTTGAACTCGATGCACTTGCAAAACAAAATAATGTAACAGCAGTTGTTGATTGCGGAGTCGCACCAGGAATGAGCAATTTATTAGCGGGTTATGTTAGTAGTGTTATTGAGAAAATAGAAACAATATTAATTTATGTCGGTGGTTTGCCTGTTGTTCGGGAATATCCATTTGAATATAAAGCCGGTTTCTCTCCAATTGATGTTATTGAAGAATACACTCGTCCTGCTCGATACATTGAAAATGGAAAAATGGTTATTCGTCCTGCTTTATCCGATCCGGAATATATTTATTTTCCAGAGGTAGGAACGCTTGAGGCATTTAATAGTGATGGTTTGAGAACATTAGCAGTTACTTTGAATGCACCAAATATGAAAGAAAAAACTCTTCGTTATCCGGGGCATATTGAGAAGATGCAAGTTCTTCGTGAAGCCGGATTTTTCAGCAAAGATGAAATTGAAATAAATGGTGCGAAAATTAAACCAATTGATATCACATCTAAACTCTTATTTCCATTGTGGGAATTAAAGCCGCGTGATAAGGAATTTACAGTTATGAAGGTGATCATTGAAGGTGAAAAAGATAAAAAGAAGTATCGTTACACCTATAATTTACTTGACCGCCACAATGAAAGAACAAATGTTCATTCGATGGCAAGAACAACCGGATACACAGCGACAATGGTGCTGCGATTGTTAGCAAAAAGATTGTTTGAGGTGAAAGGAATTTGTCCGCCGGAGTACATTGGGCAAAAAGCTGATTGTGTGGACTTTATACTTTCAGGCTTGAAAGAAAGAGGAATCGTCTATCACGAAGTTATTGAAACAATTTAAAAGAATTTTCATCGGCAAGAAAACTAATCTAGGATATTTAGCAAAAATTGAATAGCAAAGTAGGAGATTTATAAAAATTCTTTGCGCCTTGGCGACTTTGCGGTAAATAATCCCATGTTAGCTGCCAAGTCTCAATGACGCGAAGTTTCACAAAGAAGTTAATGAAAGAATGATAGAAAAAAGGAAGTACAAAAATGAAAATAGAAAAAATTGAACTCCGCCACATCAAAATGGAATTAGTTTCTCCTTTCACAACGTCAATGGGAACGGAATACGATGAAGAGCATATCATCGTCCGGGTTGATGGTGAAGGGTCAACAGGCTGGGGAGAAAGTGTTGCTGAAGGAACACCATTTTATTCTTATGAAACTGTAACTACAGCCTGGCACATTCTTCAAGATTTTTTAATTCCGTCAATACTCGGAAAAGATATTTCCGGCATTGATAAAGCAATTGCATCTTATGAAAAAGTCCGTGGACACATGATGGCAAAGGCCGGGCTTGAAGCCGCATTGTGGGACTTATTTGCAAAATCAGAAAACATATCGCTTTCTAAAATGCTTGGGGGAACAAGAGATAAAATAGATGTGGGAGTAAGCATCGGTATTCAATCATCGGTTGCAGAGTTGATTAAAAAAGTTGAAGGATATCTTGCAGAAGGTTACAAGCGGATTAAAATAAAAATTTCACCAGGGAATGACATTCAATTTGTGCAAGCATTAAGAAAAGAATTCCCAAACATACTTTTACAAGTTGATGCGAACTCTGCTTATGAGTTGAAACATATCGGTCTTTTCAAACAGATGGACGATTACAATTTGCTGCTGATCGAGCAGCCCCTTGGTTATGAAGACATTTACGATCACTCGAAATTGCAGAGGGAACTTAAAACTCCTATTTGCTTGGATGAAAGTATTCACTCGCTCGATGATACTCGTGCAGCAATTGAATTGGATAGCTGCAGAGTAATTAACATTAAGCCTGGACGTGTCGGCGGATTCACCGAATCAAAGTTAATTCATGACTACTGCGCATCTAAAAAGATTCCTGTTTGGCATGGCGGAATGCTCGAATCCGGTATTGGCAGAGCGGGAAACGTGGCGCTTGCTTCGCTTCCCAACTTTACTTTGCCTGGAGATATTTCAGCAAGCAAACGCTACTACAAACAGGATATCGTTGAACCTGAATTTATTGTTAATAAAGATGGAACAATGGATGTCCCTACGTTACTGGGAATTGGTGTTGAAGTGAATATGGGAATGTTGGAGAAGGTGACGGTGAAGAGGAAGGTATTCACATGGCGGTCACGAACCACTTCGTAACCGAGTAAAGTTAATTTCTAACACTAACTTTCTCTATCTCTTCAGTGAGGTTTGTAACTAATAATTCCACTTCGTTTTCTTTTCCGAGCATATCTTGTAGCGTGATTTTGTTCAGTACACCATCAAGCATTGTTTGAATTGTTTTCCAGAGTGAGCGGATTGAGCAGTCAATTGAGTTTGTACAAATGTTTTCAACTCCTGCATGAAGATCACAGAAACTAGATTCGTAAAGTTTTCCTCCAAGAGCAGTCAAAATATCTCCCACTAAAATTTCATTTGCAGATCGGGATAGTTTGTAGCCGCCCATTTGTCCGCGGGAGCTGTCAACAAATCCGGCAAGTCGTAAAATGCGAAGTATCTTTCCGACATTCGCTTCGGTCAATCCTTCTAATTCGCTAAGTTCAGGAATTGTCAATCCATTCTGCGAATTGCTCTTTCCGATCCTAAGTAAGAGCCGTAAACCGTATTCTTCTTGTGAGTTGAATTTCATAATGTATTTGTGTTTAACCTGTCACTCTGAGCTTGTCGAAGAGTGGCTCTGATAACATGTCATACTTCGATAGGCTCAGTATGACAAAATTCTTAATTTTCATTTTGGTTAACCTTGAAAATTATCCTTTATACAATGGTATTTTTGAGCCGCATGACTTCGCATGCATTACTTGCGCAAAATGTTCGTGACTAACTGATGGACCTTGATTAGAACACAGTTCATCAAAAGCTGATCTTAGTTCGTTGGAAATATATTCGGGATTTCTTCCTTCAATTTCAAATCGCGGCATAAAATAAATAAGCTTTCCATTCTTAAACATTGCAACACTTGGTGAAGAAGGAGGATAATTAGTGATTAATTGTCTCGCACGATCAACGGCATCTCTTTCTTGACCCGCAAAAACCGCGTAAAGTTTGTCCGGTATAGTTTTGTGTTGAAGCGCAAGCGAAACACCAGGACGAGCACTTCCAGCGGCACACCCACAGACAGAGTTTATCATTACTAAAGCAGTTTTATCATCACTAACTAATAGCGATTCCTCCACATCTTTAACTGTCAGCAGTTCTGTAAAGCCAATAGCAACAAGTTCATCTCTCATTGGCTGAACTGCGCCTTGATCATACATTGGTTGTCTTGAAGTTATATTAAACATTTTTACTCCTTTTGTTTTTAATCAATGGCACACTGATGACACAGAGGCGACAGATAAATACTGATTTATAATCAGCGAAAATCAGCTTAATCTGCGTCATCTGTGTGCTATTGACTAACTATAAAAATCCCAATTCTACTTTTGCGACTTCTGACATCATCTCCTTATCCCATGGCGGATTCCATACTATATCAACTTTTGCAGATTTAACAACTGGCACTGAAGCCACTTTTCTCTGGACTTCAGGTGGCAATGTACCTGCAACAGGACACATCGGAGATGTCAATGTCATATTAATCTTTACGTTTGCATCGTTATCAATTCTAATTTCGTAGATTAATCCAAGCTCGAAAATGTCAACCGGAATTTCCGGATCGTAACATGTTTTAATTGCCTGAATTATTTTTTCTTCAAGTTCTTGTTTGTTTAATTTTTCCACAATCACTCCGTTGCAACCTGCTCATCGTTTTTATGTAATGCATTAAGCATCGTATGCCATGGAAGACTTGCACATTTCACTCTCGAAGGAAAATCCTTCACTCCTGCAAACACAGTCAGCTTTCCAAGCTCTTCAAGTGATTTTTCTTCATCCAGCTTCCCGATAATCAAATCATGAAAGCGATTGAAGATTTTTTCAGCTTCTTCACGGGTTTTTCCTTTAACAGCAGAACTCATTAGAGAAGACGAAGCTTGCGAAATTGCACAACCGGAACTCTGAAATGAAATATCTTTAATAACATCATTATCCATTTCTATGTAAATATTTACCTTATCACCGCATAACGGGTTATAACCTTCTGCTGTGTGATTAGCGTGTTCAATCTTACCGAAATTTCTCGGACTTTTGTTGTGATCTAAAATTACTTGCTGGTACAATTCTTTTAACTCTGTATCCATTATGAAAATTCCTTTATAACAGTTTTAAGCGCACTAATGAATTTGTCAATTTCAGCTTTTGTATTGTACATTGCAAATGACGCTCTTGATGTTGCCGGGATATTGAACCGGTGCATAAGCGGCTGCGTACAATGATGTCCGGTTCTAATTGCAATTCCTTCATAATCTAAAAATGTTCCTAAGTCATGCGGATGAATATTATCAACTACAAAAGATATTATTGAACACTTTTCCTTTGCAGTTCCGATAATTTTTAATCCCTTAATTTCTTTGATGAGATCAGTTGCATAGTGAAGCAGACTTTGCTCGTGATACGAGATTGAGTTTTGTCCAATCTTTTGTACATAATCAACTGCGGCACCTAAACCGATTGCTCCTGCAATATTGGAAGTGCCGGCTTCAAATTTATATGGTAGTTCATTGTATGTTGTTTGCTCGAAAGTGACTTTCGCTATCATATCCCCACCGCCAAGAAAAGGAGGCATGTCATCGAGAAGTTTTTCTTTACCGTAGAGAACTCCAATTCCAGTTGGTCCGTAAAGCTTATGACCTGAGAAAGCAAGGAAATCGCAATCGAGTTTTTGAACATCAATTTTTGTATGGGAGATTGCTTGAGCGCTATCGAGCAATACGGGTATATTAAGCTGGTGAGCTTTTGCAATAATTCTATCAACTGCATTTATAGTACCCAGCGAGTTGGAGATATAAACAACAGCAACGAGTTTTGTTTTATCGGTAATCAGCTTTTCAAATTCTTCTAAGATCAATTCACCATCATCATTTACCGGAATTACTTTTAGCTTAGCTTTTTTCTCCTCACACAAAATTTGCCATGGAACTATGTTCGAGTGATGTTCCATGTGAGAAATAATTATTTCATCGTCCTCTCTAATATTTTTTCTTCCGTAAGAATAGGCGACAAGATTTATTGCTTCGGTAGTTCCCCGCGTGAAAATTATTTCTTTATCACTGGCAGCATTGATGAATTCTTTAATTTTTATCCTTGCATCTTCAAATGCTTTGGTGGAAACTTCACTTAGATGATGAACACCTCTATGAACATTTGCATTTTGGGATAGATAAAAGTTGTTTATTGCATCTATTACGACTTGAGGTTTCTGCGATGTGGCAGCATTATCAAGGTAGCAAAGTGGTTTACCATGAATAAGCTTTTTAAGAATAGGAAAATCTTCCCGAATTTTTTTTACATCGTAAAGTTCAGCATTCTCTATGATGGTGGTTTCAGCTTTCATTTTAGGATTCTTTCTATGATTGATCCTCGTGAAATTTCTTTTTCAATATGCTCTCGATGTATTCCCGTACTGCATTTACTTTTATATACCGGACAACATCGCTGGCAAATGCATGAATTAAAATTGCTTTAGCTCTGTCAACCCCGATACCTCTTGTTTTAAGGTAAAACATTGCATCGTTATCGAGCTGCCCAATTGTTGCACCATGAGAACATTTTACATCATTTGCAAAAATTTCAAGCTGAGGTTTGGTGTTAACAAGAGCATCATCTGATAAAATAATATTATTATTTTCTTGGAAAGCATTCGTCTTTTGAGCATTTTTTCTCACAATCACTTTCCCGTTAAATACTCCGCGGGAGCTGCCCATCAAAATGCCTTTGTAGTGCTCGTGGCTGTTGCAATGCGGCTTAGCATGATCAATCAATGTATGTGCATCAAATAATTGTGTGCCTTCGATAAGAAAAAGTCCATTAAGCATGCTCTCACCGCCGTCATCATTAAAGCGACTGTTAAAATCATTTCGTGATATAGCTGCACCGAATGAGATTAAGTGAGAAACAAAATTACTGTTTCTTTCCTGATGCACATCCATTCTGCCAATGTGAAATGCTTTCTTGCTTTCCTCTTGCACCTTGAGATGATCAACAAAAGCATTTTCCTCTGTAACAATCTCAGTAACAGAATTTGTGAAGTATATATCTTCATCGCTTGTTGAGGCAAAATGTTCGATGATAGTAAATTGAGAATTTTTTCCCGCGACAAACAAATTTCTTGGTTGAACTAAAATTTTCTGATTATCGGAAATAGTTAAGAATAGAATGTGAATTGGGTCTTCAACAACCTTTCCGTCTGGGATATAAATGAAAGCACCATCTTGTACAAAAGCTGCACTTAATGAAGTGAAAATATGATTTTTGAAATCAGCATACTGACCAAGATGCCTCTTTACAATAGGATTATCTTCCTTGATTGCTTCGGAAAGGCTTTTTACAACTACGCCTTTGGGTAAGTCTTTAATTTTAGATAAACCGCTTGAGTACATTCCATTAATAAAAACGATAAGACTATGTTCCATCTTATCGAAAAGAAAATGATTTACTTCAAATTCATAATCTTCTGCCGATTTCTGAACGGGTACAAAATCATGCTTTAATAATGGAGAAATATTTGTGTATTTCCACTCCTCATCTCTGGTTGTAGGAAATTGAAGCTCTGAAAACTTTGAGATGGCTGATCTTCTCAATTCATGAACCGGTTTTGCTTTCCCGCCATTTAAACTGTTTTCAAAATCAGCAAAGTGAGATAAAAAAAGTTTTTTAATGTCTAAAGTATTTTCCATGGATCAAATATTTCTTAGTTCAAAAAAATTGGTTTGTAACGCGTGACTAAAACCTTCAACAATTTAGAGTTTAATTGTCAGTCAGAGTGGCAATGCCATCGAAGACTGACAATTTGAATTATAATCACACTTCGACGAGCTCAGTGTGACAGTAAAAATTACTTTTGAGACAGCCTCTGAAACACTAATAAAAACCGTTGGGACTTTAGTCCGCAAATGTTTATGATACCACCTCAACTGTATCGGATGGGGCTTTTATCCAATCATAACCCTTTTCTTCTAATTCTAGTGCAAGATTCTTATCACCGGAAAGCACAATTTTTCCTTTGTACAAAACATGAACAAAATCCGGCACGATGTAATTAAGTAATCTTTGATAATGCGTAACTACTACTACAGCATTATCTTTCGATTTTAATTTATTAACCCCACTAGCCACTATTCTTAAGGCATCGATATCAAGTCCGGAATCTGTCTCATCCAACAAAGCTAATTTAGGATCGAGCACAGCCATTTGAAATATTTCATTTTTTTTCTTCTCGCCGCCGGAAAATCCTTCGTTAACTGATCGGCTGATAAGCTTTTGATCTAATTCAACTAATTTCATTTTAGATTTTAATAATGAAAGGAATTCCATCGCATCTAATTCATGCTCTCCGCGGTATTTTCTAATCTCATTTAAAGCGGTCTTCAACAAATTGGTATTGCTAACTCCCGGAATCTCAACCGGATACTGGAAGGCAAGAAATATTCCTTCTCTTGCTCTGTCTTCAGGTGGTAAATCGAGAAGATTTTTTCCCATGTAGAATACTTCGCCTTTTGTAACTTCATATTCTTCTCTACCGGCTAAAACCTGTGCAAGAGTACTTTTACCTGAGCCGTTTGGTCCCATGATGGCATGAACTTCACCGGTGTTAACTTTTAAGTTTATTCCCTTTAATATTTCTTTACCTTCAACATTAACATGCAGGTTTTTTATTTCCAATAACATTTTGATTCCTTATTTTTTTATAACCGTCAAGCTGAACTTGTTTCAGCTTCTTTAATTCAAGTTTAGAGATTCCGAAACAAGTTCGGAATGACTACTTTGAGTGGAGCTTTACCCCACACTTCCTTCCAGACTAACGCTCAATAATTTTGTAGCTTCAACTGCAAATTCCATTGGCAGCTCCTTGAACACTTCCTTGCAATATCCATTCACAATTAGATTTATTGCATCTTCGGTTGCTATTCCTCTTGAGTTGAGATAGAATATTTGATCTTCACCAATTTTGGATGTGGTTGCCTCGTGTTCAATCTGTGCGCTCGGATTATTAATTTCAAGGTAGGGGAAAGTATGAGCACCGCATTTGTCACCGAGCAAAAGAGAATCGCACTGAGAAAAATTCCTTGCATTCTCAGCTTTCTTAACAATCTTAACTAAACCGCGATAGCTATTATTGCTGAATCCTGCTGAAATACCTTTTGATATAATTGTGCTCCGAGTGTTCTTTCCAAGATGAATCATCTTTGTTCCCGTATCTGCTTGCTGATAATGGTTTGTTAATGCAACTGAATAGAATTCACCAATAGAATTATCGCCTAGCAAAATACAGCTTGGATATTTCCAGGTAATTGCCGAACCCGTTTCAACTTGTGTCCAGGAGATTTTGGAATTCTTTCCCCTGCATGCGCCACGTTTTGTAACGAAGTTAAATATTCCGCCTTTACCTTCTTTATCTCCAGCATACCAATTTTGAATTGTTGAATATTTTATTTCTGCATTCTCCAAAGCAACCAGTTCAACTACAGCAGCATGAAGCTGATTTTCATCTCTCATTGGAGCAGTACATCCTTCCAGATAGCTGACATAAGCGCCTTCATCTGCAATTATTAGAGTTCGTTCGAATTGTCCTGTATTTGCTGCGTTGATTCTAAAGTAAGTTGAAAGTTCCATCGGACAGCGGACGCCTTTAGGTATGTAAACAAAAGATCCATCGCTAAATACTGCTGAATTAAGCGAAGCGAAGAAGTTATCGGTATATGGCACTACACTTCCCAAATATTTCTGAACTAAGTCTGAATGATTTTGAATGGCTTCAGACATTGAACAAAAAATAATTCCCAATTCAGATAACTTTTCTTTAAATGTTGTAGCTACAGAAACGCTGTCAAACACAGCGTCAACTGCAACGCCGGATAACCGCTTTTGCTCTTCTAGCGATATTCCAAGTTTTTCGAAGGTTCTTACCAGTTCAGGGTCAACCTCGTCAAGGCTATTGAGCTGAGGCTTTTTCTTAGGAGCTGAGTAGTAGCTTAAGTCTTGGTAATTTATTGGTGAGTATTTCACATTCGACCAATGAGGTTCTTCCATAGTAAGCCAATGCCGATATGCCTTCAGCCGCCACTCAAGCATGAAAGGGGGTTCTTTCTTTATTGCCGAAAGTTTACCTATGATCTCATCATTGAGTCCCTTTGGTAGGCTTTCAGTTTCTATATCGGTTACAAAACCGTATTTATACTCTTTATTTGCTAATTCTTCAATCTTTGAAGTTTCAGTTACGCTCATGATTTTCCTAAGCTAAATATTTCATTTTAATTGACTTATAGCCGTCATAATTAAAAGCTCATTCCAAACCTATACAATCTATACAAAATAGTCAAGATTAAAATTTCACTTGATCTTAAATTTTATTGAATGCTGAATGAGATTTAAGATGAGCAGTAAATTGTTTTTAAGATGATATTCAGTTAATTTTCGCTGAAATTTTAAGGAACGGATAATTAATTGGAAGAAAATTTAAGCCAGGCTGCTAACCATTCTCAAGGTGAAAGTCAGGAAAGCAATAATCAGGGGAAACAGTTAGACAAAACATCCACGGGTAAACCCCAATATCGCAAATCATTTTATCATCGCAGGCGTTATTACCATAAGTTTAACAAGGAAGCGATTCAAAAAGAAAAAAGTATTTTCAAAAAACTCTCGGTTATAATTCCACTTTATAATGAAGAGGAATCATTAAATCCTTTAGCTAATGAAATCAGAAAAGCTCTAAAACTTATTGATCTAGCATATGAAATAATTTTTGTGGACGACGGCAGTTCAGATAATTCATTAAAAATAATCAAGGAGATCTGCAAAACAGATAAAAGATTCAAATATTTAAGCTTTCAAAAAAATTACGGCAAATCTGCCGCTTTGCAGATGGGATTTAAAGAAGCTGCCGGTGACGTTGTAGTAACCATGGATGCCGATCTTCAAGATGATCCGAATGAAATCATTAATCTGTTAAAGAAACTCGACGAAGGGTTTGACGTTGTATCCGGCTGGAAGAAGAAGCGATTTGATAACATCATTAAAAAACTGTCCTCTAAATTTTTCAATTTGGTCACAAGGATTTTTAGCAGAATAAAAATTCATGATTTTAATTGCGGACTTAAAGCTTACCGAAAAGACGTTACACAGAATTTGAAAATTTATGGAGAGCTGCATCGTTACATTCCGGTTTTGGCTAAATGGCAAGGTTACAAAATATCGGAGACAATCGTTCAGCATCATCCCCGGAAATACGGCACCACAAAATTCGGTACCTCACGTTTTTTCAAAGGGTTTATTGATCTTCTTACTGTAATGTTTACCACAAGGTATATAAGAAGACCAATGCACTTTTTTGGTTTTTTGGGAATGATTTCGTTTATGGTTGGTATTATTGTTAATGGCTACCTGGCTTACTTATGGTTAATCCAAGATCAATATCTCAGTAACCGGCCTATGCTGTTTTTAGGTATTTTGTTGATTATCGTTGGTGTGCAGTTTTTCTCCGTTGGACTGTTGGGAGAAATGCTTGTAAACAATTTTCGAACCGAAACTGAATATGTTATAAAAGAAAAGGGATAATTACACTTATTTAATCCCATCTGAGTTAAACTTCAATATTATTATCTTGCGTTATATCCTTACACTTTACTTGCTGTACAATTAATGCATTACGATCCTGTAAAAAATGTTTTTGCTTCTATTATCAAGAAATTTCCGTTTATCAGGATTGCATTCTATAAGCTATTGGATATATTTTTTTTAAGATCGTGGTATGTTCGCAGAGAATTAATAAAACTGAGAAAACTTTTTGCAGATAAGACGATAGAGATTTATGATGCGGGAACGGGCTTTGGACAATACTCATACTTTATGTCTAAAAAATTAATTCCTGCGAATATTTTTTCAGTTGATGTTAAGGAAGATTGGATAAAAGATGCAGAAATTTTTTATTCACAGATTAAAGTCCAGAATGTGAAATTTAAAGTCGAAGACTTATTGCAGATAAACCACGATAATAAATTTGACCTAATTCTTTGCGTGGATGTTATGGAACATATTGCTGAAGATGTAAAAGTATTTCAGAATTTCTACAAAGCGTTAAGGCCCAATGGTTATTTACTGATTAACTCTCCTTCTATTTTTGGCGGGAGCGATGTTCACTCAGAAGAAGATGAAAGCTTTATCGGCGAGCATGCAAGAGTTGGCTACTCAAAAGAAGAGCTGGAGAGGAAACTGCTTCCGTTAGGATTTAAGACTTACAAATCGCAATATACTTACGGATTTTGGGGTGATAAATCTTGGCGGCTGAGTATAAAATATCCAATGATGCTGCTAAATATTTCAAAATTATTTTTTATAATTCTTCCAATATATTACTTGATTGCATTTCCTTTAAGCTTTCTAATGATGGTGTTAGATTTTAATTCAAATAATAAAATTGGAAGCGGTATAAATTTCATTGTTCAAAAATAATTTTTAACATTTATTTAGGTTCAAATGGCAAAAATTAAAAAAGAAGGTAAGGCTCAGAAGCCAGTTAAGCAGAATTTCCTTTCCAAATTCCAAATTAACGAACTGATCCCGCAGAAGTATCACATACTTTCAGTTGTGATAATTATCTTCATTCTATTCTTGATATTTCTTAATCCGCTTTATTTTGGAGACAAGACTTTTCAATCAGGCGACATAATTGCAAGCGAAAGTGCAAAGCCATATGTGCTAAAAGATAGAGAGGGTTTTTCCCTATGGAATCCTCACATTTTTTGCGGAATGCCGGCATATGCGCTAGGAACAGAACAAACTTGGTTCAATTTAATTTACATGGCTTTTGGTTACGTTCGGATAGCATTCAGCAGCTTATTTTCTGTTGATTATGCTATGTGGAGTTTTTACCTAATAATGCTTGGCTTCTCCTCATTTCTTTTGATGAAGCATATTTCAAAAAATACTTTGGTTAGTTTATTTACTGCTGTATCAACTGCCTTCAGCACAGGAATAATTGTCTTTCTCTACATCGGCCACGTAACCAAATTAACATCGCTGTGTATGTATCCCTTAATTTTTCTTATCCTGCTGAAATTCGAGGAAAAGATAAAAGTCGTTTATGCATTAACATTAATAATAGTTCTGCAATTATTCATTCAAGGTTTTCATGTTCAGATAATCTTCTATACAATGTTTGCAGTAGCTATTTACTACATTTTCTT
The DNA here is from genome assembly GCA_001803045.1 of Ignavibacteria bacterium RIFOXYB12_FULL_35_14. Classification (GTDB taxonomy): domain Bacteria; phylum Bacteroidota; class Ignavibacteria; order Ignavibacteriales; family Ignavibacteriaceae; genus XYD12-FULL-36-8. The sequence continues at coordinate 6,722 of MHAR01000060.1, read as the reverse complement.
TTTTGTGAAATCGCTGCTTAAAAAGGAAAAAGAGAAAAGCAGCAGACTCATTAAATCAGCAGGAGTGGTTATTGTTACATCTATTTTGGCCGTTCTAATTTCTGCCGATAATCTCACGCAGATTTACGAGTATACTCCGTTTTCAACAAGAGGTGGAAAAAGTATTACCGAGACAACTACCGGACAAGCTGATCAATCCGAGTCACAGTATTACGATTATCATACCGGCTGGTCATTCTCACCGGAGGAAGTTTTAACCTTTGTTATTCCCTCCTTTTATGGATTTGGCAACTCAACTTATAAAGGTCCGCTAACGCAAAATCAAGAGTATGAAGTAAACACATATTTTGGGCAAATGCCGTTTGTCGATGTCGCTATGTACATGGGTATGCTAGTTTTCTTCCTGGCATTGTTTGCAATTTTTACTTGCTGGAAAGAACCGTTCGTTCAGTTTTTAACTATACTTTCTGGTATTGCGTTATTTATCTCCTTCGGTAAAAATCTTTCTTTACTGTTTGATTTAATGTTTTACTACTTTCCATATTTCGATAAGTTCAGAGTTCCATCAATGATTCTTGTACTTGTTCAGATGTCTTTTCCTGTACTTGCCGGTTACGGAATTATGAAAATCATTTCCTTGCGAGAAAATTCTGATAAAAAAGCAATTTCAATTTTGAAATACTCTGCTTACTTTTTTTCAGGAATTTTTATTTTGTCTTTGCTTGCTAACAAGGCATTGTCTAACTGGTTCGTATTGCGAGTTAATGATCATGCTGCGACTCTTCAGACCAGCAATCCTCAGTACGCTCAATATTTTCAGGCTTTTGCTGAGTACATGGCTAAAATGTTTACCAATGATTTTCTTATCGCATTTGGTATTCTTGGTGCTTCTTTCTGGGCAGGAATTCTTTATGTGAATAAAAAATTGAGCTCAGATTTTTTGGTGCTTGGGCTTATCATTTTTACAATAATTGATCTTTGGAGAATTGATGCACGCGGAGCGAAGTATCATGATAATCCGGAAATTCAAAATCAATTTCAAGCTCCTGATTATGTGAATGCGATCAAAAGTCAAAATGATAAGGAACCTTTCCGAATTTTAAATTTAAAACAAGACGGTTCGCTTGGTTCGTTCAAACAGAATTCAAATTTCAATGCTTACTTTCTGATGGAAGATTTTTACGGTTACTCAGGAATAAAACCGAGAACTTATCAAGATATAATGGACGTTGTCGGACCAACAAATCCAACTTTATGGCGGATGCTTGGAGTGAAATATCTTATAACTGATCAAGCTGCTCCAATGGCTGGATTGAGTCCAATTTACAATGGTGAAAAGACAACCGTAAGTAAAAATGAAAATGCTTTGCCCAGGGCTTATTTTGTTGATAGAGTTGAGATGAAAAGTAATCTTGAGGCATTGAATTTAATTAAAGCTAACGCTTTCGATCCAAAACAAGTCGCCTATGTGAACAAAAATCTTATTGTTGATAAGCCTGATTCTACAGCATATTCAAAAATTCTAAAATACACCGATGAAATGCTTCAGCTTGATGCGAATGCATCCGGAAACAATTTTGTGTTTTTCGGAAGCACATATTTTAGTGGTGAAGCGGATTATAAATTATTTAAAATTCCAACCGGGTGGCGGGCTTATATAGATGACAACGAAACTGGAATCCATCAAACTAATCATGGATTCATGGGAATAGTGGTTCCCAAAGGAAAACATGAAGTTGAATTTATCTATGCTCCGAAAAGTTTTTATTTGAGTAAATATATTTCACTAATTCTATCATCTTTAACACTATTGCTTCTTTTTATTTTTTCTTTAAGGAAGAAGAATGTTACAAAAGTGTAAAAGAAACTTTGCGCTTTTCATCAAGAAAAAAATGTTTCATAACCTTAACTAATAATAGAAAATATTTTGCCAGAGGACAGTGAAAATATAGACACTAAAATAAACATTGGATCAGAGTCGTTTAAAAAATATTTTACAAACACATCATGGTTGTTCTTTGAAAAGATCATAAGATTAGTTGTAACATTTATTGTTGGTATTCTAATTATCAGATACCTCGCCCCAAATGAATTTGGTTTGTTAAGCTATGCAATGAGTTTTGTCGGAATTTTCGCCGCTGTTTCGTCATTGGGGATTGATAGCATTTTAACGCGGGAATTGGTCAAATCTCCGGACCAAAGAGATTTGCTTCTTGGCACAGCATTTACATTCAAATTATTAGGTGCTGCAATTTCAATAATACTATTGCTGACTGTCCTACCATTCATGGCTAACAATGCTCTTACGAATATTATGATATTGATAATTGCTTCGGCAACTTTTTTTCAATCATTTAACGTTATTGATTTTTATTTTCAATCAAGAGTTACAGCAAAATATTCTGTCTATGCTCAGTCATCCGCGTTCTTACTTGGGTCAATAATCAAAATTCTTTTAATAGTTTTTAACGCCCCATTGATCTATTTTGCAATCGTTATATTGATTGAGGCAATACTTCTTGCATCAGGGTTTATTATTGTGTATAAAAAGAGAGGGTTGAGTTTATTTGAATGGAAATCAAATAAAATAATCGGTTTTAATATTTTAAGAGATTCATGGCCTCTTATATTATCTGGCATTATAATAACAATATATATAAAAATTGGTCAAGTGCTAATAAAAGAATTAATGAATGAAACTGAAGTCGGATACTATGGAGCAGCCGCCAGGCTATGCGAAGCATGGTATTTTGTTCCTATGGCTATCACGGCTTCTCTTTTTCCTGCCATAATTAATGCAAAACAAATAAGTGAAAAACTATATCTAAGCCGTCTTCAAAAACTTTATGATTTAATGGCATGGATGGCCATACTCATTGCACTTCCTGTAACTTTTTTCTCGAAAGAAATAACCTTTATACTGCTAGGTGCTAAGTATTTACCTTCGGCACCCGTTTTAACAATTTATATTTGGGCTGGAGTTGCCACTTTCCTCGGAGTGGCAAGCAGTCAATATTTAATAACAGAGAATTTGACTAAACTTTCTTTTTACCGCACCCTTATTGGATTGATTGTAAATGTGATTTTGAATCTTATTTTAATACCTGAGATTGGTATAATTGGTTCGGCAGTTGCAACTCTTGTATCATATTCTATGGCTACAATTTCGATTGGATTTACTAAGCGCACTTATCATCAGCTTGTTATGATGATGCAATCTATTTTATTTATTAACATGTTTAAATTTATTGTCCTAAAATGGCAGCACCGCTGATAGATAAAATTAAAACTATAATAGAATTATCCAAAGATCCTGCTTTGCTTCGCGTACTTCTTTCATTAAAGCATAGTCAGTATCTCGTTGATGTCGGTTGGATAAATTCATTTAAATCTAAATCACCGGTTGATAAAAATAATAACCCGATTCCCTGGTTAACTTATCCATTCATTGATTTTTTGTCACCAAGATTAAAGAATGAAATGATCATTTTCGAGTTTGGTTCTGGTAATTCAACTTTATTTTACGCAGAAAAAGTTAGCAGGGTCTTTACCGTTGAACATAATTTAGGATGGTATGAAAAACTAAAAAAAATAATTCCCGGCAGCGTTCAATTACATCACAAAGTTCTTATTCAAAATGGAGAATATTCTCATTTTGCCGCTGATTCAAGAATAAAGTTTGATATAATTATTGTTGATGGAGAGGACAGAAGTAATTGCATAATAAACTCTTTGTCAGCTTTGAAGGAAGATGGTGTGATGATTCTTGATGATTCCGAGCGCATAGAATATAAAGGTGCAGTTGATTTTTTAAGATTACAGCCGTTTAAGCAAATTGACTTTTGGGGGATTGGAGCAACTGTGTTCTTAAAGAAATGTACATCAGTTTTTTATAGAAAAGAAAATTGTTTGGGAATTTAATTTTAATGTATAAAAAGTTTAAAAGATTTATTTATCAAATTCTCCTCCCTCTTTTTCGATTGTGGAATTATATAAGCTGGTTATATTATCTGAGAACTCATTCAGAAATACTTATTAATGTTGGTGCTGGTAAGTCGAAATTTATAAACTGGTTTGCTACGGATATTGATACCCTGGATGTTACCGAAGAAAAAGATTTTCAAAAATATTTCAGCCAAAAAAAAATTCATAAAATATTAGCAGAGCATGTGTTAGAGCATCTCAATAACAACGACCTAGCTAAGATGTTAAAAAATTTTTACATATATACCTCTGATAAGGTAAACATTCGCATTGCTGTTCCAGATGGGTTTCATCCTGATAAAAATTATATTGAACGAGTAAAACCCGGTGGTAGTGGGGAGGGAGCACATGACCATAAAAATTTATTTGATTATAAATCTCTGACTAACCTGTTTGAAAAACATGGTTTCAAATCAAAACTGATAGAGTATTGGGATGAAGACGGGGTATTTCATTCTAATTATTTCAATGACAATAAAGGTTTTATAGACAGATCATTTCTGAATGACAGCAGAAATAAAGATGGAAAACCGAACTACACCTCTTTAATTATAGACTTTACAAAAATATAATATGCAAAAACAAGCCCCCATTGCATTATTTGTTTATAAAAGATTAGAGCATACTCAAAAAGTAATCCAATCGCTATTAGATAATGATACTGCTAAAAACAGCACTATTTTTATTTTTTCTGATTCAGCCAAATCAGAAAAAGATAATGAGCAGGTAAAAAAAGTTCGTGAATATATAAAGCGCATTTCCGGGTTTAAGAATGTAGAAATCATATTTAGAGATAAAAATTTAGGATTGGCAGGTTCCATTATCTCTGGAGTTTCTGTAGTGATTGAAACATATGGTAAAGTCGTTGTTATTGAAGATGACCTTATTCTTTCGCCATATTTTCTTGAATTTATGAACAAGGGACTTGAGATATATGAAAACGTTGAGGAAGTTATAAGTATTCATGGCTACATTTATCCGCTAAAAAAACTTTTACCTGAAACTTTTTTCCTAAAAGGTGCGGATTGCTGGGGTTGGGCAACATGGAAAAGAGGATGGGATTTGTTCGAGCAAAATGCCCCAATACTATTAGATGAAATTTACCATAGGATGCTTGAAAATGAATTTGACCTGAACGGTGCGGTAAAGAATATTAAGATGCTCAAAAAACAGATAAAGGGGGAAAATGATTCTTGGGCAATTAGATGGCATGCATCAGCATTTCTAAAAAATAAGTACACTTTATACCCCGGCAGATCGCTTGTTCAAAATATTGGAATGGGAAAACAAAGTACCCATACAAAGAAAACAAATGTTTATAATGTTGAATTATCCCCGAAGCCCATAAAGGTTGAAGAAATAGAGGTGAAGGAAAATGAATTCGTAAAAAAAGAGATTGAAAAATATTTTAGATCCATTCGTACAAATCTGTTTCATAAATTAGTTCACTTTTTCGTTTAGGTTTTTAAAATGAAATCTCCAACTGCCGTATTTTACGGGAAATTAAATAATCTGTTGTATTTGTTTTACTTATTAAATACGTGCAACAAGTAATTTTATAATAACTTAAAATATGGGGGCTCTTATAAGTAAAGTAATTAATTATAATCTTAACAATTATTTCATATCTCTTTCTTTTAGGATGTTCGAGAGAAAATCCGGTTAATCCTCCAATTACCGAAACGGGTGGAGGTAAAGTATTGCTTAAAATTGATCGAGAAAATGCTCCTTCCAACGCGACAACAGTAACGGCATATCTAAACAGACAGGGTTATGATACACTAAGCGGCACACTTAACTTGTTATCAAACACTTCAGGAGATATCACATTTCAATCAGTGCCCATAGGACTTTGGCAATTAAAAGTTGAGGCAAAAAATGACAGCAATGTTGTTCTGTATGATGGTGAAACAGATGTTGTGGTACAGGAGAACTTTACAACACAGATAACTTTAACTCTTGTATCAACCGGGACAGGAGTTGGCAGTATTTATTTAATTGTTAATTGGGGAATAAACATATCGAGTTGGGTGGATTATTTAAATAATCCTATACTAAGTGGTAATAACTCGGTTTATGAATTTGGCGGTGTAAGGCATCCTAAAATTATTTTTGATGGACAAATTTATAAGATGTGGTTTACTAGTTTATCGAATAGTGGAGTTGGCTATGTTAGTTATGCAACATCTCTATATGCTATCAATTGTGCTCGTGGTTCAAATTTACCTGTTCTATATCCTGGCAATAGCGGGAGTTGGTATTCACATGCTGTGACTCCGGGTGTTGTTATAAAAGAAAGAGACTTTTTCAAAATGTATTATACTGGGGTTCAGTCGAATTCGGGACCAGGACATATCGGTTTGGCAGCTTCTACTGATGGAATTAATTGGACAAAATATCCCTACCCAGTTTTATTTGGCACAAGTGGATGGGAGTATCAAATTGCAGTGACGGATATTATTAAAATAGAAAACACTTATTATATGTTTTATTCTGGAGATGGTAGAATTGGATTAGCCACATTTACAAATGGACTTAATTGGACTCGTAGTAATATTAATCTATTTTATGTTCAACTCAAACCTGGGAGGGGACAGGTGTAGTTGATGCTTCAGTAATTAAAGACAATAGTTTATTTAAAATTGTTGGTTCTACCGTTAATAGTGTGAAAATAATAATTTAAAGATATGGAAACGAAAGAATTATTCAACCGTTTATTACATCTCCCGGAAGAATGG
>MHAR01000059.1:23368-23676 GCA_001803045.1 Ignavibacteria bacterium RIFOXYB12_FULL_35_14 | reverse complement strand
TGATAACTACTACAGTTCTCTGCAAGGTGAACATATAGGTTCTCCTCTTTTGCCAGAAGCCACTATTATTTTAGCCATCGCACATATGCATGAAGAAGAGTATCTCTTAAGTGAGCATTTCTTCAATGAATACATAAAAAGATATGCAAATCCAAATGAAAAAGAGTTTGCAGAGTTTATGAAGATAAAAGCGAAATACCTTGCACTTCCAAATCCATGGCGTGATCAAGTTCTCATACAAGATGCCATCATAGAAGGCGATAACTTTAAGAGGTTTTATCCTCATTCTATATACTACGGAGTTGTAG
>MHAR01000059.1:22691-23315 GCA_001803045.1 Ignavibacteria bacterium RIFOXYB12_FULL_35_14 | reverse complement strand
GCAGACCTTTATACACGACTTGACAAACCACGAAGTGCAGAGTATTACAAAAATATTAAGCCGCAACCATGGATAAATTGGAACGAGATAGAAAGAGCCAATACAGCTTGGTACCGTGCATGGTTTGTGGGTGATGGTGAAGAGAGCTGGTATGGCTTTATGGTGCCTGATACAAAAAGTGTGGTCTCAAGAAACTCAGTTCCTCAAGAAAGCACAGAAAATGCAAATACTATAAATAAATAGGACAATATATGAAATTAAGCAATTATGGAGATTTTCCTGCTGATATTCCCGTACTAGCAGAAGATGAACTTTTTTTATACCCTTTTATGATTTCACCGATATTTTTGAGTGATGAGACAAATATAAGTGCAGCAGCAAGAGCAATCGAAGACAATTCTCTTGTTATCGTCTGCTCTACAAAACCTGGACATGAAACGCAGCGAGATTATGATTCTCTTTATGATGTTGGAGTTGTTGGCTCCATTATGAGAAAGGTAGTACTTCCTGATGGACGGATAAAAGTTCTTTTTCAAGGTTTGGCGCGTGCAAAAATGATACATAAAGTTTCTGACAAACCGCTAATCGCTCATGTAGATGTTATAGAACCAATAAACGCAAGTT
>MHAR01000059.1:0-22622 GCA_001803045.1 Ignavibacteria bacterium RIFOXYB12_FULL_35_14 | reverse complement strand
TACAGTTTTAAGGGCAGTTTCTTTATCTAATTTTTTTGTACAGAAGCAGCACATAAAGCATTTCATATCTTCTTTTCCTTCCATACGATCCTTACCTGCCTTTCAATTTCTAAAAAATCTAAAGCTGTTGTTTTTTAAGATTTTTTAATTATAAAAATAAATTTTCTCTACAATTCATTATAAAAATACATCTTGACATATGTTTTGGATTTAGATCGACAATTTTTTATATTTCATATAAAGGCGAAATGTAAATTAGTCAGTTGATGAAAGAAAATACAAAACTCTTTAAAGCACTTTCAGATCCTAATCGACTTAGAATTCTTAAGATGCTACAAAGTAAATCTCTCTGCGTTTGCGAGATTACAGATGTTTTAAAGTTAGCCACATCTACAGTTTCAAAACATTTAAGTATTCTTAAAGATGGTGGTTTTATTCTTGAACAGAAGAACGGTAAGTGGGTTAACTATCTAATAAATCCGCGCCCTTCCGATCCTAGAATTTCTTCTCTCATTTCTACACTGGACTTCTGGATTTCAGATGATCAATTGATTATCTCGGACAAACAGAAAGTGCAAAAGGTGGATAGATTTAAGGTATGTAGCAGATAAAAAAGAATAATGAAATGGCATATTCTAAAAAAGATCAATTCAATAAAACAGATAATTATGTTGCCGACATCGCAAAAGCTCTTTCGCATCCGGCAAGAATCGAAATACTAAAATCATTGATGGAATGTAAAACCTGTAGCTGCGGAACGATTGTAGAAAACCTTCCGCTTGCACAGTCAACTATTTCTCAGCACTTAAAGTTGTTAAAAGACGCTGAATTAATTGAAGGCGAGATAGATGGAAAAGCAATTTGTTATTGTTTAAACATTAAAAAGCTTAAAAATGCCCACAAAAATTTTCTAAAATTATTTGACCAGCTCATAGCACAATAGAATTAATATTCTATTTAATCCCCTCTACAAAATAATTTTTTATTTGTCTTGACATAGCAGAAATAATATACTAAGTTTCATATGCAAATATTCGCATATGAGCATATGACAACAGAAAACAAAATAGAAAAATTTAAAGCACTCTCAGATGAAACAAGATTGAGGATCATAAACTTGCTTCTTGTAAATGATTCTCTGTGCGTGTGCGAGCTTGTAGATACACTCGAAATTCCGCAGTATCAAATTTCAAAAGGACTTGCCATATTGAAGTCATCAGGAATTGTTGAACTAGAGAAAGATGGCAAATGGGGTTATTATCAGTTGAGTAAACTTAATGAAACAAACAAATCACTTTTCCTTCTGCTAAAGAAAATTCTGAATGATGAAATCTTTATTAATGATCTAAAGAAACTCAACGACCGGCTTCTTTTACGTGAAGAAGGCAGATGTGTTGTCGGATTCGTAGTAGAAAAAGATTTATTGATGCTGATTAAAAAGAAAAAGGAGGAAGTAAATGCCTGAGTTACTCTTATTAGATGGTAGAACAAAAGAATTGATTGCCATCGGTTCTTCTATCGCTGGAAATTGTTTGCCCTGCCTTCGTTACCATTTTGCGGAAGCAATTAAACTCGGTTGTACAATCGAAGATATAAAAGAAACTATTGGTATTGGCAAGATGGTTAAAGAAAGGCCAATAAATGATATCTACAAATTAGCTGATGATCTAATCAACAGAGAAAAAGAAAAATCAATCAAGGAGATATAATAAATGCCTATATATGAATATCATTGCAAAGATTGCGGTTATTATTTTGACATAAAAGCAACCGTAAAAGAAAAGGAAGAAGGATTAAAAATACTTTGCGAACAATGCGGAAGTGAAAATCTCAATCAAGTGTTTGGAGGTTTTGCTATTCTTGGCGGGCAAACTGTGAACGTCAGATCAAAGGACACACAAAACAACGGCGGCGGGTGCTGCGGTGGTAATGGAACTGGATGTTGCTAATTGAAAAGAGAAACCAAATGGAATACAAAATTGAATCATCAAAAAATAAATTAAATATATTCATTAAATCGCATGAAGTAGAAAGAGAAACTTTGCTGTCAAATTTTGCACTATGCCAGAAGGGTCAGTGCAGTTGTCCGACGGATGAATATAAAAAGTTGCAATCCCTCAACATCAGTTCTTTGGATGATGAACTGATCTTAAATCTTGAATCAAAACCGTATCAAGCATTCGACTTAAATGAAATTAAAAAATGTCTTGATTTCACTTCGAGCAATTTAAAAAAGGATAAATATGAATAACGCAATAGAAGTTAAGAAAATACAGATAGAAATCTTTGACCCACCAATGTGCTGCGCCAGCGGCTTGTGCGGACCGGATATCGATCCAGCTCTGTTGGATATCAATGAGTCAATTCTAAAAGTGAAAAAGGAATTTGTTGGACAAATCAAAATCGAGAGATACTTGCTAAGTCAACAAGGACTAAAGTTTATGCAGCAGCCGGAAGTTATGAAACGACTGCAATCAAATGGAGTTGAGGTTCTTCCAATAACTTTGGTTGATAGCAAAGTTGTGAAAGAAAAATCATATCCGACTTTTGATGAACTAAAAAATTATGTAGGAATGTAGAAAAATGAATAACACAAAATATATTTTCTTCAGCGGAAAAGGCGGCGTTGGCAAAACTACGATGGCGTGTGCAACTGCCGTTCACTATGCAAACGAAGGTAAAAAAACTTTAATAGTTACTACAGATCCCGCTTCAAATTTAGCTGATGTATTTGAAACAGAGATCGGACATAAAATCACTCCCCTACTCAACAATGTATGGGGAATGGAAATTGACCCGGACAAAGCAACAGAAGAATACCGTGAAAGAATTCTCGCACCAATGCGTGCAGTTATGCCGGAAAGCGTTATGGCAGTGTTGGAGGAACAATTTAATTCGCCGTGCACAACAGAGATCGCTTCATTCGATCGCTTCGTTGATTTTATGGTTGCAGAAAAAGAAGGTAAAGGGAAAAAATATGATGTGGTAATCTTTGATACTGCACCAACCGGACACACAATTCGTCTTCTCGAACTACCGGTTGATTGGAGTAAGCATATTGAAGAAAGCGCAAAAGGAAACGGCAACACTTGCATTGGTCCGGTTGCATCTATCCAAGAAAATAAAGTGAAATATGATGAAGCAACACGTCTTTTAGGCGATGCCGAGAGAACGACTTTTATGTTTGTTCTTCACCCGGAAGAAACTTCTGTTTACGAAACGAAAAGATCATCAAAAGAATTAAAAGAAATCGGCGTTAAAAATGTTGAATTGATTATCAACGGAATGCTGCCGGAAGAAGTTTGCGAGCATCCATTCTTCAAAAGTAGATTTGATATGCAGCAAAAGTATATTAAAATAATTGAATCTGATTTCCCGATTAAAATTAGAAAAATGTATCAACGCAACGGTGAAATTACTGGAGTTGAAAGATTGTTAAATATTGAGAAAGATTTGTTCTTTAATTCCGGTAAACAAACTTATTCAATTCCCGAAGGGACAGGCGGTAACGGCGAATTATTAAAAGCTGAGTTTGATAATTTTATTCCAGACTCAATTGACAAGATCATAACACCAAACGGAAAAACAAAATCTATTTTCTTTACAGGTAAAGGCGGGGTTGGTAAAACTGTAATTTCTGTTGTAACTGCTTATAAGTTTGCAAATGAAGGATACAAAACTCTACTGCTAACAACCGATCCGGCAGCACATATTGGTGAAGTGCTCGAGCAAAATATTACCGACCATATTCAGGAAGTTAAAGGTGTAGAAAATCTTTGGTCTGTAATTGTAGATCAGGAAAAAGCTACCGAAGAATACAAACAGAGAATTGTTGAAGAATCGAACTCTAAATATTCAGAAGATATGATGGTTGCGATTAAAGAAGAACTTGAATCGCCTTGTACAGAAGAGATGGCAGCATTCGATAAGTTTATGGGTTACGTAGAAAGCGATGATTATGATTTTGTTGTTTTTGATACCGCGCCTACCGGTCATACGCTTCGATTACTCGAACTTCCGTTTGATTACAGCGACCAGGTGAGTATGATGGTTACAACAAATCAGAAAAGCCAGGATGCAAAATCCGTTACTCAAAAAAGATTTGATAAAGTTATTGCAAGGATGAAGAATCCGGAACAATCAATATTCTCGTTTGTTGTTTATCCGGAATCAACTCCGGTAATTGAAGCATACAGAGCAATGCTTGATTTAAAAGAAGCGGGCATTCAAACGCAGTTTGTAGTTGCTAATCAAGTGCTCGAACCGGAATACTGTACAAATGAATTTTTCATCAAGAGAAGAAAAATGCAGGAAAAATATCTTGGAGAAATAAAAGAAAGATTTCAATTACCGGTTACGGTAATGCCGTTGCTGGAATCGGAAATAAAAGGTATTGGTATGATTCAAAAAGCATCCAACCTTTTATTCAACAATAATGTTAAAGTTTAATTTGAGGAAGAATCTGTTTCACAGAATAAACAAAAATGCAAAGCAAAATAAAACTGCAAATATTCGGAATGCCGATAGCCGCCTGCGATGAAAACAAGACCTGGCGAGCAGCGTCAAATATGGTATTCAGAAAGATTACTGATAAGTTTGGTTCAATAGTTGAGTGCGAGTATATCGAACTGTATTCACCGGAATCATTTTCTCATTCTGAAGTGATGAAGTTACTGAAAGAAAATAATGAAAAACCGCCGTATATTTTCATAAATAACGAATTGGTAAAGAGCAACGGCAAACTTTCTGAAAGAGTAATAATAACCGAAATTGAGAAGGTTTTTCTCATTAATACTAAAGGAAATACATAATGGAGACAAAAACAAAAGCTGCTGATTTAATGATAGCATCCGAAAATCTCGGCAGAGCCATAAGCGGTTCACCAATTGCCGAAAAATACAGACTATGCCGCAAGAATTTTATGAACGATGAAGAAGCTAAAAATTTGTATAGTAACTTTATGGTTCAACAGCGAGAATTTCAAATATCCCAGCAATACAATCCTGAATCAGAAATTGAACATCAAAAAATCGTTCAATTGCAAAATGAACTTTTAACAAATAAAATATTTAAGGAATATATTCAAGCTCAAAACAGCTTCATAGACCATCTAAAAGAAATAAATCAAAGCATTTCAAGTAATTTAGTTTTTGATTTTGCATCATACGCTAAGCCAGCATCCAGAGGTTGCTGCGGTTAATATAAGGAACAAATTTATGCTAGATACAAATACGAAACAGCACATCAATAATTTTGTAGAAGTATTAAAAAACTTTGAAGAATACAACGACTTTGTAATTGCTTCCGAAGCAAATGAAAATGATCCCGAATTAAAATCCTTACGCAAAGAATTGGGAAGATTGAGAAAACATTTTAATGAAAATCAGAACAATGGCAATATGACTCAAGAAGAAATTCAGAGACTTCGTTCACTTCAGAACCATATCAATTCACATCATATAGTTCATAATCTTGTTTCTTCTCAAAATGAACTTATTATGATTCTGCAAGAGTGCAATGAAAGCATAAGTCGTGAAATAGGACTTGATTTTGCACAAAACACAGCCCCTTCTTCCTGCTGCGGATAAATCTAATTTCCCTCAAAACATTCAGACAATTAACGAAATGTTATTTATATTTCACCCGTTAGCGAAATGAGTTATTTAAAATGATTAAAGACAAAACAAAAATATTCAAAGCCCTTTCGGATCCGAATAGGTTACGAATATTAAAAATGCTTCAAGTAAGACCGCTCTATGTTTGTGAGCTGACAGATATTTTAGGATTAGCTGCTTCTACTGTCTCTCAACATCTTAGCATTTTGAAAGAAGCTGGTTTTATCGTCGAATATCATGAAGGTAAATGGGTTAATTACAAAATTAATGCAGCAACAGAAGACAAAAGAATTTCATCAATAGTATCACAGCTCGATTTCTGGATATCAGATGAGGAAAGCATTATTGATGATATTAAAAAAGCGATAAAGGTTGATAGGTTTCAGTTGTGTTCAAAATAAAATATTGTGTGCAAAATTACCGGAGTTGATCTATTATGAATTGGAAAGAACAATATAAATCATTCTTGTGGATTGTAGGATTTTTTCTCTTTGCTTACTTTATGCCGATTGACAAGGAATCATTTAAAGGAGCAATATTAGCAGCATTTGATTTAGCTAAATGGTATGCACAAGAACATGTTTTGCTATGTCTTATTCCAGCATTTTTTATTGCGGGAACAATTGCAGTTTTCGTCAGTCAAGCTGCAGTTGTAAAATATTTTGGTGCGAAAGCTAAAAAGTGGGTCGCTTATTTAGTAGCGGCAGGACCAGGGACAATTCTTGCAGTTTGTTCTTGCACAGTTCTTCCTTTGTTCTCAAGCATTCACAAACGAGGAGCTGGATTGGGGCCGGCAATTGCATTTTTATATTCGGGTCCTGCTACCAATATTTTAGCAATCATACTTACAGCGAGAATATTAGGACTTGAACTTGGAATCGCAAGAGTAATTGGAGCAGTTTCATTTAGTATTATTATTGGATTGATCATGGCGTTCATCTATCGCAAAGAAGAGAAAGTAAAAGCTGATGCTCAACTCGCAATGCCTGAAGTAGAAGAACCGCGCCCTTTCTGGCAGACTGCACTTCACTTTTTTATTCTTGTTGCAATTTTAGTCTTTGTTAATTGGGGAAAGCCTGCAGACACAACCGAAGGTTTCTGGTACTTTATGTTTGCTAATAAATGGTTTATTACAGGATTATTTGGAATCGGTTTTGCACTTTCAATGATTTATATAATCCAGGTTAAAAAGCTTTATGTGATTCTGGGGACAGCAGCAGTAATTATCTCATCAATACTTTTTTACGATAACCCAGCTATTACTTTTGTTGTAGCCGTTATTGCAACAACTATCGCTTTAACTTTTACAGATGGTGAAGCAAACCAATGGCTTGGTGAAACTTGGGGATTTACAAAGCAAATCATGCCTCTGCTTGCTGCTGGAGTTTTGGCTGCCGGATTTTTACTCGGTTCTAATAACAACAACAACGGTGTTATTCCTAATGAATGGATTTCAGCTTTAGTTGGCGGCAACTCTTTGTTCTCAAATTTCTTTGCGTCAGTCACCGGTGCGTTTATGTATTTCGCTACATTGACTGAAATTCCAATCTTACAAGGATTAATTAACAGCGGTATGGGAAAAGGTCCAGCACTTGCATTACTGCTTGCAGGACCGGCATTGTCATTACCAAATATGCTTGTAATTCGTGGAGTGATTGGAACACAAAAAACTGTTGTGTATGTATCGCTTGTAGTAGTTATGGCAACCATAAGCGGTTTGATTTATGGAGCGTTGTTTTAGCATGAATGATACAATCACTAAATGTAATTCCCGCGAATGCGGGAATCCAAGATAAAATTAAATAAGTAGATTCTCGCTGGAGTTTATCCCGTATTTAATACGGGGCGAGTATGACGAACGAAAAAGGAGATTAATGAAAAAAAGAATTTTAATACTATGCACGGGGAATTCTTGCCGCAGCCAAATGGCTGAAGGATTTCTTAAATCATTTGATGGTGAACTAGAGGTATATTCAGCAGGAACAAAACCATCCAATCAGGTTCATCCAAAAGTAATACAAGTAATGAAAGAAGCCGGGATAGACCTTTCACAAAATTATCCTAAGATGGTGGATAAATTCTTGAACGAATCCTTTGATTATGTAATTACTGTTTGCGACAATGCAAAAGAAACTTGTCCGGTTTTTATTGGTAAAGTTGGGAAGCAGCTTCATATTGGTTTTGAAGATCCTGCGGAAGCTGCCGGAACGGAAGAGGAAGTTTTTGCTGTTTTCAGAAAAGTAAGAGATGAAATCAAAAAAGATTTTTATGAGTTTTATAAAAAAGAAATAGAAACCAAATAAAACACGGATCGAACGGATTTGAACGAATTTAAATCAGTTACATCCGTTAAATCCGTGTTCTATTAAAAATTTTTAAAGCAAGGAGATAAAAAATGTTAGACATAAAAGTGCTTGGTCCCGGCTGTGCAAATTGCATCAAATTAGAAAATCTTGTAAAGGAAGTAGTTAATGAAAATAATATCCAAGCTTATGTTGAGAAAATAACCGATAGAGAAAAATTCTTAGACTTCGGTATAATGTTAACACCAGGACTTGTCGTCAACGGAAAAGTTCTTGCGAGCGGAAAGATTCCTACTAAATCAACCTTAGAACATTGGCTAAAAGAAATTAATGAAAGAAGATTATGAGTGAAACAGTATCAAAAAAATTATCATTCTTTGATCGGTATTTAACTCTTTGGATTTTCATCACAATGTTCCTTGGAGTAGCTGCCGGTTCCATATTCCCCGGCATTGCTGGATTTTGGGATTCGTTAAGCAGCGGGACAACTAATATCCCAATCGCTATTGGATTGATACTGATGATGTATCCTCCGCTTGCAAAAGTTAAGTATGAAGAATTGCCCGTCGTTTTCAAAAATGTAGAGCTTCTCTCGCTGTCGTTAATTCAGAACTGGATTGTTGGACCACTCGTAATGTTTATCCTTGCAATAATTTTTCTACCCGATAAACCGGAGATGATGATAGGAGTTATTTTGGTTGGATTAGCAAGATGTATTGCGATGGTTCTGGTTTGGAATGATTTGGCTAAAGGTGATTCGGAACTTGCTGCCGGTTTAGTTGCATTCAATGCAATCTTCCAGGTGTTTCTGTACTCGGTTTATGCTTACATATTCATAACAGTTCTCCCTCCACTATTCGGATTCAGCGGCGCACTTGTTGAGATATCGATCGGTGAAATTGCAGTAACAGTTCTAATTTATCTTGGCATTCCTTTCTTTGGAGGAATGATTACTCGCACATCATTAATTAAGATCAAAGACAAAGAATGGTACCATAAAAAATTCATTCCAAAAATTTCTGTTCTAACTCCAATAGCATTGCTGTTTACAATCTTTGTGATGTTCTCTCTTAAAGGCGAAAAGATAGTAGAGTTACCACTTGATGTTGTGCGGGTTGCAATTCCTTATATCTTTTACTTTGCTGGAATGTTCTTCGTTACTTTCTTCCTAGCAAAGAAAATGGGAGCTGGCTACGAAAAATCAACTACTGCTGCTTTTACTGCCGGAAGCAACGACTTTGAATTAGCTATCGCAGTTGCAGTTGCTGTATTTGGAATAAATTCACAAATCGCTTTTGCAACCGTAATTGGTCCATTGGTAGAAGTGCCAGTGTTGATTATGCTTGTAAACGTGGCTTTATGGTTTAAGAAAAAATATTTTACAACAGTTGAAAGCGAAATCGCATAATTATTCTCAGTATTTCTTAGTATAACAAAAAAGCCATTACACGGAGAACTAGAGGTAACACAGAATTAGACCAAGGGAATTAATTTTACAATCGTAACACACAAATTAAATATCTAATTTTGAATTGAGTATGAGATCGTAATCTCCACAGCATAAAAAATGGGCTGTTATAATTTGTAATATTTGCAAAGGAGGAGTTATGAATACCCGTTATAAAAATCTTACAGAAAATCTATTATCCCTGGCTGGTATCGAAATTAACGGAATCAAACCATGGGATATTCAAGTGCACGATGAAAGATTTTACAAACGTGCAATTACAGAAGTGGAGCTGGGACTTGGTGAATCGTATATGGATGGCTGGTGGGACGTTGAAAAACTTGATGATATGATTTACAGAATAATTCGCGCTGATTTGCAAAATAAAGTAAAGCGTAATCTTAAAGTTGCTTTGCAGCTTGCCGGCTTTTATTTAATTAATATGCAAGCAAGAAGAAGAGCATATATTATTGGTGAACGCCATTACGATTTAGGAAATGATCTTTTTCAGAATATGCTCGATAAGCGATTGAACTATAGCTGTGCTTATTGGAAAGGAGTAAGCACGTTGGATGAAGCACAAGTAAACAAACTTGAATTAATCTGTAATAAACTTTATCTCAAACCCGGAATGAAGGTGCTTGATATCGGCTGCGGCTGGGGCGCTTTTGGAAAATATGCTGCGGAAAAATACAATGTTGAAGTAGTTGGAATCACTGTTTCAAAAGAACAAGTTGAACTCGGAAAAGAATTATGTAAAGGTTTGCCGGTTGAAATTAGATTGCAAGATTACAGAGAAGTAAATGAAAAATTTGACAGAATCGTCTCAGTTGGAATGATTGAACATGTGGGCTACAAGAATTACAAAAAGTATTTTGAGATCGCTAAAAGAGACTTAAAAGATGATGGATTGTTTTTGCTTCATACAATTGGTGAAGTCCGTTCTACTTTATCTACAGATGCATGGACGCATAAATACATTTTTCCAAATGGAATGCTCCCATCAATAGCGCAACTTGGTAAAGCAATTGAAGGCAAATTCGTAATGGAAGACTGGCATAACATTGGAGCTGATTACGATAAAACATTAATTGCTTGGTATGATAATTTTAAGAACAGTTGGAATAAAATTAAAGATAAATACAGCGAACGTTTTTATAGAATGTGGGAATATTTCCTGCTCTCTTCAGCAGGTGCATTTCGAGCAAGAAATAAAAATCAGCTTTGGCAAATTGTTCTATCGAAAAATGGTGTTTTAGGCGGATATAATTCGGTTCGTTAAGTGTATTGTACTTTCGAGTTTCAATTTTATCGGGTCAAAGTAATCTATAACAGTTGAGAATGAGATTGCTTCACTCAAGGACTTGTTCGCAATGACAAAAAAACGTCATTGCGCGGAACGTAGCGACGAAGCAATCCCAAATAACGAAAGAGATTGCTTCACCCACTAAAGTAGAGTTCGCAATAACTATAACGGAATTGACAATGACAAAAGAAATAAAAAGAAATATAAAATGTTGAATGAAATGAATTCGCCAAAGGCGAACCGCTATGCCGGAGCAACTAAAAAGTTCTTTTTCGTTCTGTTCGTATTAACATTAAGCAGTTTTGTTTTTGCACAAACAAAATCATTTGATGAAGAAATTTACAAAGTACTCGAACAAGTTGATTTGAAAAATTTAATTGATATTTTACCAGGAATTAATTAATTCCCAAAATCAAAAACTTACTATACGCTATCACCATGACTAAATTTATAATTTTATATGAAAAAAAACCTTACTTATTTTTTGTGTGTTATTTCAGTTTCGCTTTTTGGACAAAATCAATCAACAAATCTAAATTATTGCAAACAGAGTAAAGCAGAATCTCTGATTCCGATACGTCCAGGAATTCCAGACAAGCAACCATTCTGGAATGAAAAAGCAATAATGTTCAAATATGCCCCATCTTTTCAAAATGGCAATACAAGTTGGGTAATACCTAACCCAAAACAATATAGGTATTCTGCCTTTTCATTTACGGATAAACAAGATTACACTTTTACGGCATCAACACCTTACGAGCCGTTAACTCCAATTTGGGATAAACTACCCAATGGAGAAGTCTATCTCAAAGTGGAAGCTATTAGTGATGATGGGTTGGATTTTATACTGGCTGGAAGCCGGATGTTTTATAAAGCCACGGTATTTTGTCCTCCTTTTCCTGAAGCAAAATATTCTTACAAAGATGCTCTTCTAAAGGGAATGCAGTTTATGTACAATCAGAAACATATAAAAAATTGGTACACCGCCGGTACTCCTGACCACGAGGAACATAATTTATATTGTTATTCTTCATTGGAAGTCGGAAGTGTTGTTAATCCAATGTTAATGTATAATAGTTACTTCCCTCAAAATGATACCGCATTAGTTATCGCTTGCAAAGCTGCTGATTATCTCATTGCAAATGCTGAATCTGTTGGAGCTTCATTAGAATATTTCCCCCAGGTTTACGAAGGAGAAAATTTAGCTGCCGGTTCATACGGTAAAGAAATGATTATGACGCAGGATGCTGCAACAGGAAAAACCTTTCTTGCATTATACGATAAAACAAAAAATAAAAAATATCTTAATGCTGCTATTAATATTGCTAATACTTACATAAAAAATCAGTTGCCCTCGGGAACATGGAGTATCAGAGTATATAAAGAAACAGGTAAACCGGTGACTGATGAACTTTGTATTCCAATTGGAATTGCTAATTTTCTTTCAGTGCTTGTCAATCAATATCAGCAGCCACAATATCAAAAAGCTATCGATTCAGCTATTAATTGGATATGGGAAAACCCGATGAAAACATTCAACTGGACAGGTCAGTTTGAAGATGTTGCTGCCGCTAAACCCTATCATAATCTTACTAAATATGAAGCTTCATGGTTCGCTCAGTATTTGCTTAATAATAAGGAGAAAGACACTTCTTACATTCCATTGGCTAAAGAATTAATTGCATTTTGCGAGGATCAATTTGTTGTTTGGGAAAAATCTGACATCTATGATAACTGGAAAAATTCTGCCGTTAGGTGGCTTGTTCCTTCGGTGCTGGAACAATACATGTGTTACGTACCCATTGATGCAAGTGCTGTCCAAATGATAAATACATTTTATTTGGCTTATGAAAAAATAGGCGATTCAATCTATCGCGAAAAAGCATTTGCATTAGCAAATAGCATAGTAAATAGTCAGAAAGAAAATGGAATGATCCCAACATTTTGGGCCCCAGGTTTTGAAGAGTTCTGGAATAATTGCATGGTAAGTAGTTTAACCGCACTTGAAAAGATGAGTGCTGTTAAATAAAAAAGTTTTATTGCAAATAGTACATTTGTGGAAATTAAATGATAACGATACTCACTTTGAAGCACATATAGAAATAGAAAATATTTCTGTTATTGAGACTTCTGAAATTCAAAAACAGATTGAAGAGAAACTGCACGATAAATATGAAATCAATCACACAACTTTGCAGTTTGAGTGTGATAAGTGTGATCATAAAACAATAATATAATTTGGAGAAAAAATGAATGACCAAAATAAGAGTCCCATGGAATTACTAAAACATTTCGCACCTAAGTTTGCGCAAAATCAGATGGCAGAAAAATCTCTCATCTTTGAAAACGAGAAATATCAGAAAGTGCCGAATAAATAGAAAATGCTTGTTGGTATTGGAGTTGCGGCAGCTCTGGGCAGCGATACTTGCACACAAATGTGGACTAAAATGGCAAAGTAAAATGGTGTTACAAATGAAGAGATTGTAGAAGCTATGCAGGTTGCAAGATATATGAAACAAGCAACAGTCAACGATACAATTGCAAATTCATTAAGAATATTAAGAGGAGAATAGAAAAAATGATTTCAATAAAAATACTTGGTCCCGGCTGTTCAAAGTGCAGAACACTCGAAGCAAGAGTAAGGGACGTTGTAACAAAAAACAATATCCAAGCGGAAGTAAAAAAAATAGAAGAAATAGCCGAGATGATGAACTATGGAATTATGATGACACCGGCTTTGGTTGTAAATGAAAAAGTAAAAAGCTACGGTATAATTCCAAAAGAAGAGCAAATACTCACTTGGTTAAATGAAGGAATAAACTAATGAAAACAAAATCAACTCTAATACTTCTTGTATCAATTATTATTGCAGTGAGCTTTGTTCTTTCGGCTCAATCAAAAGAAAAGAAGAACAGCACAACAAAATCCAAAGTTACTTTTATTGAACTCGGTTCTGTCAACTGTATTCCGTGCAAAATGATGCAGCCGGTTATGAAGAACATTGAGAAGAAATATGGAGAACAGGTAAAAGTAATTTTTTATGATGTGTGGACACAAGAGCAAAGACAATATGCAGAGCAATACAAAATAAGAGTTATTCCTACCCAAGTATTTCTAGATGAAAATGGGAAAGAATTTCATCGCCACGAAGGATTTTATCCCGAAGAGGAGATTGCGAAGCTGCTGAAGAGTCGAGGATTGAAGCCAAAGAATAAGGGAGATTAAAATGATCGAAAGAATCTTTACTGCCCTTTACGAAGCAATGACTGGAGCGGTATGGCTTGCGGTTATTGCATCTTTTGGATGGGGAATTTTATCAATACTCCTCTCCCCTTGTCATTTATCCAGCATTCCGCTGGTGATTGGCTTTATCACTTCACAAGGAAAAATTTCAATATCAAGAACGTTTTATATCTCACTTATTTTTGCAGTTGGTATCCTGATTACAATTGCTGCAATTGGAATTATCACCGCGTCACTTGGAAGATTGATGGGAGATGTTGGCAGCTTTGGAAATTATCTTGTTGCGGGAATTTTCTTTTTAGTTGGATTATACTTGCTCGACATAATTAAGTTCGACTGGAATAATATCGGCTTAAAACAAACAAAAGCAAAAGGTTTATTGGCTGCACTTATACTTGGTTTGCTCTTTGGAATTGCGCTAGGTCCTTGCACATTCGCATATATGGCTCCGGTGCTAGGCATAGTTTTTCAAACTGCACAAACTAATTATTTGTTGGCAGTTCTATTTTTGCTTGCTTTTGGGATTGGTCATTGTTCGG
Organism: Ignavibacteria bacterium RIFOXYB12_FULL_35_14; assembly: GCA_001803045.1. Taxonomy (GTDB): domain Bacteria; phylum Bacteroidota; class Ignavibacteria; order Ignavibacteriales; family Ignavibacteriaceae; genus XYD12-FULL-36-8. The sequence goes on along the minus strand of MHAR01000059.1, from coordinate 8,169 downwards.
TGATAGTTGGCGCCGGAACGCTGACAGGTAAAGTTCAGAAATACTTGAATTGGTCCGAAGAATCTAAAACGATTTTGCGGATAAAAAGAATTTGCGGAATACTTGTTATTTTTGGCGGTGTTTATTTAATAGCTATCGTTAACTAACAAAAATTTTATTTAATGCAGAATAATGACTCAAGAACTGATGTAATTCTCAACTCAATAGCAGAAGGTGTAATTACCGTTGACAAAGAATTTAAAATTACTTTCATCAACGAAGCTGCTGAAAAAATTACTGGATTCAAGAAAGACGAAGTAATCGGACAGTTTTGTAAGAATGTTTTTAAATCAGAATTTTGCTTATCGAATTGCCCAATCGCTCAAATTTTAAGAAACGGGAAAAGTGTTTTTGATCTCGATACTTTTATAAATTGCAGCAACTCAGAAGTTCTACCCATCAGGATAAATGCTGCCGTACTTAAAGATGAAAATAACATCCCAACAGGCGGCGTTATTACTTTCCGGGATATTTCTCTATTTAAGCAAGTTGAAGATATCATCAAAGCAGAATCTCAATTCCACGGAATGATTGGCAAGAATAAAGCGATGAAAGAGATTTACCAATTGGTTATGGAAATCTCTGATTCAGATGCTCACGTATTAATTATGGGTGAAACCGGAACAGGAAAAGAATTAATTGCTAACGCAATTCAAGCAACAAGCAAACGAAAGAAAGAAAATTTTGTTAAAATAAATTGCTCGGTTATTCCTCATAATCTTTTAGGAAGTGAGTTATTCGGTCACGCAAAAGGAGCATTTACAGATGCTAAATCCGATAGGATTGGAAGATTTGAACTTGCGAACAACGGAACGATCTTTCTCGATGAGATTGCAGAGATGCCTCTTCAAATGCAAACTCAAATTTTAAGAGTCATCCAGGAAGGAACATTTGAGAGATTAGGAGAATCAGCTACTCGCAAAACAGATGTCCGGATAATTGCTGCAACTAACATGAATCTTGAAAATGCTATCTCTTCTGGTAAATTTAGGGAAGACTTATTCTATCGGCTTTCTGTATTGCCAATTGAAGTACCTCCTCTCCGAAAACGAAAAGACGATATTCCACTTTTAATTGATTATTTCATCCGCAAATTTTCATTCATTTATAAGAAAAAGATTTTAGGAATAGATGAAAGTGCGTTAGACCTATTAATAAATTGGCAATGGCCTGGAAATATTAGAGAACTTGAAAACTCAATTGAATATGCAGTCATCAAAAGCAGGGGCAAAACTCATATTAACTCTCACAATTTACCTCTTCGGATTAAAGAAAAAGTCTTTAACGGTAAGAGTGAAAATAAAAACCTGCAGACAATTGAGCATAACAGCGCAAATATAATTGAGCTTCTTAATACCCATAAATGGAATAAAACAAAAGTCGCTGAGATTTTAGGTGTTGATAGAACCACACTTTGGCGAAAGTTAAAATCGTTAGGAATAGATTAAAAAAACAGTTCCTCTTTTTGTTGAATGCAACAGTTTGTTGCATTTCCCATCAACTGATTTAATTTCAAGAGTTTACATTACCACTGCAACAATTCGTTGAATTCTATCACCTATGTATTCTTCAAATTAATGCGTTCTCTTAAGTTAATATCTGGCAAACTGTTTGCATAAGCAAAAGCATGAGTGAAATGTTAGCAAATCAATATTTTCTGGTCAGAAATTTCATTTCTGCAAAATCCATTTACGAAAGTATCCTTGAAAAAGATTATACCAATAAATCCATTAAGAAAAAGCTGACGATTTGCTGCATAACTACCGGAGAGGTTGATAATGCACTTAGTCTTTTTTTATCTCAAATAAAAGATGATATAGACTTCGTGATTCATACAGACATTCGCTCAGAAGATTGTCCCTGCCCTGAACTAATCTCACAAATTGAAAACGAAGAAAAACTATTTAAGAATGAAATTGAAAAAACCATTGCACTAGGAATTCTTTGGCTTTATTGCAGTTTAGAAAAGTCTATTGATTTTTTTAAAAAGGCAGAAGTTAAAAATTCTAATGATAATAGAATTAAAGAAATTAACTCAATATTAATTAACAAACTTATTTCTAATAAAAATAACTCAATTAACTAAATCATTACTATAAAATTTAATTAAAAAGAATGGAGCAAATATGGAAAACAGTGTAACAAGAAAAGAATTCCTGCTTAAAACATCAAAAGCAGCGGTAGGCGCAACTGCGATTGCCGGGTTATCCAGTTTAATTACTACAGCATCAACAAAAGCAAATGCTAAAGTTACTCCCTGGCCCTGGCCCTATACACAACTTGATCCTGAAGCAGTAAGGATTCAAGCACATTATTTATATTGGAATGACAAGGATTGCTGTTCCGGAACATTTGGGGGAATCACATCTGCACTTGTAACTGCGCTAGGTGATCCTTGGACAAATCTACCATTAGAAATAATGCTTTACGGCAGAGGAGGCGGCAATGCATGGGGAGTGTTATGTGGCTGCTTAAATGGTGCAGCAGCTTTAATCAGTTTAGTTACAACCAAAGCTCAGTCAGGTCCACTAATTTCTGAATTGTGGGGTTGGTACACTCAAGCTGAATTACCAACTGATCAAGGGAATCAAGTTGCTATTAATGGACAATACCTTGTTCATAATTATGATCAGGAACTTCTTCAAAATATCTCGGGAAGCCCGCTTTGCCATGCTTCGGTTACAGAATGGTGTATTGCAGCAAATAAAAAAGTGAGCGATATGGAAAGAAAAGAAAGATGTGCAAGAATTACAGGTGACGTTGCTGTAAAAACTGTAGAGATTCTTAACGCTTTTTTTGCAGGAACCTTTACATCTACATACACCGACCCTGCAACGGTAACTGCATGCTTAAGCTGTCATGGCAGTGCAGTTTTTAATAATGTAATGACTAAAATGAATTGCGAACCATGTCACGGTAATCCTCATGGCGCTAGCTCAGTTGCGGAAATTGGTGGTTCTGCTGCTTCATTTAAATTAAGCCAGAATTATCCAAATCCGTTTAATCCATCAACTAAAATTCAATTCTCACTACCACAAACAGAAAAAGTTAAGCTTGAGATTTATGATATACAAGGAAATCTTGTAAAAAGTTTAGTTGATTATGATTTATACCAAGCAGGTAATTATGAAGTGATGTGGGATGGAAAAGATAATCATGGCAGGCAAGTTTCCAGCGGTATTTATTTCGCAAAAATGCATGCAGGTAAATTTGCTCAAACCAAGAAAATGAATCTTGTTAAATAGCGCCAAATATCTTAATAAAATATAATCGCGAAAGCAATTATAGAACGCCCTGCAGGCTTTCGTAGATTACGGAGCTGCTGCATTTATCTATGCAGCAGCTTTTTTTATTTTCATATCATCCTGTAGCACCTAATCATTTAGTCCTAAATTAATTGCATCATTCATTCACTGTATTTCATAAACATAAATTGTTTATTTTTATGATGGACAGTTTCTGAGTCTAATAAGGAAAAAAATGAAAAAGAAAAAACGATTATTTATTTGGTTAATTGTGGTTGCAGCGTTAGCCATTCTCTTAATCCCGAAATTGAATATAACAAGTGATGATACTGACGATAATACTAAAATAAATCCTAAGTCTCGCCAGACCTTAGTTGATGTTTGGATAGTAAAACCAAAACCTCTGCAGAACAAAATATTTTCCAATGGAACTTTAATAAGTAATGAAGAGGTTGAACTGCGAAGCGAAATATCCGGTAAAGTAACCCACATAATGTTCAGTGAAGGTAAAAGAGTAAGAAAAGGCGAAGTATTAGTTAAAATAAACGATTCGGAACTTCAAGCTACATTAAAGAAAAACAAATCAAGAGAACTGCTTGCCAGGGATAGAGAGTACAGATATAAACAACTCTTAGACAAAAATCTTACCAGCCAGCAAGAATACGACCTTCAATTAAGCGAATTAAATTCAGTGTTAGCGGATGTTGAACTAACAGAAGCACAAATTGCAAAAACAGAAATTATTGCACCGTTTGATGGGATTGTAGGATTAAGATCAGTCAGCATTGGAAGCTACATTTCCCCCCTAACTCCAATCGCAAGCATACAAAATATCAACCCCATGAAAGTAGATTTTTCCGCACCGCAAAAATATTTTGGTTTAGTTAAAGAAGGAAAAACAATTTATGTTAAGCTTAGCAGTACCGGGAAAATATACAACGGCAGAATCTATGCAGTAGAACCAAAAATTGAGCAGAGTACGAGAACTGTTCAAGCACGCGCTCTCATCCCGAATGAAAAAGGAGAATTAACTCCCGGCGCTTATGTTGAAATTGACATCGTGCTTGAAAACCTTGATCAATCAATTTTGGTTCCGACTGAGACACTAGTACCTGACTTTGAAGGAGAAAAAGTATTTATCTATAAAAACGGGAAAGCTGTTCCTCAGCTTGTGGAAATAGGAATTAGAACAGAAAAAGAAATTCAAATCACTTCGGGATTGAGTATCGGTGATTCGCTGATCGTCTCAGGAATTATCCAATTGCGTCCTAATGGATCTGTGAGAATAAATAAGGTAGATTGAATAATTAATAAAAGCAATTAGACCAAACGAAAATGAGTTTATCATCAGTTAGTATTCGCAGACCGGTTCTCGCCATTGTAATGTCGATCGTTATCGTTTTATTCGGAATAATCGGCTATACTTTTTTAGGGGTGAGAGAATATCCAAGCATAGATCCTCCCATCATTACGGTATCCACAAGTTACGTTGGAGCAAATGCAGATGTTATTGAATCTCAGGTAACAGAGCCATTGGAAGAGCAAATCAACGGAATTGCAGGGATACGTTCACTTACTTCTGTTAGTCGAGATGGAAGAAGCTCGATCACAGTTGAGTTTGATGTTTCCGTTGATCTGGAAGCTGCAGCAAATGATGTTAGGGATAGAGTATCAATTGCAAGATCAAGGTTACCGCAGGATGTAGATCCTCCAACCGTATCAAAAGCCGATGCCGATGCTATACCTATTATTTTCTTAAATGTCAAAAGTGATAAAAGAAATCTGCTTGCACTAACTGATGTTGCTCAGAACATCTTCAAAGAAAGGTTACAAACGATATCTGGCGTTAGTCAGATTCGCATTTGGGGAGAGCGCAGATACTCGATGCGTTTATGGATGGATCCTGTAAAACTTACTGCATTTAATATAACTCCTTTAGATATTCGCAATGCACTCAATAAGGAAAATATCGAATTACCTTCCGGAAGAATTGAGGGCAATAATACTGAATTAACTGTGAGAACGCTTGGCAGATTGGAAAGTCTTGATGATTTTAATAATCTCATAATAAAAGAATCACAAAGCGGCATAGTAAGATTTAAAGATTTAGGAACCGCAGAATTATATCCTGAGAATGATCGATCAATTCTTCGACGTGATGGAGTTCCAATGGTTGGAGTTGTTGCAATACCGCAACCGGGAGCTAATTTTATTCAAATTGCTGATGAATTTTATAAACGTGTCGATCAAATAAAAAAAGATTTACCTGCTGATATTGAACTTGGTATAGGGTTCGACATTACCAAATATATACGGAATTCAATATCGGAGGTTAAAGAAACTATTATTCTTGCATTTGTACTTGTGATATTAATAATTTTTATTTTCTTCCGTGATTGGCGTACAACATTAATTCCCATTATTGCAATTCCTGTTTCATTGATCGGTACTTTTTTCATAATGTATGCGGCAAACTTTTCTATAAATGTCCTCACACTTCTTGGGATTGTACTTGCTATTGGTATTGTGGTTGACGATGCAATAGTTGTCTTAGAAAATATCTATCGTAAGATTGAAGACGGAATGAATCCAATTGAAGCTGGTATGAAGGGCACATCAGAAATTTTCTTCGCAATTATTTCTACTACCGTTACTCTTGCAGCCGTATTTCTTCCAATCATGTTTTTAAAGGGAATTACCGGAAGGTTATTCGTAGAATTTGGAGTAGTAATTGCAGGATCGGTTATTATATCTGCTTTTGTAGCGCTAACATTAACACCAATGCTAAGCTCTCGCTTGTTAAAGACAAAAGAAAAACATAATTGGTTTTACTATAAAACAGAACCTTTTTTTAGTCGGCTGGAAAATTCTTACACAAATGCCTTAGCTTCTTTTATGGAAAAACGATGGTTGGCACCTATAATAGTGATCGTTTCAATTTTTCTGATTTATTGGATTGGATCGTCACTGCAATCTGAGCTTGCTCCAATTGAAGATCGAGGGGAGCTGCGTATTCAGTCCACAATGCCCGAAGGAACTTCCTTTGAGGCGATGGATAGATATATAACTGAAATGACCAAAGTCGTTCAAAAATCCGTAAAAGAAACTGACGCAATCATTTCTGTTACTGCAGGAGGCGGTGGTTCAAATGCTGCTAATAGTGGATTTGTTAGATTAGCTTTAGTTGATGCGAAAAATAGAGAGAGATCGCAACAAGATGTTGCCGAACAGCTTACCGGAATGACAAGAAAATTGAGCGATGCACAGTCATTTGTCGTTCAAAGTCAGTCCATTTCTACAAGACGTGGAGGCCTGCCAGTTCAATATGTAATTCAAGCCGCTAATTTTGAAAAGCTTAGAAATGTTATACCAAAATTCTTAGATTTAGCACAAGAAGATCCCACATTTGCAAATGTAGATGTAGATTTAAAATTTAATAAACCCGAAATTGCAGTTGAGATAAATAGAACGAAAGCCCGTGAGCTTGGTGTTTCAGCTTTGGATATTGCACAAACACTTCAATTAGCTTATAGCGGACAGCGTTTTGGCTTCTATGTTATGAACGGGAAACAATATCAAGTAATTGGTCAAGTTTTTAAAGAAAATCGAAATAAACCGGTTGATCTAGCTTCCATTTATGTAAGAAATAAACAAGACAAATTAATTCAGCTTGATAATCTTGTAACTTTAAGCGAGCGAAGCAGTCCCCCGCAACTTTACAGGTATAATAGATATGTTAGTGCCACATTTTCAGCGAGTATTGTGCCTGGGAAAACTATTGGCGATGGCATTGATGCGATGGACAAAATAGCTGAGAAAGTTTTAGATGAAAGTTTCTCAACTGCTTTACAAGGTGCTTCAAAAGATTTCGTCGAGAGTTCTTCAAGTCTTATCTTTACATTTTTACTAGCACTAATTCTAATTTACTTAACTCTTGCGGCTCAGTTTGAAAGCTTCCGCGATCCATTAATAATAATGTTCACGGTACCATTAGCAATTGCAGGAGCAGTGTTTTCGTTATGGTATTTTAATCAAACATTGAACATTTTCAGTCAGATAGGGCAAATAATGCTAATCGGTTTAGTTACGAAGAATGGAATATTGATTGTTGAATTTGCTAATCAAAAGAAAGCTCAAGGCTTAAATGTCATCGAAGCAGTAAAAGAAGCAGCAAGATTACGCCTGCGTCCAATTCTTATGACCAGCTTATCAACAATACTTGGAGCAGTCCCCATTGCATTAGCTCTTGGGGCTGGTGCTGAAAGCCGGTCCTCTATGGGAATTGCAGTAATTGGCGGATTGATATTCTCGACAGTGTTAACACTTTTTGTTATTCCTGTTATTTACACTTACCTGTCAGAAAAAACTAAATCCGTCAGCAACGTTATTGTTGAAAGCGAAGCGGAAGTCCTCATTAGCTAAAAAATCTTGAATTGTTTACTTTCAGTAAAAAAGCAAGTTAATGGGACACAGATAACACTGATACAACAGATTGACACAGATCGAAATCAGCGAAGATCAGTTCAATCTGTGTCATCAGTATACTATTGATTTAATATTTTAAATTACTACTGTCCGGTTATAAGTAAAATAAATACAATTAATTAGAAGAATCATAAATTTTAAATCCGGAATAAACTCATTTGTAAGCAATAAAATAGGGCTATTTTCAAAAATTGGGATAATCAAAATCTGTAGAAAAATGTAAAACGATAAATTACCTTATTAACCTTAGTAACATAGGCAGAGGTAAACATTTTCTCCATAGGAGTCCTTCGGACAACCTCATTAGCTTATTATTCCCAAAATAAGATATTATGTTTAAAAAATAACAGCGGCATCCTTTCTGCAAATTAGATATATTGGATTTAAATAAATCATCTAA
>MHAR01000058.1 GCA_001803045.1 Ignavibacteria bacterium RIFOXYB12_FULL_35_14 | reverse complement strand
TCCCATTCTTCCGGGAGATGTAATAAACGGTTGAATAATTCTTTCGTTTCCATATCTTTAAATTATTATTTTCACACTATTAACGGTAGAACCGTAAAAGGAAAAGATTCTTATACAATAACTTAATCAGATATCAAACATAAGGGTGGCATTTTATTGATACGAAGAAGATGTTGCTGTCGAAATAATTTTTATTAAGTGACAGTAGGAGTTTTGATTTTAATAAAAATAATTTCATACATCCACCCTAATTGGAATGATATACGTACATATATATTGTTACAATAGTTGGGCAAAACCGCCTTTCGTGTTTGTTCTTCAACAAGCGCAGGAGTTAATCTTGCGCCAAAAAACTCAAAATATTAATCAAGGAGATGCATCATGAAACTCGTATCCATTATCTTCATCATCACAACTCTGATGTTAGTCATGGGCTGCCAAAAAGCAGTGGACACTGCAGCCGAGAAGTCAGCAATCAAGGCCGTCCTCAATAATTACATACTAAGTATTGAGAACGAAGACATTGAACTGTATGCCAAAATCTTCGTTCCCGATCCAGATATGGTGAATTTCGGTACTGGCGCTAACGAACGCATTATCGGGTGGGATACTCTGAAAAAGGTAATTGAAGACCAAAATGCTGCCTTATCAGAGACCAAGATAACTCAGAGTGATGTCACCATCAATGTATCGCCAGACGGACAGTTTGCGTGGGCTACATCCCTCTGGGACTTCAAAGCCACGATGGACTCGCAAGTCATGCAGCTGCCAGTTCGCTGTAGCTGGATTCTGGAGAAACGAGGTAATGACTGGAAGATTGTTCATTTTCATAAGTCAGTAGGAGCAGCATGGTAAGATAGTCACTATCGTAGTGGACATAGTCGCACTAAAACTGTTCTTCTGTTAATGGTCTGTAGCAAGCAGTAATTTTTTGGAAAATAAAATCCTGCAGCAGAAAATAATGTAAAATTTATTGCTGTTAATGTTCCAAGCGGCGTATACTTCTATAGAATACAAGTTTATCCCGCAAGAAGCGGGGCCGGAAATTTTATTGATACGAAGAAGATGATTTTACTGCGGTGAAAAACAATCTCACCCTGTTTGCCACAAAGTTATTTTATAGAATTTTGCTATTGAATGATTGACTTTGAGAACAATTATTTGCAATTTCCTCTTAGCTTTTAATCTCTACTCCGAGGGAGCAAGAAACCGGAGTTAAGTTACGGATACCTACAGATTAAACACACAGAATACTCTCCCGAAGCAGACTGCTAATAATAAGATATTTCTAAATCATTGGAGGTGTTATGATAACTCTAAGGACATCACTTTTATGGTTCAGCTTTATGAAAAATGGTATTGAAACAATAAAAAAAAGGAGAGACTAATCACAATTGTACTTAACATTTTAATTGCAATTGTTTGCTTGGCAATTGTCATGCTGATATTAAATCTTTTATGAAGTTTTTATTAACAAAATCAAACGAAATAAAATGTTTGAAATATGTGTGTTCTCAGGTTTAATTCTTCTTTTAACAATTGACTATTACGTTAAAAGAGGTGAAAAAAAATATAACGAGTGATTAAAATTCCTTGGGATACATAGCCTTGAAAGGAGGAATCTATGCAAAGGCAAATATTACTTTTAGCAGCAATTTTTATACTTTTTTTTAACACTTATTCTCAAGATTTTTGGCAGCAAACTAATGGACCCTGCGGTGGAAGTATTCGTTCACTAGCAATAAATCAAAGCGGTTATATTTTTGCAGGAACTTCTAACGGAGGAATTTTTCGATCCACAAATTATGGAGATAATTGGACTGAGGTAAATAGTGGATTATTGGATACTAATGTTGGGAATTGGTATTCAAGCACCAATGTTAGAGCTTTGATAGTCAGTCCCTGGGGAATATATGCCGGAACTGAAGCTGGGGTTTTTCGCTCTATAAATAATGGAGAGAATTGGGTTGAAACAGGTTTATCTGCTGGTTATATCAGATCTTTAGCAGTCAACTCCAGTGGCCATATCTTTGCTGGTGTTTTTTGGGGAGGAGTTTATCGCTCTACGGATTATGGAGATAGCTGGACTCTTTTAAATAATTTTTATAACTCTACTGTTTATTCATTAGCTATCAACGATAGCGGACATATTTTTGCCGCATCGGAATGGAATGTTTATCGTTCCAAAGATAATGGAGATACATGGACCCAAATAAATAATGGTCTGTATGGAGCCGCTGATTATCTCTCTTTAGCAATCAATTCAAGCGGATATATCTTTGCTGGAAATGAATACAACGAAGTTTATCGCTCCACGGATAATGGAGATAGTTGGACACTAATAAATAACGGTATAGCAGGTTATAGAATAGATGCTTTAGCAATCAATTCAAGTGATCACATTTTTGCAGGAACTCAAGATGGTGGTTTATTCCGATCTACAAATAATGGAGATTATTGGACTCAAATAAATAATGGCTTAACAAACAAATGGATTTGTTCTTTTGCTATCTATCCGGGCGGTTTCATTCTTGCAGGAACTAATGGAGCAGGTGTTTTCAGGTCTATTGATAATGGAAATAATTGGGTTCAAATAAATAATGATTTGAAAGCCAGTTGGGTTCAGTGTTTTACGGCTAATACAGGTAATGAAATCTTTGCAGGGACTGGTGGTGGAGGAATTTTTAAATCGGGAGACAATGGGAATAGCTGGATTGTAGCAAATAATTATTTGAAAGGTCTTGATGTAAAAACAATAACAATCAATTCAAATGGAAATTTATTTGCAGGTACAAATGAAGGGGTTTTCCGTTCAATGGATAATGGAAATAGCTGGGTTGAAATAAATAATGGTTTAACATATCCTCGTATTGCATCTTTAGCCACTAATTCTAGTAATAACATTTTTGCTGGGGATGAAGTATACGGTGTTTTTCGATCTACGAATAATGGAGATAGTTGGACTCAAGTAAAAAATGAGTGGATTTATTCTTTAGCAATCAATAGTAGCAATCACATCTTTGCCGGGTCCTACAGTAGAATTTATCGCTCCACAAATAACGGAGATAATTGGGTTGAGCTAAATAATGGTTTAACAGGCTCAATGGTTGGCTCTTTAGCAATTAATTCGAAGGATCATATCTTTGCCGGAACCTATGAAGGCGGAGTTTTTCTTTCGACAAATAATGGGGACAATTGGACTCAGATAAATAATGGCTTACCAATTGACCCATTTACTAGTGATATTTATATCCTTTCTTTAGCAGTCAATTCAAGCGATCATATATTTGCTTCAGTTGAAGATGGGGGAGTATTCCAGTTTACAGACATCGGAGAAAACTGGGTTGCGGTAAATAATGGTTTACCTTTTAAAAATCCTCTCTCATTAGGGATTAATTCAAGCGGTTATATTTTCGCAGGAACCTCTGGAGGCGGAGTCTTCCGAAGTATTAATCCCACAGTTTCTGTTGAAGAAAAAAATAATTTTACACCGTTAGAATTTTCATTAGCTCAAAACTACCCCAATCCGTTTAATCCAAGTACAAAAATCAAGTATGCCATTCCTGGTAATGTAGAGACACGCCATGGCGTGTCTTTACGAGTTTATGATGTTCTTGGGAATGAAGTCGCAACACTTGTAAATGAAGAGAAGGAAGCCGGAAGTTATGAAGTTGAATGGAACGCTGTTGATAAATCAAGCGGAGTGTATTTCTATCAATTGAAAGCTGGAGAATATGCGAATACGAAGAAGATGATTTTACTTCGCTAGTACTTTGGAGAACACGCTTTACTCAGATAAAAACAACCTCTCCCTTCGTCCCTCCTTAGTTCCACCAAAGGCGGATAAAAAGGAGAGGAAAACAGGGGAAGGTATAAAATTCTTAAGAAACTTTTAAATATCTAAACAGTGCCTCCGCAACATTTTCTCCGTCCATAGCAGAGGAAACGATTCCTCCAGCGTATCCTGCCCCTTCACCGCAAGGGAATAATCCATTTACCTGGGGATGCATGTATGTTTCCTTGTCTCTGATAACTCTAACTGGACTGCTTGTCCTGCTTTCGGCAGCAACAATTATTGCCTCGTCGGTTACATATCCCTTCATTCTTCTATCAAAAATTATTAATGCTTTTTGCAGAGTTTTACGAATTATCGGAGGAAGAAGCTGATGAAGCGGTGATGCTGTTAGTCCGGGAATGTATGATGCTCGTGGTAAACTTTGAGAGTCTTTCCCCTTTAAAAAATCAGTTACTCGTTGCGCAGGAGCACTTTGAGTTTTATTGGCCCATTCAAAAGTCTGCCTTTCATAATCCTGCTGGAATTTTAACCCCGCAAATGGATCTTCGGAATCCTTCTTTTTCCAATCACGAGAATTGACTGAAACAACCAAACCGGAATTAGCAAACGGCGAATTTCTTTTTGAGAGAGACATACCATTAACAACAATTTCACCCGGTAAGGTAGCAGCTGGAACTATTATTCCACCAGGGCACATGCAGAATGAGTAAACTCCCCTTCCATCAACTTGAATGCTTAAGCTGTAACTTGCAGAAGGTAAAAACTCATTCTTCTCTTTCGTATGATATTGAATTTCATTTATTAAAGCTTGAGGATGTTCTATTCTAACTCCCATCGCAAAATCTTTGGCTTCAATTTTAATATTTTTTTTATGAAGTAAATAAAACATATCTCGCGCCGAATGACCTGTTGCCAGAATTACGCAATCACCCAATATTTCTTTTTCTTGGTCAGCAACAACACCTAGTATTTTTCCTTCTTTGATTATTAAATCAGTAACTAAAGAATTGAAATGAACTTCTCCCCCGTTTTTAATTATTGTTTCTCTCATTGCTTTTACAATTAGAGGAAGCTTATTCGAACCAATATGCGGATGTGAATCGATCAAAATATCTTCCTTGGCTCCATGCTGTACAAACACCTGGAGGATTTTCTTAACATCTCCTCTTTTTGTAGAACGGGTGTACAACTTCCCATCACTATAAGTACCTGCTCCACCTTCGCCAAAACAGTAATTGGAATTTGGATTAACAATATGATCCTGCTGAAGCGATCTTAAATCCTTTCTTCTTGCTTGAACATCACCACCGCGTTCAATGATAATAGGTTTTATACCAAGTTCAATTAATTTGAGTGCAGCAAACAATCCCGAAGGTCCGCTTCCAACGATAATTACATTTTCTTTACTTCGAACCGGTTCATACTTAAGCTTGGGATATATTTCCTGCGGTTTTTCGTTTATGAAAACACGAGTTAATACTCTGTAAACAGCTTTGCTGCCTCTTGAATCGATAGATCGGCGAATCGGAATAGCAGCAGTTACATCGCTTAAATCAAGTTCCAGCAAGTAAGCTGATTCGTTAGCAAGATAATTTTTTTGTGCAAGAAATTCAGGAGGAACTAAAATCTCTATGTCTTTGATCATACTTATGTCCCCTACCTATGAGGAAAAAATTATAAAAATTAGTGAATTAGAATAAACCCTTGACCCAGCCGCCATCTATATGGATCGTGTTTCCTGTAATATATCCGGCTTGATTCGAACATAAAAAAGTAACCAAAGCACCAATTTCTTCGGGGCGAGCAAGTCGATTCATAGGGACTTGTTTTGCCATATCCGCTAAAACTTCTTCATGTGATAAACCGGAATGTTTGGCTCTGCCAACTGCAAGATCGTAAAGTCTATTTGTTAAAGTGTATCCCGGTGCTACATTGTTCACGGTAATATTGTACTTGGCAAATTCGTTGCTTAAAGATTTTGCAAATCCAATTACTCCGCTTCTAAATGAGTTAGATAAAATAAGATTATCGATGGGTTGTTTAACAGAAACAGAAGTGATGTTGACGATTCTCCCCCACTGCTTATTAATCATGCCGGATATAGCCAAATTGGTGAATCTTACCGCACTTAAAAACACCTGCTCAAATGCTAAAATCCATTGTTCTTCACTAAAATCTCTAAAGAAACCTGAAAGGGGACCACCGCAATTGTTTACCAGAATATCAATCTTGCCGAATTGTTTTACAACCACATTAAAAGTGTTTTCAATATCCGCAGATTTGTTAAGATCACAAACACTCCAGGAAATATCCACACCGTATTTTCGTTTAAGATCATCAGCTGTGCTTTCCAAATCGACTTTTGTTCGCGAACATATCGCAACATTACATCCCTCCGATGCAAGCTCTTCAGCCACTGCCTTTCCTATTCCTTTGCTTGAGGCAGTAACTAATGCAGTTTTTCCATTAAGTCCTAAATTCATATTAAGATAATTATTTTAATACTAAAAATATTTATTTATTCATCGCAAGAAGATTTAGAACCCCAACTCTTATCATCATTACAGCAATTGCTGCTAAAAATAATGAAGCAACTTTTGCAAATGCTTTTGAACCTCCATTACCAATTACCTTCAATATCAGTTTAGCATTTAGGAGTACTAACAATACAATTATAAAATTTAAGACCATTGATAGAATTGTAGGTATGTAACCAAAATTATCAAGCAAAATAAGTATTGTGGTTAATGCCGCCGGTCCCATGATTAAAGGAACACCCAATGGTACTACACCAATATCAGTTCCAGGATTTCTAACTTTTTCTGAAGAGGCAATTATATCGTTGATAGAAAGTATGAGTAATATTATTCCGCCGGCAATTCTAAAATCATCGATTGTTATTCCAAGAAAATTCAGAATAAGCTTTCCCCCAAAAAGAAAAATTAATGCAACAGCAAAGGCGGCAAGAACAGCTTCGAACACTAATTTTTTCTTAGCATTATCAGATATCGAATGAGTATAGCCAAGAAAAATCGGCGCAGTACCAATGATATCGATAGCAACAAATAGAGGGATAAAAGAAAGTAAAAATGTTTCTAAGTTCATCTTAAAAAAATACAATTCATTATAAAGAATTCTTATCTAGAGAGATGCCGTAAGGTTCACACTTTCTTTTAGAGATATTACAATTTCACTAGTATCGAGTGCAATAACAAGCTCCTCGTTAGTCGGAATTTTAAGAATTGCTACTTTAGAACCCTGAACGGAAATAACTTCTTCACTGTTCTTATTCTTTGAATCGTCAATCTGTATTCCAAGGAATTCGAGATTTCGACAGACTTCCTCTCTTACTTCTGAAGAATTTTCACCAATTCCGCCTGTAAAAACAAATGCATCTAAACCGCCCATTGCCGCAGCATAGGCACCGACATATTTTTTAATCCGATAACAAAAAATTTCGAAAGCATATTTCGATCTTTTATGATCTTCTTTTATAGCAGCAAGAATTTCGCGCATATCGCTGCTCTCACCGCTAATACCTATCAAACCGCTGTGCTTATTCAGCAAAGTTCCCGCTTCATTAAGCGATAAACCCTCTTTACCCATGATGTACAAAATCAATGATGGATCCAAATCACCGCTTCTTGTTCCCATCAGTAAACCTTCAAGCGGTGTAAAACCCATAGTCGTATCAATAGAATGTCCTTTGTCAACTGCAGCCATGCTGCAGCCATTCCCAAGATGAGCGGTTACAATTTTGAGTTCATCGTATTTTTTACCTAATATTTCTGCAGCTCTCTGTGAAACAAATCGATGTGAAGTTCCATGAAATCCGTAACGCCTAATCTTATGCTTTTTGTAAAGTTCATAGGGAATGCCGTAAAGAAAAGCCTTAGGAGGCATCTTTAAATGAAATGAAGTATCAAATACTCCTACTTGTGGTTTACCCGGAAGAAGTCTCGTAACAGCTTGTATTCCTTTTATGTTGGGTGGATTGTGGAGTGGAGCTAATTCAATATTATCTTGTAGTACACTAATAACTTCGTTTGTAATTAGAACAGAACCCGAAAAGGTTTCCCCACCATGTACAACTCGATGACCAACTGCATCGATATCATCCTTATCATCAATTACACCGTGATTTTTACTTAGCATTACACCAAGCACATATTCAATTCCCATTTGGTGATCGAGAATTTCACCTGCAATCTTTATTGTATCACCATCATATCTGGTATGACTTAGAACAGCTCCGCTCATACCAATTCTATCAACTACTCCTTTTGCAAGAGTAACTTTCTCTTCGGTGTTTATAAACTGATATTTTATTGATGAACTGCCGCAGTTAAGAACAAGTATTCTCATGTAATCTTAGTAACCTAAATTGTTAATAAAAGAAAGTTGAATTAGTCGAAAATTATTTTCCCATTTTCATCGTACTTATAAAATCCTTCACCGGTTTTGCGGCCAAGCTTCTTTTCGCGAACAAGCTTTCGAAGAATCGGGCAAGCACGGTATCTTGGTTCACCGAGAGTTTTCCAAAGTGTTTCCATCCACGCAAGCACTTCATCAAGTCCCATCATATCGGCCATTTCAAGCGGTCCGTATTGAAAATTGTATCCTAGCTTCATCGCAGTATCAATATCTTTTGCCGTAGCAACATCTTCTAATAAAATATGCATTGCTTCATTAAGCAATGGAACTATTGCTCTCGTAGTTACAAAGCCAGGATACTCATAAACTTCAACAGGAGTTTTACCAATGCGTGCTGCAAAGGATTTTACAATCTCAACTGTTTTGTTTGAAGTGTGAAGACATTTTACAATTTCCACAACAGGAATTTTTGGAACGGGATTTAAAAAGTGCATTCCAATAATCTTATCCTGCCGTTGTGTTATTTCAGCTATTTTACTTAAACTGAGTGTGGACGTGTTAGATACGAAGATAATATCTTTACGTGCAGCTTGATCCAACTTCTTGAAGATTGATCGTTTAAGTTCGTACTCTTCGTCAACTGCCTCGATAATCAAATCATAATCGTTAATCTTATCGAGATTCAACTCCCAAGAAATCCTGGCCATTATAGATTTTTTTTCAGAGGATGTCATTGCCCAGCGTTTAATTTCTCTATCAATGGATTCAGCAAGAGAATGTTTTGATTTACGTAGATGCTTCTCATCCTTTTCTACAATAAGAACATCCATTCCTGCAGCAGCGACAGTTTGAGCAATTCCTTGTCCCATAATTCCGGCACCAATTATAACAACACTATTAATATTATCGTCATCGGAAGCTACAAATGTTTTTTCTAGAAGGTCTTCAAGTTTCAACTTTTCATCCAGCATCTAAGTACTCAATTATTTTTTATTAAACTTTAAATTAAAAATCTTTTTTCTGCAGTAGATAATCGCAAAAGAACAGGGTTAAAATTAGAAATAAAAATGACGACAAAACAGGCTGAACATCGCCTATCGGTTTACCCTGACCTAAGTTCGAATTTATTGTTCCCATCAATTCAGAAGTTTTAGGAATGAAATAATATACTCCATCTACAATACTTTTTAATACTTCTTTACCGGTTAATGTTTGTAATTGAAGCTTAATAAAATGTATAGCCGGACTTAATATTAAAAAAATAAAATATGCTATCATCATTCCGGGAACCGAACTTCTGAATAAAATTCCGAATAGAACTACAACTGAATATAAAATTGAAAATGTAAACGTTATTACCAATATCACAATAGGGAAATTTAAATTCCAATAAGAAAATTTTAATGATATAATTATCCAAGCTCCGAGAATAAGAAATGAGATGTTAATAAATACAACAAGTGTTCCACCTAAATATTTTCCAAGTAAAAGTTGTGTCCGTGAA
This sequence comes from Ignavibacteria bacterium RIFOXYB12_FULL_35_14, assembly GCA_001803045.1. Taxonomy (GTDB): domain Bacteria; phylum Bacteroidota; class Ignavibacteria; order Ignavibacteriales; family Ignavibacteriaceae; genus XYD12-FULL-36-8. Next base: position 14,153 of record MHAR01000058.1, on the reverse strand, counting down.
ATCGGTTTAGACAACAGCAAATCTATATTACCTTTCTCTAGCATGATTGGAATAAAACTAGCTGAAGAAAATATTGCAAGCAGAAGGCACAAATTGGATAGTGGCGCCGTTATCATTAACTGTATTTGAATTATAGCTTGTTCCAGAACAATTTTATCACCCGACGGATTCATGCTCGACAAAATAGAATCGGTGTTAATAAGACTAAAAACAACTGCAAGTCCAATTAAAAAGACAACCGATATAGCTGCAAAAAAAATGAAAACCTTTCGGGCAAAAGCCTCTCGTAAAGTATACCAGGAAATAATAAGAATATTATTCATAAGTTATTTTTCTTTTCGGCTTCATTAATTATACTAATGAACATTTCCTCCAAAGAGCTTTTCTTCTGAATTATCTCTTTGATGAATAAGTTCTTTGCCCTCAATGTATCTATCAATTTATTTAGCTCCGCAGAATCGATAACTAAAGCAGTATAACATTCATCCCTTATTTGCGCTAAATTAAACTGCGTGGCAAGATTGAAAAATATTTCATCATCAATCTTATTTTCAAATTCAAATAAATATTCGTGTTTCTTTTCAGTTAATTCCTTAACAGTTCCTTCACGAATAAGTTTTCCTTTGTTTAAGATTGCAACACGATCACTAACCATTTCAACCTCCGAAAGTAAATGGCTGTTCAGGAAAACGGTTTTATTTTTTGTTTTTAGATTTAAGAGAATATCCCGAATCTCTTTTCTTCCGATAGGATCAACACCATCCGTTGGTTCATCTAGGAAAATCAATTCAGGATCATTTATTAATGCTTGTGCAATTCCCAGCCGCTGCATCATTCCTTTGGAGTATGCCTTAACTTTTAGGTTCTTCCATTGACTCATCTTAACTAACTCAAGCAGCTCATCAATTTTTTTATCTAGGCGCAATCCATCCAAACCGCTCAGCTTTCCAAAATATTTCAGAGCTTCTCCACCACTTAAATATGAAGGGAATTTATGATTCTCGGGAAGATAACCGATACGATATTTAAGCTTGTAATTTCCGGTATTTTCATTTAGTATTTTCGCTGTACCTGAAGTTTGGAAACAGATTGACAGCAGAATTTTTATTAGTGTTGTTTTGCCTGCTCCATTAGGACCTAGTAAGCCAAATATACTTCCGGCTGGAACAGCAAGATCTAAATTTATTAATGCATTAACTTTGTGTTTCCGAAAAAATGAAGTGTATGTTTTAGAAATGTTAGTTACTTCAATAGCATTCATAAATCGAGCAGTTCAGGTTCTTATTAAAAATTCTCGAATTTTTTTCTTTAAATTTACTCAAAAATGCTATGACTTTTGAGCCCATCACTTGCAGAAATTTCCGTCTTCACTTCGCTTTGTCCAAAATAAACATGAACTAGTAAAAATTCTTCCTAAATATTTATATTAGACTGATTTTGAATATCACTGAATTCAATACCCTTTCAATTTAATTCTTAGCTTCCCCTTTTAATAGAGAAATTTTACTTTTGTCAGAAAGGATTTTAAAAACAAGTTACACCACAATTTTTAGAAATTAGATTATAAGGTTGAATGGAATGACCTTATAATGTTACTAAGATTACTAATTTCGGACATTAAATCAGCAAGTGAGTAATTGTTTTGTGAAATCTTAGTAAAATAATAACCTAATGAGATACGACCTTATCACCTTCTTTCTTTTGGATACAGTACGTAATACATTTTAAAATTAAAGCAATCTGAAATTTATTTTGTACGAATAAGCTTCACTCAATAAAGCAGAGTTTTTCAATTAAGACTTAATAGTATATTTTTGATGTGAGATACTAATTTTAAAAATGAAATCGTTAGAAGCGCTTAAAAAATATTTCGGTCACTCAAAGTTTAGACCCGGACAAGAGGAGATAATCAACTCTATCCTTCAAGGCGACAATGTATTAGCTTTATTACCGACCGGTGCTGGTAAATCAGTATGTTATCAGATACCTGCATTAATTGCCGAAAACTTTTCCATTGTCATTTCACCTTTAATAGCACTGATGAAAGACCAGGTAGATTCACTCAATAAAAATGGTGAAGTAGCTGCATTTATTAACAGCACCTTAGAATATTACGAAGCTGAAGCTATTCTTCAAAATATATCTTATGGAAAGATCAAAATTCTTTATGTCGCTCCCGAAAAATTAGAAAACTTGTCCTTTGCCGAGAGAATAAAAAATCTAAATCCAACTTACATTTTTGTAGATGAGGCACATTGCATAAGCGAATGGGGTCACAGCTTTAGACCAAGTTACCGAAACATCAATGAGTTCACCAAGTTTATCTCAGTCAAGAAAATATCCGCCTTCACAGCAACCGCAACCCCCGAAGTTGTAAAAGACATTGTCGAGCAGCTCGCTTTTAAAGACGCAAAGATTTTTGTTCGCGGCTTTGAAAGGGAAAATCTTTGTTTGAATGTAATCGTTACAAAAAAGAAAAATGAAAAATGTCTTGCATTAATTAAGCAATATAAAACTCCGGCGATAATTTATACATCCTCACGAAAAAGTGCCGAAGATGCTGCACAATTCTTAAACATGCATCGCATTAATTCCACATATTATCATGCAGGTTTGGCAGCAGAGCTTAGAAAAAAAATCCAGGAGGATTTTCTAAATGATAAAGTGCCCGTTATAGCGGCTACCAATGCCTTTGGAATGGGAATTGACAAAAAGGATATTCGGCTTATTATTCATTACAACACACCCGGCTCAATCGAAAATTATTACCAGGAAATTGGACGTGCAGGACGTGATGGAAAAGAATCACACATTTTTCTTCTTCACGATGAACGCGATATAAAAATTCAGGATTATTTTTTATCAAATTCACATCCCGATAAACAATTAATTAAAAGCATTTACACAGCTATTTGTGATTTTGGAAGAGTTGCCGAAGGAAATATTTCGAGCAGTGAAATTCCTATCGATCCGGACTTCTTATCAAAATATTGTAAACGTGAAGTAAGCCGCGGTTTACTTTTAACTTCAATAAAAATTCTTGAAGGTTCAGGTTACTTTAAACTGATTTCAGACTACGAGAGAAAATCTGAAATTCAAATTATCATGGAGAAAAATAAGCTCAAGGAGTTTATTAAGAACTGTCCGCAGGATAATCTTAAAGATGTTCTACTCATTATGCTGCGGGATTTCGGAAGTGAGATTTATTTCAAAAGTATCAAAATCTCCCAGAGCGATTTGACAAATAAATTTTCTATTACTGAAAATGAGCTGGATGAAATTCTATCCTTGCTTGACACTATGGGAATAATTGCTTTCAAAAAAAGTGCGGCAAAGGATAATGTGATTCTAAGCTCTCCAAGAGTAAATGCTGACAAGCTTACATTGGACTACAAAAAATTAAATGAAAGCTATTTGTATGGTCAGAAGAAAATTGATTCGATGGTTCAATATGTTTTTACACGTGAGTGCCGCTTTAAGTTCATCCTAAATTATTTTGGAGAGAATCTTCCCGAATACAAATGCGGAAAGTGTGATATTTGCACTTCAGGAGAATCTTATTCGGAGGCAACTATAAATTATTTAGAAGAAATTATTTTGCAGACTTTACTTGAAAGCAAAGGCGGTTTAACACAAAACGAGCTGATAAGAATTATTTACGGAAACACGAGAGATGAAACGAACAAGAAAATTTCAACTTTTGGCACGTGCAGCAATCATGAAATAAATGATTTAAAGATGATTGTTATCAATCTTTTAGCAAAAGGAAAAATAATTCGCGGAGACCATAACTCAAGAAAATTTTTTCTTTCGAGTTCTGTTCAAAAAGAATTACAGCCATCATTTTGGGAAGAAGATAATCGGAATTACCATTATGAAGAAGATTTAGAGCTTTACAATCTGCTGCGGGAAGTGCGGAAGAAAGCCTCGGAACGTTATCTTCAAACAAGCTATTTAATTTGTCCGGATAATTTATTAAAGCGGATTTCTACAGCTAAACCAACAACAAAGAATGAGCTGATGAATATTCATGGTTTTAACAGCAGAATGTTCAACAAAATTGGAAATGAACTGCTGCAAATAATTACGGAGTTTGTTGGTAATCGTACAGAAATAAAACAAGCAGTAAAAAAAATTCCTACAAGCATTAAAGAAACTTATGAACTGCTGAGAAAGGGATTTTCACTGAAAGATATTTTCTCATTGCGGAAATTATCCGAGGAAGTTATTTCAATGCAGATTGAAACTATTTTGGAGTACGATCCGTCTTTAGAAATAGTAAATCTTTTTGATGTTAAGCTTAAAGAGATGATTGAAAATGAAATGGCTAAAGGTTATTCCAACTTGAAAGAACTAAAAAGCAGGCTTCCTTCACAAGCAAGTTATGCAATGATTAGGATTTGTATTGCTAAAAATAAAACTACTTCGCAGATTTCTTCCTCTTCTTTTCGAGGTTAGCAATAGCTTTTGCAAAAAACTTCTCCCATCGTTCTGAATCCTGGTTATAATATTGAATAGTTGCCTTGTAATCCTCAATGGAAACATTGTGCTTTACCAGGACTCTCTGCAACACTGTGTCACTGGAGAGAGTTATCCCTGAGATAGTTTCCTTTGCAATAATTATATCCGTATAAATCTTAACAAATTTTTCTTCTTCAATAATTTTATTTTGATTGCAACCAAATGAAAAGTAAAGTGTGAAGACAAGAAATATTAATTTGAAAGTGGAATAAAAATGTTTGATAATCATTTCATCAATTCATCTTCTTGCTGGCTTCAAAAAGAATTTTCTTCTCGCGGTCAGTTAAATTTTGGTATCCACTCTGACTAATTTTATCCAATATTACATCAATGTCTTCCTGGGTAATTTCTTTTTCTTCCTTTCGCTCATTTATATCATAAAACTTTGCATCTTCGGTTTCCGGTTTGCTTCGCTTAAACCTGTCGGCAACGCCGCCAAACGGATTAAAGGGCTTCTTTGTTGTGTAAGAAGATCTGCTGAAAAGATTTTTAATTTCAGCGTGAGTATTCTTGTCAGCTAAGATAAAAACTAAACCTGCCAAAGCCCCGCCAAGATGTGCAAGATGAGCTATCCCGCTGTTTGCACTATCAACAAGCATAAATTCCATCACAATCAAAAATGTAATAAGGTATTTTGCCTTAACCGGGATGAAGAAGTAAAGAAAAATCAATCTGTTTGGAAATAGTAAAGCAAAAGCTGCAAGCACACCATAAATTGCACCTGAAGCACCGATTGTTGGTGCGGCAATTCCGCCAAGCAGAGGTGAGATGAACAAATGACACAAGCCTGCAACTACTCCACATGTTAAATAAAAGTAAAGAAATTTTTTGCTGCCCCAGTAATTCTCAATTTCAATTCCAAACATCCAAAGGGAGAACATGTTAAATAAGATGTGAGAGAAACTTCCATGCATAAACTGGTATGTGAAAAGCTGCCATGGATAAAAAGACCACTCAATTATTTCAGTTCCGATACTTCCAGCAGCATAACCGCCAAATGGAATGAGAGCAAAATATTTTGTAAGAATATTTGATAGTGTCAGACCCGATGATGCGGCAATCTTTTCTCCGAGTATCTGAATAAGAAAAACGACACCATTAATTATCAATAAGTTTTTAATAACCGGAGGAAAAAAACTAAATCCGCCAAAACCTGATGGCCTATAATAATCGCTCACTAAGCGTTTCCTTTAATTTGTAATTTGAATTTATAACTTGAATCAAGCATTTGTTAATGCATCTACTCCAGGAAGAACTTTTCCTTCAAGAAATTCCAATGAAGCACCGCCGCCAGTTGAAACATGAGAAACTTTATCATCCAACCCGGTTTTGCTTATGGCAGCGGCTGAATCGCCACCGCCAATAATTGTTACTGCATTCTTAGAAGTTACATCCGCTAAAACCTGCGCAATTGCAAATGTTCCTTTGGCAAAATTATCCATTTCAAAAACGCCCATTGGTCCATTCCAAACTATCGTTTTAGAATTTTCAAGCTCTTGCTTAAATAATTTAATTGTTTCGGGTCCTATATCCAATCCCATTTTATCAGATGGAATAGCGTCTGCTTTTACCACCATGGAAGGCGATTCATTCTTAAATTCATCTGCAACAATAAAATCAACAGGAAGCAGGAATTTTACATTAGAATTTTTAGCTTTCTCTAAAACTTCTTTTGCAAGAACAATTTTTTCTACCTCCAAAAGAGATTTCCCAATTTCTTTACCTTGCGCTTTCAAAAATGTGAAAGCCATTCCACCGCCAATTAAAAGCTTATCAACTTTACCCAGCAAATTTGAAATAACATCAATCTTACCTGAAATTTTTGCACCGCCAAGAACAGCAGCGAATGGTCTTTGTGGATTGGCAATTGCTGTTCCAAGATAATCCAATTCTTTTTGCATAAGATAACCTGAAACGCAAGTTTTAACAAATTTTGTTATGCCTTCAGTTGAAGCATGTGCACGATGCGCGCTTCCGAATGCATCATTAACATATACATCACCGAGTTCAGATAATTTTTTTGCGAATGCTTCGTCATTCTTTTCTTCCTCTTCATGGAATCTTAGATTCTCAAGCATTAAAACATCGCCACTGTTCATTTTATTAACAAGAGATTTTACTACTTCACCAATGCAGTCTGGAGAGAGTATTACTTCTTTACCCAAAAGTTTGCTGAGTCTTTCTGCTGCCGGCTTTAAACTGTACTTAAGATTAACTTTTCCTTTCGGTCTTCCGAGATGGCTCATCAAAATTGCTTTACCGTCTTCTTTAATTATTTTATTAATCGTCGGTAAAGAGGAAGTAATTCTGATATCATCTGTGATTTGCAAATTTTCATCGAGCGGAACGTTAAAATCCACTCTAACGAGCACTCGTTTATTTTTGAGATCTACTTTATCAATTGAAAGCTTTTTCATTCATTACCTCATGAAAGAAATTTTAAATCTTGTTGGTGTGAATCCGTTTTTGGGAGAATTATTTAATAAAGTGAGGGTGACCAAAAAGTAATTATTCAATTAAAAAATCAGCGAAAATCATTTAAAATCATTGTCATCAGTGCCTGCCACTATGTGGTTCCATTTATTGATAAATATTACTTTTTGGTCACCCTCAACAGAAATATGAAACTACTTCTTAGCAATCTTTAGCAGCAAATCAACAACCCTAACTGAATAACCCCATTCGTTATCATACCATGAAATCAATTTAAAGAATCGTTTTTCGCCCTTGAAGTTATTTTCAAGTGTTGCTTTGGAATCATAAATCGATGAACGTTCATCCTTTATGAAATCAGTTGAAACAACTTCCTCATTCGTATAACCTAAAATACCTTTTAAGTAAGTTTCAGAAGCTTTTTTCATTAGCGCATCAATTTCTTGGATTGAAGTATCTTTTTCCGATCTGAAAGTAAGATCAACAACGGAAACGTTAGCAGTAGGAACTCTAAAAGACATCCCCGTGAGTTTTCCTTTCACTTGAGGAAGCACTTCTCCAACGGCTTTAGCTGCACCAGTTGATGAAGGGATAATATTTATTGCGGCAGCTCTACCGCCTCTCCAATCTTTCTTGGAAGGACCATCAACTGTTTTTTGCGTTGCAGTATATGAATGAATTGTTGTCATTATCCCGGTTTCAACACCTATTCCCTCTTTCAATAAAACATGAACTACCGGGGCGAGACAGTTGGTTGTGCATGATGCGTTTGAAATTACATGATCAGTAGCGGGGTTATATTTCTCATCATTTACTCCAATTACAAAAGTTTTTAATTCACCTTTACCCGGAGCAGTTATAATAACTTTTTTTGCACCGGCTGTTAAATGCCCTTTTGCTTTTTCTGCTTCTGTAAATAAACCGGTTGATTCAATTACATAATCAACTCCTAAGTTTTTCCATGGAAGCTGTGAAGGTTCTTTTGAAGCGAGCAAACATTTGGTTTTATCACCATTTATTGCAAGAACATCATCATGATCTAAGCTTGGGTCACTCTTTTCTGTTGAAAGAGTTCCATCAAATCTGCCATGTATTGAATCATATTTTAGCTGGTATGCAAAATACTTTGCATCATTAGTAATATCTACGATTGCAACAACGTCAACTTCTTTTCCAATTAATTTTTTTTCCGCAATTGCCCGGATTACAAGTCTGCCTATTCTGCCAAAACCATTTATACCTACTTTAATCGCCATTATAATATCTCCAGTTTGATAAATAATTGTTTTTTTGATAATTAAAATTAGCTAAAGACGGTTTTAATATCAATGAACTGTGTGATGGGACAGCCGTAAATTGCAATAAATATTGTGGATGGTTTGAATTATTCCTTCTCAATGATTTGATTTTTCTCTAGTATTTTTTCTCCTATAATTTTGCCATCCACGTCATAAAAGATCCAGCGGCCCTCGCGGTTACCTTTTTCATAATTTCCTTCTTCTCTAAGATTTCCATTCTCGTAATACCATTTCCATGAACCATCAGGCAAATCATCATTAAATGTACCTTCGGACTCAACTTGACCCGTCTGATAATAATAAGTCCATTTTCCCTGGTTCAAATTGTCTTTTATTCGGCCAAGCATTTCAAGCTTACCATTTTTAAAATAAGTTTTAAATTCGCCGCTTTTCTTTCCATTTATAACTTCGTATTTAATTATCTTACCTTCAATTGTATCTTCGACTACACCTGTATATGTTTTTACTTCGCCTTGCTTGAAGATTAACCCATCTTTTATGATTATTTCTGCTTTAGGTTCCGGCATCCTTTCACAAGATATGAAACTGAATATGAAAACGATGCTGTACAAAAGTATAGTTAAATTTGAACATCTAAAAATTGAAATCATTAAAGTATTGCCTTCCTCTTAATTAAGGTTCTAAATTGAAACCGGAAAGTGAGTATAATCAGAGGTAGTTTGAAGTACATTTTCATTATCTCTCTGTTAAAATATCAATTTTTCTCTAATCTGAGAAGCATTGCTCGTTTTTCTTAGTGATGAAAACACAATTGAAGAAATTCTCGCCAAATAAAGAAATAACTTTGGTTTGATTTTTGTTAATTATTACACGAGTTGACAGTTTGCGAAATGGAAGCAAACTGAACATCTATAAACAAAATGACTTTTAGAAAGATCAAAGAATTTTATTAAATAATCAGAGGAGAGTTCATATACGTTATTTTGCGTGATGAACTCTCTTTTTTTTGTATATTATTAATGGTAATAAAAAACATGGAGGTAAAATGTTAGGTAAACTATCTATCGTTTCATTTCTTATTGTAACTATTCTTGTAGGATATTCTTATGGACAGGATAAGAAAGCAAATAGTTTCGTAGGCGTTGATGCTTGCGGAATGTGCCATAAGACAGACAAGCAAGGTAAGCAATTAGATATTTGGAAGAACAGCAAACACTCACAAGCCTTCAAAACACTTCAAACTGAAAAAGCTGATACTATCGCAGCCGAACTTGGTCATAAAACTCCTGCGGCACAAACTGAAGCTTGCTTGAAATGTCATGCTTCCGGATTTGATGTTGATAAGGCATTACTTGGAGAAAAATTCAAAATAGAAGATGGCGTTCAATGTGAAACCTGCCATGGTGCAGGATCAAATTATAAATCATTAAAAGTGATGAAGAACAGACAAGATGCAATTGCAAATGGTTTGGTTGTGCATGAAAAAAATGATGTATTCTGTACATCTTGTCATAATGCTGAAAGTCCAACTCATGTTGACTTTAAATTTGATGAAATGTGGGAAAAAATAAAGCACCCAACACCAAAAACAAATTGATAATTGCAGTTTCCTAAAAATTTAGGATTAAAATGAAAAAAATACTTCTCGTACTCAGTTTAGTGCTGATTGCACAAAGTTTCATTTTACCTCAGAATATAAACGGACGACTCACTTCGTCCGTTTATAGTTTTGAGCGATTCAGTATCCCCGGTGTTTCCAATACTTATTTGCGAGCTTATGAACTTGTAAGCCTAAATATCAATCGGGATAATTATTCTTTAAGGACTTACTTCAATTTTGAAACCGACATTTCTAAGGAATTGAAAATCGATCCTCGATTAAGAGTTTATAATTTCTTTCTTGAGGCAAGAGATGTATTCGATGTACTTACATTCCGTTTAGGTCGCCAGCCAATGATAAACAATGTTGTTGGAGGTTTGTTTGATGGCGTTAATGCAAGTCTTGCTAAAAATGATTTCAAATTCAATGCTTATTATGGAGGAAATGTTCCGGCATATCAAAAATTTGAAGTGACCGATGATTGGGGTCATGACTTTATTCTGGGTGGAAAGGTAACCACAACAGCTCTTAAAGATTTTAGAATATCACTCGGCTATGTAAATAAGAATTTTAAGCCCCAGGAGTACAATGCTGTAAGATTGGATGAAGATCTAAATCCTATCACGGTTTTAATTCGGAATAAATCTAACCAGTACCAATTTGCTTCTGCCGAAGTATCTTACGAAATGAAAAACTTTTTCTCAATTGATACTCGATATGATTACGATGTGAATTTCAAGAAAACTTCAAAAGTAGAGTTTTACGGAAACTATGATCAAATAAAAAATTTAAGATTAAATGTTTATTATAATTACCGCGAACCCAAAGTGAGATACAATTCCATCTTTTCGGTTTTTGATTACGGCAACACTCAGGAAATAGAGGCCGGCGGAGATTACACCTTCTACAATAATCTTACAATTACAGGAAAGTATGGTTACGTAATATATAATGAGGAGAATTCACAGCGGGCAACAATTGGATTAAGCAGTAATTATGGCACTGTATCTTATAGAAAAGGAATGGGTTATGCCGGCGAACAGGATGCAATTTCTGCTTACACTGCTCACACTTTTTTCAATGGTCTAGTTACTCCTTCTATCGGATTATCTTTTACATCATACAAATTATCAAAAGACAGTGAAAAAAATGACTTGATGACATTACTCGCTGGCTGTAATGTTAGACCATTCCGAACTTTGTCTTTTGATATTCAAGGACAATTCATGAATAATAAAATCTATAAAAACGATTATAGATTTTTATTCAAACTGAACTATTGGTTCAACACAAATTTATAAGCCGTAATATGAAGTTAAAATACTACTATCTATCGTTTTTACTTCCATTATCAGCCTTCTTGATATTTGCAGCATTCACAAATAAAAAGAATGATGACTTTCATTCAGGTAATGAAGAAGTAATAAAGTTTTCTCACAAGCTGCATGCTGAATTGACCGACTGCAAAACCTGTCACTCAGCAGTTGTAAACAGCATTTCGCTTACAGATCGTCTCTATCCTAATCATGATAATTGTAAAGAATGTCATGAAGTAGAAGATGATACGCAATGTTCAACGTGTCACTTTGAAGGTAAATTTGAACCGCTTGTTCAATCCAAATCACAATTGATTTTCAATCATAAGTTCCATATTGCCGAAAAGAATATGGAATGTCAATCATGCCATAAGGGTTTTGAAGCAGTTGCTTACAGTTCCGAACTTTCAAATCCACACCCGATGATGGAAGATTGCTACACTTGCCATAACAACAAATCATTTGCTTCAAATGCCTGTGAATCGTGTCATATATCTACAACGAACTTAATTCCTCAGAATCATAAAAGCGCAAATTATATAAGCTCACATAAATTTGCAGCCATTGGAATCGACGCGAATTGTCAGATGTGCCATAATATCAATAACAATTCATGTCAGGCTTGTCACGTTGCATCCACAGGAATATCAGAACAAAATCTTGCTGATGATTTCTATCAACCTTATGCACCGGGTAATTATATTGATGGCGCAAAACAGCAGCAGATAACTCGAGTTCACGAATTAAATTACCGATTCATTCATGGAATGGACGCAAAAGGTAAAACAAGCGAATGCCAAAGCTGTCATCAAATTGAAACTTTTTGTGGCAGCTGCCACCAATCAAACGAAAAAGATTTCGCGCTTGGCGGAATACTTCCAACTTCTCATCTAAAATCTGGTTTTTCTACTATCGGTGTGGGAACAGGCGGCGGCGAACATGCTTCATTAGCAAGAAGAGACATAGAAAGCTGCATCTCCTGTCATGATTTTCAGGGAGCAGACCCAACTTGTATAACTTGTCATCTCGACAGTGATGGAATTAAGGGTACTAATCCAAAAACACATCCGGCAGGGTTTATGAAAGGTGAAATGGGAGACTGGCACGATGATCTTGGCTCAATCTGTTTTAATTGTCATACAAGCGCTTCACCACAATCAATTGCAGGAATCGGCTTTTGCGGTTATTGTCATGGTTCAAAATAAAAGTGAAAAATAATGGGATCAATATGAATAGAATAATCACTTTAATTTATTTAGTATTTATCTCTTCGTTGATATTCATTGGATGCAGCGAATTAGAAGATAATATTACTACAGTATCTAATCCAGGAATTCATGGAGAAGGTGTAATGAACCTAAATTCTCCAAATTTTCACGGAAATTATTTTGATAAGTGGAAATTTAGCGATTGTCAAAATTGTCATGCAAGAAATTTCCAGGGCGGATTAACTCCCGTAAATTGCGCTGATGCAAATTGTCATCCTGCGTTAAATATTCATCAAGATTCTTCCGGAGTATTCAATCAAAGCTCTTCTAATTTCCATGGAAGATATCTTCAAACGAATAGTTTCACAGATTGTCAGCAATGTCATGGTGAGAATTTAGCGGGAGGGCTTAGCAGTCCTTCTTGTGCAACATGCCACTCAGCTATTAGTGTCCATAAAACCGGAATAATTGAGCCAGCTTCTCCGAATTTTCATGGTAAAAATCCTTTAAGCGGAGAATTTGTAAATTGCCAATCCTGCCATGGAGAGAATTTTACTGGAGGAATTAGCAGTCCTTCATGTGCAACCTGCCATTCAGCAATAAGCATTCATAAAATTGGAATAATTGATCCAAGTTCACCAAACTTTCATGGAAAGTACCCACTGCCTAATGGTTTTACTGATTGCCAGCAATGTCATGGCCAAAATTTCGCTGGTGGAAATTTAAGTCCAACCTGCATTACTTGTCATTCATCTATTATCGTACATAAAAGCGGAATAAGCGATCCAGCATCTCCTAATTTTCATGGTAAAAACCCATTAACCGGTGAATTTGAAAATTGTCAACAATGTCACGGCGCTAATTTCACGGGTGGTTCAATCAGTCCATCATGTGCAACTTGCCACACAGCAATCAGTGTACATAAGAGTGGAATAAATGATCCAAGTTCAGCTAATTTTCACGGTAAGTATTTAGCAAATAATAATTGGAATCTTCCTAATTGCAGCCAATGTCATGGACCAACCTATTCAGGTGGAACTCAAAGCCCAACTTGTCTTACTTGTCATAGCCAACCCGGCGGACCTGAAGCGTGCAATACTTGTCACGGTAATTTTAATGATCCAACTAGAATTGCTCCTCCGCAAGATTTGAACAGTAATACTGTAACTACTGCTAAAGGAGTAGGTGCTCATGAGAAACATCTCTACACTAATGTATTTGGTAAAACAGTTGAATGCGAAACCTGTCATACCGTTCCTCAATCACTAAATTCTGTTGGACACTTAGATGGAAATTTACCTGCCGAAGTTGACTTTAACGGATTAGCGATATTCAATATTGCTGGTAATGCAAATTATAATTCTTCAAACGTTACGTGCGCAAATACTTATTGCCATGGTAATTTTGAGTTCCTTAAAGAGTCTGCAGGCATGTATGGATCAGTTAATGGTCAATTTGCTTATTCAGCACCAAAGATGGAAGGAAACAAACGCAGCGTAATTTGGAACAAAGTGGACGGTAGTGAAGCACAATGCGGAAGCTGTCACGGACTTCCTCCAACTGGGCATGTAGATTTTGGCGGACTTAGTACTTGTACTAATTGCCACTTTGGAATCGTTAATGCACAAGGTCAAATAATTGATAAATCGAAACACATCAATGGTGTTAAAAATGTTTTTGGGTATTAAAAATTAAATTTTAATTTTCTAAGAGCCGCTCAATTGGGCGGCTTTTTTTTATTAATTTGGTTCTACCGTTAATAGTGTGAAAATAATAATTTAAAGATATGGAAACGAAAGAATTATTCAACCGTTTA
>MHAR01000057.1 GCA_001803045.1 Ignavibacteria bacterium RIFOXYB12_FULL_35_14 | reverse complement strand
CTTAAAATTCCTCTATCCCCTTATCTCCTCATATGTTATGACGTTTCTTGTTATCATTTTTACCCACTTACTTCCACGATGAGCGGTAATTTTAATCCAACATGGATGGCGGAAGGGGCAGAAGTATGGCTTGCAACGGATTACGAATGGTCTGCCAACACATTTGATCCTGATCCACCCGGTTCACCTTCACTGGACCTTGATGACAAATTAATTTTGCAGAAAGGAGGAGGACAGGGAGAGGGCAATTATAATCTGCCTTCAGTGCCATCAAATCCGTGGGCAAATTATGCCGTATGGTTTGACAGGGATGGAGTGGACCAATGGCAGGCACAGATGTGGGGAGCGATTGATGGAGCTACATATAACACAGGCGGAACATACGATATTGTTCTAACATTGCATGCAACAAGTAGTACGACAGGGGAGGCTTACATGACCATCAATGGGGAGCAACAAGGTTTTTATGTACCTAATTGGCATTCTGGCGCTCCAGATCTGTACCCGGCAGGAATGACATTCTCGGGAGATATGACGAAGATGCAAGTATTTTATGGTTTATATGGTTATGGTGCAACACACAGTGTAAATTTTAGCAATATTAATATTATTGGTTGTGAGAAGAAACTTGTGATAGATGGGTGCGAGACAGGTGTTTTGGATAAGATATATCAAGGACAATTTATATCAGAAATGATTAATGCATGTGCAACCAATGCTAAAAATCACGGTCAATTTGTTAGTTGTGTGGCAGAACTTACAAATACTTTAAAAAAGGCAGGTGTCATTACAGGTGCTGAGAAAGGTGCAATCCAGAGTTGTGCAGCGAAATCAAATCTCCCGTAGTTAGTATAAACGATTATGTAATTTTAATTTGGGAAAAGATAAAACTAAATAAAATTCAAAATGTGAAGCCCTCCATTTATTAATGGAAGGCTTCACTAGATAAAGTCAGTGGATTTAATTTCTCAGTTTTGGGTGGCTGGTAATATTTTTAACTACAATCGCCTCCTCTTTAAGTCCGGCACCTGCCGGACTTTTTTTAAACCATACCTGAGAAATACTCTATAAAAACTCTACTTCGCTCTTCCTTAAAGATTCATTTTGCCGTTCATCAAAATCTTCCGCCATATCGTTGGGATAAGTCTTAACTATCATTTAATTTTTGATAGTTTTTATCCAGGATTTTTAATGATCTAAAAATCCTAGACCAATTTTTCTATTAAATAATTTCGAGTCATCATTATGAAAAAATTAAATACCTTATTCATTTTCATTTTTGTTTTTCTTTTTTCTGTAATAAGCTTCGCACAAAAGAGCACAGAACAGGATTCTCTTAAAAACATTTCATTAACTGGACTTTCATTCAGAAGCATTGGCCCTGCCGTCACCGGAGGTAGAGTTATTGATATAGCTGTAGACCGATTTAATCAAAGTGAATATTATGTAGCATCCGGTCATGGTTCGTTATGGAAAACCACTAACAGCGGAATAACATTCTCTCCGGTATTTGATAATAACAAATCTTATGCAATTGGCTCAGTAGAAATTGATCCAACAAATCCGAATGTTGTTTGGGTTGGTACAGGTGAAAATAAAAATCAAAACAATGTTATTTACGGTGATGGTATTTACAAAAGTGAAGATGGCGGCAAAAGCTGGAAAAATATGGGCATTGGAAACTCCGAACATATTGGAGGAATTGCGATTGATCCACAAAACTCGATGATTGTCTACGCTGCTGCTTATGGTTCTTTAAGAAATGTCGGAGGAGATCGAGGCATCTTTAAAACTACCGATGGCGGGAAAACCTGGCAGAATGTTTTGAAGATCAGTGAATACACAGGATGTTATGAAGTTCACATGGATCCTCGGTACTCGAATATACTTTATGCAACTGCTCACCAACGAATGCGCAATTTGTACACAGGTGTTTACGGCGGACCAGAAAGCGGAATCTACAGAACTTTAGATAATGGCATTACCTGGGAAAAATTAACCAAAGGATTGCCTTCAGAAAATGTTGGAAGAATTGGTCTGGCAATTTCACCTGTTAATCCCGATGTGCTTTATGCAATAATTGAAGCCACCGATGACGACAAAGGTATTTATAAAAGTGTCGATCGCGGTGCAAGCTGGACGAAACAGAGCAGCTACATTTCTTCCTATCCATTTTATTTTCAGAAATTATACTGCGATACAAAAGATGTTAACAAAGTTTACAGCGATGATGTTTTCATTCAAGTAACAATTGATGGCGGAAAGACCTGGAAAAATTTAGGCGATAAATTCAAGCATGTTGATAATCATACTTTGTGGATTGATCCCACCAACAATGAGCATATGATTGCCGGATGCGACGGCGGCGTTTATGAAACTTACGATCAAGGGAAAAACTGGGATTTCAAAGCAAATATTCCGATTGCCGAAATTTATAAAGTTACAACCGATAACTCAGAACCATTTTACAATGTTTACATCGGCACACAGGACAACAACAGCTTAGGCGGTCCATCGCGCACAATAAGTTCTGCCGGAATATTAAATCAGGATTGGCTGTTCACAAATTCTGGCGATGGATTTGAAACTCAAGTGGATTGGAAAGATATAAATATTATTTATTCGCAATCGCAAAATGGCGGGTTAATTCGCTTTGATAAAAGAAGCGGAGAGAATCTCTTCATCAAACCGCAGGATTTTGTAGATACAGCTTACCGCTTTGATTGGGATGCCGCGCTTTTAATTTCAAAGCATGATAACAAACGACTGTACTTTGGCGGTAACAAACATTTACGAACTGATGATCAAGGAAGTACGTGGAGAGAAATAAGTCCCGATCTTACGCGTGGTGTTCCCCAAGAAATGCAAAGATTGATGGGACAAAGCTGGAGCATCGATCAGTTTGCTCGTAAAGGTTCGATGGCACAGATTGTAACTATTGCCGAATCGCCTTTAGATGAAAATATTCTTTTCGTTGGTTCTGGTGATGGCTTAATTCACTTTACAACTGATGGCGGATTGAATTGGAATAAATCCTCAGTTCCCGGTTTACCCGAATATGCACGAGTTCATCACGTCGTCGCTTCAAATTTTGATAAGCAAGTTGCTTATGCTGCTTGCCAGAATATGGTCGGTGGAGATTACAAGCCCTACATCTACAAAACTAATAACGGGGGTAAATCGTGGTTTTTGATCAATGCAAATCTTCCATCGAAGGGAAGTACTTATACAATTGCAGAAGATCATACTGATAAAAATTTACTTTTCTTAGGAACCCAATTTGGAGTTTACTTCACGAATGATGGCGGCGATGAATGGATTCCACTCAAGAATGGAATTCCTCCAGCATGTGTTATGGATTTGGATATTCAACGAAGAGAAAATGATCTTGTTGTCTCAACTTTTGGAAGAGGAGTTTATATTCTTGATGACTATTCTCCGCTGCATTATTTATCAAAAGAAACTCTAAAGAAGGATGCGGAAATCTTTCCTATTAAAGATGGGCTGATGTTCATTCCTTCTAATCCATTTGGCTTCAGAGGAATATCATTTCAAGGTGCGAGCTTTTATTCTGCGCCAAATCCTGAGGTCGGAGCGGTGTTCACTTATTATGTAAGAGACGAGTATAAATCGTTGAAGCAAAAAAGAAGAGATGAAGAAAAAGAGAAACAGAAAAAAGGTGAAGATGTAAAGTATCCTCCGTACAAAACTTTGAGACAAGAGGCAGATCAACCCTCTGCATATTTACTTTTTACAATTACCGATGAGCAGGGAAATGCAGTACGTAAAATAAAAACAGATGCTAAAAAAGGAGTGAACAGAATTGTCTGGGATTTCAGATACAGTATTCCAACACCGATTTCATTGGAACCGGTTGATGATTCAGTTCCATGGAATGAACCGGGTAAAGGATACATGGCTGTTCCGGGGAAATACTTTGTTTCACTATCCAAATTTGAGGATGGAAAATTTACAGAGCTTGTTAAACCGATGGAGTTTGTTTGCAAGCCATTGAATATTGTCTCACTCCCTGCAGAAGATAAAATAGCATTAAATGCTTTCAACCAAAAAGTATCTGAACTTACAAGAGCAATTACTGGTTTAGATGCTTATCGTAAAGAATTGGTTAATAAACTTTCTTACTTGAAAAAAGCAGTCATCGAATCTGCGGATATTCCTGCTGAAACATATCAAACTATCTTAAACATCGGGTTAGATTTGAAATCGCTTGATAGAAAAATAAATGGCGATCAACTTAGAACTCGTTATGAAGGAGCGGCACCAACCTCGGTTAAGGAAAGAGTTGAATTAATAACCGGCGCTTTATGGAGTACGACTGCAGCACCAACCACAACATTCATAAAATCTTATGATGCAGCAGCAGAAAAATTTGATGAACTAAAAAGCTCGATAAAAAATATAGATGACAACATAAAGCAGGTTGAAGTTACACTTGAAAGATTTAACGCGCCTTACACTCCGGGCAGACTGCCTTATTGGAAGAAGAGTGAATGAGTAGTTCAGACTAGTTTGGCATTTATATTTGTTCATATCACTTCAAAAAAATCGATCGATTATACATGCGAATACAGAAATGAGAATTAGTATTCAATGATCAATTAAAAATTGCGAATCTATGTCTTAAGGATTAACATCATCACTGTCGTATCAGGTTGAGATTCTATTTCGCCTTTTTTCATTCTTTATAAAAGCAATTTGTGATGTTATTTAGCTTCCAGAATTGTCAAATCAAATTCTTCATTTTACTATAATAATGTGATCTGCATCCTTTATTTATCAATCATTATTCACTATCTTACCCTATAAAGTATATCATTTCTGATAATTTTTAAACTCACCGATGGAGGACATACAATCAAGATTTTAATGTTATGCTATGAATATCCTCCTCTTGGAGGTGGAGGTTCAAAAGTAGTAGACGGACTTACCCGTGAACTTATAAGTCACGAACTAGAAGTCGATTTAGTTACAATGGGCTTTAAAGATCTTCCAAGTTTTGAGCATAAAAATACTCTTAGCGTATTCAGGGTAAAGAGTGCGCGATTAAGGAAAACAATCTGCACATGGCCTGAAATGATAACCTATATACTCTCGTCAATACCTGTTTTAATAAAGCTTTGTAAGCAGAATAATTATTGTATTAACCATACTCATTTTATTTTTCCCGACGGAGTCTTAGCATATTTTTTAAAAAAATTTTATAAAATACCTTATATAATTACTGCACATGGTTCGGATGTTCCTGGTTACAACCCTGATAGGTTTAAAATTCTCCACAAGCTGTTAATTCCGTTATGGCGTCTAATAACATCAAATGCAGAACTAATAATAATTCCTAGTGAAAATCTTAACCAATTAGTGAAAAAAGTATCTAAGAATAATCGTACCACTATAATTCCTAATGGGATCGATCTTAATAAATTCTCCCCTAATATGAAAAGGGAAAATAAAATACTTGTTGTTACAAGAATGTTCGAAAGAAAAGGAGTGCAATATTTTATTCAAGCGCTTTTGGGGTTCAATCATAATTTAAAAGTTAATATTGTAGGAGAAGGACCATATTTAAAAACGCTGAAAGTGCTTGCAGCGGAATCAAAATTAAATATTAATTTTGTGGGAAACCTTGATAATGAATCAAAAGAATTACGCGGGCTGTATGAAACCTCGAAAATTTTTGTATTCACATCCGAGGCAGAAAATTTTCCTGTAGTACTTTTAGAGGCAATGATTGCAGGTTTAGCAATAATTACAACGAACGATACCGGATGTGCTGAAGTGGTAGGCGATGGGGCGGTTCTAGTAAATTCCAAAAACTCGATAGCAATTAAGGAAGCGTTGCTAAAATTAATTAATAACCCTGATCTTTGCACTAAATTAGGAAAAATTGCCAGGAAAAGAGCGGAAGATTTATTCAGTTGGGAAACTGTTGCGAAGAAATATATTCATCTTTACTCCCAATTCTGCCAAAATAATTTACATAATTAATGAAATTCAAAATCAATCTAATTTGTTATGCAGATTCAAAAAGTCAAATTTAATTTTATGGTTGATTTTCAATGATCAGACAAAAGTAAAGTGAAGTATGAAAGTTTGTTTTATATGCATGGAAATTTTTGCTTGGAATAAGTATGGAGGTTTTGGCAAAGCTACTCGAATGATCGGAAGAGAGTTGGTTAAAAATGGAATTGAAGTATTTGCTGTCGTTCCCAGAAGAAAGAACCAAAAAGAATTTGAAATTCTCGATGGTATAAAAGTGTTTAGTTTTCCCAAATATAATCCATTCCTTGCAAAAAGAATGTTTAATAACATCAATGCTGATATTTATCATTCGGAGGAACCTTCATTCGGAACTTATCTTGCAATGAAGGCAATGCCGCATAAAATTCATTTAGTAACATCGCGGGATACGAAATTCTTTAATGATTGGGTCAGAGAATATATTCATCCCTCATATAATAAATTTCAGGTAATAGCTAATTATTTATATGAAGATAATTTCCTGGTAAAGCAGTCTGTGCAAAATGCAAACAAAGTTTTTTGTGCTGCAAAATTTCTTAATGGTAAAGTCGCAAAAAAATATTCATTAAAAAACGAAGTTGGGTTCCTGCCAACTCCTGTTGAAGTGCCGCAAAAAGAAATTGTAAAATCTGAGTTCCCTACAGTATGCTATCTGGCGAGATGGGATAAAAGAAAAAGGCCGGAATTGTTTTTTGAATTAGCAAAATCCTTTCCCGAAGTGAAATTTATTGCAGTTGGTAAGGGGCGCAATATTAATTTTGATAATTACTTAAGGAAGAGGTATTCCAATTTAAATAACCTGACAATGACAGGTTTCATTAATCAGTTTGAAACTGATGAAATATCTAAAATTTTAGATACAAGCTGGATAATAATTAATGCTGCAACAAGAGAAGGATTACCAAACGCTTTTTTGGAGGCATTGGCCCATAAATGTGCCATATTAAGCTCATTGAATCCTGAAGATGTTACCGAACGTTTCGGGTATTATGTTAAGGATGGTAACTTCATAGGGGGGTTGAAAAAATTATTGGATAATGATAATTGGCGAATGAAAGGTGAACAGGGACAAAACTACGTAAAAGAAAATTATGAGTTACACAGATCTATTGATCAGCACATTAAAATTTATAAAAATTTATTAAACAATTTCAATAACTAACATGTCATCAATAACTAAAAAACGACTTCTTGTAATCGCACTCGGCGAGGCAACTTTTGATTTAATCGTTCCATGGATGAATGAAGGTGAATTACCTACTTTTCAAAAATTTTTTGAGGAAGGATCTGTGGGAAATCTTAAATCATCTATCCCTATGATAACACCTCAAATGTGGGGAGATATAGTTACAGGAAAAAATCCAGGGTATCATGGATTATTTGATTTTTGGCAAAGAGGAAATGAAGGCAGATTTAAAGAAATAAATGGCTTGCAGGTAAAAGTAAAACCTATCTGGAAGATTTTAAGCGAAAACGGTCTAAACTCAGGAATCGTTAATGTTCCATTTACATATCCACCTCAAAAAATAAATGGTTTTATGATTTCGGGCGAAGATGCACCGGGTGCTCATCCTTCAATTGCTTATCCGAGTAAAATTTATAAGGAGATTGTAGAAAAATTCGGCAGGTATCGGTTAAAAGATATTTTTCCGGGTGGCAGAAAAAAGGAAGATTATCTGACCTTAGTGAAAGAAGATATTGAGAAACAAACTGAAGTTTTAGCTTATTTAATCTCCACAAAAAATTGGGATTTCTTTTTAACTTTTTACAGCGCTACTGCCATTACCCAGCATTATTTTTGGAAAGATATGAAGCAGGGGAATAATGAATATAAAGATGTAATTAAAACTGCATACAAATCTTTGGATGCTGCAATTGATCGTTTAGTTAAAGCTGCGGGTGAGGACACAAATGTATTTATTATTTCTGAGTGCGGGGCAGGTCCGTTGATTTCAGGAGTACAAATAAACACATGGCTGCAGAAAGCAGGTTTTCTTTCTTTTAAAAAATCAAATCGAGTTTCTTCCGAAGGAACGGCTAAAAAATCAACAGAAAAATCTTTTATACGTTCAAAAGTTGCCAGCTTTAGAAAAAATGTTCAGGGTTCTATTCCCAAATCTTTGTTCTTCTTTGCTAATAGAAATCTGCATTGGTTGAAAAGCTGGATCCAAACATTTCTTGCTGGCTCCGATATTAATTGGAATAAAACTTATGCATTTTCGAGGGGAAAAGAAGGCGATATTTTTATCAATCTTAAAGGAAGAGATCCAAATGGAATTGTAGGACAGGAACAGTACGAAAAAATAAGAGACGATATTATTGAAAAATTATCAGTATTGATTGATCCTTCAACCGGGAAAAAAGCAGTTAATAAAGTTTATAAAAGGGAAGAACTGTACTCTGGGCCTTTTATTGAATTTGCGCCCGATTTATTAATTGAGTGGATTGATAGTGCCTATATGCCAACCGAAAGTGATAAAGATAAAGATTCCGTCTTTGTAGAGAGATGGAGAGCAAATATGAATTGGCCAACTTCGGGAAGCCATAGAATTAATGGAATGCTTTTAGCTAAAGGACCTGAAATTACAAAAAATAAAAAAGTTGATGGAGCAAGAATAATTGATATGACACCAACCTGGCTTTATTTATTAAACCAAGAAATTCCAACAGATTTAGAGGGGCAGGTATTTACCGATCTATTGGATACTGAAAGTTAATTTTAGAAATTCTAACAATGAAAGATTTTACAACCATATTAATAGTATTTAATCTTTTTAATACAACTATATGATAGGGTTATAATAGCGTCGGATATATTTGATGAATTATAGAAAACTTGGCAATACAGACTTAATGGTTTCCGAAATTGGTTTTGGCTGCCAATCAATCGGCGGTGGGCTTTATTATAAAAATGATAGAGAGTCATTAAAAACTCTGCTTGAAGCATTTGATTTGGGAGTAAATTTTTTTGATACTTCCGATCATTACAGTCAGGGTGAAAGTGAAAAGTTAATCGGGAAAGCATTCAAAGGTAAACGAGATAAAATAATTATTGGAACAAAAGCCGGAACATTATACACACCATCAGGATCTGTTATACTTAAGCTTCGCCTGCTACTTAGACCCATAAGTAAGTTTTTGCAGCCAATGAAAATATCCTTTCATTTAATGCGTGCCAAACAAAAAAGATTCGACTTCTCTTTTAATTACTTAATCCAGGCTGTTGAAAAAAGTTTAAGAAGACTAAAAACTGATTACATTGATCTTTTTCAGCTGCATAAACCATCTAAAGAAATTTTAGAACGAGGGGATTTTATTGAACCATTGGAAAAGCTTAAGCAGGAAGGTAAAATTAGATATCATGGTATTTCAACTGCTGAAAATGAACATGCATTAATTTGTTTTAAATATCAGCAAATATCTTCTATTCAAGTGATGATAAATCTTCTCGACAAAAAGTGGGCAAAGGAAATATTAAATCTTGCAACTGAAAAAGGTGTAGGAATCATTGCCCGTAATCCTCGTGCTCATGGCCATTTGACTGATGAATTAGGTGATATTATGGCAGAAACATATGCTAAGAACAAGAATGAATTCGAATTGAAAAAAGAAAAAGCAGCGAAATATAAATTTCTAGTAAATTCAAACCGCACTTTAACGCAAGCCGCACTTCGGTATGTTTTAAGCTTGCAAGGAATTTCTACTACTATTCCGCGAGCAGTTAATCGTACCCAACTCAAGGAAAATCTCGATACATTAAATTCTCCTGAATTAACTGAAGATGAATTAAATAAAATTCATTCGATTGAAAATCTAATTAGTATCAAATAATTATTATGATTTATAGAATTTTTGGAAATACTGATTTAAAAGTATCTGCCATAGGAATGGGTTGTTCAGGCATTGGAAAAAGTCTTCATCATAGAAATGACAAGGAATCAATCGAGACTTTACGCGAGGCATTTGAAGCCGGGATTAATTTTTATGATACGGCACCAAATTACTCTAATGGAGATAGTGAGCGGCTTATTGGTAAAGCATTAAAAAATAACCGAGATAAAATAATTATTGCCAGCAAAGCAGGCATAAAATTTACAACGGTTGGAAAAATCGCAAAATCCGTAAAACCTTTTTTAAACCCCGTAAAAACATTGTTGGGACCAGCACAATCAAAATTGCCAAATTTATATCGGACACAGCGACAGAATGATTTTTCAAAAGAATTTATCATAAAAACAGTTGAAGGCAGTCTTAAGCGCCTCCAAACAGATTATCTTGATCTGCTTTTACTTCACCATCCAACAAACCAAATTTTAGAATCCGGAGATTTTTGTGAATCGTTTGAGTTACTGAAATCTCAAGGTAAAATAAGATTCTACGGAGTTTCGTGCGATTCAATTGAACATGCTCAAATTAGTTTGAAACTCAGCGGAGTTTCCGCTATTCAAATTGAACTGAATATATTGGATCAGGAAGCAATTACAAAAGTGCTTCCAATAGCATTTAAATATAAAATAGGAATCATAGCACGCCTCCCACTTGCTAAAGGATTGTTAACAGATCAAAGTTCAAATACAAAAGCTGAAAGATGGGCTTATGATTGGGAGTTATTCGAGGAGAGAAAGAATAAGGCAGAAATGTTTAAATTTCTTGTGAAAGAAAATAGAACAATGGCTCAAAGCGCATTGAAATTTTTACTTCAGCTTAATGAAGTGTCGGTTACACTAATAGGTTTTAATAATAGAATTTATTTGCAAGAAAATATAAAAGCAATTTCGGCACCAAATTTTACTCACGAAGAGCTAGAAAAAATTTCCGAAAGGAGTTCTCGAATCGATCTGCATGGGTAAGCATAGCAATCTAGCATTAAAGATTATTTTTTCAATAATTATCCTCGGCTATCTATTCAGCATTATTCCAATTCAAAAAATTTGGCTGGCAATTCAATCGGCAGATATAATTTTTATTTTGATTGGGATACTCCTCGCAACTCCTATCAGCTACCTTTCTGCTTTTGAAACTCAATATCTAACAAAAATACAGGGCATGAGTATATCTGTATTCGAAATCTTAAAAATACATCTTGCTACAAACTTCTATGGAATCTTTCTTCCGGGAACGTTGTCAGGAGGAGCTATAAAATGGTATAAATTTTCAAAACATGGTTCAAAATCCTCCGCTGCAGCAGTGGTTGTCTTCAATCGTTTTCTGGAAATTCTAATAATAATTCTATTGGGAATATTTTTCTCACTTCCTTCACTTTATGCTTTACAAAATAAAACACTGATTGCCTTTTGGGTATTGATATTTTTTTTCATGATTGCACTCTATTATTTTTTGTTAAATAAAACAGCATTAAATCTAGTAGAAAAGACTGTCTTAAGATTACCTTTACTCAGAAACTCTTCCATGTTCAAGAAGAAGGTTCATAAAATATTGGATGCAATGCACCAATTCCGGAATTTAAGTTTAAGGAACCACTTTGAAATTATTGGATTGATGTTACTGTATCATGGAATTGGAATTATTTCTTTTTATTGTTTCGCAAGATCTCTGAATATCGAAGTGAGTATCTGGGTAATTGGCTGGATTCGTTCAGCCATGTCCATTGCAATCATGTTCCCGTTCTCATTTGCTGGATTGGGAGTTAGAGAGGGAACATTGTTTTTTTTATTCGGTCAATATGGAGTGATGCCAAACGATTCAATGGCACTTTCTTTTTTGTTCTTCTTTCGAAATATCCTGACCTCTTTAGTCGGTGGTTTATTTGAATTTAAAAATTTTGCTTTCACAAATAAGAAAAAAGAAAAAGAATCGGGAGAAATAATTGAGGATAATTAAACAACTTTATTTTAAAAATTAATTTAATGGAACTTTTGGGGAATGAACCCGTCATGAATAATAATGATTTAGTTGCCATCATTGTTTTAAATCATAATAAAAAAAATGATATTCTTGAATGTCTTGAGAGCATATTCAAGATGGATTACGGTGAGTTTGAGGTAATTGTTGTTGATAACGGTTCTACCGATGATTCGGTGAAAGCTATAAAATGCAGGTATCCTGATGTTCACTTAGTAGAGAATAAAACAAATTTAGGAGTTGCCGGAGGACGAAATATTGGTATACGATATGCAAATGAAAATCTGAAATATAAATTTCTACTTTTTCTAGATGATGATATAACTATTGATGAAAGTGCGCTTTCGGAAATGGTCAGCTCTTTTAACGCAAATGGAAAGATCGGAATAGTTACACCAAAATGTTTTATGACGAATGTTCCAGGAGTAATTGGATATGCGGGGGGTATGTCTGTTAACTTATTCACAGGTAAAATATCCGATATAGGAAACGGTAAAAAAGATGAAGGGCAATTTAACAAATCTAAATTTATCACATCTTCGGGAGGCTTGTGCCTGGTTAGCGGTAATCTTATTAATGATGTAGGAATCTTTGATGAAAAGTTTAATCCTTATGGCTGGGAAGATGTTGACCTATCATTAAGAGCAAGAGCAAAAGGTTTTAAGATTTTCTATAACCATAAAGCAGCTGTTTATCACAAAGGTGGTAAAAGGGGAAGAGGTAAAGCCATTACTGAATACGAATTTTCGAAATCAAAAAATTATTTCTATTTGATAAGAAAACATGCAAACATTTTTCAGCTTTTAACCCTGAGTATGGTTTTACCGGTTAAAGTTTTGCTAATAATTACTAAAGAATTATTGAGAGGAGAATTTAAAACTATATCAGCTCAGTTTCGCGGTATTTTAAGCTTAATCAAATAAGATGAATTTAAAAGTTAATTCAAAAGATCAATCGCAAATTTTTTCTCCATTAATTTCTGTTATAATTCCTTTTTATGAAGACATAAAGGACTTACGTAATTGTTTACAAGGAATACAGAAACAAAATTTTAATAGCCCATTTGAAATAATTATAGTTGAAAGCGGAAATAGTCATGACGTGAAACAATTAGTTAACTCAATTCCAAATGCAGTTTTAATTTCTTCTTCTTCAATGATGTTTCCAGGGAAAGCAAGAAATCTTGGTGTGTCAGATTCGAAAACAAATTATTTAGCTTTTATAGATGCAGATTGTGTATCGCAGTCTAATTGGCTTTCTGAAATTTATTCAACACTGAAAAATGGTTTTGAAATTGTTATAGGACCCATAACCAATTTATATCCTTTTCATCCGATTGCGTCAGTTGATAATTTGTTACAATTTCCTGATTTCCAGAAACATCGATCATCGACTAATATTAGTCATTTCCCCGCATGCAATTTGGGAATAACTAGAGAGTTATTTAATAAAGCAGGAGGATTTCCGGAAGATATTGTAACCGGTGAGGATGTAAAGTTTAGCGAATCGGCAATAAGAAATTGTAGCAGTAAATTATTTTTTAATTCCCGGTTAGAAGTCAAGCATAGTGGCAGAAAAAATCTCTATCAATTTATAAAACATAATGAAAATCTTGGATTTCACAGATCATATTTAAAATTAAAAATTTCTTCAAGACGAAATAAATTTCAATCTACATTTCTATATTCATATCTATTTGGACTTAGGAGACTTGCTTATATTTCATTGCGCACATTGCAATGGAATCCGGTGAGTTTGATTAGGATTATTTTTTACTTTCCCATCTTAATTTTAGGTTTATCCGCATGGGTACGCGGATTTTGGAAGGGAAATCAAAAATTATTAGAAAGACAAAATTGAGTTCTAAAATAAAAATTGGATTAGTAGGTTGCGGAAGAGCTTCTGAATTAATTTATTTACCTGCCCTAGATAAATTTTCTAATGTTGAAGTTGTGGGGGTAGTAGACCCCATTAAAGAAAGAAGGGAATTACTTTCTGCAAAATTTAATGATTGCCGCCTGTATAATTCTGTTGAAACAAATTTTGTAGAGCGAATTGATGCGGCAATTATTAGTACTCCTCCGGATACACATGTTGCACTAGCTTCTCTATTGTTAGAAAATAATAAATATGTGTTAGTTGAGAAACCCTTGGCATTATCTATGGATGAGATCAACGATTTGATTGAAATTGAATCATTGTCAACAGCTTCACTTATGATGGGTTTTAATCATAGACATTGGCAGCCGCTAATTGAACTTAAGGAAATGCTCTCAAGGAACTCAAAAGTAAGTTCAGCAGAAATTATTTTTACAGGCAATTATAGTAATTGGAACCCCATCTCATTTATTAGTGATCCATTGAATGATTTAGGTCCTCATTTATTTGATCTGGTAAGATTCATTTTTAGTAAAGACATTAATTCAATTTCAGCTACAGCCATAAACGAGAACAGCATTAAAATGAAAATTAGAATAGCAGGAAATACTTTCATCGATTGCCATCTTGCACATTCTGATAAAACAATAAAATCTATAAATGTAAATTCCGAAGAAGTGAACTATTGCGTATTTCTAGGTTCGACCAGGATTCTCCCAATTCCAGGGACTAAAAGAAAATTTCTTGATTTAAGTGACAGGGTTAAAAGAAAGCTGCTGTTAAAAACTTCTCCAATTAAAATGTCTTATGAAATGCAGCTAAACAATTTTTTCAATTTCATCGGATCAAGCAAGCATGCTGAACCAGGTATCGAGGATGGGATATCCGCTATACAAGCGGTACTAACAGCTCGTGAGTCAATAAATATAAATGGAAAGGAGATTTATTTAAATGGAATCAAGTAAAAAAGTAATTGCAATAGGATTAGATGCCGCTGAACCAAGTTTAATTGAAAAATGGATGGCTGAAGGATATCTGAAAAACTTAGCCGCACTTCGTTCCCAAGGTGCATACGGAACATTATCATCGTCAGCCGATTGGTTAGTTGGTTCAACATGGCCGACATTCTATACTGGAACCCTTCCCGGTAATCATGGATTTTACCATTACCTTCAGTGGAGGAATGATAAAATGGATTATGATCGACCTAACCCTAAATGGATTTCCGCAATTCCTTTTTGGCGCGAGCTTGGTGATAGCTGTAAAGTTATTGCGGTAGATATTCCTTTAACTTTTCCTCCTACGCCTTTTAATGGAATAGAAATTTCAGGATGGGCTTCACACGATAGAATTTATCCAACATCTTCATTTCCAAAAGAAAAAATTGGTTGGGTCATAAAGAATTTCGGTAAACCGCCTATAAGCGATGAAGTAGGCGGGCTTCAAGAAATGAGTGAGCTATTAAAATTAAAGGATGAGTTAATCAATGCAAATCAAAAAGAAACTGAGCTTATTACATCATTAATTAAAAATGAGGAATGGGATTTATTTCTGTGCTGCTTTACTTCTACTCATAGAGGCGGACACAAATTTTGGACTCTTCCTGATGAAAACCAGGACATAACAAATGTAAAAGGTGAATTTTCTGAAAACCAAAAGCTCCAATTCAAAAATTCTTTAAAAGATATCTATCAGTCATGCGATGAAGCTATTGGCAAAATTATGGAATGCGTAAGCGATGATACTACGGTTCTAGTTTTTTCTCTGCATGGAATGGGTGCAAATATAAATTTATCGGACAAAATGCTACCGCAGATGATCTCAAACATTATGACCGGTAAAAAGGAGACAGCTAGTAAAGAAAATAATAGTTACATAAAAAAATTAAGAAACCTAATTCCATTGGAATTGAGATCAAACTTAAGAAAGCTCCTGCCATATTGGCTTCAGGATAAAATGACTGCTTATTGGCGCATGGGCAAAATAGACTGGTCTGCAACAAAAGTGTTTAGTTTAGTCGCAGATCTTCAGGGATATATCAGAATTAATTTGGCAGGCAGAGAGAAAGAAGGAATAGTTGGTGAAGGCGATGAATATAACCAGCTTTGTAATAAAATTAGTGAAGGACTAAAAACTTTTAAAGATGTGGATACTAATGAAACGATTGTTGATAGTATAAATCGGAAAGATCAGCTTTTCAATAAAGGAAATGGATTCAATAATCTGCCTGACTTATTAATAAAATGGAAATCCAAACCGGCAGCAAGCTATAGGAAAATAGTGTCAACTGAATTTGGCGAATTAGAATGGCCCATGCCTGGTTTGAATCCGGATGGCAGAAGCGGCAACCATCGGCCAGAAGGATTTTTAATTGCCAAAGGAAAAAATTATGCAGCCGGTTCTGCAATAGAAAATAAGCACATTATAGATTTAGCACCTACAATTTTAAAACATCTCGGTATACCAAAACTAAATGGTTTGGAAGGAGAAATATTTTAGCCTGAGTAAAAAACCAATCATTTAAGATTTGATCGGGTTTTGATGTGATATCTACTACGAAAACACTGATCGATTCAGCAAGATCATCAATTAGTAGATTGCTATTGCTCATATATTCATGGAATAAAAATCGAACGATCATTCATCTTTGTACCCCAAAGATGGAATCTCTGCATTGTACTTCGCCAGGAATTTTTGACTTTCATTAAAATTTATAGCAAGTTTTGAAATATAAAAAATAGTTCTACTCCGTGTGAGTATTACTGTTACATCACGCCAACAATACTCTCCGGAAGCAGATATATTCTATTCTAATAGGAAATAGGATTTATAGCTCCATTTATTAAAACTCAATAAAGTTTTTAATGAACTTTTATTAGAGGAATTCAATTATGAGAAAAGATGAAATATTTTTGAAAGATATCCTGGCTCTAGCAGATATCAAAATCAATGGCAACAACGCTTGGGATATAAAAGTAAAGAATGATAACTTTTACAGAAAAGTGTTAGCTCAAGGATCGCTTGGCCTAGGTGAATCTTATATGGATGGATGGTGGGAGTGTGATGACCTTGATGAACTCTTCTTCAAAATACTTAAAGCAGAGCTCGAACATAAAATTATTCCGCTAAAACTTCTTTATATGGTATTCAAGTCAAAACTATTAAATCTCCAAAGCAAAAAAAGATCTTCACGTGATGTTGGATATCACTATAATCTTGGTAACATACTTTTTCAGAATATGCTTGATAAGCATATGACATATTCCTGTGCTTATTGGAAAAACGCAAATACGCTTGATCAGGCACAAGAAGCTAAGCTAAAATTAATTTGTGATAAGATTTATTTAAAATCGGGAATGACGCTGCTTGATGTTGGCTGCGGATGGGGAAGTTTAATGAAATATGCCGCACAAAATTACGGGACAAAATGCACCGGGATTACTCTTTCACAAGATCAGGTGGAACTAGGGAGTAAACTTTGTGAAGATCTCCCCATAGATATTCAAATCAAGGATTATCGGGATATCAAGGGGGAATATGATCGGGTCGTATCAGTTGGAATGATTGAACATGTTGGTTCAAAAAATTATAAAACTTTTTTTAAGATTATAAACAACTGTCTTAAGGATGACGGACTATTTTTACTTCACACCATTGGAACCTTAAATCCCAAAACTGCAAATGCTGATCCATGGACAAACAAATATATTTTCCCCGGTGGAGAACTTCCCACTGCACAGCGTATAGCTAAAGCGGCAGAAGGTCTGTTTGTAATGGAAGATTGGCATAACTTCGGAATTGATTATTCTAAAACGACAAAGGCCTGGTTCGAAAATTTTAACAGGAATTGGGAGAAAATTAAATCTGAAAATTATGATGAAAGATTTTACAGGATGTGGAAATATTTTCTTCTCAGTCAATCAGGAGCATTTCGTGCAAGAAGAAATCATTTGTGGCAAATCGTTTTCTCAAAACATGGAGTTCAAGAAGGATACACATCGGTTCGTTAAAAAAGAATTCTTAGATATGTTGTTGAAGTAAATTAACTTTTTACCTCAAAAATTTCTCCTCATTCCAAATCGAGTAGAATTATTTTCAATACCTTCGTCATTGCTCTAAAAAAGCGCGAGAATTTTTATTTTTTCTATAACATTTGGTTTTCATTTCTCCATACTTTAAATTTGCTGTGTATGAATCGGGGTTCCTGCTGATAGCGGATATAACTCCTTTCAAATTGACATTTTAACGGGGTCGTAGTTCAGCTGGTTAGAACGCCTGCCTGTCACGCAGGAGGTCGCGAGTTCGAGTCTCGTCGGCCCCGCAGTAAACAAATTTTTAAATACGCAGGAGGTCGTCCCGAATAAAATTCGGGAAGTCTCGTCGGCCCCGCATGTTATTTTATATTGAATTACTTCTTGTCATAAATGTGGTTTACCTACATCATATATTCTACAACTATTGATAAATATTATGTAGGGGTAACAGAAAACATTGAATGGCGACTTGAGCGGCATAATCTTGGATGGGGTAGCTTTACTAAAAGAGGAATACCCTGGGATTTAGTATATTATGAAACATTTAGCTCTAAATCCGAAGCTCTTATGAGAGAGAAGGAAATAAAAAACAAGAAGAGTCGCAACTACATTGAAAAATTGAAATACGCAGGAGGTCGTCCCGAATAAAATTCTGGAAGTCTCGTCGGCCCCGCAAGTTTTTTAATTCTATTTTTTATTGGAAGGTTCACTCATTCATCAATATTTTCAACCATTAAAGACTATTACGTTCCAAAAACGCGATTTGCACATTGTAATTAATTTTTTAACCTACAGTTTACTTCATCGGTAAATCCCTTAAGTATTCTGAAATATCAATAAATAAAAAGAAGGAACTACATAATGAACATTTTCGTAGGTAATTTAGCAAAGGAAGTTACCGAGCAGGATTTGCAGACTTTATTCGCTGAGTGCGGTAATGTGCGAAGCGTAAAAATTATCAAAGATCTTTTTTCTGGAGAATCCAAAGGATTCGCATTCATTGAAATGCCCGGAGCAGCTGAAGCTCAAAAAGCAATCACAGAATTGAATACAAGAGACGTTAAAGGAAAAAAAATTGTGGTGAACGAAGCTCGTCCAAGAGATGATGACAGACGTCGTGGCGGTGGACATCGCGGTGGTGGCGGAAGAAAAGGCGGCAGCGGTGGTGGAAATCGCGGCGGCAGCGGCGGAAGAAGAAGCTGGTAATTTGATCTCATTTAATGACTTAACCCTTCATATTCGTGGAGGGTTTTTCATTTTAAATTTTTTTTTCAAATTGATTTAAAAATAATATTGCCAAGTGTGATTTAAGTCGTTGCATCATTTCATTTTAATTTTTATTATTCCATCGGTTAAAATAACACTCTACAAACAAGCGAGGTCAAATCATGTATTACAAAATCAACAGAGTAGATTATTTTTACACAACAGTCAAAGATCAGCCCGGTGAAGCATATAAGCTTCTTTCGGCATTAGCCGATTTGGGTGTAAATCTTCTTGCCTTTAATGCAATACCATTAGGAGCTGCTGGTGCTCAGATGAGTCTTTTCCCTGAAGATCCATCATTGCTGACAAGTATAGCAAAACAAGCAGGCATTCCGCTTGAAGGTCCAAACCCCGCATTATTAATTCAAGGTGATGATAAGATTGGTGTGCTGGCAGAAATTCACGAGAAACTTTACGCCGCAGATATAAATGTTTATTCTGCCAATTGTGTTACTACCGGAAAGGGAACTTTTGGATACCTGGTTTATTTAAGACCCGATGAATATGATAAAGCGTTAAGCGCACTAGGAATATAAAATTTCCTTTTTGAACTTAATCACTTTCTTGAGATGATAAGCCGGCAATATCCGGTAAATATTTTTCCGTACTGTTTCCTTGAAATCGTTTGTTGTACTGATCAAGAATATAATCGTAAAATTTCTGTCCGTAACTTTGCTTGATTAGTAAATTGCCTTCGCTTATTATTTTATATAATCGTTGAGTTTGTAGAATAAATATTTCTATTTTTGATTGAATGATTTGCGGAAAGGAATTTCCATCCGTTTCAATTGCTAAGAAGGGCAGATTCTCTATCTCAGAACTATAGTTCTTTCTTTCTATTTTTTCTGCCGCAGCTTTTCCCTCAATATTCAGTTCAGAATTAAGAATTGATTCTGCAACGCGCGACGGCATGCATCCGAAAGGACCAATTGATATCACTCCCGAAACATGATCAAGAATTTCACGCAATCCTGAACCAACAGTAAGAATTGCTTCCCCGGCTAATTCCGGGCTGATTAGATGTGCTGCTTTTTTTGCGACTTTATTAACCTGTACAAGTTCATTGTCACAAAATCCTGATCGGGCTAATATATTCTTTATCTTCCTTTCAATGTTCTCCTGAAATTTATTTTTGATTTTAAGCTTTGCAAGTTCTTTCAGACCTGGTTTACGATGACCATCGTTTCGAAGTGCGAGGTAGTTTGAATAATAAATGTACTCACCGATCGGTGCAACCTTTACGACAATATTTTTCTCAGCAAGCCGTTCAATCAAATCCATGCGTGAGAATTCATCATGGCGGACATAAATTTCACCAATGAGCGCAACTTTCATTGCATCGTCATAGGAAATTTTCTTTTTTTGGTTTGAAAGTTTTTCCGCCAATACTTCAAGCTGTTTATAAATTTTACTTATGTCTTCTTTTTCAATTATTTCTAAAATCTTTTTCCACTCCTCTGTAAGAACACTTAGTGCTTTCTTTTTGTTTTCTGCAATAACATTTATTGCATGAAACATATTTTGAATTACATCAACGGTTGTAGTTCCAATCCACCCACGCTTGAAAAATTCATCACCCAAGCCGCCATAAGAATCCTCATCGGATAATGTATAAACTCCGTAATCCTTCAACTCTTTTTTACGGATTATCTCTTCGAGATACACATGATACTGACCAAATCGACATGGACCCGTACCTTCCGCCATGAAGAAAAGTGTTTTTTCGTTTTCGGGTTTTCTTTCGTGATAATAATCGAGCATTGCACCGGCATTAAGAATTAGTGGAAGACATTCTTTACATGATGTTATTCCTCTTCCGCTTGTAAGTGTTTTAAATGTTGATACAGGTAATGGTTCAGAGTTAATACCCATAGATCTGAATACTGCTGAAAATACTTCCGCTGCATAATTGCCCATATTTGGGATTAAAACTTTTACTCGGCTATCAGTTAATGGAATTTCTTCTCCATCTGAATCAGTGATAGTCCAGGCGTTTTTAACTTTAAGTGGTCTAAAATATTTTTTGATTTCGGAGATCATTCCTTTTTTATCGAGTTCTCTATAGCTTTTAATAATGTCCAGTGCTGCTTCAATTCTTGTGTTGATTCCGGCATCTGCAGAATGGCTGTCGAGCTCAAGCGTAAGGGAAGGTTTGTTTCCCATAATATTTCGGAAATAGGTAATGATCATTGAATCAGGACCGCAGCTAAAATTTGTAATGTAAGTTCCGAATAATTGTGGATGATCTTTGACATATCTTGCTGATTGAAGGATTTGCTTTCCCAAACCCCAATACATGTGGCGGTAACTCTCGAGTGCTTCGCTTGGCAGAAAATCATGCGGGATAATCATCATATTTCTCGATGCAAATTTTTGCGGTATTCCAAGATTCGCTTCTTTAGCAAACGAATTATATGATCTGCCGAAAAGTACTATTGCAAATTTATCCGGATTGTTTTCAAGCTCTTCAATAACCGTCCGTCCTATCAGCTTAAATTCATTCAGCATATCTTTTTGAGTCTCAGTTGCATAATCATAAGCTGCTGAGGCTAACGATTTGTCTTTCCCAAGCTCTTTTGCAAGTTCGAGAAATTTCACTTTTGCATTTTCATACCCATCTGCAAAACTAATAATTGGTGAAAGTATTTTTATTTCACCCAAATCTTCCTTGAATGTTGCTTTTAAATAATAAGTTTCAGATTGAAGAAGCACGCAAGTTCTGTCAAAAAATTTACTATCGCGATTATAAACTTCCAGAACATGTGGGAGAAAAATGTAATCTACTTTTCTATCGATTAGATCCTGGAAAAATCCATGCGCCAATTCAACAGGAAAACAAAAAGCGGATTCTTTCTTTTCAATGCCAAGCTGCTTCACATTATCGCCTAATACTACTTTGTACTCAAGCTGCGTAAAAAAATTATAGTAAAGCGGGAAAAGTGTATTAGTGAGGAATGACTTTGGAATTCCAATAGTTTTTGCATGCCGAGGAAGATCTGCCGGGTAAAGATACTTACCAAATACAAGATCTTGTCGAAGGTTTATAAGGTTGTTATTCTTTATGTCATTATGATATTCTTCCTGGAGATTGTAATACTTATTGCAAGCGCCGCCAAATGGATATTTCTTTCCGTTGATGTGAATTAGTGATACGCTGCATTTACGATCGCATTTTTCTGCACCGCCGGCACAGGTAAACGATTTTCCGTAATCTACTTTTCTATTTATCAACTCTTCAAGATTAAATGTCTGCTCTTCCATCAAATTAAGTTCAATTCTTTTTTTAATTTCAAGAGCAACACCGAACGCACCCATCAAACCCGGATCGGGAGGAACAATAATTTCTTTACCTGTCAAAGCTGCCATTGCAACAGGAACCGCTTTGTTGTAGCAAACTCCGCCTTGCATGAAAATTTTATTTCCGGTTGGCCTGTTTCCTTTAACCCGATTGATGTAATTCAAGCAAATTGAATAAACCAATCCGGCAACAACTTCGTCCTTAGATAAACCTTCCTGTAATGCATTTTTAATATCGCTGCTGATAAATGCGGAACATTGATCATTAAAATTTGGTGGGGTGTTTGCTTTAATGGCAATATCGCCAATCTGCATATAGTCAACATCAAGAGATTCTCGAGCTGCCTCTTCAAGGAAGGAACCTGTTCCTGCTGAACATGCTTCATTCATTGCATAATCGGATGGAACACCTGATGTTATGTAAGTGTATTTTGCATCTTGACCACCGATTTCAAAAATTGTATCGACTTCAGGATCGAAAAAAACTGTTGCTGTTGCATGTGCGATAATCTCGTTAATTACGCCTTTGGTTAATGCATGAAGCCCGGAAATGTGCCTTCCTGAGCCTGTAACTCCAAGCCCCGAAATTTGAATTGGAACATAAATTTGATTACTTAGACTTTTGTAGCACTCGATTGAAGCGTTAATCGGATCGCCGTTGGTTCTCAAATATTCTGATGCAAGAATTAGATTATCTTTTTTTCTTAGTAATACTGCTTTGGTTGTGGTTGAGCCGACATCTAATCCTAAAATGCACTCATCATTACATTGTGCTGTTCCCCGACTTGACTTTTCGAATTTTACTTTATCAAGATGTTTTTTAAGATCATCATGAAAAGTAAATGAAGAATGATTACTTATGAATAAATTACTTTTATCAATTGTCAAGGTAGGATTATTTAAGGCAAAAACTGCAGTCCCAAGTGCTTCAAAATATGTTGAACCGGGGGGAATAGTTAATTCATCAAAATGTTGCTCTAAAAATCTTCTCATCGCTTTATTCCGTGACGCACCGCCAATTAAAGCAACTTTCCAATATTTTACTCGTGATGTTAATTCAATTATCTTCTGAGCCATCATACGTGATAGACCGGCTACAACATTTTCTTTCTCCACACCTTTGTTTAACGCATGAGTACAGTCAGATTTACAAAATACCGAGCACCTTCCGGAGATATTGTATGGCTCGCCATGAGTTCCTAAACTTATTGCTTCATCAACCGATAAATTCATTCGTTTAATTTGCTGAAGAAAAAATTCTCCGGTACCGGAAGCACATTTATTTCCTGTTATGGCTTTTGATATTTTCCCATTCTTATCAAGTACATAGAGAATGAAGTTTTCGCCGCCGGCACTGATTACAAGGTCAGGTGATAGGCCAAGATAAGAGATTGCATTTTCAATTGCTTCAGATTCTGATATAGAAGTGGCGTTTAAAAGCTCTTTAAATTTTCTTCCGGTAACAACTACTTTACCCGGAATGCCGTTCCTAAAAATTTCTTCAATAATTCTTTTGGGGCTTCCATGGTGAGGTAAACTGGAATGTTTTTCGATATTGATATAACCATTGAGTTCGGAAACCAGGACAGAAGAGACGGTGGACGCTCCAATGCAAACTCCAAGGGCTTTTTTATATTGAGGTATTGCTGTAGTTGAATTGTCCATGTAAAAAATTAGTTTAGCTGTAACTTTTCTATAGAAATCAATGAATTAAAACGATTTTAATAATTAATTACCTCTTAAAACTTAAACTAATTTAAAATATTATCATATAAAAGACAGATTCTGCTTGTTCTTTATGCCTTAAATCCGATATAGAGAGGTGAAAAGAAAATATTTCTGTGTTTTTAATAGGTGATT
>MHAR01000056.1 GCA_001803045.1 Ignavibacteria bacterium RIFOXYB12_FULL_35_14 | reverse complement strand
TTTGAATTACTGTTCTAGGGTTTGAAATTAAGGCAACGATAACGCAATTGTTATACCGGAAGTGGAATGGATTATGATATTCATTTCCTAAAAACGTTGCTAATTTAATAATATTATCCTTATTAATTTGAAATTTATAATCAATAAACTATCGAAATATTGAAATTCAGTAATAAATACAGACCGTTTTGGTCTTTAAATTTTCTCTAATATTTCAAAAAGGTAGTTTTGTACAAATTTGTTGGTCAATTTGTCAATTGTATTTTTCATCATTAAAAGTATTTTTTACACTAAATTAGTAACTCTAAAAATTAAAGACTTAATTTATCTTGATCATAAATCCTAAACTATATGAAATAAATACCCGCGTATGGGTGAAGAGATTTGGATCAAACGTTACCCTATCTCAAGTTCCTAAAAATGTTTTTGAAGAACTTTCCAATAAAGGAATAAAAATTATTTGGCTGATGGGAATTTGGCAAACCTGTTCTTCAACCATCGAAAAATGCGGATTTGAACCAGAATTACTTTCCTCATATAACCGAAGTTTAAAAGATTGGTCAAAATCTGATGTTATTGGTTCGCCATATTCAATAGATGAATATGTTGTTAACCCGGCGCTTGGTTCATGGGAAGAATTAATTGAATTAAAAAAATATCTTAACAGCATTGGAATAAAATTATTCGTTGATTTTGTAAGCAATCATTTTAGCGCTGATTCAAAATATGTTCAGACAAATCCCGAGATATTTTTGAAAGCTGATGAGGAATTTTTCCTTGGAGATTCATTCACATTCTTTAAACCAGATGCTAATCCTAAAAATATTTATGCTCATGGTCGTGATCCTTTTTTTCCAGCCTGGACAGATACGATACAGATAAATTTTTTCAGTTTAGAAGCCCGCAAATTCATGACGGATATTTTACTAAAACTAACGGATGTTTGTGATGGTGTAAGGTGCGATATGGCGATGCTTCCATTAAATAATGTCTTTCAGAATACATGGCTGGGAGTCCTTAACAAGTTTGGTTTTTCAAGACCGGATTCTGAGTTTTGGAAAAGTGCCATATCTGTTGTGAAAAGAAAAAATCCGGAGTTCATTTTTCTCGGAGAAGCTTATTGGGATTTGGAATGGAATCTGCAGCAGCTTGGATTTGATTATACTTATGATAAAAGATTAACGGAGCGGCTTGCATCAAATGATATACTTGGCGTTAAAGCACATCTTCAGGCAGAAAAATCTTTTCAGCTTAAATCGGCAAGGTTTTTAGAAAATCATGATGAACAGAGAGCAGTAACAAAATTTGGTAAACATCGTTCACTTGCAGCAGCTGCAGTCATAAGCACAATTCAAGGAATGAAATTTTTCTTTGATGGTCAATTTGATGGTAAAAAGACTAAACTTTCAATTCAATTAGGTAGAGAACCGGAAGAAAAGATCTGTACTGGAATAAGGGACTTTTATGAGAAGTTACTTATGATTACTAAAGCTGAAATATTTCAAAAAGGCGAATGGAGCATGATGCAGCCATTGACAATTGGTTATGGAAATGTTTCTTATGAAAACTTGTTTGCATGGCAATGGGTATTAGAAAATGAACGTAGAATAGTTGTGATTAATTATTCGTATTCAACCTCTCAGTGCCGCCTAAAGCTTGATATAAAACACGACAAGAAAAAAATTACTTTGATTGATCTCTTAACCGATGAACTATATGAACGATGGGTTGATGAAATAAACAATGTTGGATTATACGTTGAGCTTAAAGGTCATCAAAGTCATATCTTCTCAATTTTAACATGACTCTCCTAATTTTTCGGTAAGTAATTTTTTTAGAAAATCTGCCCATTTTAAATAAGCTTTTTCATTTAGATGCAATCCGTCATCAGTAAAATCAATAATTAATTGTCCCGTATCATCAACAAGAAGTGAATATAAATCCAGGTAATTTACTTTCAATTCATCTGCAATAATTTGAATTTTCTTGTTTATTTCTAGTATTCGTTCATTTGGTCTTGGCTCATTATTTCTTGTTGGCAAAATAGAAGTAACGAATATGTTTTCAAACTGAACATTTTCGAAGCTAATTTTCAATATGCTGCTTATGTTGGTTAATATTTCATCATCGGAAATGCCTTGTGCGATATCATTCGTTCCAATCAGGATAAAAATTATATCGGGATTTGAAGATAGAAGATCTCTATTTAATCTTCTTAATAAATGAGTACTTTTATTACCTGAAAGACCTTTGTTTATAATGTTAAATTCCGGCAGTATTCTTCGCGTATCAAAACTTGCTATGATTGAATCGCCAATTAAAAGAATCTTTTTATCATTCATATCTTCTAACTTTTGCTTGATTTTGAAAACAATTGAACTTTACAACGGAAGCGTAAGCAAAATTATAAACTTAATTTAACTTGTTGATGTTTAATTGCTTATTATGAAATATCTGAAAATTGTTATCTTATCACCTATGTTCATAAAAATTATGACTTATTGTTTATGAGTAAAACTGATAAACTTTATCGGTTAGTAATATTTTACCAAATTTATTAATTAGAATACTGAGCAATAACAAAAAACCTTAGTAACAACGATAAATATCATAATTTCTTAACTTTATTGCTTTATTTGAACAATAAGCTAATAAGGTAAAAGTATCTGAGTTAAGCTATGTTACTAAGGTTAGGAAAATATAAATAAAGTTTTTGACATGAATAATTTTTTAAAATCAGTTATTATTAAAAGCAAGACTTAATAAAGATGTTAATAAATAATATGATTTATTGTTTATTGTATGTAAAAAACTAACCATTTATCCTTTCATAATACGTCAACGTATTTATGAATTAGAGTACTTAACAAATCTAAAATAAACATTATCAATAAAATTTTTAATTTCTAATGGCACAACAAAAAAAAGCAAATGGTAAGGACAAACCAATTGGTAAAAAACCGGTTGAGAAAAAGCACATAATCAATCCGCGATACAAAAATACTTTTTGGACGATCATTATAGTAGTTGTTTTAACTATCTTTTTCATAGTTAATAATACTCAAAGTGTTCAAGAGCGTGGTTCTTATCCGCCAAATTATGTTTCCCCTGCAGGAACATTTCAAAAAGCTATAGTTGATTCCCGTATTAGTTTTATTATTCTAACCAAAGATTTAAATGATACGATCAAATAAAGGAGACAAAGTGAAAAAAGTATTATCTGTGTTCATGATTTTATTTTTAACCACAGGTATTTGGGGCTGTCAAAAAACAGCAGAATCGAAAGAGCCTGTTTACCAAGCAGACGATAATACGAGCGGCTTGGAAACCAGAAACAATGATGATTTAGCTCCGGACTTCACACTTAAACTTACAAATGGAAAAAACATAAAGCTTTCCGATCATAAAGGTAAAATTGTGATAATAGATTTCTGGGCAACATGGTGTGCGCCTTGCAGAAGAGGAATTCCGGATTTAGTTGAAATACAAAATAAATATCAAAAGGATGTTTTGATTATAGGCATATCTTTAGATAATGAAACTAAACCCGATGTGATTCCATTCATCGAACAATTTAAAATAAATTACCCTGTAGCATATGCAACAATGGAGGTTTATCAAGCGTATGGAAATATTGAATCAATTCCGACTTCATTTATAGTTGATCAAACGGGGAAAATCGTAGATAAGCACGTTGGTTTGGTTAATAAATCAGTGTACATAAATAAAATTACCGGGTTATTGAAAAAGTCTTAATTCTTTTTAACGGCTCTTTATCAAAATTAAAGATTGAGAGCCGCTCTATCTACAATTCCTCTCTACTGTAATTTCATTAATAAAACATCCATTAGCATAGTTGATTATTTTCTAAAGAGATATAAAATCAAATTTAGAAGTCACCTTAAGTAAAAATTAAGAATACAAACCCAGTTCCTAACGCATAGTAATAAAAATCAAAAGAACTGGGTTTGTTTGCGAATTATTATCATTACCTTGCTAACGAAAGTTAAAGGTAAGCTGATTATAATTGAAGTGACGATGGGAAAGTAAAAAGTAAAGTTTTTCTTTTTGATTTTGATATAGATGTCGCCGTGTAATTTTCCCAACCACGGAATCTTATCTCCTAAAAGAAATAATACACCTAATACAACAATAAAAAATCCGGTGAAGATTAATAATTTACCGAGCTGGTGAAATTCGGGATTCATATTTACTTTAGGTAAATATTTTATTGATAAGATCAGTCAGCCAGGGGGGTGGAACTAAAATTATTTTACAAACCTAATCTTAGAAATCTTGCTTCTTCTAATGTTAGGATTAATGAGATTCGGTGTGTGTCGT
This sequence comes from Ignavibacteria bacterium RIFOXYB12_FULL_35_14, assembly GCA_001803045.1. Classification (GTDB taxonomy): domain Bacteria; phylum Bacteroidota; class Ignavibacteria; order Ignavibacteriales; family Ignavibacteriaceae; genus XYD12-FULL-36-8. The sequence goes on along the minus strand of MHAR01000056.1, from coordinate 72,233 downwards.
CCAACCTTTCATTTTGGGAGTAGTTAAATCTCGCAAAAGAATAATCAATATTTAGTTTAGGAAGCTTAATTCCTGCACCAAGCGTAAATTGTTTAACATCATTATAACCTGCTCGAACTGCAAATAAGTTCTTGAAATTATATTCAAAGCCCGCATGCATATCAAAACTGACCGGACCCACATTAAAGTTAGAAGCAAACCGTCTGTTTTCAAAGCGCACGTCTAAATCCAATGCAGGAGTGAGCTTGCCGCCGAAAAACTCGACCATGTAAGCTGCACCAACTTTTGCTGTCGGAGAGATTAGTTCGTTTCTGCCTGTATTCCAGGCAACTAAAGTTGTAGTAATGTCTTGTAGGTTAGCTCCAATGAATAAATTTTCTATAGGAGTATAAAGCGCACCAACATCAAAACCAACACCGAAAGCTCCAAATTCTGCTATATCTCGCTTAATAATTTTAACACTTGCACCGTAGTAAAAATCTTCCGAATATCTTTTTGCAAATGTTAAATAAAATGCCCAATCTTGATCACTGAACTCCGTTACTAAATCAGGATTTATTCCGGCACGAGGATCATTTATGTCGGATAATCGTGTTGTAGTATTTCTAATTACCAAAGCATCTCGTGTATCAGGAATGCCATCAACTGCCAATCGCATGGCACTAATTCCAAAGCTCATATCAGTCCCAAAAGGAATTGCAACACCGGCGTAATCATAATTAACGAGGTTGCCAAATTGTTCTGCATGCATCAAAGCAATCTGTGGATAATTTATATTTGCTAATCCGGCAGGATTGTAATAACCGGAAGTAACATCATTTGCAATAGCGACATAAGCACCACCCATACCTAAAGCGCGGGCGCCAACTCCAATTGCCATGAACTCACCGGCATATTTGCTTAGTACAGTTTGAGAGTAAACCGAAAAAGAGGAGAGCACTAAACCAAGAAGAGTGAATATTGATTTCTTAAGCATGAATGAAATCCTTCTGGATTGACTAATTCTTAAAAATTGTGTGAAAAGATCAGGAATAGATTCCTGAAAGTCAAGGCAGAATTTGTGAGAATTTAATTTTTGATCGGTTCTCTTAGAACGAGAAAACAAACAAACTGAGAAATAAATACCAGTTTTTAATTTACCAGAAAAAAGATACTTCCGCCCCTCTACCTTTCCAGAGGCAACTACTTCTAACCTGATTCTAAAGGCGCATTTAGACCTGCCCCCAGCAATAATGTGATAAAATTATTTTTGGAATTTTTGGACGACGTTTTAATGCGGAAAACATTGAAATCCATTTCTAAAACGAACCAATAAATTCTTCTGAGACGGGTTTGTTTTAACCTATTTAATTATGATATATGTTTGTAACACTTTAATTTTATATTATCCTGGGTTTTGTATGAAAAAGAGGATAACTCTGTTATTTCTGATGACTTCATTTGTTGTGCTAATAGGATGTAAGTCTAAGCTATTTATAAACGGAAAAATTGTAAATCCCGCTGGGAACAAACCAGTTGCTGGTGCACTCATTACCACAGAACCAGTATCCAACACAGTAATTACAGACGGAAATGGAGAATATGAAATCGAAGTAATCGAGCCAGGAATTTATACCGTTAGTGCCAGTAAAGATGGCAAAAGATTAGGAAATGTTCAGATAAATGTTACTGAAGCATTTACAGCGGCTGCAAATATTCAAGTAGGTATATTTATTTCACAAAATAAATCTAATAAAACTACCCCACTGACGGTAACTTATGAAGGTAAAACCTACAATACAGTTAAAATAGGAACCCAGATCTGGCTAAAAGAAAATCTTAATTTGGGCAAGAGAATAGAGAGTTACCAAGAACCACGAAATAATTATGTAATAGAAAAATATTGTTATGGAGACAACGAATCAAACTGTGATAAATATGGGGCGTTATATTCATGGGATGAGGCAATGCAATACATAAAAAAAGACGGTGCAAAAGGTATTTGTCCGCCTGGATGGCACATCCCAACTTTAGAAGAGTTTAAAACTTTAAAAAAACAGTGAGCAGAGATGGTAATGCACTTAAAGTTGTTAGTGGGACAAGGTTTTATAGGATTGGTACAAACACAACTGGTTTTTCAGCTTTGATGGCGGGCTACTGCTATTACGATGGTAGTTTCCTAAATTTGCGTAGCGCGACTGCCTTTTGGAGTTCTACTGAAAGTGATGCTGAATCCGCATGGGACGCGACTTTACTTTACGAGAGTAAGGATTTTTTCTTCCTAAAATGGTATAAGAATATGGGTTTTAGTGTTCGCTGCATAAAGGATTAGCTAATTTTATAAATAATGAAGTATATAAAACCAATAAGTTCTAATTAATATTTTATAGATTAACTAAAATTGTACTAAGTCATGGTTAGGAATCAAATATTTAGTGTGGTAAAATGCCTCATCGATTAGTGATAATTGGCGAAGAACGTTTTGCCGATCCAGTTGCTCAAATTGTGCATTTAGTCTCTGATGAAGAAGCTAATAATTTTCTTAATAACCTTGAAGAATCATCTTATGCCTTCGTCTTAGCTTGTCTAATGGATCGGCAAATTAAAGCGGAGAGAGCATGGATAATTCCATTTAAAGTTTGTGAGAGTTTACAGATATTTAACATTCAAGACCTTTATTTAATACCTAAAAGTGAAATTCATGAAGTCTTCGTTAGAAAGAGACTTCATCGATTTAATGATAAAATGAGCGACATATTTTTTAATGGTATAAAAGATATCATAGAGAAGTATGATGGTGATGCAAAAAAAATATGGTCAAATTCACCTAGTAGTGCATTAGTTGTCTATCGATTTCTGGAATTCAAAGGCAGTGGTATTAAAATATCAACTATGGCCGCAAATATTTTAGCTCGTCAATTCCGCATTCAATTTTCCGATTATTATTCAGTTGATATTTCACCTGATACTCATATAGTTCGCGTACTAAAAAGAACCGGAATAGTATCCAAAGATGCAAACAAGAATATGATAATATTTAAAGCACGTGAACTTAATCCAGAATTTCCCGGAATTATTGATTATTCATGTTGGGAGATTGGAAGAAAATGGTGTCACTCTAGAAATCCAGATTGTGAAAATTGTTTAATTAATAATTCATGTGATAAATTGATTTGATATTATTTTTCCTCTTAATACAATATTTTATTAAATCTTTTCGATGGTATAAATATGAAAATATCATATATCTTTCTATCAATCCTCATTTTCTTAACTCAAATGTTAATAAATGCCCAAACAGGATCTCTTAAGTTAACATCGGAAAATGTTATTAAAAACATTAAAGATGAAAAAAAATTTCAAGATATAATTCATCGCTTCATAATTACCGAGCCACCCAAGAAGTTAAATAAAGTTGAAACCATTAAAAAAAATAACAATCAGACTGAGAAGAACCTATCGGTGAGTGTCAATCAAGTATTTCAGTTGGCGGGAAATGACGAACCCAATAGTTGCGATAGAACGCAAACAGTTTATTATAAAGGAAAAACATATCATACATTACAAGTTGGCACCCAGTGCTGGTTAAAAGAAAATCTTGATGTGGGAACAATGATAATTAGCAGACAAGAATCAAGCAACAATGGAGTAATTGAAAAATATTGTTATGGTGGCAGAAAAGATCTTTGTGACTATTACGGAGGTTTATATAAATGGGATGAAGCAATGCAGTATAAGACAACTCCTAAAGTCAAAGGTATCTGCCCCACTGGTTGGCACATCCCAACAAAAACCGATTTTGAAAAGCTAATGGTAACGGTTAATAATGATGGAAACTCTTTGAAAGCAAAAGGGTTTGGGTACGAAGATGGTGAGGGCACAAACACAAGCGGATTTTCCGCACTACTAGCGGGTACCCTTACCAAAGGTCGTCTTTACATCAATTTAGGATATGTCGCTTATTTTTGGACTTCGACGGAGGAAAATGCTGACTCCGACCTCGCATACTATTTATACCTGAACAATAGCAATAGTAGTATTAACTTGTTCTGCAATGTCAACAAGGACTATGCGTTTAGTATTCGTTGCCTAAAGGATTAAAACAAATCGCCTTTTTAATATGACCCCGCAATTCCGCGGGGTTTTAAAGAATATCAGATGAATAAAATTCTTATCATCGCTTTAATTTATTTTTGCTTTCATGCTACTTATGCCCAGATAAGTATTAAGGTTGAAAACAATGGCAATAGCTCGGCAACTCTATCTTCATTACAGGGAGAAAAAATTTCATTTATTGATTCGATAAGATCAAATAAAATTGGAGTCTTTCAATTTAGTCTTTCGAATAAACATTCTGGTATTTATCGTTTATCTTATAAAAACAACCCAGATCTGCAGAGCAGAGCCGAGACAGGATGGATAGATTTTGTTTATGATAAAGAAAATATAGAAATAGCAACAGATGCGAATAGCATTATTGATAGTCTTAAAGTCCTAAAATCCGAATCAAATAAAATTTATTATGAATTTGTAAAACTAAATAAAGCATATAAAACAAAGACCGAACTGCTTCAGCTAATACTCGCTCGCTATCCAAATAACGATGATTATTATCAAATTACAAAAGAAAAACTTGTTCAAGTCCAAGAAGATTATTTGAGTTTTGTAAACATTAATTCTCAAGCGAATCCCAAATCCTTTATTGCTAAATATGTGAGATCATCACAAATTCCGGTTGTTGATTCTGAGATACCTTTTGACAAGCAGTTAGCATTTCTAAAATCACATGCATTGGACGACGTTAATTTTTATGATTACGAATTGATTTACTCAGATGCATTCACAAATAAAACTATAGAGTATCTCACTTATTATCGCAATCCTCAATTACCATTGGAACTGCTTGAAAAAGAATTTATGTCAGCAGTAGATTCAATTCTGAATAAGGCAAAGGTAAATAATATAGTTTACCAACACATAGTTGAGTATTTGTTAGATGGCTTTAAGAAATTCGGATTTGACAATGTGCTCAATTACATAGTCGAAAATTATGTGATTAAAGATGATCTATGTTTAGATCAAAAGCTTACAACGGCAATGGATAAAAGGATTGAGCAATCGAAAATGTTCAAGGTCGGAACAACTGTTCCGAATATTGTAATGTCAGATTTATCCGATTCTGCTATTGAGTTAAATAAAATACAATCAGAAAAAACACTTATAGTATTTTATGCGAGCTGGTGCCCGCATTGCCAAACCCTACTTCCTCAAATAAATGAGCTTTACAAAAATCAAAAAGAGAAAAAGTTTGAAGTATTAGCAATCTCAATTGATTCATTAAAAGCAGACTGGTCGAATTTCGTGAAAACCAATAATTTGAATGATTGGATAAATGCATCAGATCTTAAAGGTTGGGAAGGAAAAGCAGCATTAGATTATTTTATTTATGCAACACCGACAATGTTTTTAGTTGATAAGGATAAAAAGCTGATTGGAATGCCAAAGACGGTTGAGGAATTGAAAGGATTATAGGAAGCAGCCCCAAATTTTCAATAATTAATTAAAAATTATTAACTGAATATAATTTTTCCATAGAGCATTCTAAATATTTCATTGAACCCATTCAAACCTCCGCGGTTTGACACGAAAAAAGATTGCAAGCCTCGGAGGTTGGGGTTATACATTGAAGCACATCGGTTATTATCTTATATTTCCTCCTCAAATTTGAGATACTAAAATAAAACCTCCGAGGTTTTACACCGCAAATGCGATGCAAACCTCGGAGGTTTTGTAATGAGAATGAAAGAAAATAAAGTATATATCGAAACTTACGGCTGCCAGATGAATGTGGCTGATACCGAGCTTATCATGGGTATTTTAAAAGGTCACGGTTATGGATTGGCAAAAGAACTTGATGAAGCCGATGTGGTTTTACTTAACACATGCAGTATCCGGGATAACGCTGAACAAAGAATTTATGGAAGATTAGGTAATCTTAAGACATTAAAAAATTCTAATCCAAATTTAGTTGTGGGTGTTTTAGGATGTATGGCAGAAAGATTAAGAAAAGATTTGGTGGAAGATAAGAAGATAGTTGATTTGGTTGTTGGTCCAGACGAATACCGCAGAGTGCCTGAATTTATTGATCTTGCATTCAATGGTGAAAAAGGAATTGGAGTTAGACTCTCGAAAACTGAGACTTATGATGATATAATTCCTTACCGCGAGGATGGATTGTCTGCTTGGATTTCTGTAATGCGCGGCTGCGATAAGTTCTGTACTTTCTGTGTTGTTCCATTCACAAGAGGAAGAGAACGAAGCCGTTCGTTAAAATCGATTATTGATGAAATAAAACTTTTATCGGATCGAGGATTTAAGGAAGTTTCTTTGCTCGGACAGAATGTTAATTCCTATCTTGATGGTGAGAGTGATTTTTCCGATTTACTTGCCTCTTCTGCAAAAGTTGATTCAACAATGCGAATTAGATTCACAACTTCACATCCGCAAGATTTATCTGACAAGCTACTTCACACAATAGCTGAGCATGCAAACATTTGTAATTCTATTCATCTGCCGGTGCAGTCGGGTTCAAATAGAATCTTGGAATTGATGAATAGAACTTACACTATTGAGCACTATCTTAATTTAATTGATAAGGCAAGACGAATATTTCCAGAAGTAAGTTTTTCAACAGATATTATTTCGGGATTTCCAACTGAAACAGAAGCCGATCATCAAATGACGCTTGATGTGATGAAGAAAGTCAGATATGATGGCGCTTACATGTTCAAGTATTCTCCGCGTGAGGGAACAAAAGCTTTCAAAATGGATGATGATGTTACTGAAGAAGTTAAATCAAGACGACTGCAAGAAATAATTCAACTTCAGCAAAAAATTTCTTACCAGATAAATCAGACTCGTGTTGGAAATGAAGAAATGGTTTTAGTTGAAGGATTAAGCAAAAAATCTGATGAATTCCTTTCGGGAAGAACGGATTCGAACAAAGTAGTGATTATTCCAAATGATAGAAACATTAAGATTGGTGATTACGTTAAAGTAATAATTAATAGAGCAACACATGCCACTCTTTTTGGTAATGTTCTACAAAATACAGCTTCAGCACAGAACAGATTAGCACTAACTGGTTAAATTTTCCAGATGAAACCGAATTATAGCAATCTATTTTTTTTCATCTTTATCCTAATCTTCATCTTAATCCCCTCAGCAAATGTTTTTCCGCAAGATCTCAATATCACACCTTACTTAAAAAAAATTGAAGCCGGAGAAAAAGGTGAAGTAATTGGAATGCTTCCGGAACTTAAACAATATTATCGCAACAGCTCCTCCCTAATTTATCTCGAGGGTTTATTAACTGAAGATGGTGATAAAGCATTTCAAATTTACAAATCATTAGTGGATAAGTATCCAAACTCAAAATATGCTGACGATGCCATTTATAGAATTTACACTTACTTCTCTGCCATTGATAAAACAGATAAGGCAGAGCTTTATTTAAATCGGCTAAAGACTGAATATCCCGAATCAGCATACATAAAACTTGCAAGTAGAGTTACGTTTTTAGAAAATACAAAGGCAGCAGTTAAGACGGAGGACAGTAAAACTTCCCCAAAGGTAAAAGAAAAAGCAGTTGATAAAGAATATAAGTTCACAGTTCAAGCCGGTGCATTTACACGGAGAGAAAATGCTCTCAAATTGAAAACCGAGTTTGATAAAGCAGGTTATTCTTCTCAAGTTAAAGATAAGTCTGTTGGCGGTTCGTTATTCCATGTTGTATTTGTTGGCAAATTTACTACTGAAGAGGAAGCTAAGAGTTTTTCAAATATAATCAACTCTAAATTTAAACTTCAAGGATGGGTTGTTAAGTTTGAATGAAAGTAAATAATTTCTCCATAGTATTTGTCGGTACAAGTTCCGGCAAGACATCACTTAAAAGGTTTCACTCCTCTCTGTTAGTCAAATCTCACTCATTTAATTTGTTGATTGATTGCGGCGACGGTACATCAAAAGCGCTTTTATCTCAAGGCATTTCAATTGATTTGATTGATGGAATATTATTCTCACATTTACATCCGGATCATTCTGCAGGATTTCCTTCATTAATTGTTCAAATGAAGCAGTTAAAGAGAGTGAAGAAGCTTAAAATATTTTGTCATAAAAATCTTGCTGAAATTTTAAGGATGTTCCTTCATCAAACTTTTGTTTTTATGGAAAGATCAAGCTTTGAGATTGAGTATTTTGAATTTGAACATGGCGAAAAGATAGTTTTGTCCGAAGATTTTAAATTCATATCCAAGCAAAATTCTCATTTAGATGAGTATGTTAATTATCTGGACGGAAGGAAGGCTGGCTTTGCATGCAGCAGTTTTTTGCTCCTGCTTGGGGAAAGAAGAGTTTATTACTCCGCCGACATTGGATCTGAAAAAGATTTAGATTTATTCAGAGATCAAAAGCCTGAAATTATAATTACTGAAGCAGCTCATATCAAATGGGAGAGCATTCTAGATTATATTGAAACGAATCAACCTGAAAAAGTTTACCTTACGCATTTAGGTGATGAACTTGCTTTAGAGTTAAAGCAAAAAATTGATAGCCTCCCTAAAATTCTTATTGATAAAATCGTACTTGCTGATGATGGTTTGATTGTTCGGATATGATCACTCATTGAACAATTATTTATATAAAATTTATACAGCTATCCTAATTGTTTTATTAATCTTAATAAGATGATCAGGTTGAAAAAGTATATACTGGTTTAGGTTACTAAGGTCAGTATTTTTAAGGAAACAGTTACAAAACCTTAGTTATATTTTTCTAACCTTAGTAATAAACTTAAATATTGCTGTCCAACCTTAGAAGCTTATTAGGTGGAGAAATCTTTTCATCAGCAATTTAATTTACAGTGTTGGGCTTTAATAAGTAGTATCCTAGATTGTATCATGGAGAGGTAACGATTTTGTAGAGATTCTACCCTGGACTTCAGGGGAGGAATGGTTTTTATTAAACCTTAAAAATATGATATATTTCGCTGGGCAATCGAATAGAATTTTCATTATTATTCACCGTTCAAAGTTAATTACTTGCAAAAAATGATTATTGAAGAATTCAAAAAAGAGTTTGGAATTATCGGTAGATCGAAAGAGATGCGGGATCTTATTGACATTACTATGCAAGTTGCAAAAGCGGATATTTCAATTTTAATTTACGGGGAAAGCGGCGTTGGGAAGGAAGTTTTTGCTCAAGCAATTCATGGGTACAGTCATCGCAAAGAAAAACCTCTTGTAAGTGTAAACTGCGGTGCAATTCCGGAAGGCATTTTAGAAAGTGAACTTTTTGGACATAAAAAAGGATCATTCACCGGCGCCTTCGAAACAAGAAAAGGATATTTTGAAATTGCGAATGGCGGAACTCTATTTCTTGACGAAATTGCTGAAATGCCCTTGAGAACTCAAGTTAAATTATTACGTGCAATCGAAACACAAGAGTTCATGAAAATTGGTGCTGAGACCGTTACAAGTGTTGATGTTAGAATTATTGCCGCAACCAATAAGGATCTTCAAAAAGAGGTTGACGCCGGAAAGTTCAGAGAGGATTTATATTTTCGGCTTAAAGCTGTAACATTGAGTATTCCTCCATTAAGAAAAAGAAAAAGTGATATTGAGGAGTTTGCATATTATTTTATCACAAGATATTCGGAATCAAATAAAAGAAAACCTCCGCGGCTCACGGATGAAGCATTAGAACTTTTAAAGGAGTATAGCTGGCCAGGAAACATTCGTGAATTAAAAAATACACTTGAATCTGCAATTGCAATTAGCAAAAGCGATGTACTTGATGTCTCGCATTTCATTAACCTTTTGAATGTACGTGTTGAGGATACTGACCACAGGAATCTTCCCGTGTTCCTTAAAAAAACGCCTGAAGAAGTTGATAGAGAAATTTTATATCGGGCTCTTTTTGAGATAAAAAAAGATATTCTTGAATTGAAGGATCTGGTTCTTCAGAAGCAAATGGAGATCAAGGGTTCAACAGGGAATAATCAAAGACGAGAGGTAATTCCAATAAATCAAATGGAGATGGAAGCGATCAAAAACGCATTGTATCAAACCAGGGGGAATAAAAGGGAAGCTGCAAGGAAATTGAATATAAGCGAGAGAACTTTGTATAGAAAAATTAAGGCGTACGATATCCACGATGATTAAGAAAAAAAGCATGACTTCAGGAAGATCCAATCGTTTAAAAATCTGCAAATTTTGCAAGAAAATGAATTTTTTACTCATAATTCAGTGTTTGTTTATCACTTCTATGGTGCTTAATTTTGGCGGGTGTTGCGTGTATTCTTTTACAGGCGCTTCTGTTCCCGAACATTTAAAGACTATAGCAATTCCGATTGTTGACGACAGAAGCGGGGGTGGTGAACCCGGCTTACGTGAGAAAATTACTGAAGTGCTGACTCAAAAATTCATTGATGATAATACACTTCAGGTAACCGATAAAACAACAGTAAATGCAATTTTGGAATGTACGGTAGTTTCTCTTACAGATGCACCGGCAATCGTTTCTGCCGGGGAGCAAATCGCAACAAGAAGAATTACTATTTCAGTTCAAGTTGTTAACAAAGATTTAGTAAAAAGAAAAACAATATTTGAAAAAACTTTCTCCAATTATGGAGATTATCCGTCCGGAGGAAGTATTGATTCAAGAAAAAATGCAATCGAAGAAGCGATTGAAAAAATAACTCAGGATATCCTGCTTGATACAGTTTCAGGATGGTAATAACAGTATAAGGTTGCTCAAATAAATAGTTATGGATGATATAGTACTTATTTCATACTTCGTTGCCCTGTTTATCCTATTCGTTTTCGGATGCCACGGATTCATCATGATCTTTTACTACAATAAATACCGTGATGTAAAACCGATTCCCAGAAACAGACCGGAAGAATTTCCTTTGGTTACAATTCAGCTGCCGCTTTATAACGAGATGTATGTTGTGGAAAGATTAATTGATTCTGTGTGCGAGATTGATTATCCAAAGGATAAATTAGAAATTCAAGTACTTGATGATTCCACGGACGAAACGGTTAACATTACAGCCAAAGCAGTTGAATTAAAGAAGAATGAAGGATTTGACATAAAACATGTTCGTCGTTCTAACAGATCTGGATTTAAAGCTGGTGCTCTTAAGGAAGGTTTAAGTACAGCTAAAGGTGAGTACATAGCGATATTTGACGCCGATTTCATTCCAGACAAAAACTTTTTACGTAAAACCCTTTCTTTCTTTAGCGATCAAAATATTGGAATGGTTCAGACGAGATGGGAACATCTTAACGGAGATTTTTCTCTTCTCACAAAAGCACAAGCATTAGCTTTGGATGGTCACTTTGTGATTGAACAATCCGTAAGAAATAAAGCAGGGTTCTTCATTAATTTTAACGGAACCGGCGGAGTTTGGAGAAAAAGCTGCATTATTGATGCTGGTGATTGGCATACTGATACTCTTACAGAAGATTTGGATTTAAGCTATCGTGCCCAGCTAAATGGCTGGAGATTTGTTTACTTAAAAGACTTTACTTCACCTGCAGAACTACCATCAGAAATTAATGCACTTAAATCCCAGCAATTCCGTTGGACCAAAGGTGCAATTGAAACTGCAAAAAAAATTCTTCCACTTGTTTGGAAATCGGATATTCCTCTGCGGGTAAAGCTTCAATCAACTTTTCATTTGACTAACAATTTAGTTTTTCCGTTCATTTTGTTAGCTGCAATATTGAATGTTCCATTAATATTTATTAAGAACAGCGGCTCGCATGAGCTTTATTTTGCAGTTTTATCATTATTTGTTTTGGCATTCATAAGCTCATTCGTTTTTTATCTTTATTCACAGAAAGATATTAGAACGGATTGGCGCAAAAAGATAGTTTTGTTTCCTTTGTTCATGGCTGGAAGCATGGGTTTTGCAGTTAACAATTCACGTGCTGTTATTGAAGGACTTTTAAGCAGAAAAAGTGAATTCGTCAGAACTCCAAAATTCAAGCTTGAAAATGAAAAAGATTCATGGATTGGCAAACATTATACAAGCCGCAAAATAGGGCTTTCGGTTTATGTTGAACTGATTATGGCTTTGTATTGTCTGGTTGGAATTGGTTCATCAATTTATTTTTCTGAGATAGCGGCATTACCATTTCAGATTTTATTCTTTTTGGGATTTTCTTTTGTGTCGCTAACTTCAATTAAACATGCATACTCAAAAGTCTAGTACGATCGGAAAATAGTTGGATAAGTTATTCGATTCGTTAACGCAAAAGGCGCAAATTATTTCGAACCTGAATCGAGAAACACATCTTTCACTCTGTTTAGCTGCGAAGAAATACGCAAATGCACACTATGTGGAATCAGCCCAATTACTTGAAAGACATTTAGAAAAATTTCCTACTGACACTTCTGCACAAATCTTATTATGTAAAACTTATGCACAGCTTGGAAAATATCACCAGGCAGTGCAGCATTTAAAATCAGCCAGCGATATTATTCATTCTCCCAAAACATTTAATTTTTACCTGCAAGAAATTGAGAGTATTCAACGCGGAGAAAAAACTATTTATAATATTGATGATCTAAAACATGCTGATATTAAGATTCCATTTGAAACGCATGATGGGAACCTAACTCCCGCTGATGAGCCCAAAACGTACGAGACCTTATTAATATCGGAAACTCTGGCAAAAATTTATATTTCACAAGGTGAATTAAAAGAAGCCATAAAAATTTATGAAAAGCTGATTGAGAGAAAGCCTGAGAATAAAGAAAAGTATCTTCATTCAATCGAAGAATTAAAATCCCGCCTTGAAAAATAATCCTGGTATTAGCCTCATTAACTTTTTATGATTTTTTACAAACCTAAAAAGCTTAGCAGACAATTTTATACCCGCAATTTACTTTTTGTCGCCAGAGATCTTCTTGGGAAAGTTTTGGTGAAAAAATCCGGCAGCAAAATATTATCCGGCAAAATAGTTGAGGTTGAAGCTTATCATGGAGATTATGATCAGGCTTCTCATGCGTTTAAAGGAAAAACAAACCGCAATGAAGTGATGTTCAATGAAGGCGGATATTTATACGTGTATTTTACTTATGGTGCTCATTTTTGTGCTAATATTGTTGTTGGCAAAAAAGATAAAGGCATTGCTGTTTTGATTAGAGCACTTGAACCGATGAAGAGTATCGACGTGATGATAAAAAATCGTTTTGGAAGAAAATTAATTCACGATAAAGAAAAATATAATCTAACAAATGGTCCCGGGAAATTATGTCAAGCTTGTGGAATAAATAGAAAGCATAATGGTGTTGATCTAACCGGGAATGAAATTTTTATTTTAAATCAACCAAAGCTAAGAAGCAAAGAAATTGGTGTCAGCAAAAGGATTGGTATTACAAGATCAGTAAATTTGCAGTGGAGATTTTTTATAAAAGGTAATCCATTCGTTTCAAGAAGATGATTGAACCTAAAAATTTATTAATTGTAAGAACAGATAGAATTGGCGATGTGGTTTTATCTCTGCCTCTGGCTGAAATTATCAAACGACATTTCCCCAAGTGCAGAGTGACATACCTTTTACGAAAATACACAAAGAGTTTAGCTTTTGAAAATCCTTTTATTGATGAAATTTTATTACTGAAAGAGGCAGATGGTAAGGTAATCATAAAAGAAAATTATCAAGAATTGAAGAAATATAATTTTGATTCGTGCTTAATCGTATATCCAACTTTTCAAACAGCTTTAATTGTGTTCTTAAGCCGAATAAAGCATAGAATTGGAACCGGCTACCGCTGGTATTCTTTTCTGCTCAATCACAAAATATTTGAGCACAGAAAGTATGCGGAGAAACATGAGCTTGAATATAATGTTAATCTTCTTAAAGCTTTTGGAATTGTTGAGAAAGTTAGTATTGATAAAATAGATTTTCATCTTAATGTGGAATCACAAAGTGAAAAAGCAATTGATAAGCTGCTAAAGGATTGTAAGATTTACCCCGCTAAGCCAATTATCATTATTCATCCTGGAAGCGGTGGCAGCGCCATTGATCTTCCCATTAAGAGCTTTAAAGACCTTGTTGTAATGTTGTCAAAAGAATCGGAAGTTTCAATAATTATTACCGGACTTTCCTCGGAGAAAAAACTTTGTGATCAACTAGTTATAAACGACAACATAAAAAACTTTGCAGGAAAACTATCACTGGCGGAAATGATTGCAATAATTAATAAATCGGCACTTTTTATTTCAAATTCAACCGGTCCAATTCACATTGCCGCAGCATTAGGAAAATCAACTATTGGTTTTTACTCCAAAATTTTATCTTGTTCAGCCAAAAGATGGGGACCATATTCGAGCAGCGCAAAAATATTTATTCCGGAAATCGATTGTTCTGATTGTACAAGTGAACAGTGTGAGCGTTTAAATTGTATGAGCAGCATTAAAATGAGCAAAGTGTTTTCAGAAGTGCAAAAATTACTTAACTTTAAGAAAAATGATGGAGAAATTAATGCCTAAATCCTTTTTGTTTTCAATTCTTGTATTTACGACATTTTTTTTCAATGGAATGATATTCACTCCTCCAGATGAGTTCAGAAAAGTTGAGAACAAAGCTTTTAAGGTAAATGAAAAATTAACCTTTGATGTTAAGTATGGATTTGTCACTGCTGGAATAGCAACGTTTAATATTCCTAAAATAAAAAGAATTTCCGGACGAAATGCCTATCATGTTACATTCGAAGTAAACACTGTTCCAAGCTTTGATTGGATATACAAAGTTAGAGATAGATATGAAACATATCTTGATGTTGAAGGACTTTTTCCCTGGAGATTTGAACAGCATATCAGAGAGGGGAGCTATTCGCGCGACTTCTCAGCATTTTTTGATCAGCGCAAAGGAAAAGCAAAAACCAGCGAAGGTGAATATGAAATTCCAAAATATGTAAACGATATTGTTTCAGCTTTGTATTTTGCAAGAACTTTCGATTACTCAAAACTTAAAGCTGATGATAGAGTTCACTTAAAAAATTTTTATAAAGATAGAGTTTACGATTTAGATGTAAAATACCATGGTAAGGAAACCGTTGAAGTTCCTGCCGGGAAATTTGGCTGCATTGTTGTTGAACCATTAGTTCAGGAAGGCGGACTATTTAAAAGTGAGGGAAGCATCCTCGTTTGGATGACAGATGATGCTTTAAAGCTTCCGGTTAAAGTTAAAACCAAAGTTATAATTGGCGCCATTGACGGGGAATTAACCGCGTATGAAGGATTAGCCGGTAAATTAACTTCAAAAAGATAATCGCTCTCCATTCTTTTCGAAGCTAATTTAAATTTGATAGAAATTGGTTTTTAAGTAATTTGATTCGAAAAAATTCTTCAAATCATAAATTTTCCCGTTAATATGGATGAACAAAACAAAGACCCAGAGCTGAACGAAAATTCCGGATACGGTAATGAATTCAAAGAACAACTTCAGCCCGAATTAACTCCCGAACAGCAATTTAACCCGCAAATATCTCCAATAGGTGCCGCATTTATCGGTTTGATAGGAGGATTTTTTTTATATCAAATTGTTGGCGGATTGCTAACGCTTCTTATTTTTGGTTTGGATATTGAAAATGCTCCTGTAAACGGAATAAGATTAATGACAATGGCAGGTCAAATTTTATTTATATTATTGCCTGCTCTCGTTTTTTCAAGATTATTTTATACTGATGTTACAAAATTTCTTCGCATAAAAATTCCCGGTTGGAAAGAAGTTCTTCTCTTCACAATCGGGATAGCAATTCTAACTGTTCTTCTGCAAAATTATCTTTACATCCAAAATTATTTTATTGATCAGCTTGCCAACAGTGTACCTATCATTAAAACATTTAAAGAACTTTTAGATACGCTCAATACGTACATTGAAAAAACTTATGGCAGTTTGCTGAAAGCCAATTCTGTTTATGAAGGAATATTAATCGTATTTGTTGTTGCAGTTATTCCGGCATTAAGTGAAGAAGCAATGTTTAGAGGATTAGTGCAGAGAAGTTTTGAAATGAAAATGAAGCCGTTTTATGCTGCACTTATCACGGCAATATTTTTTGGTGCAAATCATTTTAATCCTTATGGGTTAATTCCCCTCATTGTTCTTGGTTTGTATTTTGGATTTGCAGCATACATGAGCGGTTCGATAATCATACCGATAATACTTCATTTCCTGAATAATTTCGCAGCAGTTATGCTTTACTTTATTTTTGGCGATGCTGAACTTATCAGTTCAAAAGTTCAAAAGCCGGTTGAGTTAGGATCATCATTTATGCTTTTATTATTTATGGTTGTACTCTTTGCAGGAGTTTTATTCACAATTAAAAAGTATTATTCTAAAGCAATAAAAATATAGGAGGACTTATGCCAGTATGTCCGAAATGCGAATATGAATATGTTGAAGGAATGGCCTTTTGTCCCGATTGCGGTTCAGCTCTGCTTCCCGATGATGATTATATTAAGCCGGAAGAATGGAGCGAACAAAATTGGGAGATTGTTTACACTTCATCTCAAGAATATGAGGTTGAAATGATAAAGAATAATCTTGAAAGCGCCGGAATTAAGGCGGTTGTGTTATCTCAAAAAGATAGGAATTATCCTGCCCCAGGTGATTTTTCTGTAGTAAAGCTTCTGGTTCGAAAAGAAGATGTGCAAGATGCTGTAGCTTTTATTCAAAAAGTTAAAAACGAAAACATAAAAGAAGCTGAAACTAATGGCGATGAGTAATGGAGTTCTAAGAGTTTTAGTTTCGATAATCGCAATACCGGTTATTTTAGCTGCGAGCTATTTAGGCGGATTTTTCTTCCTCTTTTTTGTTTTAGTCATCTCGCTAATTTCTTTTTATGAATTTTCTTTATTAGTTCGCAATAAAAATATGCACGTAAATTTGTTTATGGGATTACTCGGTGTATTTTACTTAGTTGTTAATTCCTACTTAAAACTTGCTGATAGTTATGCTTCTCTTCTTATAGTTGTTGCTGCACTTTGTGCGATCGAACTGTTTAGAAATAAAAACTCGTCGTTACTAAATTTAGGCAGTACTCTTTTAGGAGTTCTTTACATTGGATTATTTTCTGCTGCATTAATTTCTATACGAGAGTTTTACATTCAGTCTAAAGAAAATTATTTGCACGGTGGATTTTTAATCATCTGCATCTTTGCAGCAATTTGGATTTGCGATTCCGCAGCATATTACATTGGCACCGCATTTGGAAAGCATAAACTTTTTCTGCGTGTTAGTCCTAAAAAAAGCTGGGAAGGCGCAATCGCCGGCTTTGTTTTTGCCATATTGGCTATGATTGCTTCCAAAATAATTGTCTTAGATTTCCTTTCCTGGAATTCAACAATAGGAATCGGGATAATCGTTGGAGTTTTTGGACAAATTGGTGATTTGATAGAATCACTTTTCAAAAGAGATTCGGGTGTAAAAGATTCTTCCGGTCTTATTCCCGGCCACGGCGGAATTTTTGACCGGTTCGATTCATTAATATTTTCTGCCCCGCTAATTCTTATTCTCTTACTGTGGATTGAAAGATGATTTTTTAACTGAAGTAAACAAAAAGTAATTTATTGCAGCACAACACTGACCAGTGCTGTAAAAATCTTAATCCAAAATCATGGAATTATTAATAAAGTAATAAGGTCAAAGCAGTTAAGGTTTAGTTTATTACTAAGGTTAGAAAAAAATAGATAAGGTTTTACATTGATCCAAATAAAACTGGATCACTCATCCAACAAAAATGTTTTAGTAATCTCAATATAAAATTGAAACGAAAATATCATAATAATGAACCTTAGTAACTCTCGCATGCACTTAATATTTCAACCTTATTAGCTGTTATCTATCATTAAATTGCACTATAAAAATTTTGATTTAATATAAATTTTATTATAAAGTGAGAGCTTCGTTTACGTATCTGTTATTGTTTAGTGGTTTCGGTTTGAATTACAATCACATGAGGTGAAGCATAAAATTAGCATGAATAAGAATAAACAAAATAAAGTCAGCGTGATTACATTGGGTTGTTCAAAAAACACAGTTGATTCCGAGAGATTAATGAAACAGCTTCAAGTTAATAAGTTTGATTTAGCTGAAGATCCAAATGATGCCGAAACATTAATTATAAATACTTGCGGGTTTATTGAAGCAGCAAAAAACGAATCTATCGAGACAATTTTGAATGCCGTAGCACTGAAAAAATTAGGACAGGTTAAAAAAATTGTTGTTGCCGGTTGTTTATCCGAACGATACAAAGAAGATTTGATAAAGGAGATTCCCGAAGTTGATGCGTTTTTTGGAACCGAAAAATATGAAGAAATAATACACGAACTTGGTGGTGAATTGAAGTATGAGCTTTTAGGTGAAAGATTATTAACTACACCTAATCATACAGCGTATCTAAAAATTTCTGAGGGGTGCGATCATCCGTGTTCCTTTTGTGCAATTCCTTTAATGCGCGGATTGCATAAATCCAAACCGATGGAAGAGCTTATATTCGAAGCGAATCATTTAGCCGCAAAAGGTGTTAAAGAGCTTATAATTATTGGCCAAGATACAACTGATTATGGTAAAGATATTTACGGAAGAAGAAATTTAGCCGAGCTTCTAACAAAGCTGAGCGAAATTAATGGAATTGAATGGATTAGAATCATGTATGCTTATCCGTCACACTTTCCCGAAGATGTAATTGATGTCATTGCCAATAATGAAAAAATTTGCAAATATATCGATGTTCCGCTTCAGCATATTTCCGATGATGTTTTAAAATCAATGCGAAGAGGAATTACCAAGACAAAAACCAAAGAGCTTATTGCAAATTTACGTGCTCGTGTTCCGAAGATTGTTTTAAGAACTACTTTTATTGTCGGGTATCCTACTGAGAAAGTAAAAGACTTTGATGAGCTTTGTGAATTTGTTCGTGAAACTAAATTCGATAAGTTAGGTGTATTTACATATTCAAAAGAAGAAAGTACAAGCAGCTTTATTCTTGGCGACCCTGTATCTGAAGAAGAAAAAAAGCGAAGGCTCGAAGTTCTAATGGAAATACAGAAAGATATTTCTACTGAAAAAAATAAAGCACTTTCAGGAAAAAGATTAAGAGTTTTAGTCGAAGACAGAGAAAATGGTTATTATGTAGCGCGTTCGTATCGAGATGCGCCGGAAATTGATGGCGATGTTTTAATTCCGGCTGGCAGCGGTATTAACATCGGTAATTTTTATGATGTGGAATTTTATGACTACGATGATTATGATGTCTTTGGTAAGTTAATAATATAGTGGAGGATTTTGTTATGAAAAGCTTATTCAAAATAATTTGCTGCTTTCTTCTAGTTACCGCAGTTTTTGCACAGCCGGGAAAGCAGGATAAAGAAATTAAGTTTAATCCAAAAGCAAAATTTTTCGAAGACTATCTAAACTTTGCTTCAATCGAATCTGGTAAAACACGTTTAGATGTTTTTGTTCAAGTACCATATTCCGAAATACAATTTGTAAAAGCTTCAGCTGGTTTTGAATCGAAATACAATCTTACTGTCTCGGTTTTTGATGAAGACAAGGATAATCTTTTAGTCGAAAAATCGTGGAGTGAAAAAATAACTGTAAAGGAATTTGATCAAACCATTTCTAAATATAATTATAACTTAAGCTTAAGATCATTCAACCTAGAACCGGGAAAATATTTGATGCGAACCGCATTTGAGGATGTAGATTCTAGAAAGGAATATGCTGCAGAAAATGTTATAAATGTTCGTAAGTTGGAGCAAGAATTTGCGATGAGCGATATAATGTTAATTTCGAAGCAGACCGTTATTGAAGGCAGCAGCAAAATCATACCGAATGTTTCAAGAAATGTTGCGGCAAAAAAGGATGGCATACCATTTTTCTTCGAAGTTTATTCCAGCATGCCTAGAGAAGTTAAAATTGAATATTCCGTGTTAGATAATGGTAAGGATAAAGTTTACAAAGAAGAAGTTGCCAGGCAAATCGATTCCGGCAGGACTCAAATATTCCATAATATAAAAGACGTTGATTTAGGTTTAGGTAATTACATATTGGCGGCGGACGTTAAGGACGATAAAAATGATTTGGCTATTTCAACCATTAAAAATTTTGTTTCAAGATGGATGGGCGTTCCGACATCAATAAGAGATTTAGATAAAGCAATCGCCCAAATGGTTTATATTGCAACAAGCAGTGAGCTTGATGAAATAAATGATTCGAAATCGAAAGAAGAAAAAATCCAAAAATATCTTGCTTATTGGAAGAAGAAAGATCCCGATCCCCAATCGGAAGATAACCCTGTTTTTGACGAATACTATCGAAGAGTTGTTTTTGCAAACGAAAATTTCTCACACTACATCGAAGGCTGGAGGACAGACCGTGGAATGGTTTTTATTATTCTCGGTGCTCCAAATAATATTGACCGTCATCCTTTTGAATATGATTCAAAACCTTATGAGGTTTGGGAATATTACGAATTGAATAAGAGCTTTGTTTTTCTTGATGAAACAGGTTTTGGCGATTATCGTTTGATAACGCCGTTGTACGGAGACTTTTTTAGATATCGGAACTGAAATGAATCGACGATTTACATTTCTTGTAGATTTTCAGTGTCAGAATATTTTGGACTAATGTACTCAGCGTCTAGGGTTTCATCCACCCCGGGCTTAAGAGTTGTTGCACAATTCAACAAATTAAATTTTATAAATCCTCTACGAGGATTTTGTATTAGATTGATCTGTTCTTTCTACCTGCCTACCGTCAGGCAGGCAATAATTTGACCTCTACAAGGTCTGATTTTGAAAATCCCGTAGGGATTTAATAATTATAGAAACTAAGAACCAGCCGGTCTGCCTAGGGTGATCAAAAAGTAAAATTTATCAGCAAATAGAACCACATGGTGGCAGGCACTGATGACGCTGATTTTAAATGATTTTCGTAGATTTTTTATTTGAATAATTACTTTTTGGTCACCCTCAACATATTATTTAAATCATGGTTATACAACAAAACCTTAAGAGCGGGATTAATATGATCAAGAACTTTCTAGTGTTTCAAAAGGAAACCTGCGGATAGCCACATTTGAATTTTGATGAGTGACTAAGTACTAGTTCCGCACTATTTGATGTATTCTAATTATTACCCGGTTTGAAAATGATTTTAACCGTTACGCTCAATCCGCTGCTTGAACACAGACTTGCCTACAAAGTTCTGCACATTGGTAAAGAAAATCGTTCGGCGGTAGAAAATTATAAAGCCGGTGGAAAAGGAATAAATGTCAGCCGCCAATTAAATGTTCTTTCGGTTGATAATTTAGCATTCACATTTCTTGGTGGAAGTAACGGTAAAATCTTAAAAAAACTTCTTGGCGAGGAGAAAATAAATTTCACATTCATCTCAACTCATTCTGAAACGCGCTCCTCAGCAATAATTTTAGATGAATCAAATAAATCCATCACATCATATTTCGGTAATGATCCGCAAATATCTTTAACTGAAGCTGAAGAATTTAAATTCAAGCTGGATAAAATGATTCAGAATTGTGAAATGGTGGTTTTTTCCGGGAGTTCTCCATGCGAAGTGACGAACTCCATTTTTCCTTTCGGTATTCAGGCTGCAAATAAACACGATAAGATTTCAATATGCGATACTTATGGCACTCATCTTAAAGATTGCATAGACGCATCACCAACAATTCTCCATAATAATATTGATGAAGTTGAAAAATCATTAAAGGTTTCACTTCGATCAGAAAATCAAATAATTGATCATATAAAATTCCTCAACAGTAAAAATATTAAGCAAGCTTACATCACCGATGGTGCAAATCCAACCTATGCAGCTAACTTTGATTTTAAATTCAAGGCTACGAATCCAAAAGTAGAAACAATAGATTCCACCGGAAGCGGAGACAGCTTTGTCGCGGGAATTGTTTATGGATGGCATAAAAACCTGCCTTTTGAAGAATCATTAATTATTGCTTCTTCGCTAGGTGCAGCTAATTCCGCAAAGTATGAAGTATGTAATGTAACTCTTGAAGAAGTTAATGCCATCAAAGATAAAATTGAAGTTATTCCGCTTGGTAAAAAGATGAGATTGATTGATGTTAAGCCGGTATAAATTAATTTTCATTATTCTATCGCTAATTTATTCTTCCCTACAATCCCAGAATATTCAATCGATAAATATTTCCGGAAATAAAATTTTCAGCGAGAAAGAATATTTGACGTGGAGCGGCTTAGCCGTTTCTGCTAAAGTAAAACCGGAGTATCTCGATTCGACTCTGCTTAGAATTGCTTCGAATCTCACTTCGCGTGGATATTTTAATGCAGATTTTACTGGAAGCAATATCAACTACAATTCTGATTCCTCTTATGCCGTTGTTAATTTATTTATTGATGAAGGTCCTGCAACTTATTTCAGAAAAATAAATATTAACTATCCTGATTCATCTGACAAGGCTGAAATAGTAGAATCGTTTAATTACCTGGAAGGACGATTTTTTGATAAATCGGAATTCGAAGAAGTTGTCGCAAATCTTTTACAATATTTTGAAAACAATGGCTATCCATTTGCCAATCTAAAAATTAGTTCTGTAAATTTTATAAAAGATACTGTGGAAGAAGAATATTATGCGGATGTATTTGTAAATATTACTAAGGACGTGAAAGGAACAATTGATAGATTTGAAATTAAAGGTAACGATAAAACGAATGATAATGTAATTATTCGGGAGCTTCGAATTAAGCCGGGTGAGCTTTATTCACAAAAAGAAATTGACGAGCTTCCTAAGAAATTAAACCGCTTACGTTTTTTTGAACCTGTCAATTCACCGCAATTTTATTTTAGCTCGGATAATAAAGGAACTTTATTAATTGAAATAAAAGAAAAGCAAACGAATAACTTTGACGGGATCATCGGGTACATTCCCTCAAACAAGCCGGATGAAAAGGGATTCGTTACGGGGTTAGTTAACGTTAGCTTAAGGAACATCTTTGGCAGCGGTAGATCAGCAGCTATTCGCTGGCAAAAACTTGATCGTAATTCTCAGGAGCTTGAATTAAAATATCTCGAACCATGGTTTTTAGGTTACCCTTTTAACATTGGTGTGGGATTCAATCAGAGAAAGCAAGATACTATTTATGTTCAAAGAAAATTTGAAGGAGCAATTGAGTTTCTCGCAACCGAAACAATAACCGCATCCGTGCAATTGGCAACTGAATCAATTATACCATCAGAAAATTCAGCTAATGTTTTTACGGTTTATAATTCTAGTTCACTTCTCACGGGGTTGAGTCTTAAAATCGATACGCGTGATGATCCTTATGCTCCAACGGAAGGAATTTTATTCAGCAATACATATTCATTCAGCAGAAAAATAATAAATGGTCCATCTCAGTTTATTTCATCCGATCTAAAAACGAATATTAATTTGCAGAGAATATTAATCGGTCTTGATTTTTTCTATTCAATCTTCAGCAGGCAAGTTGTGGCTTTAAAATTAAACGGACGTGAATTGCAGGGTTCGTTTTTTGAAATCAGCGATTTATTCAAACTCGGAGGAACAAACAGCTTGCGCGGTTACCGTGAAGATCAGTTTTTAGGATCGCGGGTATTTTGGTCAAATCTTGAGTATAGATTGCTACTAGCACGCCGCACTTACACGTATTTATTTTTTGATACCGGATATTATCTTGTTAAAGAAGATGCCGCGAGAAAAGTAAGCAAACAGGAAGCATTCAACATCGGTTATGGATTAGGGCTAAATATTGAAACCTCATTAGGAGTCATCGGTGTTAGTTTTGCATTGGCAAAGGGAGATTCTTTCACTGATGGAAAAATTCATTTCGGATTGGTTAGTGAGTTTTGATTATTTTTGCACTGCATAATCATTATCAAGTTTCATGAGAATGATAACAGGATTTTTTATAATTATTCGGCCGCTAAATTGTTTAATAACTTTTATTGTAATTATTGTCAGCGGGTTAATCTGTACGAATGATAATCACATCTCAATTAAATTATTGCTGGCGGGATTGGTTGGTTTCATAATTACAGCCGCGGGCAATTCGATAAATGATATAATAGATGTTGATATTGATAGAATCAACCGTCCGCATCGGCCGCTCCCAAGTTTAAGACTTACATTAAAGCAAGCTTGGGTTTTATTTTTGTTGCTGGTAACAACTTCTTTGGTTCTAAGTTTGTTTATAAATCTTTTTGCATTTTTAATTGTTCTACTATCGAATGCACTTTTAATTTTATATTCATTATCCATCAAAAGAGTGCCGGTATTCGGAAATATTGTAATATCATTTCTTACAGCTTATGCGTTTATTTTTGGAGGAATGGTAGTCGAAAATGTGAACGGTGCTTTTATTCCTGCTGTCTTTGCATTCTTAATTAATTTGATTAGAGAAGTGATAAAAGATATGGAAGACACAAAGGGAGATAAACTTGCCGGTGTAAATACATTACCAATTAAATATGGGATTAACGCTTCAAAATATTTCGTTTTGGTAGTCTCGTCAATATTGTTTTTGTTCAGCTTTGTTCCGTTTTTATTTCATATTTATGAAATTGAATTTTTTCTAATTATAATGATAATTGTAAATCCGTTATTGGTTTATGTTGTAAAATTGTTGTTCGAGGATGTATCAAAACAGAATCTTGGAAAAGTAAGCGCTTTACTCAAATTAAATATGATATTCGGATTAATAGCAATCTATATTGGTAAATGAAAAATTTTGACAATTCATTTCTAAACGATGAAATAAATCTAATTGCCGGTACAGATGAAGCAGGAAGAGGTCCTCTTGCGGGGCCTGTAGTTGCCGCAGCGGTCATTTTTTCTCCCGACACCTTTATTGAGAACGTAAATGACTCTAAAAAATTAAGCGAGAAAGAGCGCGAAAAACTTTTTCCAATTATCATTGAAAAATCTTTATCATATGCTGTTTCCATCATCTCAAATGTAAAGATTGACAAAATTAATATTCTTCAAGCGTCGCTTTTAGCTATGAAGAATTCGGTGAATAAGCTTCAAGTTAAACCTGATCTTATTTTGGTTGATGGGAATAAAACATTCGCTCATAAAATTCACACAATAGCAGTTGTAAAAGGCGATTCAAAATCATTTGCTATTGCTGCAGCATCTATCATTGCTAAAGTTACACGCGATAAAATTATGAAAAGATTAAACCGTAAACACCCACGATATCTCTGGGCAAAAAATAAAGGATATCCGACTCAAGAACATATAAATGCGCTAAAAATATTTGGAGCAACGCCTCTTCACAGAAAAACTTTTTTGCACAATATTCTAACCGAGAATTTTGAAATTGAGTTCATACATGAAAAAGAAGTCGTATGACATTCTCAACTAAAAAAACCGGTGACAAAGGTGAAGAATTAGCTGTTGAATTACTGGAATCGAAGAGCTACACAATAATTAAAAGGAATTATCGCTACGGCAAAGGTGAAATTGATATCATCGCAAAGGATCCGCAGGAAGAGGGATTAGTTTTCATTGAGGTTAAGTCGAGAAAAAGTCTCGAATACGGTTCTCCCGAAGAAGCAATCACTAAAAATAAAATCAAACAGCTAAAAAGAATTGCGGAACTTTATCTTTACGAAAATGAGATAAAAGAAATATTATGCCGCTTCGATGTTATTGCAATCTTAATGCTGCCAGGTGAAAAGCCGCAAATAGAGCACTATGTTAACGCATTCGATTAGCATAAAAGTAAGACACATCAATAACTTTTTTTCATTTCTATTTTTCGCTAATTTTGATTCAAATAAGACTATGAATAATAACCACTTATAATACAACTCTAGTGAAATCACAATCCTTACAAGAAAAAATTTATAGAAGCTTTGAAAAGAAATCCAACAATTTTTTTGAAACAATTGGCGGCTTAACTGAATTCACAATTTTATTTTTCAAAAATGTTTTCAAACCACCATATGAAGTAGACCAAATCAGAAAGCATATGGATATTTTAGGTATTCAGACGTTCCCTATTGTCAGCTTAACAGGTTTTATTATTGGTTTGGTAATTACGATGCAGACGCAGCCGGTTTTAGTGAGGTTCGGAGCAGAAGCTTTTCTTCCCGGTTCAGTCGGGATTTCAATTGTGAGAGAACTTGGACCCGTTATCACCGCTCTAATATTTGCCGGAAGAGTCAGTTCTGGAATTGGAGCTGAGTTAGGTTCAATGCGCGTGACGGAACAAATCGATGCAATGGAAGTTGGCGCTGTTAATCCATTTAAATATTTAGTTGTTACCAGAATTTTTGCCTGCACTTTCATTCTCCCGATCTTGACTGTGTATGTAATTTTTATCGCATTGTTTGGAGCATATGTTGCAGTGCTTCTTGTTCAGAATATGAGCTTCGACTACTTTACAGGTGCGGTAATTAAATCGGTAGAATTTGGTGATGCAATCCCGGGAATTGCAAAAACTTTTGTGTTTGGATTCATCGTTGGAGTTGTAGGAACTTATAAAGGTTACACTGCCACAAACGGAACTGAAGGCGTTGGCAGGGCATCTACAACTTCGGTGGTGGTATCCTCAATATTAATTTTAATTTTTGATATGATACTTGTTAAAATAACTTTATGGCTATGGCCGACGATTTAGTATGGTAATTATTGAAAAGCTATCCAAGTCGTTTGGCAGTCATCTTGTTCTTGATGAAGTTTCATTAAAAGTTGAAGAAGCTGAAAACCTTGTTGTATTTGGCAGAAGCGGAACAGGAAAAAGTGTTTTACTTAAATGTATAGTAAGGTTGATGGAGCCTGATGGTGGTAATGTTTCTATTTTTGGTAAAGATGTAATGGGCCTCGGTATCGATGAGCTGAATGAATTGAGACAACAGATGGGTTTTCTCTTTCAAGGTGCAGCTTTGTATGATTCTATGAGCGTTAGAGGTAATCTCGATTTCCCGCTCATAAGAAATTCACATCTTACCCCCAAAGAGAGAGAGATGAGAATAAAAGATGTGCTGGAAAAAGTTTCATTAGAAGAAGCAATTGACAAAATGCCGGCTGATCTATCCGGCGGTATGAAGAAGAGAATCGGCTTAGCCCGTGCTATCATTACTGAACCAAAGCTAATGCTTTATGATGAACCTACAACAGGACTTGATCCGATTACTGCAAAAGAAATCAGTAAGCTGATACTTGATCTTCAAAAAGAATTAAAAATGACATCGGTTATTGTTACGCATGATATTTTATGTGCAAAAATTATTGCGGATCGAGCTGTTATGCTGGAAGACGGCAAAATTCAATACACAGGTGATATTACAGAACTAACAACTTCAAAAGATCCATTCTTAAAAAATTTCTTTAGTGATGAACTGATCGAAGAAATCGGGAGGAAATGATGATAAAAGATTTATCAGGTGCAAAACTTGGAATATTTATTTTTATTGGAAGCACATTGCTTGTCATCGGAATTTTTCTTTTAGGAAATAAAGAAGCTCTGTTTCGTCCGACCTTTACTGTTAAAGCTTACTTCAGCAATATTGAGGGATTGAGAAATGGAGCGCCGGTAAGACTTGGCGGAATTGATGTTGGCAGCGTGAAGGATATAGAAATTGTTAAGGATACAACAGGGAAGGTAGAAGTTTCAATGAGATTGCTGAATGAAATTCAACGGTTCATTAGAAAGGATACAAGAGCTTCAATTGAAACAGAAGGTTTGGTAGGAAACAAAGTTGTAATTCTTGCGATTGGCAGTTCAACAGCCGATCTTATTGAAGATGGTGGAACAATTCAGTCAAAAGATCCGGTCGGTTTTGCTGCTGTTATTCAAGAAACCCAGGGAATTATGGGTTACACTAAAGAGATGACAAAAAATATGGCAGATATAGTTGAGAAGATTAATAGAGGAGAAGGAACAATCGGAAAAATTTTAACTGATGAAAAACTTTATAATCAGGCAACCGAGTTAACTAAAAGAGCTGATCAAAGTCTTTTCGCAGTAATTAAAGAATTAGAAAAAGTATCGGACATTTTCAAAAATCTTGGCAGCGGTGTTCATGAAGTTATAACCAACGTTAATAGAGTTGTAACGGAAGTCGACACAATTATTTATGACGTCAGTAAAGGACGTGGAATGTTGGGACAGGTGTTGATAGAAGGAAGTAAATATGATTCACTGTTCACCTTTACCATGTCTGAAATTCAGAAAACATCTGTTGATGCACGTGTTGCAGCTTCCCGTCTATCGGAAAATATGGAAGCACTGAAACATAATTGGCTTTTCAAAAGTTATTTTGAAGAGCGAGGGTATTGGGATAAAGCTGAATATGAAGATCAAATAAATTCTAGTCTGCGCGAATTAGATGAAAAAATAAAAATGATTGATCAAAAAATTGAAACTTTAAAGAGATTAGAAGAAAAAGCTTCTGTAAATAAATAAATTTTTCAAATATTTTCTCTCCCGCATTAAATACAAGTTCGTATTGAAGTAAACATTCTAAAAAGTTCTTTGTGGCTTTGTGTCTTCGTGGCAGTTTTTTCTTTGTTTTTAATTTATCAGCCACAAAGTCTCTAACCTGCCCGCCATGCAAATTATACGCTGGCAGGCGGGGACACAAAGTTTCGCAAATAGCAGAAATATTCATATGGCAAGCAAGAGTAAAAACTCCAACAATAAAAAGATCATCGTTAAGGGTGCAAAAGAGCACAACCTGAAAAATTTAAGTTTCGAACTGCCCCGCAATAAGCTCATCGTTTTTACTGGAGTAAGTGGAAGCGGAAAATCTTCTCTGGTTTTTGATACAATCTATGCTGAAGGCCAAAGGCGATATGTAGAAAGCTTGTCATCTTATGCCAGACAATTCCTTGAACGAATGAATAAGCCTGATGTTGAATTAATTCAAGGGATAAGCCCGGCGGTTGCTATCGAGCAGAAATCCGGCTCGCGTAATCCCCGTTCAACAGTTGGAACTACGACTGAAGTTTATGATTACCTGCGACTTTTGTTTGCTCGTATCGGAAAAACAATTTGCTTCCAGTGTGGTAAAGAAGTAAAGAAAGCAAGTACAGGAACGGTTGTTGATTGGTTAGAAAATCAGCCCGAAGGAACTAAATTTTACTTAACCTTTCCGCTTCACATTCATGAAGGTACAACGGTTAAGCAAGAGATTGAACTACTCAAACGAAGAGGATTCTTCAGAATATTTTTCAAAGGAAACCTGCATGATATTAATGTTGAAGATATATCGCCAAAAAAGAAAGATGAGATTCGGGTTTTAATAGATAGATTCAAAATTGTGAAGGAAGAACTAAGAAACAGGCTCTCAGATGCAATAGAAGTTACGTTTAAAGAAGGCGAGAATCGATTAATCCTCATTAATTCCGACACAGGCGAGCAGACTGAGTTTAATAAGTTTTACGAGTGCTGCGGAAGCAGATACGAAGAACCGGAACCGAGATTTTTTTCTTTCAATAATCCTTTTGGAGCTTGCCCTGTTTGTCAGGGTTTCAGCAAGACGATAGGGATAGACATGAACCTTGTAATTCCAAATCCTAATTTGTCAATAACCGATGGAGCAATTGCTCCATGGCGCACTGCAAAATACACCACTCATCTTAAAGATCTTGTTAATAATGCTAAACAAAATAATATTCCGTTAAATGTTCCTTATAAAAATTTATCGAATGAACAAGTTGAAAAAATTCAAAAAGGATTCGGTGATTTCATCGGCATAGATAAATTTTTTGAAAAACTCGAAAGCAAAACATACAAAATGTACATCCGGGTTTTGCTTAGCCGGTACAGAGGTTATTCAGTATGCAGAGCTTGCAAAGGTTCACGTTTAAGAAGGGAAGCATTGCAAGTGAAAATTAGTGATCATTCAATTCACGATATAGTGCAGCTTCAGATCGAACATGCATTAAAGTTCTTTTTAGATATCAAATTATCAGATTACGATTTAAAAGTTGGCGATCGCATACTCAAAGAAATTATTAAGCGATTAACATTTTTAAATAATGTTGGAATCGGCTACTTAACTCTTGATAGACTGAGCAATAGTCTTTCCGGCGGCGAAGCACAAAGAATTAATTTGGCAACATCGCTTGGCTCTTCACTGGTTGGAACACTTTACGTTCTTGATGAACCAAGCATTGGTCTTCATCCGAGAGATAATTCGAAGCTGATAAACATTCTTAAAAATCTTCGTGACATTGGAAATACAGTTCTTGTTGTTGAGCATGATCCCGAAATGATGAGGGAATCGGATTTACTTGTGGACATGGGACCGAAAGCGGGAATACATGGAGGTGAAATTGTTGCTATGGGAACTTATGATGAAGTGGTAAAAAACAAAGATTCATTAACAGGAAAATATCTGTCGGGTCGAATAAAAATTCCTTTACCTGCTAAACGAAATAAAAAACAAACCAAGACGATAAAAATTTTTAGTGCCTCGGAGAATAATCTTAAAAATATTGATGTTGAAATTCCATTAAACAAATTTGTCGTTGTCACCGGAGTAAGCGGCTCTGGTAAAAGTACTTTTGTTCATGATATTCTTTATGGAGGTCTTGCGAAGTATTTTGGAATGGCTCCATCGAAGGTTGGGAAGTTCAAGGATTTAAAAGGAAATGAATATATTGATGAAGTTGAAATAGTCGATCAATCTCCAATTGGAAAATCGCCGAGGTCAAATCCTATAAGCTATATTAAAACGTTTGAGCTGATTCGCGAATTATTCGCATCAACTCATCAAGCAAGAGCACGAGGATATAAACCCGGATTTTTCTCCTTTAATGTACCCGGCGGAAGATGTGAAACTTGTCAGGGTGATGGATTCATAAAAGTTGAAATGCAATTTCTTGCCGATATTTATCTTGAATGTGAAGATTGTAAAGGCACGCGATTCAAAGAAGAAATACGAGAGATAACTTACAGAGGGAAAAACCTGGTTGATGCTTTAAATATGACAGTTGATGAAGCCGTAGAATATTTTAAGGAGAATGCGAAAATATCGCGACAACTGAAGGTGCTTGCCGAAGTCGGTCTTGGCTACATTAAGCTTGGTCAGCCCTCAAATACGCTTTCAGGCGGTGAGGCACAAAGAGTAAAGCTTGCGGCACATCTTTCTTTACAGAGAGATAGAAAACATACTCTATTTATTTTTGATGAACCAACAACCGGACTTCATTTTGATGATATATCTAAGCTGCTGAATTGCTTCAATCTTCTGCTTGAGAAAGGCAATTCGCTTGTTGTGATTGAACATAATTTGGAAGTGATAAAATGTGCCGATCATGTGATTGATCTTGGTCCCGATGCTGGGGATAATGGTGGAGAAATAGTTGCGCAAGGCACGCCTGAAGAAGTTGCATCAAATAAAAATTCCTGGACAGGCAAATATCTTAAAGATTATCTTTCTTGAATTAATCTTAAATTAAGCTTAGGTTAAATTATATTTCAGGTAAAACTAGAGATGTTAAAATGGAAACCAATGAAAGATTTAAAGCCGTTCTTCTACTCACACTTTTTATTTTTTCATTTGAGATAGTCTTCTTCTCACCAAATGCTTTTCCTCAAAGCATAAATCGGATTGAAGATAAAATTGGCGGTAGTGGTACCAACACTGCTTCAGAGGATTCTAATAACGATAATACCTTTCTTTACATTGCCGCCGGTGCTATAGTCGTTGGATTGATTGTGTGGAAAGTTTTTCTCGATAAAAAAGAACCTAAAACCAAAGAGGAAATTAAAACTGATTCCACAAAAGCATCTTTGGGTAAATCTTTTTACAAGAACTTATTAGATCAAGAATTACGATTAAAGAAAATTCAGAATCAAATTCCTTTTGAATTATTCCTTGGTCTCCAAAATAATGAGCAAAATATTCCCGGTAAAAACCTGTCTCTTGGATTTAGGTTCAAACTCTGAGAATGAATAGTCATGTTCGATAAGATAAAAGGTGCAAAGAGGCGGCTTGAGGAAATTGCACATCAAACTCCGGTTATCACTTCTACCACGCTAAATAAATTAGTTGATGCCGAAGTATTTTTGAAATGTGAAAATTTTCAAAGAGCGGGTGCGTTTAAATTTCGGGGAGCTTATAATGCTATTTCAAAATTATCTGAAAAAGAAAAAGAGCGCGGAGTGATAACTTATTCTTCAGGAAATCATGCTCAAGCTGTTGCATTAGTTGGCAGGCTTCTTAATGTGAAAACCAAAGTGGTTATGCCTAAAAATTCTCCAATCATCAAAAGAGCTGCTGCAAAAGATTATGGTGCTGAAATTATTCTGTACGATCCGGAAACAGCAGTGCGTGAAGTGGTTGCCAAAGAGCTAATTGAAAAACATGGTTACTATTTAATTCCGCCTTTTGATCATTACGATATTATTGCGGGTCATGGTACAGCTGCACTCGAATTGTTTAATGAGGTTGGCAATCTCGATTATATATTGTCACCATGCGGCGGCGGGGGACTTTTATCGGGCACGGCAGTTGCTTCAAAGGGAATGAATCCGGCTTGTCATGTTATTGGAATTGAACCTGAACTTGCCGATGATGCAACTAAATCGTTTTACTCTAAAACTCTTCATACTGTAAAAAATCCGTCAACTATTGCAGATGGAACAAGAACTGCATCATTGGGAAAAATAACTTTTCCTTTAGTGCTTGAATATGTAAATGAAATGAAAACTGTGTCGGAAAAAGAAATTATTGATGCAGTGAAATTTCTTTTTTTCAGATTAAAGCTTGTGGTAGAGCCGTCCGGTGCTCTAGGAATTGCAGCTTTGCTAAGTTCAAAAGTTTCTGTTGACGGAAGAGTCGGTGTTATCATCAGCGGTGGTAACATTGATGCTCCAACTATGAAAATGATTTTGGATTCTTAGCTTTGTGTTAAAGAGGTTGATAAGATGTATGAAAATATCATGCTGAACTCGTTTCAGCATCTTCAATTTACTAGATAAAAAAACAGATTCCGAAACAAGCCTGCCTACCGGCAAGGCAGGTTCGGAATGACAGTAATGTTATTGTCACTTATTTTGCTAGCCAAATTTGTAGGAAAATTATGTCTTGGTTCATTTTAATTGTAGCTGGTGTATTTGAGTTTTGCTGGGCTGTTGGATTAAAATATTCAGACGGCTTCACAAAATTTTGGCCAAGTGTTTTTACAATTATCAGCATGATTTTAAGCATGGTGCTTTTATCTTTTTCAATCAAAGAAATTCCATTGGGAACTGCTTATGCGGTATGGACAGGTATCGGTGCATTTGGAACTGCAATTCTTGGCATTTTTCTTTTTAGTGAGTCATCCGAATTTGTAAGACTCTTCTTCATTTTTTTAATTGTAGCTGGAATTGCCGGTCTTAAGATTTACTCATAAATATTTTTTTGAAATGAACGACTCAATTAGTGCCGGATTATTGATGTACAAGATTGACAGAGATGAGCTGAAAGTATTTTTAGTTCATCCCGGCGGACCATTCTTTAAAAATAAAGATGATGGATATTGGAGCATTCCAAAAGGGCTTGTTGAAAAGGACGAAGATATACTGGATTCTGCAATCCGTGAGTTTAAGGAAGAAACAGGAATTGAACCTGACGGAAAATTTGATTCTCTTGGTTGGGTGAAACAGAAAAGCGGGAAGACAATTCATGCATGGTCGTTTGAGTACTTTGGTGACAATCATATAAAAATATTAAGCAATGAATTTGAACTTGAATGGCCTCCAAATTCGGGACAGAAACAATTTATTCCCGAGGTGGATGAGGGTCGATTCTTTTCAATGGCTGAAGCACGGTTAAAAATCAGAGGTGCTCAAGCAGAATTTTTAGATGTGCTTCAGAAAAATTTAAAAAAATAAATTTTAAAAAGTTCGTTTGAAATAAAATGAAATCAGTAATTGTTGCAGTTAGCGTTACCGTCTTAATGATGGGTTCAAAGCTTATTGATTCTAATTCAGCATTTCTGTTTAAGGATCAAAATAAATACATAATTGTAATACATGGAGGTGTTGGTACAATTAGCAGAGAAATGCCGGATTCGATTAAAGAAGATTATCTTAGATCATTGTCTGAGGCGTTAACGATTGGCAAAACTATTTTGCATAATGGGGGAACAAGTCTCGATGCTGTTGAGCAAGTTGTAAAATTTTTAGAAAATGATCCAAAGTTCAATGCCGGTAAGGGTGCAGTGTATACTTCGGAAGGAACGCATGAATTGGATGCTTCAATTATGGATGGAAGAGATTTATCATGCGGCGCAGTAGCAGGAGTTAGGACAATTAAAAATCCCATCTCGTTAGCCCGATTAGTAATGGAAAAAACTTCTCATGTTCTTTTAGTTGGTGAAGGTGCCGAGACTTTTGGTAAAAAAATGAATGTTCAGCTGGTACCGAATAATTATTTTGATACTCCAAAGCGGTTCGAACAGTGGCAGAAGGCTATTCAAAAAGAAACTAAAGGAACGGTTGGCTGCGTTGCATTGGATATTCATGGTAATTTAGCAGCCGCTACCTCGACCGGAGGTGTGGTTAATAAAATACCCGGAAGAGTTGGGGACTCACCAATTATCGGCGCAGGAACCTATGCCGATAATCTTACTTGTGCCGTTTCTTGTTCCGGTAAGGGGGAGCTGTTTATAAAGCACAGTGTTGCTTACAACATCTCGGCTCTGATGAAGTATAAAAATTATTCTCTTAACGATGCAGCAGAGGAAATGATTCATAATTATATTACAGAGGGCGATGGAGGATTGATTGCCGTTGATAAGAACGGAAATTATGCAATTGTCTATAACACAACAGGAATGTTTCGCGGAATTGCCAATTCCGAAGGGATTTTCGAGATAAAAATTTGGGATTAAAATTTTATAATAATAATCAATATATCGTTCCAAATGCTCCTAAAGACTTTTTACTACGAAAAGAGTTAGAAAGTTCATAAGAACTTTCTTTAGATTACATATATTTTTTTTATAAACAGTTTGCCACTGACAGGTTTAATCACGATAAGCATAATATTCTGTTTAGCACCTTAGGTGCTAGCTGTTTGTAATTACGAAACACGATAGGCGGATCGAGCTCCATAGGAGCGGCCTTTTTCCCTGTATAATATCTGAAACTAATTAAGGAAGAAGAACATGCGCCCAAACAAAAACGATTATGCACCTTACTACGAACGATACATTAGTCTTGTGGAGGGAGATGACATCAACAAAATACTCTCTTCTCAATCGAAGGAAACTCAAGAGGTATTAAACTCATTTCCCGGAGCAATGGGCAGCTATTGCTATGAACCCGGAAAGTGGACAGTGAAAGAAGTTATAGGTCATCTCATTGATACCGAAAGAGTGATGGCATATCGTGCAATGTGCTTTGCACGAGGAGAACATCAGCAATTGCCGGGATTCGATCAGGATGCTTATGTAAAATTCGGTAACTTTAATCAAAAAGAATTGTTCGAATTGATTTATGAATTTAGATTACTTCGTGACTCGAACATGCTTCTTGCTAAAGGATTTACTCAAGAAGCGCTGCAAAGAAGGGGGATTGCAAATAAAAATGAAGTTACGGTTCTTGCTTTGCTGTATATTATTGCAGGGCACGAGAAACATCATATGAACATATTAATAGAGCGTTACAAAAAATCTTATTTGAATCAGTAGTCAGAGATAATTATAAATTTCTTTGATGATTTTGTTTGTAGCTCCTAAATTTTCTTGAACATACTCAAATGCAATTTTGCCTCTGGCATATCTGTTTTTATCATCCATAAATAAAGTTCTTATCTGCTTGTACATTTCACGCTTGTTCCTAACCATAATGCCGCCGCCCCTTGCCTGCAATTCTTGTGCTTCTTGAGAGCTTTCAATCTTTGGTCCAAACAACACCGGAATACCATAAACAGCGGCTTCCAAAACATTGTGAATACTTTGTTTAAAGCTTCCACCAATAAATGCTGCTGATGCATAAGTGTAAAGAGTAAGAAGAATTCCGATTGAATCAACAATTATAACGCGTTCATCTTTATAGTTGTTCATATGTGAGAATCGGATAGTTGATAGCTTGCCTACGAACTCGTTCTCGATTTTTTCAAGGTTGATAATTGTTGGTTCATGCGGCGCAATTAGCAGTAAAGCAGTTTTATCGTGTACAGCAAGTTTTATAAACGCCGGAATAATAACTTCTTCATCTGCGCTCCAGGTGCTGCCTGCCGCAAATATTTTTTTATCCTTTAAAAGATTTTCATTAATTAAGTTTTTGGTCCGTGCTTTTAAGCTTCGTTGATAGACACGATCAAACCGCGTATCACCAACAACTTTAATTTGATTATCCGTGCAGCCAAAACTTCTAAAGCCTTCGGCATCATTTTTCGACACGGTTAGAATTTTTGTCAATTCCTTGAAGAGTATTTTATGAAAGCTTTTTAGCAAGACAAACTTTCTAGCAGAATTTCTTTTCATTGTTGCATCGACGAGAAAAACGGGCACATCAAATTTTTTCATCATCCAAATATGATTAGGCCAGATATCATAACGCATCATCACAGCTAAATCCGGTCGAACGATTTGCCTAAATCTTTGTGCTTTTTGATATGAATCAAAAGGAATGTAAGAAACTAAATCTGCATAAGGATATTTTTTTGAGTTTTCATAACCGGAAGGAGAAAAGAAAGTGACAAGTATGCTTAGCCCCTCATCTTTTTTTAGAGCTTCAATAATTGGTTTTGCTTGTTCAAATTCACCGAGCGAAGATGAATGAAACCAAATCATTTTTTTTGTTTTAGAAAAAATAGCCGAATCGAGAATAAGCTCTTCAAACATTCGCTTTCTGCCGCGAATACCCCTACGAATTTTATTGTTAAAAATACCGCTAACAAGTATCAGAAGATAAAATAACGGAATAAATAGATAGTTATAAAAGACGAACCAGATTTTTTTCATTGGTGGTTGAGGAATTGAACTAAGCCGTTATAAACTAATTGCGGAGTTATTTCTTTCATACACTTAAAATGACCCTTTGGACAACTACTTTTGCCAATGTGCGAACACGGTCTGCAAGTTAATGATTTGTTTTCTAAAATTAAATTTTTACAGTGGTAAGGAGTAAATCCGAACTCTTTGATGGTTGAACCAAAAATTGCGATAACAAGGACTTTAACAGCACACGCAGCGTGCATCAATCCGGAGTCGTTGCAAATAATTGCCTTGCACATTTTCATATCTGCAGCAGTTTGAAGAATGTCATTATCGTTGGAAAGATTAATGCATTTTGAAAGTTCTGAGGAAATTTTCTGGCAAATTATTTTATCATCTCTTCCGCCAAAGAGAACGATATTAAAATTATTATCAATTAATTTTTTACCAAGCTCGATATAATATTCATTAGGCCACATTTTTGTATAATGTCTTGAGCCAGGGCAAAAGCCAATAAGATTTGTCAACCTATTAAGTTTATCCGAAGGATTATTTTTAGTGAAGAGATCGAGGCCTTCATCATCAAGAGTAAAGTTCCCCAATGCAGATGCATAGCGAACT
This sequence comes from Ignavibacteria bacterium RIFOXYB12_FULL_35_14, assembly GCA_001803045.1. Lineage (GTDB taxonomy): Bacteria > Bacteroidota > Ignavibacteria > Ignavibacteriales > Ignavibacteriaceae > XYD12-FULL-36-8. The sequence goes on along the minus strand of MHAR01000056.1, from coordinate 34,646 downwards.
GGAATTGGAGGTGCGGCTTTCAATTTATTTATCTTGAATTTTACAAGAAGAAATTTCTGCCAGCTTAGTTTTCTAAATCTGACTTTGGGATAGTTTAATTGTGAAGTCAAATTTCTCGATCTTAAATTATTTTGAAGATCAACTACAAAGTCATATTTATTTTGCGATAGAATATCTTTTGTATTTGAGGACGAATCTTCTCTTTTGATAGTTATTAAGTTTGAAATATATGGATTGTTAATCAGCATGTCTTGATATTCTTCACGAAGCAAGAAATGTATTTCAAGCTTTAGATTTGTTTTTTTTAATGAACGAATTAAAGGAGTGGTGAGCAAAATGTCACCCAGCGAGCTGAGCCGTACGATAAGTATTTTTTGATAATGAAAAGGAGTCAATTATTAAACATTGAAAATTAAGTTTATAAAAATAACCTAACCCAATTGACTGCTTAAAAAATTAGAAATGGCTAAAGCCAGGTGATATTAGTGGCTTTCATGTCCCCCGACCTAAAGGTCGGGGTTAGTAACCACGCCCTTCAGGGCGTGGATAAGCAAAGAACCCAAATTACCTGGGTTTTAACCCATCATTTTCTAAGTAGTCAAACCGAATAAATTTAAATTTTATCATGGGTTTACGACATAAGCAAAAGGAAAAACAAACTAATCAATGAAAATCTCAATAAAAATTTACGCAATTCATAACAAGCTAACAATTTGCGAGAGATAAGACATAAATGTATTTTTACAAAAAAAATAAGTGATTTTAATGACAACACTACCACCACCATCAGTTAACCCTGCTCCCGAGCATTCTATTGAGAAAAAAGTTTACGATATCGTAGATAAATTCAAAGATCATCTTCCGGTTTTGAATGACAGATATAGGTTAGGTTTCACCTTATTCAAATATGTAACAGGCGAAGGCGATCCTCCTGAAGTTTTGGTTAAGTCAACAAAAATAAGATTAGAAGGAATTAGCGAAGCAGAATTTGCTAAAAAGCTTTCGGAAGAATTGAAGAAGCTTAAAAGTGCTTCTTAGTTAAACATAGTATTTTTATCTGCCTCGGCAGACTACCCGTCGGTTTGTCCGCCTTTGGTGGGAATGATATAAAGCAATATGGTGGGTTAACTAATAGTTAGCCAAATTATAAAAATAAAAAGGGAAACAATAATGGATGAAAAACAATTCAAAAAAGTCTTTGATGAAATAACTACCATTAAGAATCTATTAATATTAATTGCTTCTAAAAATGGTGCTCAATCAGCAGAAATTGGTAAAGTAATCAATACCAGTGATAGTCGAGTCCGTCAAATATTAACTGGATTAGGAGGTAAAAAGAAAAATGGCTAACGAAAAACAGAGTGGCTCATTCGAGCAATCATTTATAATGCGCCTTGATGCATTACTTAGATTACAAATTGAATTTAATAAAGATAAAGAGAATTTTAACGAAGGGGTTGCGGCAAGGATTTTAAAATCTGTTGGATTGACACCAACTGAAATCGCAAAAATACTTGGGAAAAAATCTGCTACCGATGTTGCTCCATATTTATATCCTAAGAAAAAAGTGAAATAAATTGCTAAATATTTCTAATCCAAGTGGTGACCGCAGTGATAAGATTGCCAATGCCGCTAAAGTATTGGGTCGGTCAGAAGATAGAAAAAAAGTATTTCTTGCTATTTATACTGGTAAGAAAAAACAAAAAACCATTACTGAAATAAGTAAGATTTCTGGAATAACAAACAAAGTTAGAGTTCTCCAAGAAACTAAAAAGCTTTACAGTGAAGATATTATTCAAAAAGCTGAAAAAGTATATGGAGAAACAACTTATCAGAAAATTGATTTTTATACTCACAACAAACATAAAATTATATCTTTAGCTGCTAATAAAAAGAAACTTGACTCTTTCCCAACAAGAGTATCTCCAAAAGCTTCTTCTTCGGTCTTCAATATTTCGCTACCACAAAAATTAGTGAATGTAGAAGAAGTAACTATTGATGACATTGATTCATTTAAAAAAGTAAAAACAATTCTAAGTTCATCTGTCAAATCAAAACCCATATATGAGAAAAAATTCAAGTTGGGTTTAAAAAAGATATTGGGTGAAGAAGGTAAATTTACAGATTGGGGTGGTGAAACAGATGATATGTTCACCAATAGAATTTTGTTGAAAGGTAAGAGAATTAGCACTTCTTTTGGTTTGAAAGGGAGGGGAACAAAAGGAACTTTGACTCCAAGGAAGATGGGTAAAAATGGCGATCAAATTCAAAGACTGTTTAGAAGTTCAGCTTCGATATTTTTTGTCCAGTATTATTCTCTTATTGATCCTAGTATTATGGAACAATTAAAACAATTTGCAATTGCCAAATCAGCTATTGAAAATAGAAAAATCTATTATGGTATTATAGAAGGAATAGATACTCAAAGAATCATTAAAGCATATCCTGAAAAGTTTAAATAAGCAATTCTGGTTAACATGGTCTTCAAATCGATCACTTTAAACTGTTAGCCATTCAAAATAAGTTTTTAAAATGCATTGAGAGGAATTGAACTTTGAAACAAGAATGCAAACTTGTGATGATTTGGATTACCTGGCTTGGTATTCCAGCATTGGCTATCGGAATGGGAGCAATACAAGGATGGTGGGCTTCTGTATTTATAATAGTTGTAGGTGTGTTCGCTCAAGTCTTCTACATAAAAGTATTTCCACGAATATCCAAATGGCTTGGTTATGGCTCGGTTGAGGATGTTGCAATTTTGCCCGCCCAAAAAATAAAAATATCATCAATTGTAACACTGTATACTGCTAATGTTTGTCCATTTTGTCCTATCGTAAAACAACGACTTATTAAGCTGCAGAGCTATCTGGAATTTAAGCTAAATGAAGTAGACATTACTTTCAAACCGAATCTTATCAAAGAAAAAGGTTTTCGGTCAGTTCCTGTAATCGAAATGGATGGGGAATATTGGATTGGTAATGCTACAAGTGCTCAACTTTTATCATTCTTAACAAAACGTAGATTAAGTAAATAATTAATTTGAAATACGTTAAAACGAAAGATGATGATAAAGCAATTTCGACATCAGAAGAAAAGTAAGCATTGTTCAAGGTAGTCTTGTAATGATTATTTTTTAATTATAAAATTTATTTACAAATCAGGCATTGCTGTTCCCTTCATTGTAAAACTTCTACAGGTAAACTGGACTTCGACTTTATTTTAGCATTAATTTTTAATATACCCTCAAACAAGAATCAGCTGAAAGGAATGCTTTATCAAAAGTTAAAGCTAATAATTAATTGAGTTGAAATTCATAAGAATAATCGTTAAATACAAATTAAATATAATCTATACGTATAAATTAAAAGGAGGAAGCTATGAAAATAGAAGATAGAAAATATGCGCACCCTGAAGTTCTTGTTTCAACGGATTGGGCTGCCGATCATCTTAAAGATGAAGGTATCAGAATAATTGAATCAAATGAAGACCAGCTTTTATATTCAAGCGGGCATATTCCGGGCGCTGTTCATGTTGATTGGACTAAAGATCTTAACGATCAAGTTATAAGAGATTATCTTAACAAAGATAGTTTTAAAAAGTTAATGTCGCGTATTGGTGTTTCAAATACTACAACAGTAATTTTTTACGGCGATAAAAACAATTGGTGGGCTTGCTATGCTTACTGGGTCTTCAAATTATTTGGGCATGTAAAAGCAAAGGTAATGGACGGCGGAAGGCTTAAATGGGAAATTGAGAAAAGAGAGTTAACTCGCGACGTTCCCACATATCCTGAAACAAAATACAAAGCAAAGGAGCGTGATGATAAAACAATCAGAGCTTTCAGGGTTGATGTGTTAAAGCATATTAGTGCAGGCAAAAAATTAGTAGATGTTAGAAGTCCCGAAGAATATTCCGGCGAAAGGCTGCACATGCCCAACTATCCAAATGAAGGAGCGCTGCGCGGCGGGCATATTCCCGGAGCTAAAAGCATTCCGTGGGCTAAAGCTATTAACCCTGATGACGGTACTTTCAAAACCGCCGACGAATTAAAGCAAATTTATGAGAAGGAAAACAATTTAAATAGTAAAGATAATGTAATTGCCTACTGCAGAATCGGGGAGCGTAGCAGTCATACATGGTTTGTATTGAAAAATTTGCTTGGCTATGATCATGTAAGAAATTATGATGGAAGCTGGACCGAGTGGGGCAACTTAGTTGGTGTGCCGATTGAAAAGTGAGAAAAGTTAGTAGTCATTGGTCAGTAGGCGTTGGGTTGAATTAATTATGTCAAATATTCCACAAAAGCTTTCAGAATTTTTAGAAACGCTTTCAATGTTTTCCGATGAAAGCCAGCGCATTAATCTGCTAATAAGCTATGCAGACAAGTTTAAAGCTGTAACCGAAGAAATAGCACAAAGACCTTATTCCGATGAAAATAAAGTTCCGTTTTGTGAGTCGGGAGCTTATGTTTGGGTTAAAAAAAATACTGACGGGACTCTAAAATTTTATTTTGCAGTTGAAAACCCCCAGGGTATTTCTGCAAAAGCATTGGCTGCAATTTTGGATAAAACTTTATCAGGTGAAAAACCTGAAGCAGTATTTAACCTGCCTGATGATTTAGTTTATAAAATATTCGGGCAGGGGTTATCGATGGGTAAAAATATGGGTCTTACTGGAATGATGCAGATGATTCAAAGGAAGTCGAAAGCATTAAGTATGTAGTGCATCAGCCGAAAAATTAGTGCTTGCCTGTTGTAAGCAGGTTAAAACGACGATAATATATACAAATGAGGGAGATGAGTTATGAAACTAGTAATCATTATTTTCATTGCTATTTTATTACAAAGTTGTACCAAAATTGATGATACAGTTTCACCACAAGAAAATTTAAATTATAAAATTGTATTTATCTCAGATAGAGATTCTGATGGTCAAATCCATATTGAATTAGGAATTAAAGGTGAAGTCTACACAATGAACATTGACGGTACTAATCAAACTAGGATTACGGAGAATGATTTTTGGGATACTTCTCCGAAATACTCACCTGACGGTAAAAAAATTGTATATGCATCAGCCATCGATTGGTTAATGTCCTATATTTATATAATGGATAGCGATGGAAGTCATATTATTAATTTAGGAAATGGAAATTATCCTACTTTTTCTAATGACAACTCTAAAGTATTATATCAAACTTCGGGGCTTATGGGAATAATGAATGCTGATGGAAGCAACAAAAAAGTACTTACTGACTGGGCTGATAGTATCTATTCAACATTAGGTCAAGACTTTCCATTGCAGTTTTCCTCCGATGATCGAAGAATTTTATTTATATCAAACCGTAATAATAATGATGATATTTATACAATGACTATTGATGGTAATGATGTAAAAAGATTGACAAATTCTGAAGGTTATGATGGTTCTTGTTCGTTTTCACCTGATAATTCAAAAATACTTTTTGTCTCATACAGAAGTGGCAAAGCTCAAATATATATTATGGATAGCAATGGAAATAATCAAAAGCAATTAACAAACACACCTGAATTTAATATAAGACCAACATTCTCTCCTGATGGAGCAGAAATAGTATTCATATCGAATAGAGATAATAGCACCGAAGTATATACAATGAATACAGATGGTACAAATCAAAAAAGATTAACCAATAATAGCGCAAGTAAAGATAGTCCGCACTTTTCACCAGATGGATTAAGCATAGTATATGAACAGAGGCAAAATAACATCATTGATATTTTTATTATAATGCTTAAAAGTAATGAAATTATAGATTTAACTAATGGTAGGGGAAATAATTATCGTCCATATTTTAAGTCGTCGATCCTTAAGAAGTCATTTTCAGATTTGGAGTTGATATAATTGACTCCAAAAATCTAAAAATGTGTGTTTCAATTCTTTTGTAAAATAAGCCAAAAAAGTTTTTCATCTTTCTCATCCACTTTCTCAAGTTAAATGCCGCTGCTGCTAACATAATGTTGATCGTATCTCCAGCAACTCCTTTCAAATAGTTTCTTGCTACTCTGTTATCTGTCTTTAGATGCCCTATCAAAGGTTCTATCGATGCTCGTCTTCTAAACCTTCCTCTTGCTTTTTTCTTCTCATAGTCGCTTGTAGTTTTCCTTGGTGGCTTCGGTAGAAGTATCTCGGTTTCTCCAATTCTGGTTTTTCCTTTATAACCTCTGTCAACTATAGCTACTGCTGGTCTCAAGTTTCGTAATTGTTCGCATTGGTCAAGTGCCTTCGGTAATGTGTGCCCATCATAGGCATTCTTTTCTAAGCTGTACGCTCCGACTATTATGCCGCTGTTCTTCGTGATTACTATCGATGCCTTTGCACCAAATTCATATTTCTTGTGTTCTTTCCCTTTAGAGATGCAATAGACTTTGGGTTCATGAATGCTGTATATTTTTTCTTTATCGCTTTTCTTTTGGCTTAATATTTTGTTGTAGACAGCTAATTTTGATTCATACTTTTGTTTCTGTTCTGCTGTTAAGTTTCGCTCTATTTCCCGCAGCATTCTTCCGGCTATTGTTTTCAGTTTTCTTTCTGCTTTCAACGCTTTTTTCTTATTCTTTGGATGATTCCTAAATCGCTGTGTCATCATCAATTTCTTTACTGTTCGCTTATAACTCTGTCTTTGCTCTATGTCTTCCGCCTCTGCTATTTTTCTTGTTTGTTCGATGATTCTTTTATGCAGCTTGGTATCGGTAGGAAACGTGATGTTCTTTTCTTGTACTGTTGTATCAACTACTACTTCTTTTTCCATCGCTTCTTTCCCGTGTAGCAATATTGATATCTCAAGTATCTTGCTTATTCCTTCTTCTCCGATTCTTTTTCTAAAGTGCACAAAGTCGCTTGGCTCTAATGGAAATTTCCATCTGAATTCTTTTTCTCCGCTGAAGTATTGCCAATATGGATTTTGTACCCATTGTTCTATTACTGTTTCATCTCCCAAGTTGTACATCTGTTTTAACAGCAGTAGTGATACCATCAAACGGATCGGTTTTGCCGGTCTTCCGAAATCAACGTAATATTTTGTAAATGCTTTCTCTATATCTTCCCAGCGTATCTTTTCTGTTAGCTGATACAAGGGGTCTTTCGGGTTGAGCATTTCTTTTAGCCCTTGATACAGAAAGCTTTGTTGCTCTTGTTTTGGTGAGGAGCTTATCATTAAAGTTGTCCTTTTTCTCGTGATATATTCTGCAAGACTTTAACTGCAATTTATTAATTTCTTGCAGTTTCTGACAACTCTTTTCCATTATTTTATTTTATTTTATTTCTTTTCTGTTTCTGAAGCTTTTGCTACTTTTTCAGGATCGACTAAGTCAGTTTTATAGAGGTGTCGGCAAACCTGCAATTCAAGTCGACAGTTTTGCCGAATTGAGGTAAACAATGATATTTTATTTTATTTCTGCAGCTCTTCTTTAGCCATAAACTCCTCAACCATTTTAACATCTTCTTCACTGCCCATGAAAACGGGAGTTCTTTCGTGAAGAGACTGAGGTTGGACTTCTTGTCTTTGTAGCTCTACGAACCAAAGTTAATTAAAAAACCTCTTGTTAATGTCTAAATATAGGTCTATATTTAGTCAGTAATTATGACAAATAAAGGACATAACAATGAAAAACATATCAATTTCAAATGACATAATTCCGGTTGGTCAGTTCAAATCTAATTTGGCTAAATATCTAAATGAAATTCAGCATAAAAGAAACTCACTGATCATAACTCAAAATGGTAAACCAGCCGGGGTATTGATTTCTCCTTCTGAGTTTGATGAGATGCGGCAAACGAAAATTTTTATTGATTCAATATCAAGGGGATTGTCCGATTCCGACAAGGGAGAAATATTATCAACATCTCAATTAAGAAGTGAATTGCTGAAATCTAGAGTATCTAAAATCAAATGAAAGTATTCTGGACAAAAGAAGCATTGCTGCGTTTACAAGAAATTCAAGATTATATATCGCGAGATAATCCTAGCATCGCGATTGAATTTGTAGATAGATTAATTGATTTGTCTGAAACGCTGGTTAATAATCCCAAAGAAGGAAGGGTGGTTCCTGAATTGTCCATTGAGAACATTCGAGAATTATTACACAAGAATTATCGAACTGTTTATTTGGTTAAGAAAAATACAATAAATGTTCTTACTGTTTTTGAGGGACATCAATTATTGAAAACAGAGGAGATATTCAAAAACAAGAACTGTTAATTTCAATTAAGACACAATGCATTGTGTCCCTACGGTTTTATTTTGTTTCTGCAGCTTCTTCTTTCGCCATAAAATCCTCAACCATTTTCACGTCTTCTTCACTTCCCATAAAAACTGGTGTTCGTTCGTGAAGCGATTGAGGTTGAATTTCAAGTATTCGTTTCTTTCCGTCTGTTGCTCTTCCGCCTGCAGCTTCAATAATAAAAGCGAATGGATCGCATTCATACATCAAGCGAAGTTTTCCTTTAGGATTTCTTGAATCAGCAGGATACATGAATATTCCGCCGTACAAAAGGTTGCGATGATTATCCGCAACCATAGAGCCAATGTACCTCGATGAATAAGGCCTTTCGCTGGCTTTATCTTCCTCTTGCAAATACTTAATGTATTTCTTCAATCCGGGATGCCAATATTTATAGTTGCCTTCGTTAATGCTGTAGATCTTTGATTTCTTCGGAATCTGAATGTACTCGTGCGACAGAAGAAATTCTCCAAAAGCAGGGTCAAGAGTGAAACCGTGAACTCCGTGACCTGCTGTATAAACTAAAATTGTGCTTGATCCGTAAACAACATAACCTGCAGCAACCTGTTGTGTTCCTTGCTGAAGACAATCTTCCAAAGTACCAGGTTTGCCCTCAGGTGTAATTCTTTTATAAATAGAAAAAATTGTTCCGATACTGATGTTGGCATCGATGTTTGAAGAACCATCAAGAGGATCAAAAAGCAAAACATATTTTCCAATCTTAAATCTGTTTGGAATATGAATTATATTTTCTTCTTCTTCGGAGGCCATTACGCATAAATGTCCGCCATGATCCATTGCTCTGATAAGCATGTCGTGAGCGTAAACGTCTAACTTTTTAACTTGCTCACCGTGCACATTGCTGTCGCCAGTAAAACCGAGAATATCAGCGAGTCCGGCTTTATTAACCTCCAATGAAATTACTTTAGCAGCTAAAGATAAATCGGCTAATAATTTTGAAAGTTCGCCTGTTGCTTCGGGGTGCATTTCTTCACCCTCGATAATGTGGCGTCCAAGGGTCATGAATTTTAATATGGACATGATGTTTCTCCCTTTTATTTTTTATTTCATATCTGGTTCAAACAGGATATAATATTTCGTCCCGATGGGACTCTTTAATCAGCTTGATTAGGCTTTCTAAAAATATTTTATCCCTCACGGGACATGATTTATTTATACTACAATGGTCTATTAACTAGTCCTTTTAAGGACTAAATATTTGTAAAAAAAATAAAATGAAAACAATTTCAAGTCCCGTATGGGACGAGATAGTAAGTAATCTTTGAACGCTTTACAAAGACACTTCATATCCCAAATCAATGTCACAAAAAAATACCTTATAGAAATTTTAGACCGCTTTAGAAATTTCCTGATCCTTAAATTGAAGCTGATAAAGTTTATAATAAATTCCTCGTTTTGCAAGTAGCTCTTGATGAGTTCCGGTTTCTCGTATTTCACCTTTGTGCAGAACTATTATGTTATCTGCATTTTGAATTGTAGAAAGCCTGTGAGCAATTACGATGGCTGTTCTTCCTACTAAAAGCTTGTGAATTGCTTCTTGAATTAGAATTTCTGTCTCTGTATCCACGCTTGAAGTCGCTTCATCTAAAATTAATATTTGAGGATTGTAAGCCAGTGCGCGTGCAAATGATACGAGCTGCTTTTGTCCCACACTTAAAGTTGCGCCTCGTTCTTTTACAATTTCATTGTACTTTTTAGGAAGTGAATCTATAAATTTATCTGCGCCTACAGTTATTGCGGCTTCCATAATTTTTTCAAGTGGAATAGAATCATTGGACATGCTGATGTTTGATTCAATAGTTCCGGAAAATAGAAAAACATCCTGCAATACCATCGAGATATGTTTTCTTAATTCACGTTTATCAACTTCTCTAATGTCTATTCCATCAATTAAAATGGAACCTTTATTAATATCATAAAACCTGGAAAGAATATTTATTATGCTGGTTTTTCCTGCACCGGTTGCACCAACAATTGCAACTGTTTCACCCGGATTTATTTTGAATGAAACATCTTTTAAAATGTAATTGTTTTCATTGTAAGCAAACCAAACATTCTTGAATTCAATTTCGCCTTTCACTTCGGTAAGGTTCTTAGGATTAGCAGGATTAGCAATGAACGTTTCATTATCTAGCAGCTTAAATATTCTTTCTGAAGAAGCCATTGCAGTCTGCATAATGTTATATTTTTCAGATAAATCTCTTATCGGTCGGAAAAACATTTCTGTGTACTGAATAAATGCAAACAAAACTCCAATCGTTAAAGTCTTCTGCATGATTTCTCCGCCGCCGTACCAAATAATCAAACCGATTGCAATTGAACTGAGAAATTCCACAGTAGGATAAAACACAGCATAGTAAAGTATAGATTTAATGTTTGCATCTCTGTAGTCATTATTAATCTTTGAGAATCGATTGAGCTCATCTTTTTGTTTGCTAAAAATTTGGACAATGTTCATTCCCGTAATATGCTCTTGCATGTATGAGTTTAACCGCGCTAAATGAAACCGAACATCTCTATATGAATCACGAACTTTCTTTCTAAATAAAAATGTACCGTAAATTAAAACTGGTAAAACCGAAAGAGTTACAAGAGTAAGCGGTATGTCCATAAAAAACATGAATACGAGTATCCAGATGATTATAAAGACATCGCTGAAAACCATCACAATGCCGGACGAAAATAATTCATTAAGTGATTCGACATCATTTGTTGTTCTTGTAACTAATCTTCCGATAGGAGTTTTATCAAAGAATTTTAGTGCTAGGTTTTGGACATGCCGGAAAATTTGCATCCGAAGATCAAAAATTGTTTTTTGTCCGAGATACTGAGTGTAATAAGTAAGAAAATATTGAATAACAGCTTGAAGAGCGAGCGACCCCAAAAGCAGTAAACTAATTGCCAGCAATCCATTGTAATTGGAATTAGTGATGTGATCATCAACGGCAATTTTTGTTAGATAGGGTCGTATTGGTCCAAGAACAGCAACAACCATATTCAAAAGTATTGCAAACAAAACATATTTTTTATAAGGTTTAACATACTTTAACAAGCGTTTCATCAAACGTGCGTCGTAAGCTTTACCTAATATTTCATCTTCGCTTTTGTAATCCTGGCTCATAGTCTATAAAATTATTTTCAATTTAGCTTGCGTAAATAGTATGATATTGAATCCCGATGGGATTCGATTTCTTAGTTGCTCAGTGTCCTTAAAAGTATTGAGGGTGACCAAAAAGTAATATTTGTTAGTAAATGGAACCACATGGTGGCAGGCACTGATGACGCTGATTTTAAATGATTTTCCCTGATTTTTTAATTGAATAATTACTTTTTGGTCAGCCTCTAAATTCGTAAACATATACTATTGAGTAAGCTCCAGAGGAGCGTACTGTTTGTAGAAATATTTCACACCCAGCGAAATGAAGCTCCAATAGGAGCGGCCTGTTAAAATATTTTTAATCTTGTCAAAAATCATTCTCAATTCAATTCTTCCAATTCTTTTTCGAGCAATTGTTTGAAATGCAAATCTGCATAAATGCCATCTAACGCAACCAATTCTTCATGTGTTCCTTGTTCGGCAATTTTACCTTTATGCAATACAATAATCTTATCCGAATCCTTCACTGTGGAAATTCTATGACTGATGAGAATGCTTGTTCTACTCTGCATAAAACTTTTCAGGTTTGTTAGAATTTCTTCCTCTGTATGCGTGTCAACAGCCGAGAAAGAATCATCAAGAATTAAAATTTTGGGATTGATAGCCAAAGCTCTTGCAATACTTGTCCGCTGCTTTTGTCCGCCCGAAAATGTAATTCCTCTTTCACCAACGATTGTATCGTATCCAATTGGAAAGGAACTCACATCTTTTTCAAAAGCAGCAACCTTCGAAACTGCAATAACTTTTTCTTTGTGGGTTTCTCGTAATCCATAAGAAATATTATTTACGACAGTATCAGAAAATAGGAAAGATTCTTGGGGTACTAATCCTATATTAGTTCTCAGTACATCAAGAGGAATTTTTCTAACATCAATTCCATCAATGAGAACACCTCCGTCAATAGCATCATAAAGCCGCGGGATTAAATTTACAAATGATGTTTTTCCTGAACCTGTAAATCCCATTATTGCAAGCGTTGAACCTTTTGGAATTTTTAAGCTCACATTATCCAGAACCAATGGAAGGTGTTCACCATACTTAAAGGAAACATTTTTAAACTCGATCTCACCGTTGATTTCATTTAGAGAAGTAATCGTTTGCTCTGAATTTTCAATCTCATTCGGTTCCGAGAAAATTTTGTTCAACCTTTTCATACTTGCTTCTGCCTGTTGGATAATATTTAAAACCCAGCCGAAAGCGATCATCGGCCAAATCAAAATATTCAGATAAGCAATGAATGCTGTAATCTCACCAATTGTTAGTTCTTTAGAGATGACCTTGTAGCCGCCAAGCCCAATAACAATTATGACTGACAGACCGGTTATCAAAAATAATATCGGATGAATGATCGCCTGGTATTTTATCATGTTCATATTTCTCTGCAGATACTCGTTACTTAGATTCTTAAACTCACTTATTTCGCTTTCTTCACGTACATAAGATTTGATAATCCGTATCCCCGAAAAATTTTCTTGTGCTTTGGTTGTTAAATCCGAAAACTTCTCCTGAATGAGAGTATATTTTTCATGAATGATCTTTCCGACTTTATAAACAAGTACTGAAAGTAATGGAAGAGGGATTAGTGAATAGATGGTCAGACTAAAATTCAATGATATCATAATTGCGATAACCATAATCAATCTTATGCCTGTATCTATTGAATACATTACAGCAGGACCAAGAAACATTCTCACCGCATTTATATCATTTGTAGCATGAGCCATAATGTTACCGGTAGAATTATTCTGAAAGTATCTCAAAGGTAATTTTTGAATCTTTTGCCAGAAGTCAAAGCGAAGGTCGTATTCTATTTCTCTTGATACAACAATTATTGTCTGTCGAATAAAAAATCTAAATATTCCTGAAATAAGAGATGTCACTACAATTATAATTGCGTAGAAGAGTATGCTCTCAGTTGTAATCTTTTCTTGGAGAATGTTTATAGCATCTTTTAATAAAAGAGGGATATAAACCATTCCAATGTTGGACAGAATGATAAAAAGCAAACCCCAGCCGAGCTGGCTTTTATATCGTGTAAAATATTTTTTTAGAGTTCGTAAATTTCTCATTCGAAATGTAAATGATTCACGTTATATGAAAATTTGAACATTACCGCTCTGTGGGCTAAAGCTCAACTATATGGATGATTTTGAAACCCCAGCCTTAAGGCTGGGGTTATTAAAGTAAACCACAAATATTTGGACTTCAGTCCATTGTCTTTAATGTAAATTAATTAGAAAAACGTTCCAGACGAATTCCTACAGTAAAAAAATCATGAATTGGCTCGGAAAGAAATTATCATTCAATAATATTAAATCCGGTGTACTTTTGAAGTACCTTAGGAACAATAATTTTTCCTTCGGGAGTTTGATAATTTTCCAGCAACGAAACCATTAATCTGCTTGTAGCCAAACCTGATCCGTTAAGCGTGTGAACGAATTCCAGTTTCTTAGTTGATTCGTTTCTGTATCTGATGTTTGCTCGTCTTGCCTGGAAATCTCCAAAAGTGCTGCATGATGACGCTTCGAGCCAACGTTTCTCCGCGGGTGACCAAGTTTCTATGTCGTAGCATTTTGCTGCTGCAAAACTTAGATCGCCTGAACATAACATTAATATTCTATAAGGGATTTGAAGAGCTTTGAGAATGTCTTCAGCATCATTGACTAAATTTTCTAATTCATTAAGCGAATTTTCCGGCTTAACAAACTTCACCATTTCCACTTTGTTAAATTGATGAACGCGCAAAAAACCTTTCGATTCTTTTCCATAAGAACCGGCTTCTCTTCTGAAACATGCGGAGTAACCAACAAGCTTAATCGGAAGATCATTTTCGTTCAGAATTTCATTTCTGTAAAGATTGGTTATTGGAACTTCTGCTGTTGGAATTGGAAACAATCCATCCTTATCAATGAAGTACAGATCTTCCTCCATTTTGGGAAGCTGACCAGTTCCTTTCATCGAATCACGATTAACTAGAAATGGAGGAAAGACCTCAGAATAACCATGATTATGAAGATGATAATCCAGCATAAAATTTATTAGTGCTCTTTCAAGAGTAGCACCTTTACCAAGGTAAACTGGAAATCCGGATCCCGAAATTTTTGCTCCACGCTTAAAATCCAAAATTCTTAATTTTTTTCCCAGTTCAATGTGATCGTAAACTTTTTCATTTTGTTCAAAGCTAAATTCTTCCGGCAGCCATCTTCTCACTTCAACATTGTCTTCCGTTGATCTGCCAATTGGTACAGAGCTGTGAGGGATGTTTGGAATGTACATTAGTAATTCGTTTAACTCTGATTCAACAGTGTTAAGCTTTTTGTCATACTCTGTTATCTTATCAGATACTTCTTTCATTTCTGCAACAATGGCGGATGTGTCTTGTCCCGCTTTTTTTAGTTTGCCAACATCCTGTGAAACTTGATTACGTTTTGCTTTTAGCTCTTCACTTACAACAAGAATTTCTCTACGTTGTTTATCGAGCTGAAGAACTTCATCGACTCTACTGTTTTCGTTCTTTGATTCGATTCCCTTTTTAACGAGCTCGGGATTTTCCCGGATGAATTTTATGTCTAACATGTTGTACTATTTATTAAATTTAAAAACAAATCAATAGCACGCTGATGACACTGATTTGACTGATTTACACTGAGTCATCTGTGCCTGTCACTATGTGGTGCTAGTGATTTTACTTCACTACAATATTATAAATTTTATTTGGAACGTAAATTTCCTTGACAATTTCTTTTTCATCAAGATGCTTTTTTATCTTTTCATCATTCAGCAATAAGTCTTTAACATCATTCTGGCTGCTGTTTATCGGTACTTCAACTGTACCTCTCAGTTTTCCGTTAACTTGAACAGCGATGCTTACCAAATCTTCAACGAGTGCTATCGGATCGGGTTCAAACCAAAATGGTTTTTGAAATATTGATTCTTTTGATCTAAGGATGCTAAAGCATTCCTCTGAAAGATGTGGAGCAATAGGAGCCAATAAAATAGCAAATCTTTTTAACGAGTAGCATTGAATTTCCTTAGAGCATAATTCTAATTTCTTCATTTCATTGAGCAGTTCCATCATGGCTGCAATTGCAGTGTTAAAACGGAAATGATTTATCTCCTCATCATACTTTTTGATTGTTTGATTTACTTTTTTATAAATGAGTTTTTCATTTTCATTTAGTTGATTTAACTCGTAAACATCTTTCGGTGTAACTTGATTCAGTAAATCGGGAAACTTGTTGAACAACTCATAAGTTCGTTGAACAAATCGATCGGTACCGACAATTCCTTTATCGCTCCAATCGCCGCCGAGTTCGTAAGGACCCATAAACATCAAGTACATTCTAAAAACATCCGAGCCGTATTTTTCAATAAACTGATCGGGGTTTACAACATTACCTTTTGATTTTGACATCTTAGCACCTTGATTTGTAATTGTGCCTTGATGAACAAGATGCGAGAACGGTTCATCCGAATTTGTATAACCGATATCACGCAAAAACTTGTGAATGAATCTTGCATAAAGCAAGTGCATTGTTGCATGTTCTGCCCCACCGACATACATATCCACCGGAATCCACTTCTCTGCAAGCTTTTTATCGAAAGGATCAGAATCAATGTGAGGATTTAGAAAACGAAAATAATACCACGCTGAATCAACAAAGGTATCCATTGTATCGGGGTCTCTTTTGGCATCCATACCGCATTTGGGGCATTTCACATTCATGAATTTCGCATGATTAATCAATGGAGACTCACCGCCTGGTTTGAAATGAACATCATAAGGAAGTTCAACCGGAAGATCTTTTTCATCAACAAGAATTTCACCGCACTTTTCACAATAAATGATTGGAATAGGAGTTCCCCAATATCTTTGTCGTGAAATCAACCAATCACGCAAATGGTAATTGACTTTACTTTTACCAATTGCTTTTTTTTCCAGCCACTTAATAATTTTTTCTTTAGCTTCCTCGACATAAAGTCCATTTAAGAATTCACTGTTTATAGCTGGACCATCTTCTAAGTAAGCTTTACCCTCAAAATCTGATGGCGGCTGTACAGTTCTAATAATTGGAAGATTGAATTTTTCGGCAAACTCCCAATCACGTTCATCTTGCCCTGGAACAGCCATAATTGCACCTGTTCCATAGGTCATTAAAACATAGTCGGCGATCCAGATAGGAATTTTTTTATGGTTAACTGGATTTATCGCAAATGCACCGGTATTAACCCCAGTCTTTTCTTTTACAGTGGATGTCCGCTCAATTTCTGTTAATGATTTAATAGAGTTGCGATATTCTTGAACTTCATCCTTAAATTTTTGAATGGTTAGTTTATCAAGGAGAGGGTGCTCAGGAGATAAAACCATGTAAGTTGCACCGAATAGAGTATCCGGTCTTGTAGTATAAATTTTTATTGATTCGTTGTGCCCATTGATCTGAAAATTTACTTCTGCACCGACACTCTTACCAATCCAATTTCTTTGCATAAGCTTAGTTTTTTCAGGCCAGGTTATTTTATCAAGACCTTCGAGAAGTTGCTCAGCATATTCTGTAATCTTAAAAAACCATTGAGTAAGATTTTTCTGAATAACAGAAGTTCCACATCTTTCGCATGTTCCATCAGAAAGAACCTGCTCGTTTGCAAGGACAGTATGATCATTTGGACACCAATTAACCGGTGCGTTTTTTCTGTATGCCAATCCTTTTTTATAAAGCTGAAGGAACAGCCATTGGTTCCATTTGTAATATTTCGGTTCGCATGTCATCAGCTCAGCATCCCAATCATACATGCATCCCATTCTCTTAAGCTGTTTGCGAATTTCATTTATGTTTGCAATTGTGCTGTCGTATGGATGAATTCCAGTTTTGATCGCATAATTTTCTGCCGGCAAACCAAATGCATCGTAACCCATTGGTTCAAAAACATTTTTACCTTTCAGCTTTTGATATCTTGCCCATGAATCGGAAGGACCGTAATGATACCAATGCCCGGTATGCAGTTTAGCTCCGGAAGGATATATGAACATGTTTAGGTGATAGAGTTTGTTCTCTGATAAAGAAAGATCAGTTTGGTAAACTTTGTTATCTTCCCAATACTGCTGCCACTTGGTTTCAATTTCAGAAAAAGGGTATCGTGTTGTCATTATTTCTTAAAAAATTTTGACAAATTTACCGAAAAGGAGAGGTATTTCAAACGGATTAGATTGATTGGATATCCGAATGACTCCTCGGAGAATGATTAAATGACAGTGAATTTTTTTTGTAGAGAATACTATGCATTGTTCAAGATTTAGAAGGAAACACAAATTTTCTTTATCTTCGAACTAACAAATTCAAAAAATAAATTCTACTTGATATGAACCTATTCGACTCATCATATTTCACCTATAAAAGTGATGAACTTTTCTGTGAGAACGTTTCTGTAAAAAAAATAATTCAGGAAGTTGGAACCCCGGCCTACATATACAGCAAAAACTTTTTTATAGATCGCTACAAAGAATTTACTGAAGCATTTGAAGAAATTCCTCATACAATTTTCTTTGCTGCCAAAAGCAACTTCAATATAAATGTAATAAAAACATTTGTTGATCTTGGCAGCGGTGTTGATGTTAACTCGGAAGGCGAATTGAAGAGAGCATTGCTTGCCGGTGCTGATCCCCGCAAACTTATTTTAACTGGAGTTGGAAAAACTCTTAATGAAATCCGTTTAGGTTTGCAAAAAGATTTGCTGATGATCAAAGCTGAATCTGAAGAAGAATTGGAATTGATAAACACAATTGCCGGTGAGATGAAAAAAGTCGCACGGGTTGCAATTCGAGTTAATCCCGATGTTGATGCTCAAACTCACCCATACATTTCGACTGGATTATCGGAAAATAAGTTCGGCATTGATACTAAGTCTGCACTTGGTTTGTTCAAGGATAAAAACCGATTTAAGAATATTTTATTCACGGGAATTGATATGCACATCGGTTCGCAGATTACAAGCATTCAGCCCTTTACAGAAGCAGTTGAGAAGCTTTCTCAAATTTATTTTGAATTGAAAGATAGCGGTGTGCATCTAAAGCATTTTGACGTTGGCGGCGGAATTGGTGTAAAGTATGGCTACGAAGAAACATTTTCAATTCAAGATTATGCTAAAGCGATTTCTCCGATCTTAAAGAAATTAGATTGTCATATTTTCTTTGAACCAGGAAGATTTTTAACTGCAAACGGGGGAATTTTGGTCGCTCAAATTCTTTATACAAAAAAGAATGGTGAGAAAAATTTTATCATAGCTGATGCAGCAATGAATGATATTATTCGCCCAAGCATTTACGGGGCGCATCATCATATTCAACCCGTTGAGGTTCATTCTGATCGGGCAGAAATAATTTCAGATATAGTGGGACCCGTTTGTGAGACGGGTGATTTCCTTGGTCGAAAACGGAAAATCCAGGAATCAAAAAGAGGCGAATATATTGCTGTCATGTCTGCCGGTGCTTATGGAATGGTTATGGCATCAAATTATAATGCAAGACGAAAACCACCGGAGGTGCTTGTTGCTAATGATAAGTTTTATGTTATCCGCAGCAGAGAAACTTACGACCATCTTTTGTTTGATGAGAAAATAATTAATTCATAAGCTTACAGTTAATAAAATAGAAATGCTTCTTTTTGATAAGGTGATCAGGTTTATCTGTCGGGGATCAGACTGTTACTAAGGTTAGTTATTAAAGGATTTTTATTTTAACGCAAAGATAATCTCTTTAAGAAAGGAAAATTTTAAAGAAAACTGGAAAATGTTCTAATTGTTGTTAACCTTAGTAACCAGACTTTAGCGTAATAAAAAACCTTATCACCTTATTCTTAACTTATAAGTTTAAAAATGGCAGAAAAAAAATAACACAATGCAAAGAAGAAGTTTCATAAAATCTGTTTCAACTGCGGCAGTGTTTTCTGCAATTCCTAATGTCTATCCAGCAGTTCTTCCGCAAAATAAAATTAAGCCGCCGCGATTGAAACCTGGCGATACCCTCGGATTAATCGCTCCGGGAAGTTATATATCTGAGGATGAATTAAAATACTCAAAAGAAAATTTAGAGAAGCTTGGCTATAAAGTTTTTTACAATGATAGAATCCTTTCAAAGACCGGTTATCTTGCAGGAACAGATGAATCGAGAGCTGAGGAAGTGAACTCGATGTTTGCTGACAAAAATGTTCAAGGGATCATTTGCGCGCGCGGCGGTTATGGTTGTGCAAGGATTTTACCAATGCTTGATTACAATCTCATAAAAAATAATCCTAAAGTTTTTATAGGTTACAGCGATGTTACAGCCATGCTGAATGGAATTTATGCTGAAACAGGGTTAGTTACTTTTCACGGTCCAGTCGGAATTTCTTCCTTCAATGATTTTAGTGTGACTTATTTTAATGAAGTGCTTGTTCATCCCGAGAAAGATTTGGTTTTGATTAGTGCTAAAGGCGAAGATGAAAAAGATAATAATGGAATTAAAACCATCGTGAGCGGAAAAGCTGTTGGTGAATTGGTCGGTGGAAATTTATCAGTATTGAATTCACTTATCGGAACCAAATATGATTTTAATGGAGAAGGCAAAATCATATTTCTGGAAGAAATAGGAGAGGAACCCTATAGAATCGATAGAATGCTTACGCAGCTCATTCAATCTGGTAAGTTTGATAAAGCTGCCGGAATTGTAGTGGGAGTTTTTAAGGATTGTGAGCCAAAAGAAAAAGATCCATCTTTCAGTACGTCATTTTCGCTGATGGAAGTATTATTTGATAGATTGTCGAACCTAAACATTCCTGTTATTTATGGAATGTCTTTCGGACACATTAAAAATAAGTTTACACTACCGATAGGAATCAAAGCGGAACTTGACACAATAAATCAAACCTTAACTCTTTTAGAAAATGCAGTAATATAAAGGATAATAAATGAGCAGAATTTCCAAATCATCTTTCTTAATCCTTATCTTAATCTTGATCTCTACCCCCGGCTGCCTTGTCTTCAATAAAATTTCTTACGAGCTGATTCTTAATGAAGACAAAAGCGGAACGGCAACTCTTTGCATTACTGACATAAGATCGGATGCAACTGACAGCGAAGCATTTCGACAAGATACCTCTGCTTTATTCTCTCTGATGCTTAAGGGCGATGAGTTCATTGGAGAGATGAAAAATGAAGGGCGTTTTATTACGAGCAGAAAATTAATTTTGAGTGGCGATAATCTTGATGCAGAAGTGAAATTTGATTTCAGCTACATTGCCGGTATCGAAAATATAGTATATGAAGATGGATTTTATTTTTTAACGATGGAACTTGCGGACAGTATAGTATCAACGAATGGTGAGATAATAAAATCAAAAACGTATAAAAGAATTTTATGGGATGATAAACAAAAAGTGTTAAGGTTCTCAATGTTCTCGGCCGAAACTGATGCTTATAGAAAATTAAGTTCCTATTATAAAAAACAAGAATAATGTTTGCACAAGTTGTATTTCCATTACCTTTCCGGAATGCATTCACATACTTAGTTCCCGATGAACTATCATCAATGCTGCAAATCGGAGTTCGGGTAATTGCACCTTTTGGCAAGCGTACTTTAACCGGTTTCGTAATTAGCTTCTCAGATAAAAGTGAAGTAACAGAAAAAATAAAACCGCTCTCAGATATTCTCGATGAAGCTCCTCTTTTCAACAAAGACGATCTTAAGTTTTATGAATGGTTAGCCGATTATTATTTATGTTCACTAGGTGAAGCATTAAAGCTAGCTGTTCCATACGGCTTGGAGATTGAAAGTAAGCGAAAAATTATTTCCGATGTAAGTGTATGCTCGGAGCTTTATGCGAAAGAAAAAAATAAAGCTTCGCCTAAGGGAAAAATATTAAAAGTCCTTGCTGAAAAAGATGAAATCACAATAAGCTCGCTGCAAAAATTAATTAAGAAGAAAAACATCTATTCAGCTTTGCAAGGATTGGAGAAAGCAGGTGCGCTAAATGTTTTAACTTTACTTTCTGATGCAAAAGTAAAAATCAAAACTGCAAATTTTGTTAAGCTTTCCAAAACTATTTCAGATATTTATGATCATATACCGGAAATAGAAAACCGTTCCCCCAAACAAGTTGCGCTTCTACTTGAATTGATTTCAAAAAAAAATAAAACAGAATCACTAGCACAACTTCTAAAAAAAACTGATACAACTAAATCATCAGTTGATTCTTTAGCAAAAAAAGGACTTATAGAGATTTTTGAAAAGGAAGTTGAAAGAAAATATGTCGAAGAGTATAAGGAACAGCTTCAAGATTTTGAACTAACTGAAAAGCAAAAATCAATTATTGCTGAAGTTACTCCTTCAATTGTAAATGGAGTATTTCAAACATTTCTTCTTCACGGTGTTACTGGCAGCGGCAAAACTCAGGTTTATATTGAACTGATAAAGTTAGCCCTAGCTTCAAATAAAACTGCACTAATTCTTGTTCCGGAAATATCCTTGACTCCTCAAATAACATTCAGGCTGTACAATAATTTCGGTGATACAATTACAGTTATCCACAGCCGAATGTCAATCGGTGAAAGGTATGATTCCTGGCGGAGAATTCTAAATAAAAAATCTAAAGTTGTTGTAGGAGCCAGATCAGCCTTGTTTGCGCCATTAAGTAAAATTGGTTTGATAGTTGTTGATGAAGAACACGATGCAAGCTATAAGCAAAGCGATTCAATCCCGAGATATAACGCTAGAGATGCGGCAATTGTTCTTGGAAAGATAAATACTTGTCCCGTATTGCTAGGATCAGCTACGCCATCAATGGAGAGCATGTACAATGCAGTTAGTGGTAAATATAAATTGCTCAATTTGTCTGAGAGAGTTGATAATGCTAAGCTTCCGATTATAAGTCTAGTAAATGTTATAGTTGAACGAAAGAAGAAAAGGATGGAAAATGTTTTTACAAAGACTCTTCTTGATAAAATTGAAGATCGGCTAAACAAAAGAGAAGGAGTAATAATTCTTCAAAACAGAAGGGGATTTTCCACTCAAATATTTTGTGATGATTGCGGCGAAATAGAAATATGCACGAACTGTTCGGTACCGATGGTGTATCATATAAATCAAAACTTATTGCAATGTCATTATTGCGGATTTACAAAGGATGTTCCGAAATCCTGTTCTAACTGCGGTTCACATTCAGTTAAATATTTTGGAACGGGAACTGAGAGAGTTGAAGATGAAATTTTATTTTACTTCCCGAATGCTAAGGTAAGGCGTGTTGATTCTGATACTGTTTCTCGTAAATCTTCTTTAAGTAAAATGCTTATGGAATTCAGTAGAGGTGAAATTGATATTCTCGTCGGAACACAGATGGTTTCTAAGGGATTGGATTTTTCAAGAGTCACATTGGTTGGAGTAATTTCAGCGGAGACAAGTCTTTGGATTCCTGATTTTCGTGCAGATGAAAGAACATTTCAAATGCTTACCCAGGTTGCAGGAAGGTCAGGCCGAAGCCAGATTGAAGGCGAGGTGATTATTCAAACACAAAATGAAAAACGTTTTGCTCTTCAAAAAGTTTTATTAAATGATTATGAGGGTTTTTATCAAAAGGAAATTATCGATCGTGAAAAGATGAGTTACCCTCCATTTACGAGAATTTGTTTAATTGAAACTAAAGATGAAGATGACAATAAAGCTAAAGGTGCGATCGTAGATTATTATAAAGAGTTGCTTGTATATAAAAAATATTTAAAGATAGCTCCACCCTCGCCAGCAATAATATCAAAGTTAAAGGGTAGTTATCGTTATCATCTTCTTATTAAAAGCAGTAAAGATTCCGATCCAGGAGGAAAAGTTTTACAAAAAGCATTGTTTGGTGCTTTTGCAGAGTTTAATCGCAAATCCCGTTACCGTAACATTCGTTTGATATACGATGTTGATCCGCAAAGTGTGGTGTGAGTCGGTTATCAGGTGAGGCTCACTTCAAAGGTTAACCAAGTGAGGCTCACTTTTAACATTGGCTTCATCAGCGACTGTCTTGTTGATGGTTAAAATAACTAGAGTATTGAGCTCAAATCCTTAATCAACTGATCCAGATTATTTTTTATAATCCTCCATACAATTTTATAATCAATGCCGAAGTAATCATGCACAATACGATTTCTGAAGCCGATAATTCTTGACCAATTAACCGATAAGTAAGATTTTTTAAAATCTTTTAGAAGTCTTCGGGCAGCTTCTCCAATAATTTCAAAATTTCTTATAACTGCATCTCTGGTTTTAGAATCTCTAAGGAACTCGTCAAATGATAAGTGTGCAGTATATGCTTTCATTTTCTCTGCAGATTCAATAATGTCACCAATTAACAATGTGGGATCACGGCTAGACATAACTTAATTCTTGCTCAATAACCCTTAAATATTTTGGTTGAACACCATTCTTAGAAACCAAATCAACTTTATGATTAAGTATTTCTTCGAGTTCATTTGCTAAATCTATGAATTCAATTCCAATCGGTTTATCAAAATCAACAAGTATGTCAATGTCGCTATCTTTTATTTGTTCCCCACGTGTATAAGATCCGAAGATGGCGATAAATTTAAGTCCATACTTACTAATTAGCTCTTGTTTATGAAGCCCGAGAACTGATTTTATTTCAAGGATATTTTTCATGTTGAATAATTTGTAAGATATAATTTAAAAGTGAGATTCACCTACAGGGCGAATCTCACCTGAATGCCTACATATTTAAAAAGCTTAGGAACGGTACGGCTTTAGCAATAAACCAAACTAATAAACCACCGACTAACCATAGCCCAAAAACCATTATAATATATTTTCCCATTGACTGTGACTTAAACATTTTTGCCAACCCGATGCCCAAAACGGAGTAAGCCCAAATCGAAAACGGATCAATCTTCGCAAGCAGCCAGCCAATAATAGTAGATTTATCAGTTCCGGTTAAAGAAGCAACACTCACGTCGCTCATCAATCTACCGAAAGCGAAAGCGAGTATTGCAGCAAGAATTATTTGAATCATGGCTATGTAGGAAACTAATCCATCGGCAACTAAAGCCGATGCATAAACTCCGTTTCCTTTTAAGGCAAATTTTGAAAGCAGGAAGTAAATGCCGCAAAGAATAAAGAAAAAAACAAAGACAAAAATGAAAATTCCGATAGTCTGGAAAACATACGTAATAGCACCACCTGAAGCCATTCTTTCTTCGATATTGCCTATTTGTTCATCCGCTTGAGCTTGTGTCATTCGCCCACTAGCAACCGCTTCATCAAAGTTTTTTTGAATTGCTTCCAATTGCTTTTGCTTTGCCTGATAAGCAATGTCGGGATTCGTCATCACCAGAATTTGTGTTAAAGCAATTACAACACAAAGAACTAAAACAGGAAGAAACCAATCCTTAGTTTTAGGCGGGAACTTTGCAATGTTCACAAAGGTTTCTTTTGGTGCAGTGATAATACCGATCATTTTATCGGTGTGGCTGAGCTCTTGTTCCGAACTCAATTGATCGAGGGTAGAAGTATCTTCTGTTTTCATAGCATCTCCTTTTGTTAAATAATTGAGATAAGCTTTTAAGAAAATTATAGATTGTTAAATGCAGAATCAACGAAAAAGTAAGTTTTAATAAAATAATTTTGTCCTTTTGAGAAAAGAGCTTTTCGGTTTATTATGTTTGTAGGAAGTAATTTTCAAAAAATTTCGAACCAAATAATGCAAAATATTTTCGGGTATGATATGAAAACAATCATTGAACCATTCAAAATAAAATCAGTTGAACCAATCAGGTTCACCACTAAAGAAGAAAGAATCAAGCTGATTAAGAAAGCCGGGTATAATCCTTTTCTTCTTCACGCTGATGATGTGCTGATTGATCTGTTGACTGACAGCGGAACCTCTGCAATGAGTTCTAAACAATGGGCGGGAATAATGGATGGAGATGAATCTTATGCAGGCTCAAAAAGTTTTTACCGATTTGAAGACGCTGTAAAAAAAATTACTGGAATGAAATTTATCATACCGACTCATCAAGGAAGAGCAGCCGAAAAAATTCTATTCTCAATTGTTGGTGGAAAAGGAAAGTATTTTCCGAATAACACTCACTTCGACACAACAAGAGCAAACATCGAGTTTACTGGTGCAGAAGCCGATGATTTTATTGTTGAAGTTGGCAAGCATTCCGAAGTTCGGGCTGACTTTAAAGGAAATATGGATACAGCACTTCTGAAGAAATTCATCGAAGAAAAAGGAAGTGAGAACATTCCGTTGTGCATGATAACTGTTACAAATAATTCCGGCGGCGGTCAGCCTGTTTCTATGCAGAACATCAAAGAAGTGAAAGACATTTGTGTTAATTATAATATTCCCTTATTCATTGATGCATGCCGTTTTGCTGAGAATGCTTACTTCATAAAGCTTAGAGAAAAAGGTTACTCGAAAAAATCGGTTTTAGAAATCGCACAGGAAATGTTTTCCTATGCTGACGGTGCAACAATGAGCGCTAAGA
This sequence comes from Ignavibacteria bacterium RIFOXYB12_FULL_35_14, assembly GCA_001803045.1. Classification (GTDB taxonomy): domain Bacteria; phylum Bacteroidota; class Ignavibacteria; order Ignavibacteriales; family Ignavibacteriaceae; genus XYD12-FULL-36-8. The sequence goes on along the minus strand of MHAR01000056.1, from coordinate 8,696 downwards.
AAGATGCACTTGTTAACATTGGCGGTTTTCTTGCATTGAATGATAAAAATCTTGCAATGCAATGCCGTAATCTTCTAATTGTTACCGAAGGATTTCCAACATACGGAGGATTAGCCGGCAGAGACCTCGAAGCTGTTGCACAAGGGTTAAAAGAAATTTTAGATGAGCATTATCTTCAATACAGAATTAGAAGCGTGGCATATTTGGGAGAAAAGCTTGTTGCTGCAGGTGTACCGATTATTGAACCGCCTGGCGGGCATGCAATTTATATTGATGCAAAACGATTTTTACCCAACATTCCTCCGGAAAATTATCCCGGGCAATCAATTGTTTGTGAACTTTACATTGAAGGCGGAATACGTGCAGTTGAAATTGGAAGCGTGATGTTCGGAAAATACAATGAAAATGGAAAGCTCATTCCTCCTCCAATGGAATTGGTTCGTCTCGCAGTTCCTCGCAGAGTTTACACTCAAAGTCATATTGATTATGTAATTGAAATTATTCTTGAAGTATTTCGGAATAGGAATAAATTGAATGGTTATAAGATTACTTATGAAGCACCGATGCTAAAACATTTTACTGCCAGGTTTGAAAAGATTAAATAGTTCACTAGATGGCCTCAATAAAAAAAATTTATTCATTCTCAAATAAAAGGAACATTTGGAGACTCATTCCCTCTGAATACGGATATTTAGTGATTGAAGAGAGAGATTTGAAGAGTAAGCAGGTTTATTTTAATTGTCTCAAAACTGAAGATGGAAAAGTATATTTCAAGGATTTTCAATTAGAAGAAAAATACTGGATTGGAATTGAAAACATTTACAAGAACATGATTTTCTTTCACAAATTTCGTAAGCCTGATATGCCAGGCCATAGAGGAATTTATGTTTTTGATATTTTAAGCCAAAAATTAATTTGGCAAAATGATGATTTGATTTTCTTGTTAGTTAAAGATGACAAAATTTATGCATATCAGCCGACATTTGAAGGAAGGCAATATTTTCTACTTGATAGTATTACTGGGGAAATAATCAAAGATTTGAATGCTGAGCTTGATGAGATCAATAAGCTGCGCGAAGAATCAATACGAAATGATTTTGTAAATAGCTTTTTATTTTTGAAAACATTCAATCCAAACGAAGCAAATTCCGACGTTGTTGAAATTATTAGCAGGTCATTGGCTGATAGAAAAATTTTAGGTAGCATCAAATGGTTAAAACTTTACGATTATTTTATGTTTAGCTTCAACGAAGAGAATTCCAACGGAACCTTCAGCAGTTACTTCAAGGTATTTGATATTGTAAAAAATAAAATTGTTATGAACGAAACATTAAATTCTAAATCAAAAAACTTGGTTTTTGAATCGTTTTTTATTTCCGGTGAGCTACTTTTCTTGTTAGTTGAAAAAACTAAGCTTGTTGTTTATAGAATTATCCAATAAGTTTAAATAAAAAATCGTAATAGGCAATGGAACTTTCATCAAAAGAAAGAGGAATACTGCTATTAGCTGCGAGAGAATCCATAAGAACCCTGTTTGGAAATGCTGAAATTCCCGCTGTTGATTATAAAGTATATCCGAATTTAAAACTTAATGCCGGAGCATTTGTTACTCTAAAAATTAAAAATGAACTACGCGGCTGTATCGGATTTATAACCTCAGAACAACCGCTGTTTGAAACAGTTTGTGAAGTCGCTAAGCATGCTGCAATTCAAGATCCAAGATTTCCACCGTTGACTAAAAATGAATTCGGTTTGATCAATATTGAAATATCCGTTCTCTCATCGTTAAAAAAGATTTCTGATTACGATAAAATAATAATAGGCGAACATGGATTATTAGTCGAGGAAGGGTATCACAGGGGATTACTTCTCCCACAGGTTGCAACAGAAAACAATTATTCCGTTCAGCAGTTTCTCACTTCAATTTGTATGAAAGCTGGTTTGTCTCCCGATTTATGGCAAAGAAAAAAACTAAACTTAAAAGTGTTTACTGCTATTATCTTTAAAGAAGAAAGGAGTGAAAATGATGACTAACATTAGGCAGCCTGCTGTTGCGGGATTATTTTATCCATCCGATTCCCATAAACTTCGGTCTGAAATTCAAACCATGCTTTCTGCTGCAGAATCAAAATCGGTTTTCCCAAATATTTTTGGAATTGTTTCACCCCACGCTGGATATGTTTATTCGGGTACAACCGCGGCATACGGATTTAATTTGCTTAAAAATAAAAACTGTAAGAAGGTTATCATTATTTCACCAAGCCATAGAGAGTATTTTAGCGGAGTTTCGATTTATAATGGAGATGCATATAAAACTCCCCTCGGAGTTGTTGAGGTCGATAAGGAATTGGCACAAAAAATAATTGAAAGCAGCAAAACCATTTTCTTTGGAATAGAGGGGCATCGGCAGGAACATGCTGTTGAAGTGCAGATTCCTTTTTTACAAATGGTCTTAAGTGATTTTAAGATTGTCCCTATGGTGATGGGTGATCAAGGAAGAGTTTTTGTTGATGAATTAGCAAATCAAATTGCCAAAGCTGCAGACGAAGCAACGGTAATAGTCGCAAGTTCCGATCTTTCGCATTTTTATTCTAAGCAAAAAGCTTTCCAGCTTGACTCAATTGTTGAAAAGCATATCTCCAACTTTGATTATGAAAAACTTCAAAATGATTTGGACAGCAGAAGATGCGAAGCTTGTGGCGGCGGACCAATTGTAGCTTTGATGAAAGCCGCGGCTTTACTAAATAAGAGAAAATCCATGCTTTTGAATCGAAGCGATTCAGGTGATATAAGCGGAGATAATTCAGAAGTTGTTGGTTATTTATCTGCTGCCGTTTATAGTGATTAGTTGCTGGTTTGCTTAAAAACTGTTGAATCGGAAAATCGTAGGATTGATCAAATTACTTTTACTGGCCTGTGAAGTAAGTAGTCATTAAGTACGTTACCATCGCAAAAAATGCTGATAGAGGAATTGTAAGTACCCAGGCCCAGAGGATATTTTTTGCAACACCCCATCTTACTGCAGAAAATCTATGTATGGAACCAACTCCAATAATTGCACCGGTTATCGTATGTGTTGTGCTCACCGGAATGCCTAATACGGTTGCCATGATTACAGTTAAACCGGCAGAAGTTTCAGCGCTAAAACCTCCGAATGGGGTTAGCTTTGTAACTCTCATTCCAAGTGTGCGAATTACTTTCCATCCTCCTATTAATGTTCCCATTGCAATAACAAAGTGACTTAGAATAATTACCCAGAAGGGTACATAAAAAGTACTGCCGATTAAATTATTAGTGAATAAAACGATTGTGATTATGCCGATTGTCTTTTGTGCATCGTTTGAACCATGGCTTAAGCTGAATAATGCTGAAGAAATTAACTGCAGCTTTCTGAAATATTTATCAACTTTTGATGGAAATTTATTTCTTACAATCCAAAGAGTAATGATTGAGAAAACTAGTGCTATTACCATCCCAAGAATTGGAGCAAGTAAAACGAAAATTAAAATTTTTGTGTAACCTGAAATAATTAAAGCACTAAATCCTGCTTTAGCCACCGCAGCTCCTCCGTAACCTCCGATTATTGCATGAGACACGCTGATTGGTAAACCATAGTGAGTTGCTGAAGCTGTAAGAATTATTGCACCAACAATACCGGAAAAAATCACAAAGTTATCAACAATGGAAACATCAACAATTCCTTTTCCAATTGTAGTTGCAACACTTACTCCAAAAACAAATGCAGCAAAAAAATTAAAAAATGCGGCCCAAGCTACTGCTTGACCTGGAGTTAAAACTCGTGTTGAAACAATTGTGGCAATAGAATTTGCAGCATCGTTCATTCCATTATAAAAATCGAAGACGAGTGCAAGGAAAATGATCAAATAAGGGAATTCCATTTGCTAAGCGTTTTTAATGAAGATTGAAAGAACAACATTCGCTACAACCTGGCATTTGTCGGAGGTTTCTTCTAATAATTCCAAAATCTCTTTTCGTTTAATGAGAGTTATAGCATCTTTTTCTGTATCGAACAAATCTTTAATAGCTTGCTGATAAATTCTATCCGCCTCCATCTCAAGATCTTTAACCGCTTTACATTCGTTAATGCTTTTAACTTTTAGGTCTTGAATGGCTATTCCCAATTCGCTAATTTGTTCGAAAACAATTGCAGCTAATCTATCTGTAAATTTTAATTTCTTAGTGATGTTATAGGTATCTAATCGCGCTGTAATTCCTAGGAGAATATCGCTAATGTCATCTAGCTTTTTTATCAAAGTAAAAATATCTTCCCGGTCGAAAGGAGTAACATAAGTTTTGTTTAGTCTCTTAACTACTCTGGAGGTTATTTCATCGCAGCGAACTTCTAAAGGTTTGATTTTCAGCAGAAGACTCCTATCAATTTCCTCTTGTGAAAAAATCTCATTGGTATATTTTGCCATCTCACCAATGTGAGTGATCATTTCTTTAAAATCTTCAAAATATTTTTCTTCTTTTGGCAGGAGTTTTTTAAACATTTTCTAAATCCCTTAATTTATTGCGCCAAATATAGTTTGATATGAGGTAAAAAAACAAAAAACGTCTTAAGCAATCTGATAATAATTACTGTGCTTTTGTTATATTTTCATTCAATAATATTAGGTTTTGGAGGAAAGTACAATCAAAAATAAAAAGAATACTCTTGGAGAAGTTGAAAAAATAGTATCGCTCGCAAAAAGGCGCGGCTTTGTTTTCCAATCAAGTGAAATATACGGAGGATTGAATGGATGCTGGGATTATGGTCCGCTGGGCGTTGAGCTGCTCCGCAATATCAAAGAAGTATGGTGGAAAGCAATGACTTATAGAGAAGATGTGGAAGGATTGGATGCCTCGATTCTTATGCATTCACGTGTTTGGGAAGCTTCAGGTCATGTTGAGAATTTTACCGATCCAATGGTTGATTGCAAGCAATGCAAAGCTCGTTTCCGATTAGATGTGCTTAGTGATTCAATCAATGAAAAGAAAAAAGATAAAGCTATAGCTGATCTTAAAAATGATTTTAAGGATAACACAGTTATTTTAGAAAAGATTGAAGGTAAATTGAAAAATCCCGAAGATGATGATCCTTTTAACTTGCTTTTAGAAGATGTGGATGTTGGTAAAACACTTTTGTTCAAACTAAATTGCCCTCAATGCGGAAATGCAAACACATTCACAGATGCACGTAAGTTTAATCTAATGTTTAAAACATTTGTTGGTCCGGTTGAAGACACTGGTTCAGTGGTGTATCTAAGACCTGAAACCGCACAGGGAATTTTTGTTAACTTTCTTAATGTTCAGGGTTCCTCTCGCCAAAAAATTCCTTTTGGGATTGCGCAAGTCGGCAAAGCTTTTCGAAATGAAATCAACACTAAAAATTTCTTATTCAGAACTCGTGAATTCGAACAAATGGAAATGCAGTTCTTTGTAAAACCAATTGATGATAAAAAGTGGTATGAGTACTGGAAACAAGAAAGAATGAATTGGTTTATATCGTTAGGAATGAGGAAGGAGAAATTAAGATATCATGATCATCATCCGACCAAGCTTGCCCATTATGCAAAAGATGCAACCGATATTGAATATGAATTTCCATTCGGCTGGGGAGAAATTGAAGGCGTTCATAACAGAACCGATTTTGACTTAGCTCGCCACGAAGAGTTTTCCGGAAAATCGCTGAAGTATTATGATGAGGAAACAAAAGAGAAGTTTGTACCGTATATAATCGAAACTTCGGCTGGTGCAAGCAGATCATTCATGGCTTTTCTTGTTGATTCGCTTTATGAAGAAGAAGTTAAAGGTGAGATGAGAACTGTACTAAGATTGCATCCCAAATTGGCGCCGATAAAAGTTGGGATTTTTCCTTTAGTGAACAAAGATGGGATGCCGGAAATTGCTCGCAATATTGAAAGCGATTTGCGGAAGCATCTAAAAGTTTTTTATGATGATAAAGGCGCAGTCGGAAGAAGGTATAGAAGACAGGATGAAGCCGGAACACCTTATTGCATCACTGTTGATACCGATACACTCAGTGATCAAACAGTTACTGTGAGAGATAGAGATTCGATGGAACAAATTAGAATCTCAATCGACAAATTAAGAGAATATCTCATCAATAAGATTTTGATATCTTGAGTACATTAATATTAAAACAATTAAGCCGGCATGGTACCAGTATTTTGTCATGCTGAACTTGTTTCAGCATCCTACATAAAAATATAATAAGAGATTTCGAACCAAGTTCGGATAGAAATTTTGCAAAGAACTTTCATTCTTCTATAAACTTGACATGAAAAAATTATTTGTGTTTATATCATTTCTGTTATTGTTCGGGAAGAATATCTCTTCTCAAACGCTACATTTTGATTCTTTAGTCACTACGGGGATTAAACAAATCTACAGCATTAATTTCAGCGATGCCGAAGTTACATTCCGCAAGTTAATGGCTGATTACCCTGGTCACCCATCGGGTAGATTTTTCCTGGCAATGATTGATTGGTGGAGAATTCTCCTCGACCTAGATGTAGAAACTTATGACGAATTGTTCTTTCAAAAGATTGAGGATGTAATTTACAATTGCGAACAAATTCTGGAAAAAGATCCCAACAATATTGATGCACTTTTCTTCAAAGGCGGGGCAATTGGATTTAGAGGTCGACTCAGAGCGTACAGAGAAAGCTGGCTGAAAGCTGCCGACGATGGCCGCGAAGCTCTTCCGATTGTTGAACAAGCTTCAATATTAGATCCGGAGAATCGGGATGTTCAGCTTGGTTTTGGAATATATAATTATTATGCCGATGTAATTCCAGACAGATATCCGTTACTTAAACCTTTAATGATTTTCTTTCCTGATGGAAATCGTGAAAAGGGAATTGAGCAGCTTACCAACACGGCTCTTAGAGGAAAATACGCAAAGTACGAAGCAAGATATTTCCTTATGACACTTTATTACACTTATGAAAATAATCCTTACAAAGCTGAAGAATTTGCGAACATGCTTGTAAGTGATTTTCCCAATAATCCAATTTTTGAAAAATGGCAGGGAAGAATTTCTGCTAAGAGGGGAGATTATTTTTCGGGTTCGAAAATTTTTACCAGCATAATGTCTAAAGCAAAAAAAAATCTTCCCGGTTACAACACAAAAAAAACGAAACGAGAAGCAAGCTATTACATTGGTTTACAGCATCGTAATACAAATCAACTGGATTCCGCAAGGCATTTTTTTGAAATGTGTGCAGATATATCTAAAGAAATTGATAAGAAGGAAGAGTCCGGATTTTGGGTGAATGCTTATCTTTATTTGGGAAAGATAAATGATCAATTGGGAAATAGAGACAAAGCGGTTGAATACTATGAAAAGCTTCTTGAAATGCGTGAATACCTTAACTCCCGCGAGCTTGCAAAGAAATACCTAAGCGAGCCGTTTAAGAATTAAGATAATTGATGACCGGTATTTCCCCAACAGAGGTCACGCCAGATCAACAATGTGACACAGAAAAACCAACGCCAACAATTTATTAATAATTAGTTTTGTTAACTACGCATAAAAAGCAACTAACTTTTACAACGTAACTTTTTAACTAAACAAATGCCGAACAGTTTAAAGCATTCAGCTTGAAGAGCTTGTTATGAGTTTAATTTATTTTGAATAATATATTGCCCGAGTTTTTTAAGCGCTTTATCAGTGTTATTCTTCCAAGCTTTATTAATTCTACAAATCTCAGGATGAGCAAGATGAGCGACATTATAATTTTTTCCATCAATATTTTTAGAAACAACCGAACCACTTAATAAATCAACATTATTTGCTTTCTTGTCACCAGTTAATACTCTTGCGGGAATCTCCCCAAGAGTTATAATAAGTTTTGGAGAACAAAGTTTAATTTCTTCGATTAACCATTTCAAACTTGCGTAAGAAAGCCTCTTAAATTCTTTGTGAGTGTTTATATAGTTTATATTTGTGCTCACTTTTATACAATTCTTGATGTGCTTTTCAGGAAAAAGATAAATCTTTACAATATCGGTTAGCCATAATTTATTTGGATTAATATTTAGCTTAGTAAAATAATTCTCATTTAGACTTCTTCTTGATTCTTGAACTCTCACTTGCATTCCATCGAAATACTCTTCTTCACCAAATGGAGATAAATTATTTGCACAAGGAACCAACAAACCGTTAACTACTTCAAATCGAGCTGATGGGAATGCACCGATTAACATAGTCCCATTGATTTGTGTTTTTGTCGGAATGACTGGCCGAATTGGATTGCCAAAAGGAAAAAGATAATGTTCTGGAATTAAACCTAGTTTTTTTAGCTCAACTAAATATTCATTATAACAACGCTTCTGGAAGTCTAATATTGCTTTGTTCATTTTTTGTATCCACAATTAATTTTTTAATAAAATTTAGACACTCATCCTTATTTGAAAATTCATATTCGGATTTTAATTCAGCTAACTCCTTTTCATATCCTTCAAAAAAGTCAGCCAATGTTCCAAAATCAGAAAGAACATAATATTTATTCTTTCTTGTTGCGAAGTAATAAGCTCCACCTTCTACAGAAAAGAGCTTATGCAAATCTTCATATGCTGATTTCAGGCTTGTTTCGAATGGTAAATACCTTTTATTCATAGCGCGGTAAACCGCAATGAATAGAGTATTCGATTAATGTAAAGGTATT
>MHAR01000055.1 GCA_001803045.1 Ignavibacteria bacterium RIFOXYB12_FULL_35_14 | reverse complement strand
GAGTAGATGGTACCGAAAAAAACTAATACCATGAAGGTAACTAGTGAAAAAAAATTTTTCATAGTGCACTCCTTATTGTTAGTGAATAGATTATTATTTATAATAAGAACTAAAGCCTATAGAAAATTAAATTTGAAATTTTACCTCCTTTGTTTTTAACTACCTAAAAGTACTGATTTATTTTATAAAATACTGCTAAAATTTTATCCCATTAGAATTAGAATTTTAACAACACTCCAAAACTATGAGTGTCTCCTAAAAACTTATATTCCTGAAAAGCATAATCAATTCCGATGGTCAAAATTCCTAAGGTGTAATTTAATCCTGCTCCCAGAGTCAGTCCCTCCTGGCTATCTTCCATAAATAAAGCTTTATAACCTCCGCGTAAACAAAATATATTATCAAACAACGCTAATTCTCCACCGACATTTACGTATTCGGCATTATCATTAGGATGAGCAGCATCAACTGCCAAAGTAAATTTTTGGTTCTCAAATAATTCAAATTCCTTTGAAAGTCCTATTTGCAATTTTAGGGGCAGTTCGAACTTATCTGTTTTATAATAAGCATCAACTGTTTCATTGTTACCTTTTCTCGTAGGATCAGCATCATGCCTGACTAACAAATCTTCACCTGCCATTTGCAGTTTTGAGCCATAATTTGTTATAATACTTGAGAATTTTATTCCATAAAAAGGTGTGTTAAAGATTGTTCCGATATCAACAGCAAAACCATTAGCCGAAGAATTAAATATTTTTTCACTAATATATTTTATTGTAATTCCGGCAGTAAAACTTTCTGTGATATTTCTTGCATAAGAAAGAGCAAATGCATAACTGGAAGCAGAAAATTTTTCACCGGTTCCTTCGGGGTATAATTCAGTTGTTACATTCATATCCCCATAATCAAGGGCAGTTACACTTACTCCAAAATTACCCAAGCTTCCTGCAGGAATAACAATCGCAGTATAATTAAGGTTTATATCCAGGTCTTTAAAAAGACTTGTATAAGTAAACATTGCTTCATAATCAGTTAAATTAGCTGCGCCAGCAGGATTCCAATATAGTGCTGATGCATCATTTACCACTGAGGTAAATGCACCTCCCATTGCATTGGCACGCGGCCCAATTCCTATACTTAAAAATTTTGCTGCTGTTGTTCCAGTTTTTGTTACCTGGCTAAATCCAGTGTTCAACAACAGTATAATTAAAAGAGAAGTAATGTGCAAAAACTTTTTCATATACTTTATTTCTCCATAAATATTTATTCCCGAATTACCGGGATGCAATTATTTTATTATTGCAAATTTTCCAGCTTTGGTTCCAATTCCAGGTGCATCTACATGATATATGTAAACACCATAAGAAGCTGAAAGATTATCTTTTGTTAACAAATTCCATTCGGCAGCTCCATCAGACAAATTACTTTCGTGTTCTATTTCTTTTACAAGCTCACCGTTAACGGTGAAAATTCTTATTGTGCATTTATTTGGTAAATGAGTAAAGTGTATTGAACGTGGACCTCGCCCGCTCGAATATGGATTCTTTGGTTCCCATAATGCATTTGCTAAATATGGATTGGGAACAACTTTAATATTATCAAGATCGATTTTTGCTTGAGCGTTATCTATGTATCCTTTTTTTGCTACAAATCTAAAAACATCAGGAGAAAGAAAAGGTTTTAAAAGAAATAATTTCGCCGTATCACCGGATTGAGGAATAACATGAGGTGCTATACTTGTATCTGCTTTATCCAGATAAAACCACCAGGTGGGAATTAAGGAAGTATCAATATCTGACTTCGTTTCAAGGAATATAATCCTATCTTGACTTGCCCCTCCATTAGATGAAAATATACCGGCTGAACTTTTAGTTGTATCAAATTCTAAGAAACCAAAATTGATAAACTCTTCATTGTTCTTATTGTAAACTTTAAAATTCACAGGAACGGATGGATACAACTTTCGATCATGTTCAAACTGGGCGGAGGTCCCAAATCCCGCTTCACCAAAAATTATTACATAATCATTTGGCCTTTCCTGTCCTTGAACAAAACGGGATGTATATTTTTGGAAAACAAGTGGTGTTACAGTAGGATTACTCCAACCCGAAAGGTCTTCATTCAATTTAACCCTGCTTTCATTTATTAAATTCAATCTAAAACCATCTAAAAGTGGAGGTTCAACTCCGCCTATTTCAGTATTCTTATCGATCAAGATGGTATTTGAAGTAGAATCAATTAATGTATAATTTTTTGTGGTTAGAGTGTCCGGTTTTCCAGTAGCACCTTTTTTTAAGGTATCTTCAAAAGTAATATAATAAACATGTCCTTCTTTAATTTCATTTGGATCAATAATTTCGTATGAAATTTTACTCGTGGTAAATCCTTTGATCAATTCAACTTTACCTAAAGTCGGCGGCACATATCCGCCGGACGGTGCTTCTGGTTTAACTACAGCCACGTTTTTACCTAATGATTTAACAGTACCATCAGGATTTAATGAAATAGTAATATCGCATTCAGAAGGACCTATTCCTCCTAACGTATAACCAAAATCATAAGATGTGATGGCATAATAATAGGTAAATCCATTTTTTGCTGTTGGATCAACCCAGGAATGTTGTAATCCAGTGGTATCATCTCCTAAATAAAAACTAACGCCTTGATATCCTATTGAATCATATCCGAATATTCCATTGTTTTCTATATCAAATTGCGCAATAGGTAATTTAAACGCAGGTGAACCCTTGGCATCTGTTATTACACTAGCATCTTGAAATGCGGCATCTGACGCTCTATAAATTCTATAACCTTCAAAATCATTGCCATTACCACCAATATTATTAATATACTTATCGAATGAACTTTCTGCTGCATCATCCCAATATAATGTAACTTTATTATCCCCCGGTACTGCAGTTAATGTTGGAGTTATTGGTGCATTGGCAAACTGATAGTCATTATTATATGTTTCCTGAGTGCGGATTTTTTTATTTAATATTTGCTGTTTTCTAAACTGGCCGTTGGGATCCTGAATAGGTCCATTTGCTAAAATAACAGCTAAAGAAAAAGGTTCGGTTTGACCTGGCTGCAGTGGAAATAATCCTGAATTAATATACAAATTATATTCACCTGCTACAGTTTTGGCTGGATCAAAAAAGTTACCAGGCACCATAAAATTATACCAAATGTAATTATCTGTATAAGTACCAATCCATTCAGAAGATGGCTTATAAAATGATCCTGTAATTCCTATTTGGTCGGTTTCGGAAACATCAGTAACATCTATGTTCGGTTCGCCCGGCAAACCAAATCTTGCTCCGGAAGTTGGTTTACCATCCCCTTCGCCCGGATCACCGGTATCTGCTAATCCATCTAAACCAACATCATCAGTTAATGGATTCCAGTCCCCATCATTGTCAATTCCATCATTTCTAGCTTCGTCAATCATCTCATCAATGCCTTCATCTATAAATTCATCTATTGCCCCGTCGTTATCATTATCTTTACCATCTGCATATTTCTTATCCAACGCTGCCTGGGTTACATTATAAAGAATTACTGGTTTACCATATTTATCTAAAGCATTTGGAACTTGATACCTGAAATATGGAGCATCATTCGCAGCCTGATTAATTATTTCCTGTGTGATTATTGGACTTCCTTCTTCGCCATTATCATTATTATCAATATTATCTGCAAATGCCCTTCCTATATCATCGGACTCAACCATTATTAAATGAACGGCACTATCTTGAATTGCATCTGTTTCAGGGAATGCAGGCCATCTTTTCCATTTATCACTTGCAGATTGATTTACCATTTCCTGGGTTACAACGGGACTGCCATCTTCAGCGTTTAGGTTTTGATCAATTCGGTCGGCATAAGAAACACCTTTTTGATTCTGGAAGGCAATATGAGTTTTATTTTCGTCAATCAGTCCGTTTCCATTATTATCAATCCCATCATATCTTCGCGGGTCTTGCAGATTGGAAGTATCGCTTTCGCTGATTATCATTGCTTCAGTTACAATAGGTCCACCAATTTCACCATCTCCATCGTTATCAATTCTATCAAGGGCATTGCCGGGAGTTTCAAGAAATGAACCTGCTATTATTCCAACCGGATCTGCACCAAATGCAGGAGAAGGTGAGCGGTTATCCTCATCTCTAGACCATGCTATATCATTTGTTAGGTCGAATTCAGATATATCGTCATTTCCATCTTCGCCCACAAAATCTGCCCAAGCAATTGATACACCGACTTTATCTAATGGCTCTGTACCATCATTCTTTATTTTAAATAAAAGAAACAAAGCATCTTGCACAAGAATTTGTGACCACGCCAGCACCCTAACATCAAGGATAAGCCCTAAGCCCTTTCTTGTTAAAACAGTTGTATCAGGAAAATAATAAGCATATCTATCATAATTATTATCGGCAGCATGGAAAAACAATTCCTGGTCGGCATTAAAAACATTTTTACCAAAGTAGCCATTCCATTTACCAGGCCAGCCTGGATCCTCGGAATCAGTTAGCTTATCGGGCCATGATTTTGGCCATGTGGTGGGATCGTTGCTCGTTGCAAACCCTTCAGGATTATTTTCATTGTAATAACCCGGAACAGGTTCAAAGGTCCAGGGTTTTCCCTCAGGTGATTCAAGGTAATGCATTCTGGAAATAATTCTTTGAGTTTGTCCTAAGTCATCAATTACTTCAGCACCAACCACAATTCCCGCTACGGCAAGGTAAACTTGTCCCGTGTTTTTAGGCCATTCATAAGGTGTTTGTTCGGTTATGGGTACCGCTCCCTCTCTGCCGGTCATTCCATAATTAAAAACTGTAGTCCTTATCTGATTTCCTTCCATCTGGGCTTTTCTTCTGTACTTAGCATCACCTCTTTCCTTACTCGGAACGTATTGCCCATATAGAGCATTTGTGAGAAAGAAAATAATGAAGAGAAAGAAAACAATAACTTTTTTAAAGATGAACATTAAAAACCTCCGATAATCATTTAAGATTAAAATGAAAGATCAAATCCAAATTGTATATTTCTTGGTTCGCCGTAGCGATCAGGATATTTTATATATTCTTCCACAGTATTCGGCCTGCTCGCATCGTAACCCACATTTTGCGTTTCAGTTGTAAAGTCGGGTTGCCCCGTATCTCCAAAAACATTTACAGTAACTTTGTTATCCAATAGATTAAATACTCTTAAAAAGGCAGTAACATCTAATCCCATTAGATTAAAAGTCTTATCTAATTTTAAATCAATAGTAAACTGGCTTGGTCTGTACCTGCTATTTCTTAGCAGCCCGGATGTAATTCCTCTATCTGCCGTATATTGCGTAACGCTTGGTGTATAAGGCAAGCCTGTTCCATATCGTGCTAATAAGCTGGCACCCCATCCATCAATACCCACTAAGAGAGAAGCATTAAGTAAATGGTTTTGGTCCCAATCCATTGGTATTAAGAAAAGACTCGGTTCACCGCTTCCAATCGCAGCATTGTATTCATCTTCGGGACTTGAATTACTTCCTTCTGCAACTTGATAGGTATAATTCAGATCAAAAGCAAAATTATTCGTAAATCTTTTGTTAAATGTAAATGTTATTCCTTTAACATTAGCATAATCTTTATTTGTGAAAATAGAATATGTAACAAGATTATAAGTCTGAATAATAGGACCTGCTGTTATCCAGTCTCTTACATCCCTGTAAAAGCCTGTAATATCGATTAAGAAATTATCAAAAAATTCCTGCCTGAATCCAATTTCATACATAACTGTTTTTTGAGGTTCAAGATCAGGATTCCCGTAAACCCCAACGTTTATTCCCGAATTTGGAATTTTATACGGCCCATTTTGGAATAAGAATTGGAATGGTGGAATTTGAAGAAAATGACCATAAGAGAAATGAACAACTCCCGTGGCACTTATAGGATAAGCAATTCCGAAACGCGGGCTAACCTGGAATTTTGTTCCTGCATCCTTATAAAAAAATGGCTCTCTTTCCTTGATGCTTAGTGATTGCACTTCGGGGCGAAGTGGTGCATAAATATTCGGATCTTTTATGTCTACTAAAACTTTTCCATTCGAATCAAAGTAATCTAATCGTAGTCCTACGTTTATTATTACGCTCTCAAATTCGATTTTATCCTGCACATAAGCAGAGGCTTCGAAAGGTTTGTTATCATACTTCACACGGTTGGTTTGATCTTCGCCCGGAATTGAGGGCTGAAATGGTTCGATTGGTACTCCATTTAATCGCGCTGGTTCAAGGTAATAATCGTCAAATTTCATATTGTGAGATTTTACTTCCGCACCAAATTTTAACAAATGCTCTTGTAATGCCTGACTAGTAAAATCAACTTTCCCAATAAACGAATTGGTTTGTCTGTAAAACCTGTGAAGATTTGTTCCCTTAGTTCTAAAAGCGTATGATATATTACGTAAAGAATCAGGATGCTGATATCGGGAATCATAAGGATTTTCATATGTATATTCTTCAAAATCTTTGGAAAAATATGAACCTTTAAGAGTGTAGAATGAGGCCGAGGAAAGCATGTGGGTAATAGTGGCAGTAGCATTATAGCTTTCAGCAAATTTATTTACATCACCATCAGGATTCCATCGATATTCATGATTATAATCTTTGAAATCTTCTTTTGAAAATAAACCCTCAAGGTTTATTTTCACCTCCTGTAATGGGGAAAAACTGATATTCCCCTGTCCATACAAGTTTTTGCGCCAATTCATCGCAACTGTACTGTTATCCCCTCTTGTTCCATCAGGATTGTACCTTCTTTCGCCAAACAGATAGCCATCGTCGTAATAATATCGCCCGTTAATGAAGAATGAAGCTAAATTATCTGTATAAGGAACCGGACCACTTAAGCTTCCCTGTAAATTATAATTTGAAAAGGGATCTACATCATCAATTTGAGGAAAATATTCTGTAAAATTACTTACGTGGTCTCCGCTGTAAATCATTATACTTCCATGATAATCCCTGCCGCCTTCTTTTGTAACTGTATTTACAATTCCGGACATTGCATTACCATATTCGGCATTAAAAGTTCCGCTAATAACTTGCAATTCTTGTATACTGTTGTTATCAATTTGAATTCCACGGCTATTATCATAAGCATCCGTTATTGAAATACCATTTACCCAATATGCAATTTCGGAAGTTCTGCCGCCTCTAATGTGAAAACCTCCACCTGCATCCCTTGTTACACCAGCTTGAAGCTGCAATACATCATCCAGTTCAGCAACTGGTAATGCGCCTATTTGATCTGAAGAAATTAATGACTGACTTGATGTCACATCTTTTTTGATAAGTTCTTGCCTACCTTGAACAACAACTTCTTCTAACTCCACTGCTGATTCAGCAAGTTGGAAATCGATTGTTGTTGTTAGATCAATAGAAACTGAAACATTTTCGACTCTAACTGGCTGGTATCCAATGTATTGAGCTTTCACATTATACTTTCCCGGGGGGATGTTAAGGATAACATAATTTCCCTCGATGTCAGTTGCTGCACCGAAATTTGTTCCTTCAATAATTATGTTTACAAATGGAAGGGGTTCGCCGGTTTTCTTGTCACTAACTTTTCCGTTAATTTTTCCAGTAGTTCCAGCAAGAATTAAATTTAGGGGTAGAAGCAAGATGATAAAAATAAACAGTATAGAATTTTTCATAATTCCTTCCTGGTGTTAAATTTTCTTATTATAAATATACGTTAGTTAGTGCTCTGGGTCAATATATCAATAGAATTTAAAACAATTCGATTTATTCTTACCGAAACATTTTTACGAATGTTCTCTAAATATTCTTCTCTAATAGTTTTTCTGAAATCATTTTTATAAGCGTATTCTATATCATTCTTATTAATATTTTCAAACTTTTTTGGCTCACCCTTCTTTTTTCCAAGTACTTTAAATATTCCATAAGCTCCTTGTAATTCTATCGGTCCAATAATTTCATCAATTTCTGCTTCCCAAAAATTCGATTTTAGAAAACCAAATTTAGAGAGGGGGGCATAATCTATAATCCCATTGTTCTTCTTCGAAAAATCCCGTAATGAAAATTCCTTGGCTAATTTACCAAAATCGCTTCCTTCTTCAAGCATAATAATTAGGCTGTCGGAAAATAGTTTATTATCTACAATAATCTCCTGGATACTAATTTCATTCAGGGATTTAAATGATTCTAGATTGTTCGCGTAATACTGATAAAGTAACGAGTCTGAAACTTTTATATCAGACAAAATTTGTTGCATTTTATATTTTAAAAATACCTGCATTTTTAATTTATCAGCAACATCAATTACTAATTGGTTTTTAATATAATCTTTTTTAATGGCTTCTGAATACAGCAGATTCTGCAATAATATTCCCTTTATTGCTTGTTTTAATATTTCCTTAGAAATAATTTTGGTGCGATGATAATCGGGAATTTGCAACATCTGATCAATTATAAATTGCTCGGAGTATTTCTTCCCATCATATACAAGGCAGGTTTCATTTGAATTTGGCTGATACGAATTTTCTTTTTTGCCGATATCTGAAAATCCAAAATAAGTAGTAATATTATCGAGACTTTTTTCGCTTAACGAATATTTTGATTCATCAAAAATACTTTTGAGATATTTTTTTTCATATTCTGGCTTCTTCTTTATGCTTAAAACTCCTTCGAGTTTACTTTTTTTTGTTTGGAATTCGTATTCAGTTAAAAGTGGATGAGGATTTCGATCCTCGAGTTTTATTATACTGTATCCATTACTTGTTTTAATGGGTTTAGAAATTTCTCCAATTTTTAATGAATATGCAGCATCCTCGAATGCCGGGTCCATATCACCCCAGGTAAAATATCCTAAATAACCGCCATTATTTCTTAGTGTAGAGTCAGTAAAAACTTGGGCGGCAATGTTATCCCAATCAACACCGATTTCCAAAAGCTTGTACAAATTTTCTGCTTCTTCTAAAGTTGGAGCATACAAATGGCTGGCTGCAATTTTTTCATTAACTCTTGCAAACGCTTGCCTGACTTCTTTTTCGGAAACATTAATTTTTGCATAAACTTCTTGATCTTTGAGGTAAGCAAGCACTGATTGTTTTTCAACCCAAGCTAATTCTTTTTTATATTCTACATCAGAAAACAGTGCCTCGTTGTCATCATAATAATACAGTAAAATTTCATTTATCATATTATCGAGGATGGCTTCTCTCACGACAATATTATCTTTAATTCCGGTTGCCAATAAATAGTCGATGTACCTATCTGCAAATTGATCCTTATAAATTTTGTGCTGCCCAACAGTAACTATAGAAACATTGTCTGAAGATTGGCCAGTCAAATTAACTAATATGAGAAATAATATAAATAAAGTTTTAGTTAAATATTGGAGTGGCATAAAAGAATAATCATAGTATCTGCATAAAAAATTTCATTTTACCCTCTGAGCTATAAGCTTAGTTTCTATTGGTTTTTATTTTAACACTTTTGGAATCATGACGGATAATTAGATTATTTCCTGAAATTGAAAAGTTTTCTATTCGGTTAATTCCAAAATTATCTACTGGCTCTTTAATGTCAATACGCAAATCAGGCAAAAAACTGTATATAATATTTTCACCCGAAACATTTGTTACAACAATTAACTTTTCATTCGCAAAAGCGAGGTCTAAAATTCTTTCACCTCCAAATAATTTTTTTTCAATCGAGATAGATAAATCATTATTTAATTCATAAATAGTATTAAAGTATTTTGCGTAAAACTTATTGCCGTGAGGTATTAGCTTTTCAATAATTTTCTCATTCAACGACAATTGATTTAACTGAAAGTCATATTTAATTGTTTTGCCAACAGGTTTTAGATTCTCAAACTTAACACCCGAAATAAAAACGTTATCATTAATTATTTTAAGCAGCGTTGGAGAATTGTAATCTAATTCTTTTTTAACGGTACTTAAATCCTGCAGATTGACTTTGAAAAGTGTGATATTGCTTGCATTTTCAGTTATGTCTAATGCTTTCTGCGGAGTCAGGATAAAAAGGAAATCTTCATTGATCTCCATAAAAGATGCTTTTTCCATTTCAAAAGGAATATCCTTAGCCAATTCAATTTCTTTATAACTTTCTTTTTCAATTAATTTAACTTTAAAGCTTAAAGGATCGAACAAAGCCAGCAACGCGTTATCATTTAAGTGAAAAAGAGAATGGGGCAAGTCATAGGGAGCGAAAAATTTGTAAGGAAAAACAAGTTTACAATCACGGTCAAAAACTCTAATCTCAACTGGATAATCGGCTTTCTCGTTTGAGAACTTGAAATTCGCAATCAGAAAATAATTTTCACCTGGCGATGCTTGGAAAATTTTCTTTCCGGAAAGATCTTCAGTAAAAATATTTTGATGATCTAGTGCGATTAAAATTTTATCTGAAGTTAGATTGACTTCGAGCCCTTTCAATTCATAATAGCTTGAATTGAATTCCTTTACAACTTTTATATTTTGTGCTATTAATGAAAATGATAAACTGAAAAATGTTAATAAAATAAGAAAGAGTTCTATTTTCATACTATTGAACCGAATTTTTTTGGTAAATATAACCAAAATGTTATTACAAAAGATTCTTCTTGGAATTAACTAATCCGGTTCCTCAACAACAAATTTAGAATATAAATAAACCGGGCTAGCTGTTTAAAGGATTAGCCGCTGATTTAAAAAATAAATCGCTTAAGTTTGATTATCGCTATTAATAATGTTAAGGATCAACATGTTCAAACCACTTTTCTCTTTTCTTATTGTACTTATCTTGTTTCGAAATACATACTCTCAGCAGAATAACAATGAATTTAGAGCTAACTGGGTAATTACTTGGGAATACATTTCCGCTTCAAGTTCCGTCGATCAAAATAAAGCTAGAATTAGACAAATTTTAGATGAACATAAAGCGGGAAATTTCACTTCGGTTTTATGGCAAGTGAGACAATCAGGCACAGCATATTACAATTCATCCTATGAACCTTATGGCTCTTATGCCGGAGGAACTGATCCCGGATTTGACCCGATGGCTTATGCAATTGAAGAAGCACACAAACGCGGATTAGAATTCCATGCCTGGTTTAATGTTTTTTCTGCCTCAAGCACTGCTACCGGTACACCTGCTCAGCAACATCCCGAATGGATCTGCAGAGACCAAACAGGAAACCCAATGACAAGCTCGATTGCATTATCTCCCGGACTTCAAGCTGTAAGAGATTATACTAAAAACGTCGCAATGGAAATCGTTAAAAATTATGATATCGATGGATTGCATCTCGACTATGTGCGCTGGAACGAATTCACAAGCTCTGCAGCATCCAAAGAGTTTGAAAAAATTCAGCAAGAAAAAAAGTTGTTTGATGGCGACATTACTGATGAACAAATTGAAGAACTTATAAACAATCTGGCAGGAAGATATCTTTACGATGCTGAACATCCTTATTCATCAGGAATTCCTTCGGGATTTTCATCATGGGAAGAATGGTGGCGATGGTCTGTTACTGAGTTCGTAAAAACACTTCATGATTCAATTCAAGCGGTAAAACCTTATGTGAGATTATCCGTTGCTGCGCTTGGGAAATATAATTGGAGCGGATGGAATGGCTATAATATCGTTTATCAAGATGCCGCACTTTGGTTCAATCAAGGTTACATCGAACAAATTGCAGGAATGCATTACCACTGGACAACCGGAAGCGGCTTTTATGGAATGCTTACTGGTGATTGCCCGCAATGCTGGAATCAATTTATTCAACCAGGAATTGCAGCGGGAAGATTTTATACTGTCGGTCCGCCTTCTTACATTCTGAATGATAATAACATTTGGAATAATCATCTTGAAATTGTTAATTCGTGCCGAACTGTAAATTGGGTTGATGGTTTTCAGTTCTTTAGTTACGGTAGTTGGAAAGACCGCGATTATTGGAATGAAGCTGCCTCAACTTTCTTCGGTAAAAAAACAAAAATACGTGATGCAAATTTACACTTAGATACTATTCCCGCCTCGCCTCAAATAAGTATTCTTAAAATTGATTCACTTAACTATAGCTTGACAATTACCCCCGATGCTTCTGCAAATATTAATCAATGGTTTGCTGCTTACAGATCAACAGATGATATTTTTGATTTGAATAGTGACAAAATTATTTCCATTTCATTTGGAGATTCTCAATTCACGCTCGATGAAAACTTCACCGGCGAGCAAGATCATAATGGCACGTATCGGTACGCCGCAACAATGTTAGACAGGTACTGGAATGAGTCGCTCATTTCAAATATGGTTTTAACTGATTCAATTCCATCGTTCCCACCAAAAGTAATATCATCAACTCCCAGCGAAGGAGACACAGTTGGGGTAACTACTCAATTGAAATTAAATTTCTCAAAAACATTGGATATCGCCACTGTCACCGTCAATGCTTTCACTTTCACACCTTCAATAGGAATTAGCAGTTTAGCCTTTTCCAGCAGCAATAAAACTATTACAATTGTTACAAGCAGCAACTTTAATTTTCAAACAGACTATACTTTATTTATAGATTCAACTGTGACAGATGTGAACGAAAAAATGCTTGATGGAAACGGCGATGGTATTCCGGGAGATTCTTATGTGCTTCATTTTTCAACAGTTGCTCAGGACTTAAGCGGGCCAATAGTAACACAAACTTTTCCAGACAGCATTTCATCATCAGGAAGTTTTGATGTTGAAGGAGTTGTAACTGTCTTATTCCATGAGCTTGTAAATTCAGTAACAATAAATCACAATAATGTAATATTAAAAGCAGGCGCGTCAGCAATTTCTAAAGATATGCAGCTTAAAACCATTGATAATCAGTCAATCATAAATATTAAAACGCAGCAAGCACTGTTAAACAACACACAATATTCCTTAACACTAAACCAAAATATTACCGATGTTATTGGTAATCCAATGCCGAGCAATCAAGAAATAATTTTCACCACATCCGAGCAATCATATTCTCAAAAGACAACCATCGATGATTTTTCTGCAACAGGCAATTGGCAGCAGCCCGAATACAGCGGTTCAACTGAAGGAATAATTGATTCGGGAACTTCATCTGGTTACACAACAGCTTACTATTTGCCTGCAACAACACCGGCACAAGGATTTTTCATTCAATATCAATGGAACCCATCAGCAACAACTAAATTGTTAAGAGAATATTTATCAGGCGGCACTCCACGAAATGTAATCTTTGATACCTCATACATACTTCAAGTTTATGTGTGGGGAGATGGTAGCGGTAACAAATTCCGCTTTGCAATTGATGAGGGCGATGGAACCAACTGGCCTAATCATGAAGTTTCAAAATGGATTGTGATTGATTGGCACGGCTGGAGATTAGTTGAATGGAATTTAAAAGACCCCAGCAGCGTTGGAATATGGATTGGAAATGGTGTTCTCGATTATCCTAAATACAGAATTGACAGCTTCCAAATGACAGACGCACCGGGTTCATCTCTTTACGGAAGAATTTATGTTGATAATCTTCGTCTTGCAAAAAAATCAATTGTCTCAGGAATAGAACCAGAACAGCAAGGTCTTCCAAATGATTTTGTGCTTTACCAGAACTATCCAAACCCCTTCAACCCAAGTACTAAAATCAGATGGCAGTCGCCAATCAGCAGTTGGCAAACTTTAAGGATTTATGATGTCCTTGGTAATGAAGTTGCAACCCTTGTGGATGAATACAAACCTGCAGGAAAATATGAAGTAGAGTTTACTGCCAGTGGAGGATTAGCAAGCGGAGTGTATTACTATCAACTGCAAGTAGGAGATTTTATTCTAACACGCATGATGATTTTTTTGAAGTAATGTGGAAACAGCAAGCAAAACTTACTTCATCGGAAATTCTTATTTTTACTCATAGAAAAATTTCACATCCTATTCAAAGTCCGGAGAAACTAAATGAAAATTGTTGAATGTGTTCCAAACTTTAGCGAAGGCAAGAATGAACACACGTTTGAAATGATGAAAAAATCCCTTGCGGGAATTAGCAACTGCAAGCTGCTTAGCTTTGAACCCGATGCGGATTATAATCGAGTTGTAGTTACAATGGCTGGAGATGAACACGGAATTTTGGAAGGTGCATTGTCAATAAGTCGAACTGCTGCACAATTAATAGACATGACAACACACAAAGGGGAACATCCACGCTTGGGTGCAATTGATGTTGTGCCGTTTGTCCCAATAAAAAATATAACTATGAAGGAATGTGTAAAAATATCAGAAGCTTACGCCGAGCGTGCATCAAAAGAACTGAACATTCCAATATATTTGTATGAAGCGGCTGCAAGAAAACCGGAACGGGAGAATCTTGCCAATATTCGCAAAGGTGAGTATGAGGGTTTAACCGAAAAGCTAAAAGATAAAGATTGGCAGCCCGATTATGGAACAAATGAGTTCAATCCAAAACTCGGTGGCACAGTAACAGGCGCAAGATTTTTCCTTATAGCTTACAATGTCAATCTAAAATCCCAAGATGTTAAGTATGCAAAAGAAATTGGTGAGATATTACGGGAGTCCGGTTATTTAAAAAAAGATGTGAATGGAAATGTTATAAAAGTGAACGGACAATCAGTAAAAGTTCCAGGAAGATTAAAAAGCGTTAAGGGAATGGGTGTTGCTCTTGAGAAATATAAAATGACACAAGTTTCAATGAATCTTACTAATTATAATATCGCACCAATCCACGTTGCATTTGAGGAAGTAAAGAAAGAAGCTGCACGACTTGGTGTTGAAGTTACAGGAAGCGAAATCGTTGGTCTCGTTCCGCTCGAGGCATTGCTTCTTACAGGAAAATATTATTCACCGGGGGAAAATATGGATGAAAAATCGCTTGTTGATCTTGCGATAGAAAAGCTTGGATTAAGCGATCTCCATCCGTTTATTAAAACAGATAAAGTTATTGATTATATGATCTAACGAAGTCAATTAAATCATTAGAAAGAAATTAAAATGGATACTAGAAAATCATTACAAAAATATCTAGAAGAGTTGTCATCTAATTCGCCAACGCCCGGCGGGGGAAATGTTGCGGCACTTTGTGGCGCATTGTCTGCAAGCTTAGGAACAATGGTTTGCAACTTAACTATAGGAAAGAAAAAGTATTTAGAGGTTGAAAAGGAAATGAATGAATTGAAAGAGAAGCTAAATGTTTATACCGCTAAATTTATTTCTCTTGCAAAAAATGATAATGAAGCATTCGAAAGAGTGATGGATGCATTCAAGCTTCCCAAAGAAACAGATGAACAAAAAAAGTTACGGACTGAAGCGATTGAAAAATCAACCTTTGAAGCCGCAAGTGTTCCCGCTGAAGTTATTAAGAATTGCAGAGAAGTCATTCCTTTTCTGGAAACAATTTCAAAAAAGGGAAATCAGAGTTCATTGTCCGATGCAGGTGTTGCAATTGCTGTAATTGCCGGCGCTTCAGAAGGAGCATTTTTAAACGTGCTTATCAACTATTCATCATTATGCGAAAAACAAAAAGCTGCCGAGTTATTAATGCACGCTGAAAATCTTAATAATGAAGTTAAAGAAGAAGCACAATATCTTTTAGCTGAAATTTCGGGAAAGATCAGGGGGGTTAAAAATTAAATTATTTAATAATTGGAGCCGATATGAAAAATTTAGTCATAATTATTCTTTCTGCGTTTATTTTTGTTTCATGTAATTCAAAAAAGGATGATACGAAAGTAACTGACAATAAAGCTGCTGATGAAATTGCACTCCAAAAGGAACAGCAAAAAACTGTTAAATATGTTAGCGGAAGGGACTCAGTAAGTGCTTATTTTAATTTACCATCGGGTGATGGACCTTTCCCGGCATTAATTATAATTCACGAATGGTGGGGATTGAACGATTGGATTAGGTATAATGCAGATGCGTTTGCAAATAAAGGTTATGCCGCTTTGGCAATCGATCTCTACAGAGGTAAATCAACTAAAAATTCGGATGAAGCGCATGAGTTAATGCGAGGACTTCCTCCGGATCGCGTGGCCAAAGATTTGCAAGCAGCATATTCTTTTTTACAAAATAATCCTAAAGTAGATAAAAGTAGAATCGGCGTAATCGGCTGGTGTATGGGCGGAGGATATGCCTTGCAGGCAGCGACGATTCTTGCAAAACTTAAAGCAGCAGTAATGAATTACGGAAGCTTGATTTCTGATCCTGCAAATATTAAAAAAATTCGATGTCCATTGCTTGGGATTTTTGGCGAAACTGACCGCGGAATTCCGGTTATGGACGTACAGAATTTTGAGAAGACATTAAAGGATTCAAAAAAAGAAAGTAAAATTATCATTTATAGAAACGTGGGACATGCTTTTATGAATCCGAATAACAAGGAGGGTTACAACGCAGAAATTACTGAGAGAGCATGGCGAGAAACTTTCGCGTTTTTAGAAAAGCATTTGTTGAAAAAGTAGTTTAAAAAAGTAAAAAGTGAGAAGGTGACCAAAAAGTAATATTTATCAGTAAATGGAACCACATAGTGGCAGGCACTGATGACACTGATTTTAAATGATTTTCGCAGATTTTTTAATTGAATAATTACTTTTTGGTCACCTTCTCACTTGCTCTAAAATATGATTTTTATTTTTCCTACTTTCTGTATTCTATCATTCCACCCAAAACATTTTTAGCATTAAAACCATTCTCACGTAAGATTCTCATTCCCGTATTAGAACGATTACCGCTCCTACAGATAACCGCAATTTCCTTGTCTTTAAATTTACTTAGCTCTCCGACTCTGCTTTCTAATTCTTCAATAGGGATGTTGATAATATTATCAATTTTACCTAAAGGACCGATTAGCTCTGCTAGGGTTCGAACATCAAGTATAACGAGTGTAGAATCGTCTTTCATCAATTTCTTTAATTCCTGAACTGTCATTATGCTGTCTTTATCTTGCTGAGCACAACCCAAAAAATTTAAAGAGCTGAATATGGAAAGGAACATTAAAATTCTATCCTTAAACATTTGAAATTCCTATGATAAATTTTGTTAATTAAGTCCGCACATGCCGGAAGCACATCCGCCGCCGGAATAATCGGGGGTGCAATTTCCTGATGCACATGGCGATGAAAAGTCGTTCTCAGAAGAATTTGCTGTTGCAAAAGCAGAAAAGAGTTTCTTGTTTTTATTGGAGCCACACTTTGGACATGTAACTTCTACTTGGTTTAACGAAGATTTATGAAACATATCATATTTGCTTCCGCAATCATTGCATTTATATTCGAATACAGGCATGTTTTTACTCCATTTTAATTTTTTGTTATAATCTTCCCGCGAATGAATCGGCAGGCAGTTATGGTTTATTCCGAATCTTTGAGACCTAAAATTGACATTAAACGATCGTGAGAATCTTTACTTGGCTCAACATTGTACTTACGGTAAAAATCTATTGTCGCTTCAACAGATTTAAAATAATTCTGGCAACCGGCACATTCATCAAGATGAGCTTTAATTGCTACACACTGCGGAGAATTCAAATCCTCTCCCAGCGATTCGCAAACATGATGCATCACATCTTTACATGTAACTTGCTTGTGTTTCATCTTTTAAATGTTTGGCTGATTTCTTTTCTTAAAAACGCTCTTGCTCTATGAAGTCTTGATTTAACAGCCGGTATCGAAAGTCCGGTAATCTTTCCGGTTTCTTCTGTTGACAGACCCTCAACATCTCTCAACAAAAAAACAATTCTATATTCAGGCGAAAGCTTTTGTATTGCTTCATCGAGCACTTTTCTCAGTTCATTATTCTCAATACTAAGTGACGGAATTGAACTCCAATCCGCAATTGAACTTTCACTAATCAAGGCATCGTCATCATCAATCGAAACATAATCGCGTTTCTTCTTTCGATACTCCATCAAGCAGTGATTTGCAGTTATCCTATAAAGCCATGTTGATAATTTGGATTTTCCGTCGAACTGCTTTAACGATTTTACCATGCTCATAAAAGTCTCTTGCATAGTATTTTCAGCTTTGTCCGGATTTCTGCAAATCTTAAAAGCAAAACTGTAAATTGTCTTTTCGTATTTTTTTACAAGCTCAGCCAAAGCTTTTTTATTGCCGGCTTGAGCTTCTAAAATCAAACTTTGTTCGTCCATAGGATGCGGATAATTATTTCGGGATTCAATTTATCAAAAAATATTTTGATTTTCGTACAAAGAAAACCACATTAATTCAAAAATTTTTTATTGCTGTATGCTTTTGCTTTTGACTCCAATTCATTTTAATTTGAATTAAAAAAATAATGTGTCTAAATGAGCTTCGATAAAAATTCCCAAAACATTCAGGGTAATCGCCTATTTCGGGATGTTTCTTCTAAAGACATAAAAATAAATGTCAGTTCCAATAATTTTGTGGAGGTGAAGGAGGGCGAAATTATCTATCAAGTCGGGGATAACAGCGATTTCCTATATCTCCTAATAAAAGGTCAAATAAAAATTAAAATTTACGAAAGCATTGGTGCTCCACCCTTACTAAAAATATTTGATAACGATTTCTTTGGAGAGTATGAACTGCTCGAAAAAACTCCACGTAAATCTGTCGCTATGGCTGTCGAAAAAAGTCTAATCTATGTTATCAATGAAAAGGAATTAAAGGAGCTCGCTAAAAACAAAACCATTCTAGCAAACCTTTTCAACCTGACTTCTGCAATCGGAACAATAAGTAAAAAACTTTTTTATGAAATTGAAGTTTCCAGTGAATTTAATAACGATGAATACAACAGCATTGAAACACCTCAAGGGAGAACTTCCTCTTCTATAACTTCTTCACTTAAACTAGATGATTTTGATGATGACGAAAATGATTTAAGCTGGAATAGTTCAAACATCGGCGAGTTTAAAGATATTTTTAACGACGAAGAACTTTTGGATAATGATGAAGTTGGTGATTGCTCTTTAGATGATGATGCAGAGATCAATTATGATAAAGTAAATTTATCCGACACAATTGATCAAACAGAAAATTCGCTTGAAAGCTTTCAACCTGATGATTCTGAACTTTTGTTTAGCACAAAGGAAACTTTAAATAAAATTGAAAATGGCGATGACTCAATTTTAGATCAAATTAAGAAAGAGATAAAAGGAAGTGCTGCAGAATTAATTGACAAACACGAAGCGGAAATTATTGATTCAACGCAGGGAATAGATTCTAATCCTGTGATTTCAGAAAAAAATAAATTGGATGACAAAGAACAAATCCCAACAGAAAATCTTCCTGCTGAAACAACATCGGTTGAATTGAATGTGGCACAGCAAGAGTACACAGAACAGAGGTCATCTAAAGAATATTATGAAATAGTAAAAAAGGTTATTCGGTCAATCAACGATGAAATTAAAACTCCAATGGAATTGATTGTGAAATATACTGATCTTTTAATGCGAAAGTCTTTATCTGCTGAGGCCAATAAGGTGCTGCAAAAAATAATTGATCAATCCAATATCATCTTAGACTCTCTTCAGATACATGCGGATTACTTCAATAGAAAGATTAATCTGAAAACGCAAGTGTTTTATGCAACAAACATTTTGAATGACATCTTACATTTGCTTGCAGGCTATACCGAATTCCGCAAAGTTAAACTTTTCAGAAAATTTGAAGCAGATGCATCTGTTCTGCTGGATAAAAATTTATTTTACCAGGCGGGTCTTCATATAGTAAAATTCCTTTGCGAAAATATCACGGGCGAAGGCAGCATTTACGTAACCACAAATAGAACTAAAGAAACAATCATTATAGAATTCAAAAGCAACGGTCCAAAACTTCAAGATGAAGTGCTAAAAAAAATTTCGGGAGATTTTATATCAATAGAAAACCTGGGATTATGTTTTGCCAAAAGAATAATTGCCGAGCATAATGGAACACTCATAGCACAAAACAGTGCCAATTCGGGACCCGAAATAAAAGTGATTCTGCCAATAGTTTTATAGTCAGATGACAACCGGTATTTTTTCTTTTATCTGACTTCAAAATATTTTTATGCACACCAATCTTATAACAATTCTTGGTCCTACTGCAACGGGTAAAACAAGATTGGCTTCTCAGCTTGCACATAAGTATAACGGTGAAATTATTTCTGCGGATTCGCGGCAAGTTTATATTGGGATGGACATTGGAACTGGAAAGGATTTATCAGATTATTTGGTTAATAACGATAAAATCACTTATCACTTGATTGATATTATTAATCCAACTGAGGAATTCAATCTTTTCATGTTTAAAGAATTATTTGCAAAATCATTCTCGGTCATTTCATCAAGAAATAAATTACCCTTTCTTGTTGGCGGTACAGGACTTTACATTAGCTCAATAATTCAAAATTATAATTTGAAGAAGGCAGACTTCAATTCTGCACAAGTGCAAGAATTAGAGCTATTAACATTAGCGGAATTACAAAATCAACTTATTAAGCTTAACCCAAATGTTCATGTCAAGCGGGACTTACTATCTAAAAACCGAATAATAAAAACCATTTTGGTTGAAGAAGCAAAGGAAGGGCTAAAGTATTTTCCAAAAATAAATTCACTTGTGCTTGGAGTAAACCTTGATCGTGATGAAGTTAGGAAAAGAATCACCGAACGACTTAAAAAACGGCTCGAGCAAGGAATGATTGAAGAAGTACAGCAGCTTCTTTATTCGGGTTTAACGCACGAGCGCCTTTTATCTTTTGGCCTGGAATATAAATTCATCTCAATGTATTTAAAGGATGACTTAAATTACGATGAAATGTTCCAAAAGCTGAATACTGCCATTCATCAATTTGCAAAAAGACAAATGACCTGGTTTAGAAAAATGGAACGCGAGGGAGTGAAGATTGAATGGTTGAATGGGCCTGACTTCCATTCCGCATGCAAAATTATTGATGATAAATTAAGCGCTAATTCATGAATCCGCTTCCAGAACCTGTTGAAAAGTATCTTAAAAAGTATTCGACCGGAAATTGGAAATTAGAGTCTCGATTCAAAAACAAGTTTGATAATGTTATTGTAGTTCCTGTCATAGCCGAGTATAATAATCTTCGAAAACTCCTAACCTCGTTACTTAAGAATGATAACAAACACTTTAAAAGAACTGCAATTATAATTGTGGTTAATAACCTCCCCGATTCATCCGACGAAGTTAAAAATGATAATAGCGAAACGTTAATTTTCCTTAAAACTTTAAGGTCAAATCCCAACAGAGATGAAAGCCTTGGCGTGCAATTTGGCAAATCCGACTTAAGTATTGGATTCATTGATGCATCAAGTACGGATCTTGAATTGCCTAAGAAAATTGGCGGTGTTGGTTTGGCTCGCAAAATTGGCATGGATGAAACACTGAAGATTTTCGATTACTCCTCACCGGCTAAAAAAATTATTATTTGTCTTGATGCTGATTGTTCGGTTGTTTCAAATTATTTAACTGCTGTCGTTGATGAATTCAACAGCAGAAATTTATCTGGAGCAGTAGTAAACTTCGAACACAAAATTGAAGAAGATTCTGCGACAACTCCTGCTATTATTTGCTACGAAATTTTTCAGCGTTACTATGTTTTAGGATTAAAATATGCAAACTCTCCCTTCGCATTTCACACTATCGGTTCCACAATGCTCTGCGATTATGAAAGTTACATTAAAGTTGAAGGCATGAATAAGAAAAAAGCCGCAGAAGATTTTTACTTCCTCGAAAAACTTGCAAAAAATCTTAGGGTTGAAAATATTACTTCCACAATTGTTTATCCTTCATCAAGAAGTTCGTGGCGTGTTCCTTTTGGAACAGGTCAACGGGTAGAAAGATTTTTATCAGATAAGCAAAATGAATATTTACTTTACAACCCACTGACTTTCGATATTCTAAAGAAATGGTTGGAAGTATTTAATTCCGATCGACCTAAAACTTCAAACGAATATCTTGCCTCTGCAAAAAATATTCATACCGAATTATGTAATTTTCTGACAGAGCAAAATTTTAGTAATGACTGGAATAAAATTTTATCAAATTCCAAAACGCTTGAACAACTTTCTAAACAAAAGCAAAAATGGTTTGATGGATTCAGAACTTTGAAGCTGATTCATTATCTGCGGGATAAAGCATTTCCTCAAATTGATATGTTTGAAGCGTTGAACGGAATATTTAAAAGAGTCGGAATAAACGAAGACTTCTTCTGGTTTGAGAAGAGTATCCCAAATCTTGATGTTCAGAAAAAGTATTTGAAGTTATTGCGTGAGCTAACCTAATTTTTCAGAAAAACTGTACGCTGATATATAAAACATAAATCGGTCTGTCATTCTGAACTTGTTTCGGAATCCAACACTTTTTTTCGTTAACAAGAAGCTGAAACAAGTTCAGCTTGACAATAAAAATGATATAAAATATAATTTCAAAATGATCATAAAAACATCACCCGACGAAATACAAAACTATTTAACCGATGCTTCTAACCTAAAAGGATTTTGTGATGCAGTGTACTTTCCCGAAAATGAATCCGATGTTGTTGAGATCCTTAAAGAAGCAAACGAAAAGAAAATAAAAGTAACGGTTTCCGGTAGCGGCACAGGATTAACCGGTGCGAGAGTACCAAACGGCGGGATTGTAATCGCGACTGATAAATTAAATCGAGTTATTGAAATAAACGAAAAGGATAAAACAGCTACGGTTGAACCGGGAGTAATTCTCTCAGATTTTCAAAATCTTGTGAATGAAAAGAAACTGATGTACCCGCCGGATCCTACTGAAAGAAATTGTTTTATAGGCGGAACTGTCGCAACAAATGCGTCCGGAGAAAAAACTTTTAAGTACGGCCCAACAAGGAATTATGTTTTGGAACTCAATGTTGTTTTAGCAAACGGCGAATTACTCAAACTTAAACGAGGAGATTTGTTCGCTTATAATTATTCACTAAGACTTAAAACCGAATCCGGTTCTGAATATGATTTGCATTTACCCGATTACAGTATGCCCTTAACAAAAAATGCTTCGGGATATTTCTCTCAAAAGAATATGGATGCTATTGATTTATTTATTGGTTCAGAGGGAACGCTCGGAGTAGTTACGCAAATAAAACTCAAGCTTGTTGATAAACCCGATAAGATTTTATCATGCGTGATGTTTTTCAATCTCGAAACAGATGCCCTGTCATTCATAAATCAAGCAAGAAAAATTTCTTATCAAACCCGGCAGAAAGAACTAAGAGATGCTCTCGATGCATTAGCCCTTGAGTTCTTCGATAAAAACTCATTGAATTTTTTATTCATAGATTATCCGAACGTTCCCCTAAATGCCGAAGCAGCAGTATGGTTTGAGCAGGAAGTTAACATTCAAAATGAAGAATTTCTTATTGAAGAATGGATGAAGCTTATATCTGAATTTAATGGTAATGAGGAAAGTGCTTGGTTTGCTTTCTCAGATTCTGATAATAAAAAAATACAAAATTTCCGTCATGCAATTTCCTGGAAGATAAGCGAATACATTTCTCAGAATAATTTGAAGAAACTCGGAACCGATGTCGCAGTACCTGATGATAAATTTGAAGAGCTTTATTTCTTCAGCAAGAGCGAGGTTGAAAAAGAGAATTTGCCCTACGTAGTTTACGGGCATTTTGGCAACTCACACATGCACTTAAACATGCTGCCGAAAAGTGAAGAAGACTATTTGAAGGGAAAAGAAGTTTACAAAAGAATATGCACGAGAGCTGTTGAGCTTGGAGGTACAATCTCTGCAGAGCATGGAATAGGGAAACTAAAAACTGATTATCTCGTCTTGATGTATGGAGAAGCAAACATTCGAAAGATGGCTGAAGTAAAAAAAGTTCTTGATCCGAATTTGATATTGGGAAGTGGGAATATATTTAAATAGGTTTTGGTAAACCTCCGAGGTTTGGGTTCGCCAATCGATTCAGAAACCTCGGAGGTTTGTGATAACTGAAATACTACTTGATTACCGTCATCTTCCTGCTCGCTGCAAAATCATTTACTCTAAGAGTATAAATGTAAACTCCGCTTGGAAGATTACTAGCATCGAACAAAACAGAATGTGTTCCCTCTGGTTCTATTTCATTAACTAAAGAAGCAACTTCTTTTCCTAAAATATCATAAACTTTAAGCTGTACTAAGCCGCTTTCCTTAAGCTGATAGACGAGGTTTGTCGCCGGATTAAACGGATTTGGATAATTCAGAATTTTATACTCAAGTTTATCTTGGGTCGCAATTAACAAGGCCTCTTTATTCATTGGTTCAGTTCTTTCTGTAACCTCTTCACTGTATAAAGAATAAAGTCCTTGGGTATCTTTTGCTCTAATTCTATAATGAGAACGAACAAGACCACCACCAGGAGCATAGTACATTTCCAGATCTACATAATAAGTGTTTGTAGTGGTAGCTATAACTAACCAACCTGTTCCATATTAATCTACTTTTCTTGAAACTTCATACAGGGATAGGTCCGGGTCTATATTTGCTTCCCACTCTAATCTTACTAACCCATTCCCAGGATTAGCTCTAATAGTTAGATCTTTAGGTTTTGAAGGTTTTCCGTCTAAAGGATTCGTTAGAGTATCTGCAAAATAGGTCTTGTTTAAAACTTAGAGAAGTAGTACATATGTAAAAGAGAATAAAAAAAATAATGAATTATATGAAAACCAAT
>MHAR01000054.1 GCA_001803045.1 Ignavibacteria bacterium RIFOXYB12_FULL_35_14 | reverse complement strand
CTTACGGCCTTGATTTTTTACATAACAGGTAATAAGGTTAAAAATACCTGTCTTTGCAAATGTTACTAAGGTTTCTGATTATAGCTCTTAGCTATGTGAATAGAAGTTTTTGACTGAACCTTAGTAAAAAAGTACACTCTAATGCAAAATAACCTTATTACCTTCTTACTTTTGAATGAAATGAGAAATAATTATTTGCTAATAAGAAAAATCTGAGCCATACTTTGCATAGAAATAATTTAAATATTAAATGCCTGTTCAACTAAATCTTTTTGCTGCTGTGCAGAGATTCTCGCTGAACCAGCCGCAGGACTTGCACTTTCCGGTCTTCCAGCATAATATAGCTTTTTACCTGAAGAAAGCACTTCGAAAATCCTTTGAGAAATAAAATTCCATGCTCCCATATTTTTTGGTTCTTCTTGAACCCAAATTATCTTTTTCACTTTTGGATAGGAACTTATAATTTTTTCCAGCAATTCACCTTTAAACGGATAATACTGTTCAACTCTAATGATAGCGCTATTATTAATGCTATTATCTTTTCTAAACTTGACAAGTTCATAATACACTTTCCCGCTGGTTAAAATTATTCTATCAACTTTGCTTTTTTCACTAATCAAGTTATCATCAAGTATTTCATGAAACTTTCCGCTCACAAAATCTTCTCTTGGTGATTTAGCATCAGGCAATCGCAGTAAACTCTTTGGCGTCATTATTACCAGAGGTTTTTGTGTTGAATGCTTGATCTGTCTTCGCAGAACAAGAAAGTACTGAGCTGGTGTCGTAACATTGCAAACATGCATATTTTCTTCCGCACATAAAGCGAGGAATCTTTCTAATCTTGCACTGGAATGTTCGGGACCTTGTCCTTCATATCCATGAGGCAGCAGCAGAACAAGACTGTTGTGGACTTTCCATTTTTCATAAGACGCAACAATAAAATTATCAATTATAATTTGAGCGCCATTTGTAAAATCTCCAAACTGGGCTTCCCATAAAACGAGTGCTTGAGGATCTGCGACACTGTAACCATATTCAAAACCTAAAACAGCGGCTTCGGAGAGCAAACTGTCCAACGCTTCAAGCTTCGCCTGTTTTGGTGAAATGTAATTCAAGAAAAAATAATCCTCACCAGTTCTTACATCAGTAAAAGCTAAATGTCTTTGACTAAATGTGCCGCGAACACTATCCTGTCCGCTCAATCTAACAGGTGTTCCTTCAAGTAATAAGCTTCCGAAGGCAAGTGTTTCGGCAAATGCCCAATCTGCTTCAATGGTTCCATCAATCAATCCTTTTCTTTTCTCCATAAATTTTTTGAGTTTAGGATGGATTGAAAAATTAACGGGGAGAGTGGTAATAGAATCAACAATGGTTTTTAATGTTTCTTCCGAAATGCTTGTGGCTTCAAGTTTTTTAGGCGATGAAATTTTTTCTTTTGAATTAGATAAAATCACATTATTCTTCATTGCGCTGCTTTTTTTCTTTATTCTGTCAAAAGCATCGCTCAATTGATCATTAATTTTTTGTTCTACCTCTGATAGCTCGGTTTGACTTATTACTCCCGTCTTCAATAAATTATTCCCATAGATCGCTTTGACCGAAGGATGAGTTTTAATTTTATCATAAAGCAGAGGTTGAGTAAATCCAGGTTCGTCACCTTCATTATGACCGTGTCTTCTATAACCGAATAAATCTATAACGACATCCTTCATGAATTTTTGACTGAACTCAAAAGCAAGGCTTGCAGCCCAAACCGAGGCTTCGGGATCATCGCCATTAACATGGAAGATTGGTGCTTGAATCATCTTTGCAACATCAGTCGCGTAAACAGAGGAGCGGGCATCCTCAGGAGTAGTTGTGAATCCAATTTGATTATTAACAATTAAGTGAATGGTTCCGCCCGTTCTATAACCGCTTAGCTGCGATAGATTTAGTGTTTCCGCTACGACACCTTGACCCGCAAATGCAGCGTCGCCATGAATTAACAACGGCATTACTTTTTTATGTTCTTTGCTGTCGCCCCTTCTGGTTTGTTTTGCTCGAACAATTCCCTCGACAACGGGATTTACCCATTCTAGATGGCTCGGATTGGAAGCAAGAGTTACAGTGATTTCATTTCCGGATGTAGTTTTATATTTTCCTGTTGCACCAAGATGATACTTAACATCTCCTGATCCTTCTATGGAATTAGGATCAATAATATCTTCAAATTCAGAAAGAATAGATTCATGTGATTTGCCAATGATATTTGCCAGTACATTTATTCTTCCTCTATGAGCCATTCCAATTACAACTTCTTCAATTTCTGTATCTCCGACTTCGTTTAAAATTAAATCAAGAACCGGAATTAAAGTTTCAGATCCTTCGATGGAAAATCTTTTATGGCCGATAAATCGATTGTGAAGGAAGTGTTCAAATAATTCTGCTTTCACTAACTTTTCAAGAATTCTAAGCTTTACTTCTTTACTGAACTCAGGCTTATTCTTCACGGGTTCCATTTTATTTTGAAGCCAGGTTTTTTCCTCCGAGTTTTGAATATGCATGTACTCGATACCGATTTTCTCACAATAAGTTTTTTGAAGAATGTCCAAAATCTCTCTGAGAGTTGCAGTCTTAATTCCCGGCATTAAGCTGCCAGTTATAAATTCACGATCATAATCCCAAAATGTTAGTTTGTAAACAGCGGGATCGAGATCGGGGAAATAAATGTTTTGTGCTCCTAATGGATCGAGGTCGGCAACAAGATGTCCGCGAACACGGTACATATTTATTAATTGTAAAACACGCGCTTGCTTTTCAATCTTTTCAGTGTTAGACGATTTGGTAAACGATCCAGGCTGATAATCAGTCATCCATTTTAATGGCTGAAGTGGAATTTTCAGATCTTTAAAAATCTCCTCGTAAAAATCATGTTCACCTAAAAGCAAATCATTGATTTCTTTAAGGAACAATCCGGATTCAGCGCCTTGAATTATTCTATGATCATATGTGCTGGTAACATTCATCACTTTGCTTATGCCAAGAGTTGAAATTGTTTCAGGCGACATAGCCTGATACTCAGCAGGATATTGAATCGCACCTGTAGCGATTATTACTCCTTGACCAACCATTAATCTTGGTATTGAAGTTACTGTTCCTATTGTTCCGGGATTTGTCAGCGTAATCGTTGATCCTAAAAATTCTGAAGGATCAATTAATCCTTTTCTTGATCTGGAAACTAAATCTTCGTAAGTCATCAAAAACTGATTGAAACTCTTCTTATCTGCATTTTTGATATTGGGAACAATTAAAGAGTGCGAGCCATCTTTTTTCTCAATATCAATTGCGATTCCAAGATTAACTTTGTTTCGTTTTATTACTGTTGGTTTACCATCAATAATTGAAAATGCAGTATTCATTACAGGCATTGCTGTGATTGCCTTAAGTATAGCCCAGCTAATTAGGTGGGTGAAGGAAATTTTCCCTTGATTGATTTTTTTAAGATGACGATTAATTACCGTTCTATTTTCTTCTAACAATTTTACAGGAATTGTTCTCTGTGAGGTTGCGACTGGAATTGTGAGACTGTTATTCATATTATCAAGAATACGGGCAAAACTTCCGGCAATAACTTGAGTATCATCATCGGGATCAGGTTTAGGTATTTCGAAATTAATATAAGAAAGGGGACTAATTACTTTTTGATTTTTACTGCCGTTATCTTTAGTTCCTTCAGTAACATTACTAAAAAAATTTTTCCAATATTCGGGAACAGTTGAAGGATCCTCTTGGTATTGCTTGAAAAGAGACTCAACAAACCAAGTGTTGGCACCAAATTTCTCAATTTCTTCTTTTTGTCTTTGTGTCAGCTCACTCTTCTTCATGTTTTTTTTCTTGTAGATGTTTATATGTTATTATTTGTAAATTTATAAAAGAAAATATTCGGCATACAATGTATTAATCTTGCTTTGTTGCTTAACATCACAAATGAAGGCTTGAACCATGAAAACCGGTCATTATTGGGCTATCCGAAGGATTCCTTTGGAAAAGCCCTAAGTTCGGTGGTCACCCTCGTTATGTGCAAACAATAAAATGCTAAAGTATACTTAGTAAGTTAGCAATTTTTCCTCCGAGAAAATTTTCTATGGGAGATAAAGCAATCATCATTTTAGATTTAAATTATGATAAATAATAATTACATCTCAAAGCTTAGGCGAACACAGTCATTAAAAGAATTGAGTGAGAATACAGTTTTGGCTGATCCAGTCAATCAATTTTCTGTTTGGATGAATGAAGCAATTAAATCAAATCTTCTTGATCCAAATGCCATGACATTGGCGACAGCTAGTAAAGAAGGAATTCCTTCTGCAAGAACAGTTCTGTTAAAAGGTTTTGATGAAAGGGGATTTGTGTTCTACACGAACTATGAAAGCACAAAAGCAAAAGATTTGGATGAAAATCCTAATGCAGCTTTACTTTTTCTTTGGATTGAATTGGAAAGACAAGTGGGGATCTCGGGAAAAGTTGAAAAAGTTTCTCAAGCAGATTCTGAAGAGTATTTTATATCAAGACCGCGTGAAAGTCAATTAGGAGCGTGGGCATCAAAGCAGAGCAGTGTTATTGCGAGTCGCGAAGTCCTCGAAAGGCAATTTGAAGAAATGAAAAAGCGATTTGAGAATAAAGAAATTCCCTTACCGCCATTTTGGGGAGGTTATAGAGTTATTCCGAAGAGAATTGAATTTTGGCAGGGAAGAGAAAGCCGTTTACATGATCGGATATGCTATTCACTTGAAAAAGGAAAATGGAGGATAGAACGACTATCGTCCTAAATTCTAAATAGATATGCTAGATTTCCAATGCTGTTATAGTGCCTGAAAATCTGGCATATCTAAATAACCTCCTGGTTGTTCCGCTATTTGCTTAGACATGCCATCGGCCTTAGGTGAATGGCATATCTAATTAATTCATTCGTTGTAGAAATAAGGAAACAATTCCTTTTCGCTGATATATTTGTTTGCTTGTCTGTAAATAGCTTTTAGAGTACCAATGTCAATTTCTTTGTGATTAGGTATAACAAGAACATGTTTCCGATTCGATGTTACTCTGGATAGTTTAACATGACTACCTTTTTGAGATTGAACTGCGAAACCAAACTGGTTGAATATTTTTATGAGGTCATTTCCAGATAAAACTTTTAGCTTAGGCATAAAGTAGATTGGTGAGTTCTAGATTTGCTATGATGGCTGGGTTTGCCTGAATATCGTATTTAGATAAATCTTCATCTTCAAGGAACAATGATAATGCTTCCCTTAAATTGTTGAATAATTCATCGTATGTTTTCCCCTGAGTTACAATTGGTACATTCACTCCTTCGGCGATAAAATATTGTTCGCCCTTATAGATTGATATTTGAATTACTTTTCTCATTTGTACTCCTTTTATTTAGCATAAAAATAGCAATTTAATGGAACAAGAGAAACGGCAGTTGTTTGCTTAGATATGCCAGAATTCTATGGGCATGATATGCCATTCGACTTGGGCGGAGGGCATATCTAATACACGTTTCACAACCTCAATTTGTTTTTATCGAAGTTGATTCTAAAATAAATGCTCTAATTGAAATTGCGCTAACGATTATAATTCCTCCAACGATTGACATAAATGCCGGTACTTCTCCATAACCTATAAAAACCCACACGGGATTAAGCACTGGTTCAATCATGGAAATTAGTGATGCTTCAATTGCATAAACCCGTTTTAAGCCATAGCTGAAAATAGCATAAGCAATTCCAATTTGGAAAATTCCGAGGAAAGCTATCATTCCAAAATCCGGAAGAGTAAAATGTTCAACAAAAAAAAGTGATGGAAGACAAATCAGAGCAATCAACACATTACCGTAAAAGATAGAACTGAATTGAAACTCAGAGCGATTCTTTCTCATACCGATTAGAAAAGCTGCAAATGCAATCCCGGATAACAGAGCAATAATGTTACCCTCCATATGACCGGGAGAAAGTTCGCCAACAAAAAACAAAACCATTCCACCAAAACAAAAGACAATCGTTACGACATTGGTTAGCTGATATTTGGTTTTATTAATAAGCGGTTCGAGGACTAAAACGTAAATCGGTGCAGTGTACTGAAGAAAAATTGCGTTAGCTGCAGTTGTCATTTTAGTTGCCATTACAAAAAGGATTAATATACCCGCATAAAATCCTGCATTAACAAATGTGAATCCGTTTACTTCCAACAGTTTTTTCTTAAAAAGAATAACAAATACTAATGCGGCAAAAACCGATCTTAGACAGGAGAGTTGAAAAGCATTTAATGAAATTAGCTTTATAAATATTCCACCGGTGCTCCAAAGAATTGCCGCAAGAACAACAGCAAGAATACCTTTTTTATGATCAGCTAAGTTTTGCATTTTAATAATCGTCTTTTATGTATTGGAAATTTAAGAATTGTTTAGCAAAATAAGGTTGAGTTTGAAAAAGTTTAAATAAAATTTCAATGAGTTGGGAATATAATTTTTTAGATCACACTGCTGATATTGCCGTTGATATTAAAGCAGATACATTGGATGAGTTATTCATGGCATCCGCATATTCATGGCGCGATTATATTTCTGATGATGATAATTCATTCTCAAGCGAAAAGCATTTGTTAGACTTGTCAGAGAATAATCTCGAAGTTTTGCTTGTTTCATTTTTAAGTGAATTGAATTTTCTTTATCAATCTGAGAGTTGGATGATGGATAAGGTCAACTCTTTAATAATTACTGAAAAGAACGATTCGTGGAATTTAAATGCTGAAATTTTAGGCCAAAGTTTTAATCGAAAAGAAATGAATTTAAAAACTGAAATAAAAGCAATAACCTATCATCAGATGGAAATAAAAGAACAGCAAGGAAGATTTTCAACAAGAATTGTTTTTGACATTTAAAAAGATAACTAGTCAAAATTTAGAGGGATAGTTTTAGCAGTAAATGTGATCAGAAAGTTCTTTGAGTTTCTTTGTGCCTTTGTGGCTATTATTTTTTAATGAATTAATAATTGAGCTTTTATTTGCCACTAAGTCACAATCCGTCAATTGACGGACTCTAAGAACAACCTGGAAAAACTTTTTTTGGTCACTTTCTGAAATAAAAATAAGGAAAAATAAATGATCATTGACGGCATCGAATTAAAAAAACTCAGTGAAAATCTTTGGGAAATTCCTAAATCAGGCGAAATGCGAGTACCCGGCAGGATTTACA
Source organism: Ignavibacteria bacterium RIFOXYB12_FULL_35_14 (assembly GCA_001803045.1). Lineage (GTDB taxonomy): Bacteria > Bacteroidota > Ignavibacteria > Ignavibacteriales > Ignavibacteriaceae > XYD12-FULL-36-8. Next base: position 17,753 of record MHAR01000054.1, on the reverse strand, counting down.
TCTCACAAAAGATGGCAGAGAAATCACTCCAGAATGATCAAGCATTGAAGCAGGTGATTAACGTAGCACATCTTCCGGGAATACAAAAATACAGCTTAGCAATGCCCGATATTCATTGGGGATATGGTTTTCCAATTGGCGGTGTAGCCGCGACAGATTTAGATGAAGGGGTAATTTCTCCGGGTGGAGTTGGATACGATATAAATTGCGGTGTTAGACTTGCAACGACGTTGTTGGAGTATGATTTTGTGAAAGACAAAATTGAATCTCTTATTTCGAATCTATTCCAAAATATCCCAACCGGAGTCGGTTCTCATGGAGCAATAAAAAAACTTTCTCCCCAAGAAATGAAGAAAGTTCTTATCAAAGGTTCTGCCTGGGCGATTGAAAATGAACTTGGTAACTCATCTGATATTGATTTTACAGAAGAAAGCGGAACACTAAAAAATGCCGATCCGGATTCTGTTAGTCAGCGCGCAATTGAAAGAGGAGTTGATCAAGTCGGTACTTTGGGTTCGGGAAATCACTTCTGTGAAGTTGACGTTGTCGAAGAAATTTTTGATGAGAAAACTGCTAATGTTTTTGGTTTGGTCAAAGATCATATTGTTGTGCAGATTCATACAGGTTCACGAGGTCTTGGTTATCAGATTTGTGATGATTATCTGAAAACTATTATGAATGCAAGCAATGCTTATGGATATAATCTTCCAGATAAACAATTGGCTTGTGCACCAATTAAATCAAAAGAGGGAAAAGATTATTTGATTGCGATGCAAGCTGCCGCAAATTTTGCGTGGAACAATAGACAAGTGATCATGCACTTAGCAAAGCAAAGTTTCTTACAAACATTTAAGATGACTGAATCTGAATTGGGATTTAATTTAGTTTACGATGTCTGCCATAACATTGCAAAGATTGAAGAGCACAAAATTGGTGATGAAACAAAAAAGGTTTGTGTTCATAGAAAAGGTGCAACCAGGGCATTTCCTCCTGGCAGTAAAATGATTCCAGCAAAATATCGTGATGTTGGGCAGCCCGTTTTGATTCCTGGTGATATGGGTAGATATTCTTTTGTTGCTGTTGGAACTGAAAAAGCGATGCAGGAAACTTTTGGAAGTTCTTGTCATGGTGCCGGAAGAAATTTAAGTCGCACAAAAGCTATGAAAGATGCAAAAGGCAGAAATCTTCTTGAGGAATTACACACGAAGGGGGTAGTAATTCAAGCAAGCGGCTATAAAACAATAGCAGAGGAAATGCCTGATGCATACAAAGATGTTTCGGAAGTTGTGAATGTAATGCATGAAGAAGGAATAACAAAAAAAGTTGCAAAGTTAAAACCAATTGGTGTGATTAAGGGATAAATATTTGCTTTGGATAAAAATCCGTTTATTTCACGCTTTAAATTTCCTTGGGCAAAAAATCGTTTTTCGAATATTGAATTTCGAACAAGGAATTATGAATGAAGAAATATTTTTCGACGAGTACCCATACACTTCATAAAATTATGTCAATAAATTTATATGTGTACTTAAAGTCCTGCTTCGGGGGATCTAGGGGGCTTCTATTATAAAATTCATTCCAATCTTATTAAATTACCTTCCGAAATTTTAAATATGACAAAGAATAACCATATAAATCTTAAATCTTCCTAATCTGGAGAATTATTTTAGTGATAGAGATAATTTTCCTAATTGCGCTTGCCGGATATTTCATTCAATCGGTTTTATTCGTTATCGGCTGTTCGAAAAAATTCCCAAAGACTGGAGAAAATAATTTACCCGACGTATCTGTGATAGTTGCAGCACGTAATGAAGAAGAGAATATTCTTCGCTGCTTAAAATTCCTGGATAAGCTTGAATATCCGGAAGATAAGCTGCAAATAATTCTAGTTGACGATAGATCAACAGATAAAACTGAAAATATTATCGAAAACTTCATTATCAATAAACCCAAATTCACTAAAATTGTTACTAAAAAGGAAATAGGCAGACTTAAAGGTAAGACAAATGCTTTGGCTAATGCAGTAGAGATTGCGACTGGTGAAATCATTCTAACGACCGATGCAGACTGTGTTATGGTTCCAACTTGGGTGAAAACTACTATTTCGTATTATCAAGATGATGTTGCAATGGTAAACGGTTTTACCACACAAACTGCAAATAGTAACTTTAGCGGCATGCAAGCAATCGACTTCATTTATCTTTTAATCGTTGCTGCCGGAACAATAAATCTTAAGACACCTATTAGCTGCATCGGAAATAACATGTCTTATCGTAAGAAAGCATATTTTGAAGTTGGCGGTTACGAAAATCTTCCGTTCAGCATTACCGAAGATTTCAATTTGCTGAAGGCGATAAACAAACTGAAAAAGTACAAGATAATTTATCCTTTAGATAAAAATGCTCTCGTAACTTCCACAGCATGCAAGGATATAAAGTCACTCTATCATCAAAAAAAGAGATGGTCTGTTGGAGGATTAAAAGCTCCCTGGCAAGGTTATGTAATTTTTATTTTTGGTTATCTAACAAATGTTTTAATGTTATTGACTCCGTTTTTCATTTCAAAAATTTGGATGTACCTCGTTCTGTTTAAGCTTGCAACAGATTTCTTATTATTATTTCCGGCATACAAAAAGCTTGGATTGATAAAGGATTTGAAATACTTTATCACATTTGAAATTTATTATCTCATCTACGTAACTCTGCTTCCATTGATTGTTTCCACCACAGGAAGAAAAGTCCATTGGAAGGGAAGAGAGTATTAATGCTTCTTCTCTGCAATTATTATGTGACTTATCGCTGTAATGCATACTGTGAATTTTGTCATTTTGGTATTCACGAGAATTTCAATCAAACTCCATTTGCAAAGCTGGATGACTTCAAATCAAATGTTAGTCAACTTGTTAAGTTAGGAGTTAAGTTCGTTGATCTGACTGGCGGTGAACCTTTGTTAAATAAAGATATTCATCACATGGCAGAGTTTGCACGCAATCTTGGAATGCAAACAAGCATCACAACAAATACTTTGCTTTACCCGAAGTTTGCTGAGAGTTTAGCAGACAATGTTAATCTTCTACATTTTTCTTTAGATTCTCCCGATGAAGGAGAGCATAACAAGATCAGAAAAGTTGATTGCTACAAAAGTATTTTCAAGAGCATCGAAATAGCAAAGTCGCTCGGAGAATTTCCCGATATTATTTTTACAGTTACTAACGATACTTACAAAAAGCTTCCTCAGATGCATAAGATAGCATCTAAGCATGGTTTAGTTCTGCTTGTCAATCCTGTGTTTTCATATTTTGGAAATCCTGGCTTGTGTTTAGAGGCAATCGATTTTATTGAAGAGTATATCGAAGGAAAAATTAATATTTATATGAACCGCGGCTTTCTGAAGCTGAGACGAGATGGCGGCAACGATATTAAGAATCCATTGTGCAAAGCTGTTACACGAGTAATTGTAATTACACCTTCAAATGAAATTATTCTTCCTTGTTTTCATTTTGGAAAGGAAACCATACCGATTGACAGATCCATTAAAGAGATTCGAAAATCTGCAAAAGTAAAATACTATAAACAGAATGAAGGAAGATTTGATTTCTGCCAGGGCTGCACTGTGAATTGTTATTTTGAACCATCATTCGCTTTTCCATCGAATGTTCATTCTTTATTAAGCTTGGATTCAAAGCTAAAATACGGCTACAATAAATTGATAAAACAAAAACTTCAAAAAAAATTATTTTCTAGAAACATAAATAGTTAAATGATAAAAACATTTACGCAATTTGCTGCCATAATTTTAATTATTACAATTAAGCTTTTTCCGCAAAGCCAAAAAGTTTGGTTTCCTGATGATCTGAACATTCAACCATTCACAGCAAATGTAATTGAAGCTAAAGCCGGCTTTGAGTTTCTGCTTGCAAAAAGTGAAATCAGATTAAATGCTGGAACCTCAAGAGATTTTTACAAAGTATCAGATGAAAATTCCACTTTGTCATTCGGTGTGGATTTCTTTACTTATTCTTTATTAAGAAGTGAGAGCGATTTTCATTTTCCGGTTGATGCGATTGACTATCTATTCGGATTAAATGCAGGTTACAAAACTAAAGATGAAGATAAGGAGTACGGATTTAGGCTTCGTGTCAGTCACATCAGTGCACACTTTGTTGATGGTCATTTTGATTACAGTATAAACTCATGGCGTAACGGAAGATCACCACAAGTTTACAGCAGAGAATTCATAGAGATTTTTCCTTTTATTAAGTTCGGGTCATTAAGATTTTATTCCGGATTCACATACCTCTTCAATGTTACGCCGGATAATCTTGGTAAAGAAATTTATCAAGCAGGATTTGATTATTACATGCACAATGCCGGCTTCGGTATCTTCAGTCCTTTCATTGCGTATGATTTCAAGCTAAGTAAAATTGAAAAATTCTTCGGTAACAATTCTTTTATGCTTGGAATTAAATTTGGGCACTACGAATCCAAAGGTTTTAGCATCAGATTTTCTTATCTTTCGGGTAAGAGTATTCATGGTGAATACTACAATATCAGAGAAAAATATAGCTCAATAGGATTTAATTTAGAACTGTAAAATGCCCGATAATTACTCAACTGATTACACCTCGCCGTTCGCGAAAATAATTAATTTACAAAAAAAGAAACGATACTGGCTTCACATAAGCTTGTTCATTTTCACATTTATCACAACGACAATTGCCGGAGTTGAATGGACTATCGGCACACTCGGACCCTATACATTTGAAACCTTACTTAGAGGTTTACCTTATTCGTTTGCGATACTTTTTATACTTACCTGCCATGAGTTTGGTCATTATTTTGCAGCTAAATATCACAATGTTGATGCAACACTCCCTTATTACATTCCCTTTCCGCCGATAGTCGGCTTTATCAATTTTGGAACGATGGGAGCAGTTATCAAAACTGTTTCACCGGTAAAAACTAAAAAGGCAATGTTTGATATTGGAATTGCAGGTCCGATTGCGGGTTTCATTGCTTCCGTATTCATTTTAATTTATGGTTTTCAAAATGTTCCTGGAGAAGCATACATCTTATCAATTCATCCGGATTATTTTTCACCCGAGTATGGTGCAAGCGGATTAAAATTAGTTTTTGGTGATACAATTCTTTTCTCATTCTTTAAATATTTATTTGCAGACAATGCAGCGTTCTTTCCGCCAATGTCTGAAATTTATCATTATCCGTTTTTGTGTGTAGGATGGTTTGGCTTGCTGATCACTGCCATGAACATGATGCCTGTTGGACAGTTAGATGGCGGACATATTGCCTACACAATGTTCGGTGATAAGAATCATTTTAAGATTGCAGTTATAGCGTTTGTGTTTCTATTTATTTTTGGCATCAGCGGTTTTGTTGATTCGGTTCTTGAATTGAACCTAAATATTGGATGGAGCGGCTGGTTATTTTGGTCTTTGATTCTCTATTTTGTTATTCGGCTTAAGCATCCACCAATTGCGGATGATGAACCACTTGATACTAAAAGAGTGACTTTGGGTTACATCAGCTTTTTCATCTTGCTGCTTTCATTTTCACCAAATCCCATAATAATAAGTGCAATAGGATAATTTTTTTTCCCTTGAGTTATGCTTATGACAATCCGATTTTAATGCCAATGAAAAAATCAATTCCGGGTTTTCTGATTTATATTTTTATAACCTTCTGGGGATGTGAAAAAGGTTTCGATTCTTTGGTAGATCAAAATCTTGCACTTTATCAAGTTACAGGTGTAAGGACAATTGATTCTGTTAGATATATTCCTAACGATTCGCTGGTACTAATAACCATTACATTTAATCAGTCAACTGATTTGCGGAGTGTCTTCACGGATATTTACGCATCTGATGGAAGTAAGCTGAATCAAAATTCTTTTAATTTATTAGATAACGGCAAAGCGGCGAATGGTGATTTTGTTGCAGGTGATAATACGTATTCGAATAAATTTCCGCTTAGCCAATTCTATCCTAATGGCACGTATATAATTAAATATTATGCAGAGGATAAAAATAATTCTGTAAAGCAAGTCGCAATACAAAATTTTAAATACGATAATGGGCAAGCCAATATTGCTCCGATACTTTCAAACTTGGCTGCTCCTGATTCTGCAAAACTTGATACGATAAAAACTTTGATTTTTCTCTCAGTTGATGCTGAAGATCAAAATGGACAAAATGATATTGAATCAGTATTCTTCAACTCATTCATTCCTCCAATTGGGAACCCATCTTCAAATAATCCCTTTATTATGTATGATGATGGAACAAATGGAGATCAAGCATCAGGTGATGGAATTTATTCGTTAATTGTTGAATTACCTCCACCTCCCGTTGTTGTAGTCAAGGGAACTTACCGCTGGGAATTCCAAGCTAGAGACCGCGGTAAGAAATTAAGTAATAAAATTATTCACAGTATTGTAATTTATTAATGCTTAAGTTCTTCTTTCTATTCTTATTGTTTTGGGTAATAAATGATTCTTCTCTAGCGCAATATAGACCGGAGAATTATCAAATAGGAAATGAAAATAACTTATACAAGGTTTCAGACGACAATCCAGCGAGCAATAGTATAAGTGATATTATAACTCTTGGCGATACTGTTTGGCTTGGCACAAGCAGAGGTGTAAGCTTATCAACTAATAGGGGATTATCATGGACAAATTTTTATCAGACACCGGCATTTGGAAATGAAAGCATCTCCGCAATTGGCTTCGACAAATCTTCTAGTACATTTTGGGCGGCTACTGCTCACTCGATTGATAAAGACGGCCAATCGCTTCCTGAAGGAAGCGGATTGAGGTTTACGACAGACGGTGGGCAAAATTGGAAAGTTATTTCTCAACCCTTGGACAATCAGAATGATACCATTGAAGTTTATGGAAATAATTCTATTCGCGCTTTACCTGTAACTGTGGCAGTACAAAATTTAGTTTATGATATCGCTTTCACTCCAAATACAATTTGGATAGCTACTTTTGCCAGTGGTTTACGCAAAGCTAGAATGGACAGCTTAATTGTAAATCAAAATTATAAATGGCAGAGAGTTGTTCTTCCACCTGATTACCTGAACTCAATCAGTCCAACCGATACATTAAATTTTTGTCTTCAGCCGGTTGCAGGAAAATTTTGCTCTGAAGATAATTTGAATCATAGAGTTTTTTCAGTCATCTCTTCGAATGACTCAACTCTTTATGTTGGTACAGCAGGAGGAATAAATAAATCTACCGATAATGGAATTAGCTGGAGGAAATTCACTCGTACAAATCAATCATTCCCAATCAGCGGAAATTTTATTGTCGCTCTCGGCTATAACAACTATGACAATACTGTTTGGGGAGCAACTTGGAAAGCGCAAGGTGCAACTGAATTCTATGGTGTAAGCTCTTCATCCGACGGCGGAGAGTCCTGGCAAACATTTTTAGCTGATGAGAAAGCGCATAATTTCGGATTTAAATTTGACAATGTTATTACTCCATCTGATAATGGAGCATTCAGAACAAGGAACAAAGGATTAACCTGGACACTTCCCAACTCAATCATAGATGAGCAATCTAAGTTGGCGTTGACTACTAATGTTTTTTATTCTGCTGCATCACAAGGCAATGATGTTTGGTTGGGTTCTTCGGATGGTTTGACCAAGATTACTGAAATTCCGGGAACAGTTTGGGAAGGGAAGTGGAAAGTTTATTTTGCATCCATCCCATTGGGATCAAAGGATGAAGCTTATGTTTTTCCAAATCCATTCTCACCAAAAAACGATGAAGGATTGAAATTCAAATACACAACAGAAGGAAGTACTTCTAATGTAACAATTCGCATTTATGATTTTGCGATGAACTATATTCGAACCGTTATCCAAAATGCACCGCGAAATATTTCAACTGACATTGAAAGAGTTGCCTGGGATGGAAGGGATGATGAAGGCAGTATTGTTCCGAACGGAGTATATTTTTATCGAATAGAAATAGGTGATCGAGATCCTCTTTACGGTAAAATCATTGTGATGCAGTAAAATGAAAAATAATATTCTCGAAATATTGATGCTCTCGCTTTTGCTTTCCATAATTCTTATTGCTCAACCAAAATTCAGCAAGATTTCAAGTATGCCCGGCGCATTCACCCGAATGGGCTTTGGTGCGAGAGGAATCGGTATGGGAAATTCAATGTCTGCCATCACTGAAGGAAATTTGGTTTCCTACTATAATCCGGCATTAATTGTTTATCAGGAAAACAATTCCTTTCAAACTTCCTATTCGTTTTTGTCATTAGATAGATCGTTAAACTTTTTGAACTTTACAAAAAGATTCGAGTTTTATTCGAAGAAAGATTCTCTGATTGAAAATCCAAAACCAAGAGCTACTGCCGGTATATCTGTTGGAATTATCAATGCCGGTGTAAGTAAAATTGATGGACGTGACAACCAGGGAATAAAAACCGGTGATTTATCAACTTCTGAAAATCAGTTTTTCCTGGGACTTGCAAATCGATTCTCCGATAAATTTTCTATAGGTATCGCCGTCAAATTTTATTACTACAAGCTTTATGAAGAAATTACTACTAATTCAGTTGGATTTGATCTGGGGGCTTTATACAGAGTCAACGATCAATGGAATGTATCTTTGATGATTGCTGATATCAATAGCAAATATAAGTGGGATACACAACCGGTATATGGATTGCAAGGATCAACAACAGAGGATAAATTCCCAACGCTGAAAAAAATTGGAGTTAGTTATAAAAATCAAGTCTTAGGATTAATTGCTTCTGCTGAATTTGAAAACAGTAATGCCGAAACGAATATTTTAAGATTCGGTGCAGAATATAATTTGATCGAGAAATTATTTATTCGAGGAGGAATAGATCAGTTTAATCTTAGCAATAGTGATTTTCCTCCCAAACCGGCTTTTGGTTTTTCCTACTTTGAAGAATTTGGAAGCGTGACTTTTGGAGTGGATTATGCTTTTACGATTGAACAATATTCTCCTTATGATAGGCATATTGTCGGCATAACTGCCAATTTTTAATTAAAATTATTTCAAATGTGGTTGAAACCACTTAACAATTCGGTACGTTAAACCCGTCAGATAAATCTGACGGTAACAATAATAAGTTACCGTTCACTTTAGTGAACGGTATAACATTAGAAGAAGTAATTTGGCTTCAGCCACATTATTTAAAGCTAATAATTCCAATTTTTCTATTAAAAAATTAAACATAATCATGAATATGAAATTGTTGATCGTTATTTTATTCGTTAGCAATCTTACATACGGTCAATCCGCAGGTAATTCAGGCTTGTCATTCTTAAAATTTGGATTTGGTGCACGAAACATTGCATTAGCAGATGCCGGAACAGCTGCATCAAACGATTTGACGGCGCTGTATTATAATCCTGCAAAACTTACATTGAATGATCACAACGAAATTATTTTCATGCACAATGAATGGATTCAGGGTGTACGAAGCGAAATGCTGGGTGTCAAATCCTTTTTATTTGGAGTTCCTTTCGCCTTTGGTTTTAACGTTACAAACGTCAGTGATATTGAAATAAGAACTAAACCGGGGGAGCCGGAATCAACATTTGATGCAAATTATTTCTTCGGAAGTATATCCACAGCATTTAAATTCAGTAATGATATTTTGGCCGGAATTACAGGCAAATATTTGTACGAAGGTTTGCTTTCCGATGAAGCAACCGGTTTTGGGTTGGACTTTGGAGTCCATTATATCACACCAATTGAAAATTTATCAGCGTCAGCCGTCGTTAAAAATCTTGGTTCGCTGAATGAACTGAGAAATGAAAAAACAAAGCTGCCCTCAGAATTTAGAATAGGCAGTGCATATAATTTTGATCTGGGGGACAATAAGTTTGATGTTATATCGGCTCTTGAATTACAGAAATATTTAGAGACTGATGATGTTCATTTCAATTTAGGTGCTGAAATTTTTTATGATAGGCTTATAGCTTTACGAGTTGGATATCAAACTGGATATGAATCTCGTGGATTAACCTGTGGTTTAGGTTTACGATGGGGAAATCTCGGCTTTGATTATGCATTCCTTCCATTTTCGCTTGGATTAGGCAGCGCCAACTTATTTTCCTTACAGTTTAAGTTTTAGTTTCCGTCAGCTTATTTTTGAACAATCAATTCTTCCAAGTAAGAAGGCATATAAGGTTTAAGATTTTAGTGTATACTAATTTGTTAAAATTGAAGGAGTATAAGCTTTTAAGTTCTCGTCATATCATTTCTTCGATTATAATTGGGTTATCATTCATTATTATCTCCTGTTCAAGTTCAGTCAGATACACAACCAAAGACTACTCCGAAAATAAATCCTTCAAGAACAAATCATATTCCAACCTTGAAGCGTTTTATAATGATTATAAAACTTTAGAAACAAAAACTGAAGTTGCTTCATATTATTCAGATGATTTTCATGGGAAGAAAACTGCTAATGGTGAAATCTTTAGTATGTATGATTATACGGCAGCGCATATAAATTATCCATTTGATACTATCGTCAGAGTTACAAATCTTTCCAACGACAGAACAGTTTTGGTCAGAATTAATGATAGAAAGCCTGACACAAACGGTAGAGCAATTGATCTTTCATTAAAAGCTGCCCATGAAATTAGGATGATCTCAAGCGGCATTGCAGAAGTAAAGATTGAGGTTTTGGAATGGGGATCAAAATAATTCAACAAATTGGTATCAAAATATATCTGCAGAAACAAATTCAATAAAGCAAAATTACTCGTGGAATTATTATAGGGCGCTAAAAAGCGATTGATTCAACAGCTCAACAGCAATTCTTCGGTTATAAGAGTATAAGTTTTCATAAACTTCATTAATCCTTAAAAAAATTATCCTGTTAATATTCTTACTATATTTCTAAAAGTTTCGATAGTCAAATGAGAGATTTTTTATTAAACATAATTATACAATATTTGGTTGTATTATAAACGAACATCTCATAATTATTATTTACTTCTAATTTGTTATTTATTAGATTCTATCGAGTGACTAAAAAATTTTACAGTTCGGGCACATTTAATCAACAATCTTTTTACATTATTTATTGGAGTAGAAATATGAAAGATAAAATAGTGCTGCTTTTTATTCTGGTTGCGGGTATTTCAATTCTATTAGGATTTATCGGTCGTTTTCTCGAAATAAAAATTATCATACAACCCGCAACTTGGATTCAAATCACTCAAACATTCTTATTATTTGGGATAGCCTGGGGAATAGGCAAAAACTCTCTTAAAAAAGATTAAGAATAAAATAGAGGGTCCAAATACTCAGCTTAGTTACTTTGTGTCGGTTAGCTAAGTACTTTCCTTTCGGGGATTTAGTATCGAAATTTTTGGTTTAAAAAAACAACCCAGTGTTGGGGAAACACTGGGTGCGATCCTTTTTTTATATCAAAGGGCAGGGGAGAACCCTTTGAAAGGATCAAAAATAATTTCTGTGTAAAGATATATTGACTTAATAAATAAGTCAATACTTTTTATCAGTATATTTTCTCAAATATGATCTAAATCATATGTTCGAAGAAGCCCTCAGAAAATCTGAGGGCTATAATGAAAATTCAATATTAGTTAAAGTTATACCGTGCACTAAATTGCACTTGAAAAACATCTTCAATGAAGTTGCTTGGCGATAGAGGATTAGTTTTTAATTCGCTACCGGTGTTTCTAAATCTATAGAGAGCTTTCCCGTTAGCATCTGCTCCCCGCGAAACCAAAGGTTGTACATTATTATTACTGCCCCAAGTAAAACGCTCGCCAACGCCCCAATCCTTATTTAATAAATTGCCAAAATTGATAACATCAGCTCTAAACTGCAAAGAATTACGTTTTCCTAAGAAATTAGCAAATACTTCTTGAATAATACTCAGATCTGCCCTGAATACCATTGGCAACGAAGCTGCACCTCGTTCAGCATATTCACCTCTATTCCTTCTTAGATATTCGTCATTTTCTATATAAGCATTCCAGGCAGTAATTTGGTCTGCAACGGTGAATGTTCTACCTGAAGATGTATATTGTTCAAAGTTCATTTCGGATGGGTCTCTGGGAATATAAATCAAATCATTATTGGTACTACCATCGCCATTCAAATCGCCGCTAAACGTATAGCTGTAATTGCTATAACCAAATATACTATTCTTTACACCTCCCCAGTACAATGAAATAGTAGTAGCCCCGAAGTTGAAATATTCTGCGCGATAGGATACCCCTAAGAACACTTTATCTCCTGGTGTTCCACCACCGAAAGCATTTGAATATGCAACCGAAGGATTGTTGGGATCACCGGAAATTTGATTACCTGACCACGAACCGAAAGCGATTGATCCAGGATCAACCGTATTTTTAGAAACACCATAGCTGTAACCAAATTTTGCATACCAACCTTGATCAAAAGTTTTTTCTACTGTTGCAGCAATATTATAGGAATAACCTTCGTTTTGGTTTTTCAACACCGTCGCATTTGATACATTTGAGTTAATTCTATTACTTGTCCATCTAGGTCGATTATCAACGCCACTGAAGCTTGATTGTGCTGCAGGTAAGTTAGCATTTATATAGGATATTCCGTTTACATCACGGCTATAAAGAAACTCGAAAGTACCAACTAATCCCATAGGAAGTAGCTGATCCACAGCAATATTAGTTCTCCACAACTGCGGAAACTTAAAATCAGGATCTGTAAGGGCTAATTCGTAACTGGAAGCAGGTGCACCAGTTACATTACTAGGTTTATAATGATTAGGATCTGGGCTAAACGGATATTTATTAGTATTATCTGCTTGTAAAAAACCGGTTAGTACGCCGGTATTACCTATTTGATTTGAAATCCATACGTAAGCTGGTTTACCCGTAAAAATGCCGCTGCCGCCTCGTACCTGGGTACTTCTATCACCCCAAACATCCCAATTGAAGCCAACACGTGGTGAAAATAGAGGATTTGCGTCAGGTAGTTTCTCAGTTTCATATTTAACTGAATTTCCCTCTTCATCTCTGAACGAAAGAGCATCTGCATTTGCATTTTTATATCCGGTTGCTTCGAAAAATGGAATATCAATTCTTAATCCTAATGTCAATTTCAATTTCCTATTTACCTGCCACTCATCTTGGGCATAAGCACCTGCATAAAACACCTTTAATGGTTGTACAGGTTTATCCTGCCCAGGAATATTGGACCAGCGAACCTGAAAACGGCGTAAATTTATATTTGAAGAATCTCTATTTGGATTTTGCAGCGAAGCATTTGCGTCAGCATAAAAATCGGATAGTGACCGATATACATAAGCACTTTGAGAACCCGGGAAGAATACATTCTCAGATTCGTATTTCTCGCCGCTAATACCAAATGTAATGTAGTGGTTTGTTAAGTACCATGTCAGGTTATTTTGAAGCTGAAAAGTCTTGTATCTAAGCTCGTTGTTGGGAGTAAATGGTTCAAAACCAAATGTAGTATAATTAATAGTACCGGCACCGATATCACCATCGAGAATTTCGACCAATGGGAATAGTGTCCCTCTTGACTCACGGCTCTCATCATTATATGTGTAACCAAGAATAAGATTGTTTGCTAGGTTATCTGTAAGCCTTGAATTCCATTCACCAATTATCGACCGAATATTTTCGAGTATGATATAATTTGAATTCTGGAAGTTCAGTGAATTATTACTGCCTCTTCTGCTTCCAACACCTAACGAAGAAGAGTTTGATACCAGTTGATCAGTCTGCGAGTCCAAATGTGTGTAGCGTAAGCTCAACTTATTATTGTCATTTAGATTGTAATCCAATCTAGCCAAAAATCTGGTGGATGGAATCTCAAAGTCATATCCTTGATATGGTCCGGTTTCGTATCCAAAATTACTTTTCAAATAGCTGCTAAGACCGTTTAGATCAGAAGCCAAAACTCTGGTAACACTTCCAACGGCTGCTTCACCACCGTTATTTGCTCTAAAGGTTGTTCCGGGTGAGGTTTGTTTATCATCTTCAAAACTGCCGAAAAAGAACAATTTATTTTTGATAATCGGACCACCTAAGCGGACTCCGATTAAATTATATTTAAAAGTTCCGGGGTTGTATGTTAAATCTCCGGCTTCTAGACCAACTAAACCCTGATGACGGTAATTATAATAGACTGAACCGGAAATATCGTTATTACCGCTTTTTGTTACTGTGTTAATACCTGCTCCGACAAAATTACCTTGACGCACGTCGTAAGGTGCAATGTTTATTTGTACCTGTTCTATAGCATCAAGAGAAATTGGTGAAACACCGGTTCTGTCTCCAGGAGATCCAGCTAATCCAAAAGAGTTATTAAAATAAGAACCATCAACTGTGAAGTTATTAAGGCGGTTATCTTGACCCGCAAAAGAACTACCAGTTGAAAAAGGACTTAATCGTATTAAATCCTGAATTCTTCTTGAAATGGTAGGGATTGCTTGAATGGTTCCTAAATCAATAGAAGTAGCAGCACCTGTTCTATCAGAACTAAAAATTGCATCACGCTTTCCAACTACAGTCACTTCTTCTGTCTGGATTCCTTGGGTTAGTAAAACGAAATCAACGTCTGTTGCAACACCTAAATTTAAAAAGATATTACTTTTTGATTGTTTCTCGAAACCAACATAGGAAACTGTAACAGTGTAAGGACCACCGACTCTCATTCCGGGAATAGAATATCTACCGGTAGTTCCGGATGATGTGCCATAAGTGGTACCTGAGGGAACATGTACTGCAATAATATTTGCAGACGGGAGGGGGTTGTTTTGATCGTCAACAATCACACCATTTACAGCAGAAGTTGTTACTCCTTGCGAATAGCTGAGATTATTTATGAACAAACTAATTACTGCAAAGAACAAGAGAGAGAAAAGAGTAATTGTTTTTCTCATAGAAGCACCTCTTTAATTTTTTGTGAATAATATGTGGATTAAGAAAATAATTTTGCTGCGTAATTTTCCGTAGATCAAAGATTGTAATTTTAAACTTGGATTGCAATATTTCTCCGTGAATAGAATAAGAATTAATAATTTCTTAATCTTTACTTAAGTGAAAAAACATTCAAGAATTTCAGTTGAAAAATTTGACCACCCTCAATTTTTCATAATTTAGATTTTGCATAAGTAACTTAATAAATCTGTCTTATCCTGTCAAAATATTTCTTTAAAAAGATTAAAAATGTTCAAAAATGGTGATTTTTTAAGGGGTGAATTAGGTGAGATTATGCTTGGGAAAAAAATTTGGCAGCAAATATTTAAATGATAAAGCTGAAATGAATTTTTTTTAATAGAAACTTAAAAAATTATTCTGAACCGCCAAGAATTTCATCTAACCATTTTGATTTCAAAATAGCAAATTTGGATTGTTGTTTCTTAGTTAGCACAGTTTCAATCTTCGCGTTTACTAATTTAATAATTTCTTCTCTGTTCTCTTTGGAAATGTTTTTAGGAATAGACCCAATTAAGATGGAATCGATCTTACTTGATTGTTCTGCACTTAGAATTAATTTTAACTGTAATTTCTTTGTCACAGCATCAATTCTCTCAGGAAGAGGTTTCATTTCCACTTCATTCTGAGCTTGTACATTTTTTGCTGGACCAATGCACATAAATAAAAATGCTAAAACAAAAAAGCTGGTAAATTTAATCTTCATTTCACTCTTCTTTATTTAACTAGGGATAAACTAATACATCCTGTTTCAAAATTCAATGTATAGATCACGACTGTCCAGGATAATTATGAAACATAAAAAAGGGTGCTCTAATTATCTGAATCCTAATGATCCGAATTATCTCCGGATACAATCCCTCGCTTATTTCTTTTCTCTTCTTTTCAAAAGCATAATCTTCTTAGTTGTAGTAAGAATTCTTAATGAAAGATTATTCTCAAATTATAAATAGAAAGTGATAAGGTTGAAGGTACTTATCTTGTTATGTTATTAAGGTTAAAATTTTTAGACATATAATCAGCATTTGGATAAATATTTTTCTTAGACCTTAGTAAAACCAATAACCTAATTAAATAAAACCTTATCACCTTCTCTCTTTTGGATATAGTTTGCAATACAACATTAAAATTAAACCAAACTGAAATTTATTTGGACAGATTTGGTAATGATTTGTTTATTATTCATTGTTGGCTTCAGTCGGCTTTATCCTGATTGTGTGATGTAGATAACATCCTTAAAAATTATTCTATGAGTACTGGTTCAAGGGTACTATATTTCAGTTAATAATAATATTTGGAGGTTCTATGAAATTGTTAAAGATGTCCCTTTTCCTCTTACTTGCACTTTTATTTACAGCTCGAATATTTCCGGCTGATAAATCTGTATCACCCGATAAGGGAATCAGGGCTGAGATTATTCAAGAGTTAAATGACGCTGAAGAAAAAATAAGTTCTTTAGGCAAGGATATTCCAGAAGCAAAATATCCATGGCGACCTGAAGAGGGAGTTCGATCGGTCAGCGAAGTTTTAATGCATATTGCCGGGGGCAATTATTTTTTTCTTTCTTTTACTGGTCTTAAAATGCCTGAAGGAATGACTGAGGACAGTGAAAAGAATGTAACTGATAAAAAAGTAATAATGGAGTTTATTACAAAAACATATGCTTATGCTCGCGATAAAATCATGGCAATGAAGGATAAAGATTTGGAGAAGATAGTAGACTTTTTTGGAAATAAAATAACGACACGGCAATTGCTTGTTAAGATGGTAGGTCATAACCAAGAGCATCTCGGACAATTGATAGCGTATGCGCGTATGAACGGTGTAACACCAATGTGGTCTAAAAAAGAAAATTAGATTTATCACCCCAACTAATTTTCACTCATGAGAGTGAACAATAATTAAAATATCTTAGCGATTCATGTTACACAAAGTAATGTTGAAAATTCGCAAACAAACCCGGTTCCATTGATTTTTAGGACGATGTGTTCGGAACTGGGTTTGTATTCTTCACTTTGACGTGAGATGAGCTAGTGATTCTTTGTAACTGTGGCAAAAAAATTATTAGCAGGCGAATAAAAAAGATTAACTGCTATCGGTTAATAGACGGACACAATCCACCGAAGGCGGATCACAACGAACTTTTTGATTACCCTCAAATAAATCATCAAGGGCCTAAGGTGTTAGGCATATTTTGCGCAAGGTGAGCTATTCAACTAATCTCATAAAGATGATAAAATTATCACCGTAGCTTAAAGGCTCAGTAAATTCTCCCGCATCCAGTTTTTTGAGGATATCAAAGATATGCTTTGAATAGTGATTAACATCTATTTTTCCCAAGTATCCCTTCAACTCACGAGATGAACTTAAAGAATGTTTTACAGCCATTTCAGAAAAATCAGCCCCGTTGACAAGTGCTTTATAAATGGAGTCTGCCGATGCAAGATCTTTCACCTGGATTTCGGCTAAAGACATTAAGAAAGGTTTTTCAAACATCACAATGAATTTTCTTCGAATTATTGACTTGATTGGCAAACCGTTCACGAATGCCGGTGAAAATTTCCATTCGAGAAGAGAAATAGAAGTAAGTGAATCCCATAATTCATCCCCACTGCCCTCAAGTACTTTCGCTGATTCAACATCTCCATGTTTATTAATTACTCAAGTTGACCGCTTGAATTAACTAACTCAAAAAATATTTATTTTTGGATGAAAATAACAATTTTATAAGGAACTAAATGTTTAAGC
>MHAR01000053.1 GCA_001803045.1 Ignavibacteria bacterium RIFOXYB12_FULL_35_14 | reverse complement strand
AAATATGTCGCTTAATTTTTCTCTACACTCTTTTCCCAATTCTTCTCTTGTTTTTGAGGTAGCATTACAGTTTGTGATCGCTCCGGACTTTCCCTTTAAAATTTACAGCACACAACTATACCGTTAACGGAACAAATTTTTCTATTCATATTTTCAGAATGGAGCTGAAATAATGGAGTACGAAGAATTCAGAAATACTAAAGTTATTTCCTCGCATATTGCTTGCCGAATTTCTTCCAAACGGATCAAATCTGATAGATATCATCTACCTCTAACTCATAACTGGCTATTTCTCAAATTCTTTACTCCTGAAATAATGTTAGCAAAATGATAAAATTAAAATTAACACTTGCATTATCTCTTTTCTCTCTTACACATCTTAATGCGCAATGGGAAATGTTAAATGCGGGTACAGCAGAGGAATTAAATGATATAGATTTCATAGACGAAAATGTAGGATGGATAAGTGGAGATAACGGGATTTTATATAAAATCAACGATGGTGGTGAGTCTTGGCACTTATTACCAGAAAACAAGGAATGGCATATTCGACATATCGATTTTGTTAATGAATTAGTTACCTGGGTAATTGGAGTGGCAAGTAATTGGACATTAGATCAAGACGCTGTTTTAAGAACTACCAATGCTGGTCTAACTTGGGTTGAGAATGATAACAAAACATTCCCCACAAAGTTTGTACTTGAGCAAAATTATCCAAATCCATTCTCCGCCAAAGGCGGATCCGCCTCAGGCGGAAACCCAACAACAAAAATAAAATACAGCGTACCATCGGTCACTCTTCGACAGGCTCAGAGTGACATTCATGTGACATTAAAGGTATACGATGTACTTGGAAGGGAAGTCGCAACATTGGTTGATGAAGAAAAACGGCCTGGATTATATGAAGTAGAATGGAATGGCAGTGATAAACCAAGCGGAGTTTCCTCCAAAGGCGGATACGCCTCCGGCGTATATTTCTACAAAATTCAAGTTGGTAATTGTACGGCGGTTAGGAAGATGTTACTTCTACGATAGGAGGATGATACTTCATCTTTACGGATTGTACGAAGAGTCGAAAAGTGAGAATGATTTTCTTGATTTTATACTTATATTTCGAATCAGAAGGACGTAAAATTATATACACGATGTCGATTCTATGTTAAACTCTGATTTAAGGACAGGTAAATTGCCCTTAAAAACACTATTCAAGGTAATTCTTGTATTAATTGCTATTATTCTTCTGGTAGTTTATTTCATCCTTCCGATTGAACTGCCTTACAGCTTTGATGTCCCGGGAAAAGTATTAGCCGCAGAGGAATGGCTTATTATTAAAAGCAGCAATGGACAATTGCTCACACTCCTGAGAGATAACAGAACCGGAATCAGTAAGAGTTATTCCATAGCAGAATTTGAAAGAGGGGATAA
This sequence comes from Ignavibacteria bacterium RIFOXYB12_FULL_35_14, assembly GCA_001803045.1. Taxonomy (GTDB): domain Bacteria; phylum Bacteroidota; class Ignavibacteria; order Ignavibacteriales; family Ignavibacteriaceae; genus XYD12-FULL-36-8. Next base: position 76,655 of record MHAR01000053.1, on the reverse strand, counting down.
TGTCAAATTTGTTATCAACACGCGAATAACAATGGAAAGCCTTATATCAAAATCCGATACCATTGGATCAATTTTATCGAATGAGCTGGAACTGCGTCTAGTTTCATTAAAAGGGCAGTTAAACGTTGCTCATTCATTATTAAATCAAAGTCTGACCGGAGAGAAAGAATCACTAATTAAAGAAGCAGAAGATAATCTTGCTCTTGCTGTAGGAAAAACAGAACTGGATAAGAAAATATTCTTACGGCAGCAGAAACTTTTTGAAAAAGGATTTATTTCGGAGGAAGAATTCGATATTTCAAAAAACACATTGGAGCTTGACGAGATTTCTGTGGAAGCCACAAAAGCACGCTTGCAGACTGTTCTTACCGGTGAGAAAAAAGAACAAATAGATTTAATAAAATCTCAAATAGATGCGTTAGAAAAAGAAAGCAGGTCGCTTGAGAAAAAATCAGCGAGCTATCATTTGATTTCACCGTTGAATGGTTTTATAAAGTGGATTCCTGCAGGCGATACTTTGGTTGTTATTTCTGATACAAGTGATTTCGTAATTACTTTGCCTATACCTCTTTTGAAAAAGAATTATGTTCGTCCGGACCTTGATGTTCAAGTTTTTCAGCCAATAAGCAATGAGCAATTTGCCGCCACCCTTAAAAGATTAAACAACTCAATCGAATATCTTTTTTCAAAACCCTTTATTTTAGCTTCTGCAACGGTTGTTGGACCAAAAGGAAATCTTATGCCTGGTTTAATGGTTCAATGTACTGTAAAGTGCGGTAATATTTCTATTTCCGAGCACATTAAAAGAATTTTTAGTTCAGAAATATTTTAGATAAGCGAATGAAATTTGAGCATAAATATTTGATCCCGGAATCGAAATTTCCCAAAATAAAAAATGCGATGCTTCCGTATCTTACACATGATGAAAATGCAGTTCGAAATGGAAATACAGGCTATACTGTACGAAGCATCTATTTCGATACCCCTCAATTACGGTATTATTTCGAAAAAATTGAAGGTATGAAAATCAGAAAGAAAATAAGAATCCGTGTTTATGATGATTATACCGAGGAAAAAGTTGCCTTTTTGGAGATTAAGCGGAAGAATGAAAACTATGTTTCTAAAAATAGGTCGTGTGTACTTTTTCAAAATCTCGATAAATTCTTTTCGGCCAGTAAAGTGGAGAATCTAATTCTTCCTGCTGAAGCCAATGTGAGTAGAATTGACGATGCCAAACAGTTCTTATTCTATTTCAAACACGAAAATCTTCGTCCCATACTGCTTATAACGTATGAACGCGAGCCATTTGTCAGCCGATTTGATGGAAATCTTAGAATTACTTTTGATAAAAATTTGCGCTTCTTAGCGACTACAAATTATCAAAGGATTTTCGAAGAGAGCAAACTACAATCTGTTCTAAAAAGTAAAATTATAATAGAAATAAAATTTCGTCGATCTGTTCCGGTTTGGCTTAAGGATTTAATAACACTGCATAATTTGCAAAGAACATCGCTTTCAAAATATACGATTTGTCTTGAAGCAGATAAAGAGATTAGTGGTTCGTTAAATAAGAAAAAGATAAACTCTTTTATTTTAAAACCATCCAGAAATTAACATCGGCGAGAAAAACAATAAACAAAATGCTGACGGAATTTGAAAATATATTTAATCTTTCCTTAACTACCGGCACTGTTATCGAGAACTTATTGGCCGCATTGATTTGCAGCTTAATAATTGCAGTGTTTTACCGTTTTACATACCGCGGACCGGGCTTTTCCGTTTCTTTCATTCATTCACTTGTAATTCTTGCCTTAATTACATCAATCGTAATTATGGTAATCGGTAATAATCTTGCCCGTGCATTTGGCTTAGTTGGTGCAATGTCTATCATCAGGTTTCGTACTCCGGTTAAAGAGCCATTAGACATAATTTACATATTCTTTTCGTTGTCGATTGGTATGGCTGCCGGTGTTGGCTTGTATCAACTTGCTTTCTGGGGAACTTTATTTGTCGGAGCAGTATTAATTGTACTTACAAGAACAAACTTTTTGTCGGTTAAAAAGGGAAAGTATTTATTACAATTCGATTATCTCTCTGAGCAGAAATTTGATGAGCCGCTATACATTTTAGTTTTAAAAAAATTCTGCAAGCAGTTCGATCTTATGAATATAAAAACCCTTGAAGTAGAAAATAAGAATCAGTTGTCGTACTATGTGGACTTGAGAGATAAAAATCTAAATAATGAATTCATTAATGAAATGAGAGCCGTCAGCGGCGTTTCCAATATTACTTTGTTTTTCGATGATGAGAGTTTTTGATAGTTTAGTAAGAGAAGTTGCTGTTCATGTTGGTGCTTAAAGTAATGTAAGTGTATTGATTCTTATTATAATATTTTCTTATCACTTAGTATTTCTCCGGTTGCTTTTTATAAACATGATCTAAATTGGAAATATTGAAACATTTTATGTGTCTCACATTATTTCATACTCTCAAAAAGTCAAGCATTCGTAATAAAAAATCATCTAAACAGTGTGAAACCGAAAAATCAACTCGGCATACCATTTGTTCTTTTCAAAAGAAAATCTTTTTACATACTGCCGGTTAGGGAGAGGAATAATGGCTAATTCAGCCTGGAGGGTGTTCTTTTCTCGCCGGCGGTACCAATTAATGCCAGTCTTATTTTCTTTTCTTCTTTAAAAATTGTGTTCTTGGTTCTAGATGTTTCGCTTCAATTTCTTTGAAGTACTTCACTGTCCCGACTTTCAATTCATAAGTTGAATCTTCATCACAAACAATCATACCTTTTGGATGAACTTGTAAAGCACTAACCGTCCACATGTGATTGACACCTTCTTCGACAACTTTTGCCAAAGCATGAGCCTTGTTATGCCCACTGATAATTAATAAAACTTCTTCAGCATCAAGTACTGTTTTCACCCCAACTGTTAGAGCTGTCTTTGGAACCTTTTTGATATCATTGTCAAAGAATCTGGAGTTAGCAATAATAGTATCCTTGTTCAGTGTCTTAACTCTTGTTAGTGAACCTAAAGATGAGCCCGGTTCATTAAATGCGACATGACCATCTGGTCCAATTCCGCCAATAAATAATTTTATTCCTCCAGCATCTTTAATTTTATTTTCATAATCACTGCATTCTTTTTCAAGATCTTTTGCGTTACCGTTAAGTATGTTCACATTTATTTTATCAATATCAATATGACTGAAGAAATTGCTCCACATAAAAGAATGGTAACTTTCCAGATGATCTTCAGGAATTCCAACATATTCATCCATATTAAAAGTTTTAACATATTTAAAAGAAACGTATCCTCGTTTATAAAGTTTTATCAGCTCTTTATACATTCCGATAGGGGAGGAACCGGTTGGTAATCCCATAACAAAAAGTTTTTTAGAATTTGGATTGAACTCTTTAATCTTTGTGGCAACATAATTTGCTGTCCATTTAGAAACGAGTTCGTAAGAAGGTTGTATAATAAGACGCATAAATTACCCTTGTAGTTTATTGTAAATAGTAAATTATTAACTCACCTTACACAAAAGCGAAGAATACAAACCCACTTCCTAACGCATAGTATTAAAAATCAAAGGAATTGGGTTTGTTTGCGAATCTTTATCGGTACTCTGTGTAAGGTGACTAACTAAGAAATTCCTAGTTTCTTTCGTTCTTCGCTTGTCATGTTAAAGATTTCTCTAAATACTTTTTCCTCAGCTTCAGTAAGATTAATTTTTCTTCTGGACATAACGCATTTTGCAACATCCAATGCTTTCTCAATATCATAGCTTGTCATTGATTCAGCCCCTCCCCATGAAAAGGAGGGCACATATTTCTTCGGAAAACCAGAGCCAAAAATATTACTCGATACACCAACCACCGTTCCGGTGTTGAACATTGTGTTGATGGCACATTTAGAATGATCACCCATAGTTAATCCAACAAACATAGAACCACTGTCAACCAGTTCACCATTAATAATAACCTTAACGCTTCCATAATTATTTTTTAGATCACTGTTATTGGTATCAGCACCAAGGTTAACCCACATACCAAGATATGCATGACCGAGAAAACCATCATGCTGCTTGTTTGAGTAAGAATGAATAATAGATCCTTCGACTTCACCGCCTACTTTACAAACTTCACCGATGCTTGTGTTTTCGTAAATTTTTGCTCCGATCTTAATTGAACTTTTGTTTCCAATAAATGCCGGACCTTCAATAACGGCATTGGGAAAAATTTTAGCGTCTTTACCGATATAAATAGGTCCTTCTTCAGCATCTAAGACCACACCAGGTTTTACTTTAGCCCCCTCATCGATAAAAATGCTTTCTTGGTTTAAAAGATGAGCACCCGGATAAACCCTGCCCTTAATTTTACTTCCTGCAACTTTGGATGTGAGCAGATTAAAATCGCTTATTAACTGTTCACCATTATTTGAAACCAAATCCCAAGGATAATGAATAACCTTGGCATCAACCTCTTTTTTACTAAGATCGTTGAAGTCTGAAAAGGTAAATAGGTCTTTCAATCGAAGATTAAGAGAATTTAATTTTGAACCACTCACTCTTGCAGCAATAATAGTTTCGCCTTTTACAAACATAGTATCCGTATCTGTGGATAATTGTTCAGCTAATTTTGAATCAGCAATTACTCTACCATTTATGAATAAGCAACTTTTACCTTTTATTTCATTTACAAGTGAACCTGGATTTTGCTGCTTTACCAAATCGCTTAAGTATTCTCTGCAATGAAGCGATATTGAAGTGTTATGAAAGTAATGTTGAACTTTTTCTCTCAAAGTTAGAATCCCGCATCTTAAATCGTAGGTTGGTCGAAAATAAACAAGAGGAAGAAGTCGTGAATAATAAATTCCTTCAAATAAACAAATTGAATCTACCATGTGAATCTCCAATTGGTGACTGAGTAAGAAGAATTCATAATTTCATCGGTAAATATATAGATTTTAAAAATGCAGAAATAAAATTATTCTGCCGTAACTAATTTACATTCTTTCGGTATTTCTGGTCTGACAACTAAAATTTTTTCTTTAAGCAGGTAGACTTTTCCCGGTTCCATTCCTTTTCGTTTGATAACGTACTTTTTTTGAGTATAGGAAACCGGAACTAACCCTGAAGTCTTTGCTTTGCTGTAAAATGCTGCAACTGATGCCACTTTCTCTAAAATAATTTTTTGAATATCACCTTGTGATTTATTATATCTAAGCACAACATGCGAACCGGAAACACTTCTCGCATGAAACCAGTAATCATTTTGCTTGGCAAAACTAGTAGTTAATTCATCATTATTCTTGCTGTTCTTTCCGACGAAAATCGGGTACTTATCATAAAGAATGAATTGTCTAAACCTGCTCTTTTCATCTTGGGAAGATGATTTGTCACCTTTTTTTTGAGGGGCAGCTTTTGAAAAATGCAATTTATTCTCCTCAGGTGAAGTTTTTTTCATTTCTTTATAGGATGCTTTCTTCATTTTAATTTCTTTAATGATGTAGACTAAAAGATTTTGCATTTTCTCAAACTCTTTCCGTTCAGATCTAGCTTTATCAAAATAGTGATTAACATTTTCTCTTGGAGTAAATTTAGAGATTAAATCAATAAGGATGATTTTATTCGATTCATAAATATTTTCAAGTTCAACTTTGTTCATACCATGTTTTATATTATCAATGTTCATCATGAGTAAATTTGCTATCTGCTGATATTTCTGATCTTTGCGTCCTTCATTTATTCTTGTTTGCAGTTGATCTTTTTTTTTCTCAAGCTGAATAATCTTTTTCTCAAACCTACTCTCCATATCTCTGCCTACCAACTTCTCGTGCTTGTGTTTGTGTTCTTGGACGAGGAAAAATTTTAACGCTTCATTAATGTTGCCGAAAAAATTTACAGCTTTAGATTGAAGATCGTCTGTAATAAAAAATGATAATTTGAATTTACTGGTAGGTTCATCCCGATATACAAATGGTTTCCCGGTTTCTATTTCTTTTAGAATATTTGCCAATACGATTTTCTTCTCATCCTCAGTATTGGTTATTAATCTTCTATGAAACTCATCGATTATTTCTCTGCCAAGGAAAGGATATTTCTTAGAAATAACTGAGGAAGAAGTTTCTTCTGACTCCAATCTGAATTCCTGCACCTGAAACGAATTAGTAAAATTTAGTTTACCTATTTCATCAACAAATTTAGGTTCATTTTCAACCTTCTTAAATGATCTAAAATTCTTTTCATTATCAATCAAGAATACGTTTGTTTCTTTACCGTGAATGTAGAAGTATATAGAAGCATCTTGAAGATTAAACTGAATAATGCGATCCAGTTCGGCAATTTTTATTGAATTTAGTTTTGAAGGAATATATGATTCAAAAAAATCCAATGTGTTTTTCTTAGCACGATTAAATTTTTCTCTGATAATAAAATAGGGAAGAGAGGAATCTGCATTCACCTCAATGAAATATTCCCGGGAATCACTTCGCAGACAAAATATTAATTTGTTTTTTTCCTGCGTAAAGATGTTCACCAAAGTAAAACCAGATAGCAGCTTATTTGCTTCTATAACATGCCGATTCAGCACAAAGAAGTTCTTGAACATAGTTCCAATTTATTCCAGATTGAAGATGAGTAAATTTAAGTAATGATTTCATATACGGCAAAATTCATTTTTAAGCAGTAATCCTCAAAACAAATTTGAAGCGCGCCTTCTCTCAAAACCTTTGATAATGTAGCAGTGCTTTAATATATTTCAAATAGTAATCAAAAATATCAACCCAAAATACACTTCAAAGAAAATGATTTTTAAAAAAGACGGATTCAAACCTCAATTCTGGGTTGCCAACATAATGGAACTATTTGAGCGCCTGGCATATTATGGACAAGCAACTATTCTTAGCATTTTCCTGCGCGATCATTTAAAGTTTAATGAAATTGAGGCCGGTCAATTATCATCTTTATTCGGCGGACTGATTTACCTCCTCCCGATTTTTGCCGGAGCACTTGCAGATAAATTCGGTTTTAGAAAAGCTTTTTCATTTGCTTTCCTGGTTTTAGCTATTGGATATTTCTTGATTGGTTCTACTGGAATGAAAATATTCTCTGGCTTTTACTCAAGCTTTGATAGTTATTGGATGTTATTCTTCATTCTGATCTTCACATCAATCGGCGGTTCTTTCATTAAACCAAGCGTTCTTGGAACAGTAGCCGTTACAACAACTCACGAAACAAAATCGCTTGGTTATGCAATTTATTATTGGCTAGTAAATACCGGCGCAGCACTGGGGCCTATCCTGGCATTTATGGTTAGAGATACCTTCGGGATTGAATTTGTTTATCTTGTTTCAGCTATAAGCTGCGTACTAATGTTTTTTTCAACAAGATTATTTTTTAAAGAACCAACAAACGCGCACGAAGAAACCAAACAGGATCTAAAGACAGTGTTCACGAACTTAATTAAGGTTCTTGGAAATTTTAGATTTATTTCTTTCTTACTGATCTTTGGTTTGTACTGGGTTTTATTCTGGCAATTTTTTATAATCATCCCGTTTTACGTAATTGACTTCATTTCACCTGATGCTCCAATTGAATTACTATTATCGACAGGTGCTTGGACAATAATTATTTTTCAGATTCCTTTGAACCGATTAACTAACAAAATTCCGACTTCAACGGCAATTGTTATCGGATTTATACTCGCAATGCTTTGCTGGCTGCTTTGGTATTTTGCACTTCCCGCTGCTCAAGGTGTTTACATTAATCCTTGGGGCGATTTCAAAATCGCTCTTAGTATTCCAATAATAGTCCTTGGTATTTTTATTTTCTCAATTGGTGAACAAACTCAGGCACCAAGATTTTACGAATTCATTGCAGATATGGCTCCGAAAGGTCAATCTGCTTTATTTCAAGGATATGCCTTTTTACCGATTGCCATCGCCTGGGGATTCGGTGGAACATTTGGAGGATGGATATATCAAATTTTTGTAAAAAATATGGGAGAGCCAAAATTTATTTTTTTAGTAATGACTTTTGTTGGTTTACTTGCCACTGTTTTAATGTTAATTTATAATAAATATATTATTGCTGAAAAGAAAACGAGTAAATGATTATAAAGCATTTATCATAATAATAACCTGCAAAAGAATTATAATTGATGTTGAAAAATATTTTAAGCAATAGATTTGTGAAACGCACGCTGATAATTTTTACGGCAATTTTGGTGATCTTACTGCTGCTAGACTTTCTACTTTTACCTTGGTGGGTAAGTAAAGAAGAAACTAAAGTGCCCAAAGTAGTTGGAATGAATGAACAAGAAGCTGTTGCTATCCTAGAAGATCATGACCTAAATCCAATTATCAGTGATACAACTTTTAATGAGAGTTTTCCAAAAGGTGCTATAGCTCTGCAAAGGCCTGAGGAAGGTTCGACTGTAAAAGTTGGTAGAAGAGTATATCTGTTTATAAGCGGTGGAGAACCGACAGTTTTAGTTCCGATGCTAAAAGGTAAATCAGTTCGTGATGCAAAGTTTGCATTGGAAAGAATTGGTTTAAAATTGGGAACTGTTGAACAAGTTCCATCAAGCAATCCTAAGAATATGATTTTTGATCAGGAATATGTTGAAGGAACACCAATTAAGAAAGGACAAACAGTTGGAGTTTCGTTAAGCAGCGGAATTGAAACCGGTGAAATTTCAGTCCCAGATCTGATCGGTAAATCTTTAATGGAAGCAGGAAAAGTATTAGCCGATAGCTCCTTAAGAATCGGGAAATTGAATTATCAAATATCTTTTTCATTATTGCCTAATACGATAATAGATCAATATCCGAGCAAAGGTTATAAACTAAATCCAGGTGACGCAGTAGATCTTTTCGTTACTAAATCAGGTAAAGATCAAATTCAAAATGAGGTAAAATAAAACTAATGGCAATTTTAGCTCCTTCAATATTATCTGCTGACTTGTCCAATCTTGCTCAGCAAATTCGTTTAACAGAAATGGGTGGTGCAGATTGGATCCACTGTGATGTAATGGATGGTCATTTTGTTCCTAATCTTACATTCGGCCCAATCGTAGTTGATGCTGTAAAGCGATCAACTCATCTGCCGGTTGATGTCCATTTGATGATTAAAGATCCTGACAAGCTTTTGGAGAATTTTGTTAAGGCCGGAGCAAATTATATTACGGTCCATTATGAAGCTGCAGCTCATTTAAATCGAACAATAAACAGGATTAAAGAACTCGGATGCAAAGCAGGTGTTTCAATAAATCCTGCCACTCCGGTTCAATCATTGGAAGATATTGCCGAGTACGCTGATCTAATTTTACTTATGTCAGTCAACCCCGGTTTTGGAGGACAATCTTTCATCCCAAATGTGCTTAAGAAGATTCATGAACTTGTTGAGCTTAGAAAAAAGCTGCACGCTAAATTTTTAATAGAAATAGATGGCGGAATTGATAATAAAACAATTCAACCGGCACTCAAAGCAGGTATTGATGTATTTGTAGCCGGTTCATCTATATTTAAGGCGGATAACATCACTGCTGCAACTGCAGAATTGAAAAATATATTGAAAGCAAATGGCTGATTTTTCTAACTTGCTAACTCGCATTACGCAAAATGTGGCTAAAGCCTAAGATTCTTAGTGATTTATTAATCCCACTGGGATTAGAAAAACCACAAATGATGTGGACTTTAGTCCAAAAAGTTTCTAATTCTCCAATTCATGCGTACCGTGAGTTACTCATTAATCACTAATTATTTCCATAAAAATAATTTTACGGAGACCAAGTTGTTAGCCCAAATTATTGATTTAACATATCCGAAAATCTTTGAAAAATATCGTTCAAAGTATGATTATGCATGGGACAATCATCATCAAGGTTTGCTCGGTTTAGAGATCAGAAAGATAAAAGATGATTATTTCAACAAAGCTAAAGTAAGGTTTCAAAAGCTTTCTAAACTCAGCTACTTTATTGAAAATACGGGTGATAGCTCGAGAATACTTTTGCTGGGAAATAGTAAAAACTTTCGTGAGATTACCGAAAAATGTTCCGATGACAAAAACATTCAAAATTTTTTGGATAAGACTATAAATAATTTCGAAAATTACGATTCGCTTTCTTATGAAATTAAAGGAAAGCAATTCAATTTTAATTCCGCCTATGTAATGGGAATTTTGAATGTAACACCCGATTCTTTTTCTAATGGGGGAAAATATCTAAATCCCGATCAGGCTGCTGAACACGGAATAGAAATGATTGACAAGGGAGCTGATATGATTGACATCGGCGGTGAATCAACGCGTCCTGGATCAGATTCAATCTCCGCGGAGGAAGAATCAAAAAGGATTATTCCAGTAATTCAAAAAATTCTACTGGAAAGACCAATTGCAATAATATCAGTCGATACTAAAAAAAATATCGTAGCCTCCAAAGCACTTCAGCATGGAGCAGTAATTATAAATGATATCAGCGGTTTTACAAATGATCTTAAGCTTGTTGAAACAACAAAAAAATTTAGCGCTTCACTGGCTATCATGCATATGTTAGGTAATCCAAAAACTATGCAGCAAAATCCTGAGTATGAAAATGTAGTTGAGGAAATTTATGATTTTCTTAGTGCACAAGCTGAAATTGCCGCGAATTCAGGCATTAAAAATATTTTCATTGATCCCGGAATTGGTTTCGGTAAATCGGTAGATCATAATTTGGAGATAATTCAGAGACTTAGCGATTTCAAATCGTTAGGGTATCCTATTTTAATTGGGTTATCGAGAAAGTCATTTTTAGGAAAGATCCTCGATCTTGATGTTGAAAATAGAGATGTTCCTACGTCAATTGTTGAAACTCTGTCTGTTAAAAATGGAGCGAGAATAATTAGAACTCATAACGTGGAATACGGCGTTCAGGTTTGTAAATTATTATCAAATTTAATTTAGATGATAGATCTATTTAAAATAGGATTCTTAACTGTTACACTGCTTGATATCCTTGACATTGCGCTTGTATCATTCATTTTTTACAAGCTTTACTCATTACTCAAGGGCACCATTGCCACTCAAATATTTTTTGGGTTGATAATCATTTTTGTTCTTTCTTTTATAGCTCAAATAATAAATTTACGAACCTTAACCTGGCTTTTAAATTTAGTTACCGGCATTTGGGTAATAGCTTTCATAATTCTTTTTCAACCTGAAATTAGAAGGCTACTGGTTTTCTTAGCTCGAAATCCAATTTTTAGAATATTTGTCCGTTCAGAATCACCAGAGTCTGCGTATACAATTACAGATGCTGCTTTTGATCTTTCACAGCTTCAACATGGAGCAATTATCGTGGTTATTAAATCCGGAGGGATAAGAGGATTTGCAGAAACTGGTGAAGAGATGAATGCAAAAGTAAGCAGAGATTTATTAAAGGCAATATTCTACCCTCGATCTCCGCTTCATGATGGTGCAGTAATAATTAAGAACGATATTATCGAAGCCGCAAGGTGCACACTTCCGCTTTCAACAACTACCATTATTGATGGGGAATCTTTAGGAATGAGGCATCGTGCAGGGATTGGCATTTCCGAACAAGCAGATGTAATTTCTATTATCGTCTCGGAAGAAACGGGCGGTATTTCTATTGCGGAGGATGGTAAACTTTCAAAAGGATTATCCAAAGAAGCCTTACGGAAAAGATTGATAAAGGCGATTAGTTCTCCGACCGTAAGAAAATTAAAAAAATTATCTGTGCAGTCAGTCTTAGAACGGTAGTTATGAATCTTTAAAAATGATTTTGACAGGCCTAAAATGGCAAAGACGAAGCCTTGGGAAATATTAAATTTATCTTGCAAACAGGATTTATCATCCTCTGCTAGAATAATTTTAAGTCAAAGATTAGAAAGCCTATTGTCATCTATCAATTCATATTTTACTGAAGTAAGTATAGAAAATCTACATCAGCTAAGAATCTCATTAAGAAGGTTAAGATACCCGATGGAGCTATTCCTTAAGTGTTTTAATCGAAAAAAATATTTGGGCTTTTGTAAAATTATTTCATCACTTCAAAAATTAAGTGGAAATGTCCGCGATTTAGATATCCTCAAGCATAACATGCAAAGTTTCTTCAAAAAGGATAAATCTAAAACTGAAGAATTTAATTTTAACAAGATTGATGTTAAGAAAAATAAATTGCAATCAAACTTAAAGCTTGAACTGATGAAATTTATTCATGGAAAAGAATTAAAGAACTTTACAAAATTAATTAATTATCAGATTTAATTTCAAAAAAAATAAAACAAGGAGATTAATAAAATGAAACTAAAATATTTTTCTCACTCAGCATTTCAAATAACTACAGAAAATAACATAAGCATTCTTATCGATCCATTTCTTGATGATAATCCGACCTCACCGGTAAAATCCAAAGATGTTAAAGCTGATTACATAATTCTGACCCATGGTCACGGTGATCATTTAGGCGATTCCTTCAAAATAGCAAAGAGATGGAATTCAACTTTCATTTGTGTAAATGAACTTGCAAATTATTGTAGTGAGCATGGATTCAAAGCACACAATATGCACATAGGCGGTGGTTACAATTTTGATTTCGGTAGAGTTAAATTTACAATAGCACATCATGGATCCAAGACTCCCGATAATCAATATACCGGCGAACCTTCCGGAGTAGTTTTATCAGTTGAAAATAAGAATGTATATCATACCGGGGACACTGGATTATTTTACGATATGAAACTTATTGGAGAGATGACACCAATTGATTATATGCTTCTGCCAATCGGGGATAATTTTACAATGGGAATAACCGATGCAGTGAAAGCCGCAGAATTGGTAAATCCTAAAGTTGCAATACCAATGCATTATAACACATTCCCTGTAATTAATGCCGATCCAAATGAATTCAAAAAAATAGTTGAGGCTAAAGGAATTTCATGCAAAGTACTAAAATTTGGAGAGGAGATTATACTTTAGTTTAGTATTTTAATTTTTATTTTTTATGAAATTAAATTTATTTTTATTTATAATATTACAGCTAACAAGAAGAACATTATAGAGTGTCAAAAGTAATTTCCATCGCAAATCAAAAGGGAGGTGTTGGTAAAACAACAACAGCCATAAATCTGTCATCTTCATTAGCAGCCGCAGAGAAGAAAACCCTTCTTATTGATACTGATCCTCAGGCAAATTCTTCGTCCGGTCTAGATATTAGTAATCATTCGCCATCTGTTTACGAAGTATTGATTGGTCAACTGAAAATGAATGATGTTATCATTAACTCATTCATGCCTTATTTAGATATTCTTCCGTCAAATATAAATTTGGTTGGTGCTGAAATTGAAATGGTCGAAATGCCATATCGTGAGAGCTTGTTAAAATCTGCACTAGAAGAAACTAGAGATAAATATGAATATATTATTATTGATTGCCCTCCATCATTAGGAATCCTAACATTGAACGCACTTTCTGCTTCTGATTCGGTTTTAATTCCAGTTCAATGTGAGTATTTTGCTCTTGAGGGACTAGGTCAGCTTTTAAATACTGTGAATATTGTCAGGCAGCACTTCAATAAAAACCTTCAGATAGAGGGTGTATTATTAACTATGTTTGACACAAGATTACGTCTCTCACACCAGGTTGCCGATGAAGTTAAAAAATATTTTGGTGAGAAGGTCTTTAATACAATTATACACCGTAACGTGAGAATATCGGAAGCGCCAAGCTTTGGTAAACCAGTAATTCTTTATGATGCTGTTTCTTCCGGATCAAAAAATTATATGTCGCTCGCATCAGAATTATTATTAAGGAATTCAACTTTAATAACCGAAAATTAAGATGAACAAGTTAAAAACAGGTCTTGGCAGAGGATTAGACGCGCTGATTAAACAACAAAATTATCCGCCTGCCGATGATCGAGCAGCTGATTATGCTGAAGTTAAAAAGGATGACGGTAAACAGAATGATATTCTTGCCAAAATTCCTATAGATTCTATTTCACCAAATCCTTTTCAGCCCAGAATTCATTTTGAACCCGAAGCATTTGAAGAATTAAAAAAGTCTATTTTATCTAATGGGCTAATTCAACCGGTTACTGTTAGAAGAATTGCACCTTTCCGTTATCAGATGATTTCTGGTGAAAGAAGATTAAAAGCCTGTTATGAAATTGGCTACAAAGAAATTCCTGCATATATAATTAAAGTCGATAGTGATGAGGCAATGCTTGCATTAGCATTGATTGAAAATATTCAACGGGAAAAACTAAATCCCATTGAAATTGGACTTGCCTACAAGCGACTTATGGATGAATGTCATCTGACACAGGAACAGATAGCAGACAAAGTTGGTAAGGATAGAACTACAATTGCAAATACAATACGATTGTTAAGACTTCCAAAAGAAATTCAGGATAGTTTAATTAAGGAAGAGATAACCGCAGGTCATGCTCGTGCAATGATTAATTTACCGACACCAGAGCTTCAACTTGAAGCATTAAAGAAAATATTAGAGGGGAATTTATCTGTTAGAAAAGTTGAACAGTTGATGAAGAAATTAACTTCGGCTAATGGAACAATACGCAAATCAATAAACAACACAGCGCATTTAATTATCAAATCGGCTAACATTAAGGATGTTGAGGCGAGACTCCGCAGCGTATTCGGAACAAAAGTAAACTGCCGTCAAAGGCAAGATGGTTCCGGTGAGATTACAATTGAATATTACTCAAATGATGAATTGGAAAGATTATTTGAACTCTTCGAAATCATCAATAAATCATATCATTAAAACATTTTTCTTCGTTTTAATTTTCTTCAACGCTGCGTTTGCTCAAATCGAAAATGCAGAAGATAAACCCGTAAAAAGCGATTCTGTTTTTGTGTCAACTAAATCACCATGGACAGCTGTTTTAATGAGTGCAGTGATTCCCGGTGCGGGACAAATTTATAATGAATCATATTGGAAAGCACCCATATTTTGGGCGTTATCAGGATGGTTTGTTTATAATTGGGTTCAAAACAATAATAGCTATAAAGAAAATAGAGATTTATACATTCAAACCAGTGATGAAGATTATCGAACCTTACGAACGTTTTATCGCGACCAAAGAGATGTCTTCACAATTTATATGGGCTTAACTTACATACTTAACCTTGTTGACGCATACGTTGATGCTCAGCTTTTTGATTTTAGCGTTGATGAGGATTTTTTAACAGGACAGCCAAGACTAAATTTAAGAATTAACTTACGATGAAAAATGAAATGGTCTGCAAGAATTGCCAAACTCTAAATCCATTCCATGAATTAACTTGCCGGAATTGTAAGTCGTATCTTCGTGAACGAGTTTACAACCTCGATCTTTGGAAGCTGCTGGAACAACTTATTGAAAGCCCTAAAAATGGTTTTACTAAGATCATTTATTCCGAACAAAAGAATTTCATAGTATTTATAATTCTGATTGCGTCATTTAAGTTTTATTTAAATACTATTTTCTTTTTTCTGACGAATCCTCTAACAAATTTATCCTCGGCTAATATAATTAGAAATTATTTGATATTGCTTTTGTCAGTTGTGGTGATAATATCATTATTCTCTCTTCTGATTAAAATTACCAATCAAATATCAGGTTTAGTAACCAGAGTAAAAGATATCTTCTCTATTTTATCCTATTCTTTAATTCCAAATATTTTTGCGCTGGCAATATTTTTTCCACTGGAGTTAATTTTTTTCGGGGAATATCTGTTTTCCAATAATCCCTCGCCTTTTATTATCAAAGAAACAGTTGCATACATAATGCTTGTGCTTGAACTCTTACTTGTAGTATGGACATTCTTTTTAGCGATTATGGCTTCATACACTTTAACTAAAAATGTATTTTGTGCTATCGTGATGGGAATCTTATTTGGTTTATTGATGTTTGGTTCACAGTTCGTGCTATCATTTTATCTTTATTGATGTATTACTAACTAACTAGAATTTTATATGTTAAAAACAGATGTTCTTATTATTGGAAGCGGAATTGCCGGATTATTTGCTGCCATTAAAATCTCAGAATTTGCGAATGTGATTTTGGTTACTAAAAAAGATAAAGCCGAGTCAAACACAAACTATGCACAAGGAGGAATTGCATCTGTAATAGATAAATCGGATTCATTTGAAAAGCACATTAACGATACACTCATTGCTGGGGCAGGCTTATGTAATTCCAAAGCTGTAGAATTAATGGTTAAGGAAGGACCTGACAGGATAAAAGAACTAATGGCTTTAGGAACACAGTTTACCCAAAAAAGCGGCAAGCTTGATCTAGTTAGAGAGGGCGGGCATTCAATGCCAAGAATTGTTCACGCCAAGGATTTAACAGGAAAAGAAATTGAAAGAGCTTTAATTTCAATGACTAATAATATAAAAAATATACATGTTATAGAGAATACCTTAGCTATTGATTTGATTACTGAACATAACATTCCCGATCTTCGCAATTCACCTTTGGATAAAAGAAATTGTTGGGGTACATATGTACTGGATGGAAATCAAGGTAAAGTCGTTACGATTAATTCTAAAGTTACTATTTTAGCGACAGGTGGATTAGGACAAGTTTATCAACATACTACAAATCCACTGATTGCTACAGGAGATGGATTTGCAATGGTATATAGGGCGGGAGCACGAATTGGCAATATGGAGTTTGTTCAGTTTCACCCAACATCTTACTATGAACCAAATAAAAATACTACTGCTGGAAAAACTTCCTTTTTAATATCTGAAGCCGTACGAGGATTTGGCGGAATTCTTCGTACAAAAAAGGGTGAAGCTTTTATGGCAAAGTATGATTCACGAGAAGAACTTGCACCAAGAGACATTGTGGCAAGAGCAATTGACTCTGAAATTAAAAAAAGCGGTGAAGAATTTGTTTACTTAGATATAACTCACAAATCTAAAGACGAGATTATCCAACATTTCCCAAATATTTACCAGACTTGCTTCAATTCAGGAATTGACATCACACAGAATTTTATTCCTGTTGTTCCGGCTGCACATTATGCTTGCGGTGGAGTTAAAGTGAATGAATTCTCACAAACAACTATTAACGGATTATTTGCTTGTGGTGAAGTGTCAATGACTGGAGTTCATGGCGCCAACAGGCTTGCCAGCAATTCCTTGCTTGAGGCGATTGTTTATGCAAACAGAGCCTCAATTAAAATAAAAGAAATGCTTAAGGATTATGATACTTCTATTCCTGAAATTCCCCATTGGGATGATTCTGGTACTTTGTCTAGTGATGAACTGGTTCTTATTACACATAGCTTAAAAGAAGCCAAGCAAACCATGTGGGATTATGTTGGTATTGTTAGATCCAACAATCGGCTTGAGCGGGCGCAGAGAAGAATCACTAATCTGTCCGATGAAATCGAACATTTGTATAAGAAAACAAAAGTTTTTAATGATATAATAGAACTCCGAAATATTATTAGCTGTGCCGGTATGATCATTCAATCTGCTTTGCTTAGAAAAGAAAGCCGGGGATTGCATTATACGATTGATTATCCAAATCTTGATGATAAATCAAAACCAAAGGATACTATTATCCAAAATAGAGAGCTTTAGAACGATCAAAAGAATAATTCATAGATAGCTCCGTACCGTACACCTTTTGTGCTTACAACTAATTCTGTTGCTTTAAAAAAATTCATCACCTCAAATAATAGCATTGTACCAGCTAATAAAACATCTTCACGTCCGTCAACCACACTCTTGAATTTATTTTTAATTTCAACCGAATTCATGACTGCTAACTGATTTATGAAATTTTCCAAATCGGATTGAGTTAGTAAATCACCTTCAATTAATGCTTCGTTATAGCTAATCGTACCTTTTTTAATACAAGCAAGAGTTGTTGGGGTGTCAGCCACTGCGATAATTTTATCGAATTTTAATTTTTTTCCAATCAAATTTTGTAATTCTTTATTTATTGTTGATCTAATTACCAGAATTTCTTCCTCATTGGGAGGATCATTCGAAAAGTAATTTTCAGTTAAACTAACAACTCCCAAAGGTAAACTTTTGCTGGCTATAATTTTTCTATTTTTCCCCAAAACAATCTCTGTGCTTCCACCTCCAATATCAATAACAGCAACATTAGTATCTAGTTCAATTTCAGAAGTACATCCGAGAAAAGTCAGTTCGGCTTCTTCCTCTCCGGAAATTATATTTACTTTTAGGTTAAACATTTTGCTAATCTTTTTAACCAAATAATCGCTGTTTGATGCAATGCGGAAGGCATTGGTAGCCGTCACTAAAATGTGCTCGCATTGGTAATGATTTGCCAAATTTTTATAAAATTCAAGAATATCCAGGAGCCGCTTCTCTTTATTTTTGGAAATAGGGGAGCCGGGTTTCAATCCTTCACCAATTCTTGGTATTTTTTGATCCTCAAATATCACGTGGATTTTTTTATTCTTAAAATCTAACTTTGCAATTAGAAGAAGAATAGTATTGGTTCCCAAATCAATCGAGGCAATAGTCATTATTTTTATTTATTTTTTGATGTAAATGATTTTCTCTTTATGAATAAGTTAAGTAAAATTTCAAAAATATTTTTATTCCTCTTTGTGTCTTCCGGGGCTATCTGGCTTGGAAGTTACATTACAAGGTTATCGTTGTTCTACCATATCTTTCAACCCCCAAATTTTGCCTTAAAAGAATTCGTAAGTGATCAGAATTTAGCTGGAATTTTTCAATCATTAATTGCTTCTGTATCAATTAATCTGATTTTATATTTGGTGATGATCACTGCGTTCATTCTGTTCATTATTACATCAAAACTTAATTTAAAGCTTAACGGCTGGTTGTTTATCTCTGCTGTGCTGATCCTTATTTCTCTACCATTCGAACTTTACCTTATGCTTATTGATTATAAATTAGTAATTGTGGTTTTAAATGATAACTTTAATTCCAAAGAGGTATTAAACTTAGTTGTTAAGCGATTTACAGTCTTAAGTAGTTTCCCAATAGTTGAAATCTTATCATACTTTGCAATCATCTATTTATTTTTGTTTCAACCGCTTAAAGGTACAAATAGAAAGTTGGCTGAATGAAAATAAAAGAGAAAGAGTTCGAGGAAATCGTACAAGATCTTAAATCAATTGCTGCCCAGCTAGGTGCTGAAGTAAGATATGAAAAGGGTGATTTCAAAGGCGGATATTGTATTTTAAAGGATAGTAAGGTAATTGTAATTAACAAAATGACAAACTTGCAGCGGAAGGTAATCGTTTTATCGATGGCGTTGAAGGAATTAGGAGTTGATAAAATCTACCTTACTCCCAGAATGAGGGAAATAATAGAGGAAATGTCGGAATCAAATTGAAGTTATTAATAATCAATGGCCCAAATTTAAATCTTCTTGGTAAGAGAGATAAAAGTGTCTATGGGACTTTTACTCTTAAAAAAATAAATTCCTTAATCGAGAAAGAATTTCAAAAAGATAAATTTACTTTCTTCCAATCGAATATCGAGGGAGAAATAGTAACACAAATCCAAAATGCGGAGAATAAATTTGATGGAATAATTATAAATCCGGGTGGTTATGCTCATACATCGGCTGCAATTAGAGATGCATTAGCAGATTCTAAATTGCCAAAAGTAGAAGTGCATTTATCAAATCTTAGCAGTCGTGAAAATTTCAGACAAGTTTTACTAACTGCTTCTGTTTGTGAAGGTTACATATCAGGCTTCAAAGAAAATAGTTACAAGGCTGCTGTTTATCTGCTTCATAAAATTATAAATAAAAAGAAGAGGGAATTGTGATTAAAGCCATTGTGTTTGATTTGGATAACACTCTAGTTGATTTCATGAAAATGAAAAGACGATCAATTGAGGAAGCAATTCCTGCAATGATTGATGCCGGGCTTGATATTACTCCCGAATATGCAAATAAACTTATCGATGAAATTTACAAAGAGCAGGGAATAGAATATCAGCAAGTGTTCGATGAATTTTTGAAGAGGGTTCTTCATAAAATAAATTATAAAATTCTTTCAGCAGGCATTGTTGCCTATAGAAGAGCTCGAGAAGCAGCTCTTAAACCTTATCCGCATGTATATCCTACCTTAAATAAATTATCCAAGCTGGGAATAAAAATGGGAATTCTTTCAGATGCTCCGGTTAAGGAGGCATGGCTAAGACTGGCTTATCTGAATTTTCATCATATTTTTGATGAGGTTGTTACTTTCGAAGAAACTGGAGAAAGAAAACCAAGCCCAAAACCATTCAATGCTATTCTAAAAAAACTTCAAGTGAAACCTGCTGAGGCTCTGATGGTTGGAGATTGGGTAGAGAGAGACATTGTCGGGGCGTCAAAAGTTGGGATGAAAACCGCATTTGCACGATATGGCGATACATTTAACACAGAACATCACAATGCTGATTATGACTTGAAGGATATTAGGGAGTTGGAAGACATTATCATTAAAGAGAATCGATTATAATACTTAGTTAAAGTTGTTGATTAAAAAATAGTTATATGTTGCTTTTACAAAGGTAAATCTTTATTTTTCTTTAAGATAAATATCAGCTCTAATGAAAGATCTATCAATTAAAAAATTGTATTACTCCATAAGCGAAGTGAGTAAAATTACTGAAGTTGAGCAGTACGTTTTGCGGTATTGGGAAACGGAGTTTGAACAGCTCAAGCCACAAAAAAATCGAGCGGGCAATAGAATATATACAAACAAAGATATTCAGACTATACTGCTTATTAAAAATCTTTTAAGGGAAAAAAAATACACGATTGAAGGTGCTAAAAATATCTTGGCAACAGATGTACCGACAGAAGAATCCTTCCAGGAAGAAATTGAGTTCGGTAGAAACGATAAGGGAATGAATAAAACTACAAGTAAAAGGGAAAAGCCCTCTCTTAAAAAAGATTTAGAAGAAATAAAAAACGTTCTGGAAAATATTAAATCATATTTAACTTAACGGAACGTAGCGCAGCCCGGTAGCGTACCTGAATGGGGTTCAGGTGGTCGCGGGTTCAAATCCCGCCGTTCCGACTATGAGGGTACGTTAAGTACCTTTTTTATTTTTACTCCTGCCAATATTTTTTCATACATTACTTATATTTATTCGTAGTTTATTTTTCAGTTATAATCTTGCTAATAAATGATCATTCAACCAGATAAACCAAAATGTCATTGCGGAATTTTCGGGATTTTTGGTGCTCAACATGCTGCACTTCAAACTTATTATGGACTTCATGCTTTACAGCATAGAGGACAGGAAGCTTCTGGAATTGTAAGTAAAAATATCAATTCAAGAGGGCATAATGTTTTTAATATCCATAAGGGAGTTGGACTTGTAACCGAAGTGTTTGCTGATCAATCAGTCTTCCATTCTTCTTTACCCGGTACTGCTGCAATAGGCCACAACAGATATTCAACAACCGGTGCTTCGAAATCACGAAAGAACATTCAACCTTTTGTAGTTAATTATAGATTAGGAAATTTGGCGGTCGCTCATAATGGTAACCTTACCAACGCTAAGCTGCTCAGAGAGGAACTCGTGAATGAAGGCGCTATCTTTCAAACTACTAGTGATACTGAAGTTATTTTACATCTAATCGCAAGAAGCAAATTAGATAGTCAAATTGAGCAGATTAAGGAAGCCCTTTTAAGAATTGAAGGAGCCTACTCGTTAGTTATTCTAACTGACGATAAATTAATCGCTGCACGTGATCCCTATGGCTTTAGACCTCTTTCATTAGGGAAATTAAATAAGGCATTTGTGTTCGCATCGGAAACGTGTTCCTTTGATTTGATCTCGGCAAGTTTTCTTCGAGAGGTTGAACCAGGTGAAATAGTTGTTATAAATGATAGAACGCTTATCAACGAAATACCAGAATCTTATCAAATAAATAATTTAGATTTTCCTCAAAAGCATTGCATATTTGAATATATATATTTCTCTCGCCCGGATAGCTTTATTTTCGGTCATAATGTTGATAAGATGAGACGAAGACTTGGCAAAGTACTGGCTAGAAAACATCCGGTTCGTGACCGTGATGGTGAGAAAGTTATAGTTATTAGTGTTCCCGATAGTTCAAATACTATGGCGCTTGGTTATCAAACCGAACTCGAAAAGCAAAATATAAGTTCTAAATTGGAAATAGGGCTTATTAGAAGTCATTACATAGGCAGAACTTTTATAATTCCAGGACAGGGAAATAGGGAAGTGGGAGTTCGTATAAAATTTAACACGGTAAAAGGTGTTCTTAACGGTAGAACGGTAGTGTTGATAGATGATTCCATTGTTAGGGGAACAACATCAAAACAATTGGTTCACCTAATAAGAGAAGCTAATCCCAAAGAAATTCATTTGCGGATTTCATCACCGCCGATTACTCATCCTTGCTATTATGGTATGGATTTTCCAAGTAAGGAAGAGCTAATTGCAAATCGGTTCAATGTTGATATCAATTCAATTAAAAATTATTTGGAGGTTGATAGTTTAGAATATCTTACCATAGAAGAAATGTTGGAAGCAGTTGCCGAAGCGAATGCTGAAAATTTTTGTACAGCATGTTTTTCAGGCATATATCCTTCCTCAATTGATTCGACTGTCACAAAGGAAATGTATGAAATATAGGTCTGTTTTGTGTCTGTTCCTTTTAATATTTATCTTTTCCTTCACTAATGCACAAACGACAAAATATTTTATTAAATACAAAGATTTTGTCAATAAATCTCAAGTTCAGGAGAGAATTAGTACCAAGGAAATTCTTTCTACAAATAAAAATGCTCTCCTAAAAACCGAGAACATTTCTGTAGATTATTTTGCCAAAGGTATTGCTAAAGATATTGATGAACTATCAAGAATTGTTAAGGTAACATTCAGCTCAGAACTGCAAGCTAATAATTTTCTCGCGGTTGCAGCCAATGATCCAGTAATCGAATACATTCAAAAAGGTAATGTTTATAAAGTCGATTACACTCCTAATGATAGTTTGGTTTCAGAGCAATGGGCTTTGAATAAAATCCAGGCTTTTGATGCATGGAATATTACTTTAGGCAGTGACACTGTCTTAATTGGAATTATTGACACTGGAATTGATTTTAATCATTTGGATTTAACTTCTCAGATATACTACAACCGTGGAGAAGATGGAATAGATGCCTTCGGCAATCAGAAACGAACAAATAAAATTGATGATGATGACAACGGCTTTATCGATGATTTCATGGGATGGGATTTTACCGATCGAGTGGGTTTTCCTTTTGATTCTACTGGTGGTGATTATTTAGGTTGGGATAATAATCCTAAAGATGAGCATGGTCATGGAACATATATCGCTGGAATTGCCGGTGCAAGCATCAATAATCTTTATGGAATTGCAGGAATAGCTCCCGGTACAAGATTAATTAATATTCGTGCGTTCGATCCAAATGGATACGGTGAAGAAGATGATGTTGCCGCTGCAATTTTATATGCTATACAGATGGGAGCAAAAGTAATCAACATGAGTTTTGGTGATAATGCATTTTCATATGTTCTGAGAGATATAATCAGATATGCTTACTCGAGAGGTGTTGTATTAATTGCGAGTGCAGGAAATTCGGGGTTAAGCAGTCCGCACTATCCATCAGGTTATTCGGAAGTGATTTGTGTTGGAAATTCCACTTCCGATGATTTTGTTGCAGGCAGTTCAAATTTTGGCTCAACTATAGATTTGGTTGCACCTGGTTCTCTAATCATAACAACAGCGAAAGATAATAATTACGCAGTAATAAGTGGAACATCAGCATCTGCTCCATTTGTTTCTGGAGCCGCAGCACTTATTCTATCGCTCAAAAATTTTTCCAATGAAGAAGTAAAACAAATTCTAAAATCAACATCAGACGACATAGGTACACCGGGTTGGGACCTGAAGAGTGGTGCAGGAAGATTAAATTTATTCAAAGCATTAAGCGTTATTGCTCCATCAAAAATAAAAATAAATAATCCTTCTCAAGACTTTGCTACTTTTGACAATACTTTAGAAATAAATGCAACAATCTTGTCGCCATATTTTACGAAGTATGAACTTTACTATGGTGTCGGACTAAATCCAAATAATTGGACGCAGTTAATTCAAAATGGATTGAATCAATTCAGCAATCAAAATATTTATTCGTTAGATATTTCAGCATTTGCGGATACTGTTTATAATCTGAGATTAGTTGTTTATCTTAACAACGGGAGAACGTTGGAAGAAAGAGTCAATTTTCATATTGATAGATCAGCTCCATTAGGAGAACTGATTTCATTTGGCCCGGCTTTTTATGGAAATAGAACTACAATTCTTGCTGCTGTTCAAAGCAATGAACCATCCATCGTTCGAATGTTTTACAGAAAGCAGGGAGAACCAAATTTCAACTTTGTAACTTTAGACGGTTTTGCCTCCAACAATCAGTTTGCAAAAAAACTGCATTATGGTTTCATCCCCAAGCATTTAGTAGAACAGAATGCTACTTACGATATTTACTTTGAAATTGAAAATTTAGTTGGATTAAAAAGCACCGTAGTTCGGTTTAATGATTCGTTATTCACAGTTACGACTGAGTTCAGTTCTTTGATCAGTTCGGAAATTGAATTACCATATTCTTTAAATAAAGGAACAATATTTAAAAAACCCACGAACTACTTATCTCAAAATTTTAATGAAGTTTTGTTCAGTGAATTTTATCCGACACAAGATTTATTTTACAGCTTGTATAAATTAGAGGGAAATAATTTCATCAAGATTGACTCAATATTAAATAAATTACCAAGAGATGTCGGAGATTTTAATTTCAATGGTAAAGTGGACTTGTTGAGTTCAATTCAACGAAATGGTTATATTGATGAACAGACCTCATTAGGTTCGTTTACTTTCACAAATAAATTCGCAGACTCTTCAGGCATGTTCTGGCCAATTATGGCTAAAGATATCGATCTTGATGGAATTATAGAGGTGTTAGCAGTTGACAGCGATACGTCCATAATCATTTGGAAAGTTAATTCCAACCTTGGATTAGAAAATCCCCGTAAATTATCAAACTTCACTCCGGAAGGATTCGGTGGAAATCTAGTTGATGCACCAAATTCAGTAATCACTGATACAGATAACGATAGCAAAAATGAAATTTGGATGGTTGACCGTGATGGCGATGTTTTTTCTTATGAAATTCAAAGCCCAAATACTTATGTGAAGGACAAAATATTTTCAACCGAGTTTTTAGGTTCTTCGGCTTTAATTGACGCAGGTGATTACAATGGAGATGGTTTTCAGGACATTGCAGTTTTAATTCACTCCATCGACGAGCTTGATATTGCTCCATTTTACCGGTTAATTATATTTACTTACGCTGGTGGTAATTTGAGTACGCTTTATGATCAGGCTTTTATTGATGCTTCAGTTGAATTCAATAGTTCCTTTAGATCTGCTGAAAGCAGCATTAAATTTGCCGATCTTGACTTGGATGGAAAACAGGAACTGATCGTTTTTATTTTTCCGTATTCTTACATTTTCAAATCAACCGCATCTCAGAATCTGGTTGTCTCTTATAAGGAAAATGTAAACTCAAGTACGATATTTGTTGGGGATTTAAACAGAAATGGGGTAAAGGACGTCGCATTTCCGACTAACGAAGGCATTAAGTTTTATGAGTTTGCCTTTTCCAATAAAGCTAATACTCCTTATGATTTAGCAGGATACAGCAAAGATTCATCAAGCATTTATTTGCAATGGAATGGTTTTGGTAACAAGTTTTATGTTTATTGCGGCGAGAGCGAATCCAGTTTGTTTCTAATTGATTCAGTTTTAAATACTGAATACACAGATTTATCTGTAATAAATAATAAAAATTATTTTTATGCAGTCATATCCTATGATGCCTCAAAACCAGATCCGATTTCAAACTTTAGCCAGATTGTAAAAATTTATTCACATTCACCTGCTAAGATTAAGTTAATTACTTCGACGACAGCAAAAAGCATAATAGTCACATTCACGGAAAGAATAAGTAACACAATTGATAATCTTGGCTCTTTTACGTTAATTAAATTAGGAATTCCGAATTCTATTTCTCCACAAAATCAAAATTCTTTGCTTCTGACATTTAATAGAAATCTTCCCCTCGGTAGTAATTCTTTAATCATAATGGACATTCGTGATTATTATGGCTCACCGATTAAAACGGATACAGTTGCTTTCGTGGTTGATACGATAATAGTTCAACAGGAACAGTTTTTTATCACATCGCATCAGCTAGTTAATCCATATAAAGTAAGAATTACTTTTAATCTCGAAGTTGATGAAAGCACAGTTCAAAATTCTGATAATTACGTTTTTAATCCTTTGATAAATGTTACATCAATCACAGTTGACCAGAGCGATAAGAAAAGCATTTATTTAAGCTGGGATAAGCAGAAACCTGTTGGTTCAGTAGGTAAAGAGTATGTATTAAAAATAAGCAACATAAAATCGTCCACTCAAACAGGAAGTATCCAGATTGCATCGGGTGCCGGAAGCTACCTTGTATTGACAAGCTTTGCTAAAGATTTATCTGATGTTTATGTTTATCCGCAGCCAGTTAATGTTCAAAACGGTTTAGGTAAAATCACTTTTGCAAATCTTTCAAATAAGGCAAAAATATTAATTCTTAATTTGCAGGGAAAACAAATTGCAACAGTTGAAGAGAATAACGGCGATGGGGGAGTGGAGTTTTTTCTAAAAGATCAAAATGGTGAACCATTGAATTCCGGGATATATATTTATCGAATTGTAAGATTGGATAATACGGGAAATGAAGTTGAAGAAAAAATCGGCAAGTTTGCGGTAGTCCGGTGATTGAAAGAAATCAATTATTTACCATTTCAAATGTACTAAGCTTTTTCAGACTGCTGCTTATCTTCCCAGTCTGGTTTAGTTTAAGCAACTTTCACGATGGAACTTATCGCACCCTTACCTTCACTTTATGCATAGTAGCAGCAATAACTGATTATCTGGATGGTTATGTAGCAAGAAAAAGAAATGAAATTACCGAAATAGGTAAGATAATCGATCCTCTTGCAGACAAAATTTTGGTTGCAGTTCTTACCATTAAATTATACCTCATTGGAGAATTGAGCGGTTATTTTCTGCTCATTATCTTACTAAGAGATGTAATTATATTTACAGGTGGAATTCTAATTTCACTAAAGCTAAAGAAAGTTCTTCCATCAAATTTATTAGGAAAAATTACTGTTACGGTTATAGGCTTTGTTTTCTTGCTTGTAATTGCTGGATTGAATAAAAAGAATTTAATATTTATAATTATTTACTACAGCAGCATATTTCTTATTTATGCTTCGCTGGTAGGTTACGTAGTTCGCGCTTTAGAATTTTTAAAAATGAATAAACAGAATGAGCATATTTAATAGTCTTCGAGATCGACTTTCAAAAACCAGGAATAATCTTGTTAATCGAATTAAAGAAACTATTTCAGGCAAAGCCAGTATAGATTCGAATACACTTGAGCAGATAGAGGAAATTTTAATTTCGTCCGATGTCGGATATTATCTTTCCAATAAAATAATTGAAAACGTCCGCACCAAAATGCTTAACACAAAAGATAGGACAAGCGACAAAATAATTTTTGATGTTGTAAAATCCGAATTAAAAAAAATATTTGATAATAATTCCACCTCAAGAGTAAGTGAATCAAATAATCAAGCAAAACCTTATATTATTTTGGTTATTGGTGTAAACGGGGCAGGGAAGACAACTACCATAGGTAAGCTGGCTTATAATTACAAGGAACAAGGAAAAAAAGTACTGATCGCCGCTTCCGACACCTTTAGAGCTGCGGCAAGTGAGCAACTAGAAATTTGGTCCGAACGAGCAAAAGCTGATATAGTAATAAGTGAAAAATCAGTTGATCCTTCAGCAGTAGCCTATGAAGCCATTGAAAAAGCACATAAAGAGAAATATGATGTTTTATTGATTGATACTGCGGGTCGACTGCATACTAAATCTTACCTAATGGACGAACTGGTGAAGCTTAATCGAATTATTACAAAAAAACTTAATCGTGCTCCCGATGAAACTTTGCTTGTACTTGATGGGAACTCAGGACAAAATGCTGTTGTACAATCAGATGAGTTCTCTAAGACAGCTCTCATTACAGGATTGGTTATCACAAAACTTGATGGGACAGCAAAAGGCGGAATCGTTTTTCAAATATTTGAGAAACAGAAAATCCCTGTAAAATATATCGGTGTCGGTGAAGATATAACTGATCTTCAACCATTTAATGCTGAAGAATTTATTTCAGCAATTGTTGATATTAATTGAGATAACAAAATGTTTATGAAAAAACCGCAACATAGAGTCTTTGATTATTCGCCAAGGTTTTATAAGCCTGAGTTAGATGAAAAGGAACGTAAAAAAAGAAAGCTAGGGTTTGCATCTAAGCGGAAACAAATTCAAAGAAAGAGAAGTCCCATTATCTGGATTGTATTGATTTTGATGGTTATTTACTTATACCTGAAACTCATAGGGTCTATATAGATTAGGGTATTTCATAGTTTACATAATATATATTATCGGACAGATGTGACCCTCTAGTACTACTTTTGAACTGACACGGTATTTATTAGATATGGACTTTGTTTAGTCTTTGATCTCTAGCTGTATTTGAAAAAACCTTCTCCGGTTTTTCTGCCTAATTTTTTTGCTGTCACCATCTTCTTTAATAACGGGCAAGGACGATATTTTGAATCATTGAATCCATTATAAAGCACTTCCATTATTGCCAGGCAAACATCTAATCCAATAAAGTCTGCTAAGGTCAAAGGTCCCATAGGATGATTCATGCCTAACTTCATCACAGTGTCAATGTCCTCAGCGCTTGCTACGCCTTCCATTAAAGTGTAGATAGCTTCATTTATCATGGGCATAAGTATTCGGTTTGAAATGAAGCCAGGATAATCATGAACCTCAACCGGAACTTTATCAATCTTAAGAGATAATTCTTTTATGGCATTATACGTTGAATTACTGGTTGAATATCCGCGTATAATTTCGATAAGCTTCATCATTGGAACAGGATTCATGAAATGCATACCGATGAATTTATCAGGTCGTGATGCCGAGGCAAGTTCGGTAATAGAGATTGATGAAGTATTGCTGGCAAATATAGACTCTTGCTTAATTATGTTTTGTAACTTATTAAATAAAGATATTTTAGCATCTTTATTTTCATAAATTGCTTCGATAACTAAATCAACTTCACCTGGAGTATTTTCCAGTCCGACAATAGGTGAGATTCTTGCGAGAGCATCGCTCTTTGACTTCTCATCGATCAATTGCTTTTTTAACTGACGATCTAAATTTCCTTCAATCGTTTTAATTGCCTTACGCACAAGCTCTTCGGACATTTCAATCAAATTGACATGAAAACCTTTCAAGGCAAAAACATGAGCGATTCCATTACCCATAGTTCCGCCGCCTACCACTGCAATTTTATTAAATTCCATTTCAATTACCTTTCATACTTTTTGATAATTAAAGCTGATGCTTCCCCGCCGCCAATGCAAAGTGAAGCCAAACCATACTTGGAATTTCTCTTTTGCATTTCATGAATAAGAGTAACAAGAATCCTTGCTCCGCTTGCACCAATTGGATGTCCAAGTGCAACGGCACCACCATTAACATTAACATTGAATCCATCCAATCCTAAAATTTTATTCACAGCTAAAGATACTACAGCAAATGCCTCATTTATCTCAAAAAGATCAATATCTTCTTTTTTTAAGTTTGCCTTCATCAAAACCTTATTTATTGCATCAGCGGGTGCAGTGGTAAATTCAATAGGAGCTTTTGCTGCTGAACTCTGAGCGATGATTTCAACAAGTGGTACAAATCCCATTTCAAGGGCTTTCTTTTCGGACATAACTAAAAGTGCAGCCGCACCATCATTAATGCTCGATGCATTTGCTGCTGTTACAACTCCGTCCTTATCAAAGACAGGCCTCAAAGCTGGAATCTTATCGAATTTGACTTTCTCTGGTTCTTCATCTTTGTCTATCACAGTCTCCCCCGTTTTAGATTTTTGTTTGATCTTTACAATTTCATCATTGAATCTTCCTGATCTTTGAGCATCGAGTGCTTTGCGATATGAATTAATTGCAAATTCATCAAGTTCTTCCCTTTTGAAGTTGAAATCCTTCGCACATTTTTCTGCACAACTACCCATGTGAATGTTGTTGTAAACGTCCCAAAGCCCATCCTTAATCATTGAATCAATAATTTGACCATCACCCAAGCGATAACCAGATCTTGCGTTAGGCAATAAATATGGCGCATTGCTCATGCTCTCTTGACCGCCAGCGATGACTATCTCCGCATCGCCCAAGAGAATAGCCTGATGAGCAAGCATAACAGCTTTTAGACCACTGCCGCACATTTTATTAATGGTCAAGCATTCAGTTTTTTCAGAAAGACCCGAAAACAAAGCCGCTTGTCGTGCAGGTGCTTGTCCCAACCCTGCCGCTAAAACATTTCCCATAATTACTTCTTCAACCGAGTCAGTCGCCATCTTCGAATCTTCTAAAACTGATTTGATTGCTAAACTACCAAGCTGTGGAGCACTGTATGAAGCTAAAATTCCGCCGAATGATCCGATGGCGGTTCGCTTGGCACCAACAATAACTGTTTTACTCATTTTTACCTCCATGTTGAAATTTAAAACCAATAAAAAATTATTTAGTCAGTGTTGAAATACTATAAATTAAGTTTGCTGCAAGTAAATTAGAATTAACATTATTTTGAACAAGCGAACTTAAATAATCTAGTTTATATACGGCATCGTGAATATTGGAATTAGGAAATTTTTTATTGAATTTTTCTAAAGTCTCTCGATAGTCGGAATAAAAGAAATCAACATTTGATGTTCTAAACCTCTGCAAATCATTAAGCCATGTAATGATCATTTGAATGAATAGCTTAAATGTGGAAGTGTCTCCATCAGTTAAAACGCTGGTAATTTCCTGATATGCCGAATGAAATTTTTTCCCAAGTGAATATCTTAAAAAGTTTATCGTTCTGTCTTTTAGCATTCGGAAGTCATGTTCAATAAGTTGATTCGCAGTTGTTACTGATCCATCCGCAAATACGGCGACTTCATTTGCCAGGCTTTTATCAATTTGAAAATATTCAACCAGAATTTGAGTAATATCATCAACAGTCAGAGGACTGAAATACAGAGCCCAACACCTGGATCTAATCGTTTCACGTAAAAGTTCTGGAAATGGAGTAGTCAAAATGAAAATTACCTTCTCCGGGGGCTCCTCTAGATTTTTAAGTAGAGCATTTTGAGAAGTTTCATTCATCAAATGAGCATCCGAAATGAGGACAAAGCGATAGAAAGATTGTTCGAACTGAAGCGACAAAAACTTGTTTATATCTCTAATGCTGCTGACTTTAATAGCATTAGCCTTGCCAATTTGAATTCGCTGATAAGGGTTTATAATTTTCTTTTTAATCTCTTTTTTAACTTCTTCAAGATCATCGGGATTTAGTTTTTCATAGGGAGTTGATTCATCTGTTTCATTTTTTCCGCGAGGTAAAGCAAAAATAAATTTTATGTATGGTTCAGTAAGATTGGCTATTCCATTTAGAACATGAGATTGTTCCTCACCTAAAGCGAATTTTCGGTTAATGGATTGGGCTAAATGCAGTGCAAAGTAATCTTTACCAACACCTTGTTTGCCTATGAAAAGAAATGCATGTGGTATGTTAGAGGAGGCAATAATTCGATCTAATACTTCCCTATTATTTTTATGTCCATAAATACCGTTCCAATTTTTATTCATAGACAGGAAGTTTATTTCTAATTTATTTTACTAAAAATCATCTTCGTTATAGAAGAAATCTTCCTCAGTCGGATAATCGGGCCAGATATCTTCTATCGATTCGTAGGGCTCGTCAGATTCCTCAAGCTCTTTAAGGTTTTCAATAACTTCTAATGGAGCACCAATTCTATCAGCATAATCAATCAATTCCTCTTTAGTAGCCGGCCACGGGGCATCATCTAGATATGAGGCAAGTTCTACTGTCCAGATCATGTTTAAAAACTCCGTTAGATTTATTTTTTTATTTTTTGTTCGAATAGAGCTAAATCATCGAAAAAAAACTGGGTCGGATCCAATTTAATTCCATCATGATGTACTTCATAATGTAAATGCGGGCCAGTTGATAAACCGGAATTACCTGTTGACGCAATTACTTTCCCTCTTGTAATTTTTTGACCAACCTTCACTAATGAACGGGATAAATGAGCATAAATAGTTTTGTAACCCGAAGCATGTTCTATCTCAACTGTTAAACCGTATCCGCCTTTAAACCCAACGAAGGAAACCAGACCACTTCCGGAAGATCGAACATTTGTACCAACATCTGTAATAATATCAATTCCCTCATGCATTTTATTTAGCCCAAGTATTGGATGTTCCCGCATTCCAAATCCATTTAGCCCAATCACTCCTTCGGAAGGTTTGATCGCCGGAATAGAAGCAAACAATATTTTATTCTCTTTGAGTTTACTCGAAATAGTCTGATGTTCAGATTTCTCAAATTTAAGCTTTAGAGATAATTTCTCGACGTATTTTGATAAATCATGCAAATCTATTAACAAACCAACATTTGATTTAATTGAAGCCTCAAACTCACTACCACCAACTCCTAAAGCTGTCTCATCCTCTGATAAGGGTGGTAAATTTGCTGCCAAACGAAGATAATTGTTTTCAGTCCAAAGTTCCTTCAGATCTTTATCAACATCCTTGTACAATGCAGTTAAGCTCTTAAGTTTTTCACGAAGTATTTTATTTTCGTTTTCTAAGGCAGAGATGCTGTTTGAAGATGAAGTGAAATGATCTATAAGACTAAGCGTTCCCCATGATATTCCTAATAGAAAAAGCACAACAATAACATAGATAAGTATCGATTTTGGATTCAGATACTCAAACTGTTTGAGTTTTAGGTTCGATTTCGAAAAGTAATATAATTTTCGCATAATTGGTGGGTGAATGTAAAGAAATACACGTATTTTGTCAAGTTAGAATTTGAATATTTTATTCAAAATCATGCTCAAAATACTTAACACCTCTCAAATCTTGCTCTTTTTCATTTTTACTGATTTCTTTTTTTAGACGATCTTGAAATAATTTTGGAGCATCGTAGCCATAATGCTTTAGAAGATAATTAAGACCTATAACTTCGGAGATTACGGTGATATTTTTTCCTGGAAGAATTGGAAGCTTTACATGAAGTATATCTATACCAGAAATATTGACTGTGTTTTCCTCAAGTCCCGTTCTTGTATATTCACTTTTTTCATCCCACAATTCAAGTTCAACCACGATTTCAAGTCTTTTTTGATAACGTATTGCTCTAACCCCAAACATTCGTTCAACATCAATAATGCCTAAACCACGGATTTCCATAAAGTGCTTGGCAAGATTTGTTCCCGATCCCATCAAAATACCTTCACCTTTTTTAGTAAGGATGATGTGGTCATCGGCTACAAGTCTGTGTCCCCTTTCAATTAAATCGAGTGCGACTTCACTTTTTCCGACCCCGGATTTTCCAATAAACAGAATCCCCACTCCATAAACATCAACAAAGGAACCATGCAGAGAAATTCTCTCGGCAAACTGGTCATCAAGAAAATCCCCCACGAGATAAATAAGTTTTGTTGTTGAGAATGGAGTTCCAAAAACCGTGATATGATATTTATTTGCTAATTCAATTAGCTTTGGAAAGGGTTGATTTCCATCGGTTAAGATGATACATGGTATACTAAACTTAAATATTCTTTCAATCGATTCTGCCTTTTTTTCTTCGCTGAGTTGACTGAGGTAGCGCATCTCGGTATTTCCGAAGATCTGAACCCTGGAATAGGAAAACAGGTCAACAAATCCTGCCAAAGCTAAACCGGGACGATGAAGATTCTGATCGATTATTTTTCTATCAAATCCAGAATTGTCTGAGAACAATTTTAATTTAAAGAGATCTTTTGAATTCTCGACCAAATAATCGACGGTAATATATTCTTTCCTAGATATGGACTTCTGACTTATGTTCATGCTCTAATTCTTGCAGTTTTTTTTGATTTTCGTTTACTTAATTGTCTAGAGAGTTTTTCAACTGCCGCGCTTACAGCTTTCTTATATTCATCCGATTCTTCAGTAGCTGTTAAGGTTTGACCAGGGACTTGTAAAATTATTTCGGCGATTTTAATACTGTCACGGGAATTTTGATAACTTAAAATGACATCTGCACTTAATATCCTGTCATAATATTTTTGTAACGATTTCACTTCTGTCGTGATGAAATCTTTAAGAATATCACGAGCTTTAAATTTTCTTGAAGTTATTATAATGTTCATTTAACCTCCAATAATATTTATGATTTAGGGTGAGCTTTTTTATAGGTTGATTTCAATCTTTCAATGCTCACGTGAGTATAAATTTGTGTAGTAGATAAATTTTCATGTCCCAAAATTTCTTTAACAGCTCTAATATCTGCACCTCTATCCAGCATATGCGTTGCGGCTGTATGCCGTAAAACATGGGGACTTTTCTTTTTGATATCTGAAACTTTCCCCAAATATTTATGAACTAGTCGATAAACATATCTTGGGTAGATTCTATCCTCCTTAACATTTACTAAAAAAGCATTTGTACCAGCGACATTTTTTCTCCACACCATGTACGTTCGAATGATTTCTAAAGATTTGTCACCAACAGGAACAATTCGTTCCTTATTTCCTTTACCTCTAATTTTTATTACTTTGTTTTTAAGATCAACATCAACATTATTAATACTGCATAGTTCCGAAACACGCAATGCACAACAGTACAATATTTCAAAAATCACTTTGATTAGAATAGGATTTTCCTCAGATTCATCTGCAATATTATAAATCTTTAAGAAAGAGTTCAATGGAACAACTTCTGGTAACTTTCTATCCAGCTTAGGATTTGAGATTTGAAGTGCTGGATTTGATTCTAATATATCTCTTTGAAACGAATACTTAAACAGTCCTCTTACTGAAGCGAGTTTTCTTGCTATCGATCTTTTGTCTAAACCCAATTCATTTAGGTGCATTAAGAAATGCTTTATGAATTTGTTAGTAATGTTCTCAATATCATTTTTTTGATTCGCTTGACAGAAACTTAAAAAACCGCGCAGATCTTCTCTATAAGACTTAACCGTATTCGGCGAGTATCTTTTAACACTTTTAAGCTCACTCAAATAAAGATCAATCACCTGGTCAATTTTCATCTTCTTCTTTCACTTCTTCAGCGATCAATTCTTCCGCACAAGTAGGGCATTTTAAGTAATTACCTTTCTTTTTAGAATATCTTTCTTCCATTATTTCGGAATCTCCATTGGGACAAGCTTGAAGAAATGGTTTATGCCAGCTCACAAAATCACAATTTGGATAGTGAGAACAGCCGTAAAAGACTTTATTCCTTTTTGATTTTCTTTCAAGAATTTCGCCTTCCTTACATTTCGGACAGGAAATGCCAAGCGTAATGTTTTTTACATAATCGCATTCCGGATATTTTTCGCAGCCGATAAATCTTCCAAATTTCCCTTCGCGGAAAATAGTTTTACTTCCGCATTTTGCGCAAGTTTCACCCGTGTATTCGACTTCTTTCTGCTGTGCATACACTTCACGAAAAGATTTTATATTCTCACATTTAGGGTAATTGTTGCAAGCCAAATATTTACCAAATCGGCCGATTTTAATGACTAGTTCACCACCACATTTTTCGCAGATAATTTTTTCAATTTTATTTTCAACAAGCTTTAACGCTTTAGCAAAAGGGTTATAAAAATCTGCGAGCACTACTTTATATTCATTTTCACCCTGCGCTATTTGGTCTAACTCATTTTCCATGGCAGCAGTAAAGTCTTCATTGATGATGTCCGGAAAATTCTTCACTAATATTTCACTTACTTTTTTTCCAAGCATAGTTGGAGCTAATTTTCTTTCAGTTAAATGAACATATTTTCTATCTTGAATTGTACTAACAATCATTGAATAGGTACTAGGCCTGCCGATTCCTCTATTTTCTAATGCTTTAATTAGCGAACTTTCGGTATATCTTGCAGGAGGTTTTGTGAAGTGTTGAGTTTTTTGAAGCTCCTTCAATCCAAGTGTTTGATCTTTTTCTAAACCAAGAGGAATCTTTTCATTTCTATATTCTTCTTTATCCTCTGCATTTTCCTTTGGTTCGGGAATATCTTCATAGACTTGTTGAAATCCGTTAAATAATATAGCAGATCCCAACGCTTTGAACACAAATTCCTTTGCAGAAATTTCAATTACTGTAGTTTCGAATAAAGCAGGATTCATCTGTGAGGCAATAAATCTTTTCCAGATTAGTTCATAAAGTTTAAAAGATTTATCATCCAGATATTGCTTAACAAATTCGGGAGTATATTCTAAAGACGTTGGCCTGATTGCCTCATGAGCATCCTGAACATTGGATGTAGTCTTCTTGTCATATAGTATTGGTGAATCTGGTAAATAATCATCTCCAAATTTATCTTTAATATAATCTCGAACCTTAGGTAAAACTTCCTCGCTAATTCGGGTTGAATCGGTTCTCATATAAGTTATTAAACCGGCAAGACCTTCTTTCCCTAACTCAACACCCTCATAAAGCTTTTGGGCAAGCATCATCGTCTGTTTAGGTCTCATTCTTAATCGTCTGGAAGCTTCAGCTTGAAGAGTACTCGTGATGAAAGGCGCTGGAGCAATTCTTCTAGTGTGTCTTTTAATTATGTTCGAAATTAAAAATTGTTTGATACCGGAAATCGCATCAAAATATTTTTGAGCCTTGCCTTCAGTGCTGATAGCAATATTTCTTTCATTAAATTCATTTCTTTCTTCAATGCTCATATCAAGCTTATGAGGAACTTTTATGTCTTTACCGGCAATACTAAAAAGTTTTGCTTTGAAGAATTCATTGCTTTCAGTTTTGAAGATAGCCCAAATTGACCAATACTCAATCGTTTTGAATTTGTCAATTTCAGCTTCTCTATCACAAATTAATTTCAATGCAACAGATTGAACTCTTCCTGCAGAAAGAGAAGTGCTTCCCGAATTTTCTATAATCGCTTTCCACAAGAAAGGGCTCATCTTATAGCCGATGATTCTGTCCATAACTCTTCTTGCACGCTGAGATTGAACAAGATGAAAATCAATTTCCCGTGGATGTTTCATCGCTTTCTCAACACCGGATTTAGTGATCTCATTGAACAGAACTCTGTAAAGCTTTGTCTCCGATTTTCCATTTAGAATATCGGCGACATCCTGTGCTATTGCTTCACCTTCACGGTCAGGGTCGGTAGCTATGTAAACGGCTTTAGATTTAGCCGCAAGCCCTTTTATTTTTTTGATTGTATCCCCTTTACCGCGGATAGTTACATACTCGGGTTGAAAATCATCCTCGATTTTTACACCAAGACGGGTTTTGGGGAGATTCTTAATATGCCCGATAGTAGCTTCAACGAAATAGTTCTTACCTAAATACTTATTTATTGTTTTTGCTTTGGCGGGAGATTCTACAAGAACTAAATTTTTGCTCATTACCTTAGTTTTCTTTATCTAAATTATTCTAATACGTTTCAATCAGATTACAACTGTTTAAAATGATTGCTGCGAAATTATAAAATTCTTGCTAGTATGCAAAAATGATGATCTAAAATACTTATCAATTTACTTTTCATTTAAGAGAAATTTGTATTTATGCATTAACAAATTTTCTTTCATCTTCATAACTCTTTTATCACTCTTTCTTTTGTCCTTATACCCAAGCAAATGAAGAACACCATGTATTACAAGCCTTATTAATTCTTCATTAAATGAAGTTTTAAATCTCTTTGAGTTATCAAGAGCATCGTTAGTTGAAATTAAGATTTCACCTTCGAGACATGAATCTAACTTTGAATAGTCAAAAGTAATTATATCAGTAGAATGTTTATGATTTAAATATTTATTATTCAGACGGATAATATCTGCTGATTTTACAAATGAAATTTCAAGATTATTGATACTAAAGTCTAATTCCTTTTTTAGCAGGCTAATTAGTTTATGAATGGTAAGCTTTTTAATCACTGTGTTATTGTAGATTCTTAAATTCTTGACCACAATTTCAATACCAGCTAATTATGTTTATAAACGTACGGAATACTTAGTTTAACTAAACATTTTTACTTATTAAGTCACCTTGCGCAAGACCCTGAATGGATTAACCAAATCCTTCAGGAGGTGGACTTTATAACATCATAAATGACGGTTTTTCCAAAGAAATCCTATGGATAGCCATTAAAAACCGGTTATTATTGGGCTAACGCCCGAAGTTCAATGTTCACTTGCCCGCTACCATTGCCAGAGGCATCACAATGTGAAAATGGTGGGGCTATGTACAAATAAAAATATGCGTAAAGTGAGTCAATAAGTTTTTCCTTCAGCAATTGACTTCTAAAAAAATGCTATAAAATCTTAATCGCAAGGTGTCTTGAAATATCAAGTTACCATTTCCTTTGTAACGACTCAACAGAAAGCTCTGTATACTTCATGTAACGTTCGGCTGACTTCTCGAAATCAGCAATCTCTTCATCTGTAAGATCTCTAATAATTTTTGCAGGAACACCTGCTGCTAACTTACCTGAGGGAACAACAAAATTTTGTGTCACAACAGTTCCTGCCGCGACCATTGATTCTTTTTCCACTACGGCACCATCGAGCACAATAGCGCCAATTCCAATAAAGCATAAATCTTCAAGAGTGCAGCCATGCAGTTTTGCACAATGACCAATCGTTACTTTATTGCCAATGTTAAGCGGATACTTACCATTAGTAACATGAAGCATTGAGCAATCCTGGATATTTGTTTGAGAACCAATCTTAATGTAATGTACATCGCCTCGAATAACGGTATTATACCACACGCTTGAATTATTACCAATCTCAACATTACCAATTATTTTTACACCGGAAGCCAAAAAAATGTTTTGTCCAAGTTTCGGATAATAATCCAAATAGGAAAATAATTTTTCCTCAAGATTTAATTTTTGTATTTGGGAGGTGTCCATCCTTCTCTCTTCCAACTTTTTAATTCGAGTGTAATATTGCCAATTATAACTTTCATGTTAGCCACTATTGGAATGCTCGATTCATCATTTGAGAACCAACCTTCAAAATAGCCTGTTAATCCAAATATACTTATAAAATCCATATCACCGTCCAATCTTACACATTCAACATCGTAGTCAATCGCATCAATTGACACTGGAATTGTACTTTCATAAAAATTTATTCTAGTGTAAACCTTTTGCTCATTCACAAAGCACGGAAGAAGCATCGAGTTATTTTTACCGGAATTCATTCGAGCAAAGAAGAAAATAGACAGCCCATCATGAAATTGTTTTTCTACTGATGCTGTTGAATCAACCCAAAGTTCTCTTGGGCTGAACTTTCCTTTTTTTATCCGGATTTTAGAATCGCTGTAATCAAAATAATATTCAGTGTAGGTTGTGTATTCATCGCCTTTCACGATTCCGCGGAAAAAATCTGAGTAATAATCTTGGTTTACTTTGCTTTCGTAAATCTGATGTAAGTTCACAAAGGGAATGCCATCGTAAGAATCGATATATGCAACTGCGTTATAATAATTCATTCCGTTGATTGACTTTTTATCTTTCACACGAATTTTTACTTCACCAAGGTTGATAAACGAATAACTCACAACATAATTTAATTCTTCGCCGGGAAGCAGCTTTTTTTCAGAACTGAAAGAAAAATTATAGGACAATTCTGTTGTTTTGAAAGAATTATCACCAATACTAAAAATAAAAGGTACAAACGCCAACAGAATTATTCGTAGTTTCATTTCAAGTTTGCTAAATCTCTTGCTTCCTCAAATAATGTTAATGCTTTTTCAACTTGATTGTCAACTGAAATTAGAACAGAATACCAGCCTTCATTTTTCCAATAATTACGGGCTACTTGTGCTTTTAGTCTTGCTAAAATAAAATCTTTATCTTTTTGAAAATCGTTTTCAACTAATTTCACATCTTTTTGCGAAGCGAATTCAATAAACTTATCAATTTCGTTTTCGGAAAACGAGAACTCATTTCGAAATTTGTTTAAGCTTTTTCCATATTTAGAAATAATCTCTCTTCCGTTGGAATCAATGAACGATAAAGCAAATAGATAAAAAACATTATTCCTCAAAAGCTTAACGGTGTATTCGGTTAAATCCAGTGATTTGACAATATAATCAGGAGTAATTCCTCCGCCGCCATAAACAGTTCTGCCTTTGCTTGTTTTGTAAATTGGCCGCGTTGAATCTTTTTCCACTGAATGATATAGATTCTCGCCTTCAGTTTCATTCTCCAAACCGGCATCGCTGTAATATTCCGCCTTATCGTTTTTTTCCTTGTAATCTCTTTGAATCAGTCTTCCGGAAGGAGTAAAATATTCTGAAATGGTCAACCGAACTGCTGAGTTATCTGGTAAAGTAAACTGCCTTTGAACGAGACCTTTTCCAAATGTGGTTTCGCCGACGATTAATCCTCTATCCCAATCTTGAACTGCACCGGATACAATTTCACTGGCGGAAGCACTTCCTTTATTTACTAAAATTACAAGCGGAATTTTTTCGTAAGGAGATGGCTCGGATGCAAAATATTCTTCATTAAATTCGGATCTTCTTCCTTCAGTATAAACAATTTTATTTTTCCCGGGAACAAACAAATCTGCAATTTTAAATGCTTGATTAAGATATCCTCCCGGATTTCCGCGAAGATCGAGAATGCATTGTTTCATTCCTTGATTATTTAGTTCATTTAGAGCATCCACTAACTCGTCATAAGTTTTATCAGCAAAGCGGGACACACTTACATAGCCTGTTTTGTCATCAAGCATAAGTTTGGTGTCTACAGAATAAATCGGAATTTTATCGCGAGTAATTTCATAGTTCAATTCTCCTTTAAGCCCGACTCTTAAAATAGAAACTGTAACTTTGGTTCCGGTTTTACCTCGAAGTTTTTTTCTCACTTCTTCATTGCTGATACCTATGACTTGTTTGCCGTCAATTTTAATAATTCTATCTCCTGACATTATTCCTAGCTGTTCACTTGGTCCCCCTGTAATTGGTGAAACAACGGTCAGTGTATCATTTACAACCTGGAATTCAATTCCAATTCCTTCAAAATCACCGCGGAAGGATTCTTCAACTCCTTCCATTTGTTTTGCAGGAATGTAAACCGAATGTGGGTCTAATTTGCTTAGCATACCATTGATGGCGGCTTCAACCAGTTTATGTGTATCAACCTGTTCAACGTAATATTTTTCAGTGTAGGTCAGCACATCGTTAAACTTAGTGATGCTTTCACGAAGATTATCGCCGGAAAATACTTTATCAATCAAAAAGCCGATTGCAATTCCGATTGCTAGTATGAAGATGATAAATGGAAATTTCATTTCTTTAAGTTTCATTTTAACTCCAATGAATTAAAAATTTAAGCTCGTTCCAAAAAAGATCTGGGTGTCGTTCTGTAATTTTAATTTGCTTGTTGAATTAGAAGTATATGCAGCATTAAGGAAAAAGGAAAATTGATTAATTGGTTCGTAATAAATTTTTGCGGAAATATTTCTAAAGATTTCTAGCTCCCCATCTAAAAATTTTGTTGTCTCCCAATCAAAAGTTCGATGTCCTAGTTTTATATCTCCTCCGACATTCTGAATCGTACCGTCATTATTAACAAAATTGGCACCGTGGTTGCTGTAACTAAAATCGGCCGCAAGAGTTAATCTACTTGTAAACCTATAACTTATTCCTAAAAAAAACAATTCACTATTTGGTTGTACAGATGTACCTAAATTGTACCCATAGTGCGTAAAACTGTTTCTGCTCAACCTGTGAGAAAAAGTATAAGGCTGAAGACGTAAATATTCAAACTTAACATCAATAGGAATTGATTGATAAAACGGTGATGATTGCAATCCGATATTGAATAAAGTTTGATTGCCCCACCACGCTTTTCCTATTTTGCTAAATGAAATATCGTCAATCAAAAAAGTAAAATATACTTTTGTCTTCGGAATAGTCTGGTTAATAAAATCGAAGAAAAGCATTGTATTATCCCGGTCACGATTTGAATGTTCTACGGATTTTAGAAAACTGAATGGAACAAGATAGCTTAAATCAAATGGTCGGTCGCCGTAAACAACCACTTCACCCAAACCAAAATTAAAATGAGGTGAAATATCAAAACCCATTCGGTGGTAAGCAAAATATTTCTCTGGGATAAGGTTATAACTTCCGCTTATGCTATCATTTATGAACTTACTGTCACCTAATAACTTCCCGTGAACATATGAAAAGTTGAAAAAGTCATAATCAATCTTGAATGAGAGATAATCAAACAACGGCGAGTTATCATCCAAAATAGACTTATTTGTACCGTAACCAAGTTCGAGACGGTCTCTTGCTAATTTTAATTTGATAAGATCGAAATCGGCAGAAACATAAGCTTGAGTTTCATCAAAAAATCTTTCATCAGGTTTTTCGGTGAACTTAAAATTATAAAGCAATTCTTTTTTCAGCATTGCGGTATTACGATCACCACGTGCAATTCCATTTGTTCCCCTCAAGTAAAAACCAACTTTATCCAATACAGTTCCACGCAATTCACCGCCAACATTAACTAATGTAGCAGAACTCGTGTTGTTGGCTATACTATTTCTGTTAAATATTAGTTCTCCTTCCGCGATGAGATTTATGAATAAGCTCAGTTTCGATTCTTTGGAGAAGTAATAAAAATATTTTTCCTTCTGAGATAAAAAATCATAATCGTTATTTCCTATAATTGATTCGGATTTTTCTAATGATCCGAACAATTCATATTCAAATTCAATCTTGAAATCTTCGAGCATTTGTTTATCAACTTCATCCAATTGATTTGATAAGGAAATAATCTGTTTTAGATAATCTGCTAGCTCTTGCCTGGTTTTAGGAATTTCGAATGAATTATATTTTTCGACTAGATTAAGATTATCCATCCTTTCCAGAAAATCATAAATGCGGTTACTCACACTCACGTATTCAGCTTGCGGAAATAAATTAAAGGATAATACTAGGAAAAAAATTATTATTTTCATTTATCTAACTTGTTCCCATTCTGTTAGCATGGATCTCTTTTTAAAGATAACTGAAAAGCTATTGACCATCCATGAAAGAGTGACCTTCGCATACCCAAATCTTCTAAATCTCCTTGGTGATTCAAAAACAAAAACATTTTTGGAAAATAGAATCTTTCCCATCTTCCTAATCCTCTTAAACAGTTCAAAATCTTCTCCTGCAGCACATTTTTCATTATAGCCGCCAACTTCTATGAAAACGTCTCTTCTAATAACCTGGCACTCACCTCTTCCCATTCCAACACCAATGTAGTTTAAAGTCCCAAAATAATTATTATAGATAGTATGATAAATTTTATCGCTAAATTTTTCCTCTTCAGGATAAATCCAAACATCGCATGTGAACGCTAAGTAATTGGAATAATTAAAATGTTTCTCTAAATAATCAA
This sequence comes from Ignavibacteria bacterium RIFOXYB12_FULL_35_14, assembly GCA_001803045.1. Taxonomy (GTDB): domain Bacteria; phylum Bacteroidota; class Ignavibacteria; order Ignavibacteriales; family Ignavibacteriaceae; genus XYD12-FULL-36-8. The sequence goes on along the minus strand of MHAR01000053.1, from coordinate 32,971 downwards.
AGAAATAAAAAGCATCGTTCAGAATAACATCTCCATTCAGAAAAATCAATATTTCACCGGAAGCAGACTTTGCACCTATGTTTCGCCCTGCAGCAATATTTTGTGATACTTGATCTTGGTTAAGAATAATTTTGTCAACCAGGTTTCGAGAGATTTCTAACGTTTTATCCTTGCTGCCTCCATCAGAAATAATAATTTCGAATTCATAACTGCTCCTAAGTTTTTTATCATTTAACTGATTGAGAAGTTTAGGAAGCAATGCTTCTTCATTAAGTGTGGGTATTATTATGCTATATTTCAATTTATCACTCAAAAACACAATGCAAAAAAAGCTGCGTCAGGTGATATCCGAATTCCCGGCATAGGAAAATGGATGAAGTTCAGAGTATTTTTTACAAACTGCCACATATCTCCATATAAAGGAATAGTCTCGGCATCAAAATCAAAAGCAATATAAAACTCTCTTTGTCCTCCTCCGCTGCCATCAAGATTTTTTACACCCATTCCGACAGCAAGCATTAAGAATTCAGGCCATACTTTGGCAACACTTTCAGGAAGAAGGTTTTTCATTCTAGCTGATATCCAAAATTTTTGTCCGTGATAATCATCCACAATAATATGTTTTTGTCCGCTGTTTGGATTCGTTTTATTCAAATCCTTTGGCAAATAGCTTGCCTTGAACATAATATTTTTAAAAAACGGAACATAATATTGCAAAACAGGATATGCGGATCCAAAAACATTACCGTAAAAATCGCCGGGACTGAACCCCCACTGAGGACCGAATCCGTCTTCAATTTCTATGAAAGTCTGAAATGATAAAGCTGCAAGTGAACCATACCAAACGCATTGTTCAGCTTCTAAGTTAGCAGCTTCCAATCCTGCAGAAATTCCATGTTGAATTAACATTGCACCATATGCATGACCAATTTTATCAATCCAGAGTGCGTAACCCCAATCATTTTCAAAATGGAAATCTGTTCGCTGATCGCTCCACCAAGCTTTCTGTTGATATAAATGAATAGCAGTACCAGTTCCTAAAAATGCTGCACTCATTCCGGCAAGAACGGGGTAATTAATTTTGCTTCTAAAAGGATTGAATTGATAACCTTCGCGGTAAGAGGACATAACTTCTGGAATCTTAGAATATATTAGCGAATTAAATGACGCTTTTACATTTATGGAATTATCTTTCACCGAATCAATAGATTGTGGAAATATTGTACAGGCAATGAATGAATAACTAAATAAGAGGAAAATATATTTTCTAAACAGAGAACTTCGCATGCCAATCAATATAAATTTCTTAAACGAAAAAACAGCCACTAGTCAATCACAACTATGACTTGGATTCCGGTTTCATTTGCGGAAAGAAGATCACATCCCGGATTGAAGATTGATTAGTCAGAAGCATGACCAAACGGTCAATGCCAACTCCTAATCCTGCAGACGGCGGCATACCATACTCCAAAGCTTTCAAGAAATCCTCATCAATTTGCTGAGCTTCTTCATCACCGGCTTCGCGCATTTTCATCTGCTCATCAAATCTTTTCTTCTGATCTATCGGATCATTCAGCTCTGAAAAAGCATTGCAAATTTCTCGTCCGCTAACAAATCCCTCAAATCTTTCAACCAAGCCTTCTTTTGATCTATGTTTTTTAGCCAAAGGTGAAAGATCGAGAGGATAATCCTTGACGAATGCCGGCTGAATTATCTCTTTCTGAACAGTAAAACTGAATAGTTCATCAATAAGCTTAGCTTTGTTTTCAATTTTCTCTACATCTATATTAAATTTTTTAGATATTTTTTTAAGCTCATCGATGCTGGTGGTTAGAATATCTGTACCTATTTTTTCGTTTAAGGTATCAACAAGCGAAATTCTTTTCCAGGGCGGAGTAAAATTAATAATGTTGTCTTCAAAATTAAATTTAACGGTTTCAAAAACTTCAAGACAAATGGATGAAATCATTTTTTCAACAAAGCTCATCATCCATTCATAATCTTTGTATGGAACGTACAGCTCCATCATAGTGAATTCCGGATTATGCATCTTGTCCATTCCTTCATTCCGGAAATCCTTTGAGATTTCGTAAACACCTTTAAATCCACCGATAATTAATCGCTTTAGATAAAGCTCGTCAGCAATTCTTAAATATAAAGTTGTATCAAGTGTATTATGATAAGTAGTAAAAGGCCTTGCAGATGCTCCTCCATACAAAGGTTGAAGAATAGGAGTTTCGACTTCAAGAAATTCGTAATAATCAAGGAACTTTCTCATGGAAGAAATTATTTTACTTCTTTTTGTGAAAACTTCTCTAACATCAGGATTTACCACCAAATCGATATATCGCTGGCGATATCTTAATTCTTTATCAGAGAATTGATCATGAATAACTTTGTTTCCAGATTCATCGGTAGTTTCTTTAGCAATTGGTAGTGGCCGCAAAGATTTGGCAAGCAAAGTTAGATTGTTAGTATGAACAGATATTTCACCCGTTTTGGTTTTGAAAACGTAACCTTCAACTCCGATTATATCACCTATGTCCAGCAATTTAAATACATCATAGCTTTCCCCGAGATCATCTTTCTTCAAATAAATCTGGATTCTACCAGTGTGATCTTGTATGTGAGTGAAGGACGCTTTTCCCATTCTTCTAATTGCCATAATTCTTCCGGCAATTTTTACAATGCGTTTTTCTTCTTCATTAAAATTACTTTTAATATTTTCGGAGTCACTGGTTACATCATAAGAATAAGCGAAAGACTCGATTCCCTTTTGCTTAAGTTCGGCTAACTCTTCATACCTTCTTTGAATTAAAACTCCGAGATCCTGATTTAAATTTTCTTCCACTTTAGCTCCTTCATTTTCTTCTTAAGTTAGCTAATCTGATGCAAACGAGATCTTGAATGTTATCGGACAGTTTTAAAGGTACTGTAAAATTATTTGCAATAATGGAAAAAGTTACTGGTTCATTATCTCCGGTGTTTACGTAGCCTGAGAGGCTTCTGACAGAACCAATATAACCCGTTTTTGCACGAACATTGTTTTCAGCTTTTGTACCTTTCATTCTATTTCCAAGTGTACCGTCAATTCCCGAAATTGGAAGTGAATTATAAAAAGGCAGATAATATTTATGCTGGTACATGAAGTTTAACAACGAGACAATTTGCTTTGGAGTTACTAAGTTTAATCTTGATAAACCGCTCCCATCAACCATGCTCATATTTTCGGGATTTACTCCCATTTCTTGAAAAACAGAATTGCATGAGGCAATTCCATTTTCAGCAGAACCAAAATGCTCAATTTCTAACCCGATAGTTTTCAGCAGCTGTTCGGCAAAAAAGTTTTGGCTGTTCTTATTAATAATTTTAACAACCTCTTTAAGGTTAGGGGAGCTATGAGTGAACAATTTAGAGAGCTCGTTATAATCTACCGGTGAAGACATATCATCAATGTCCATTGGGAATCCGCCAACAATTATATCTTTGCTTTCTAAAACTTCTTTCAGAACAACCATCGTAAACTGAGTTGGGTTGTTTACCGTAACAAATGTTTTAAGCGAATCTGAATTTCGAATTGTACCGGCAACGGAAATTACATTTGTCCCTCTTTCTCGATAAACCTCAATTGAGGTCGTTGAATCATCACCAACTACCGATACTTTATTTACTATCACAGCGTATTTAGTATTTGGATTGATATCAATTTTTGCTTGACCGGTAAGTAAATCAGCGGTTACAATAATATCAATGCAATTGTCGTTAAATGATAGTGCTGAAGACTGAGCTGCATACCAATCACTTTCATAATCCCATTGCCATCCTTCACCAAGTCCGAGATCATCAAATTCGTTATCATCTCCAATAATATTACCAGTAATCTCATCAATACCAAATTCAAGTAATGAATCAGCCCAATCATTAAATACTTTTAATACATCATTTTGATAAAATCTTCCGGACAGAGTTGGGTCTCCTCTACCTTGAACAACAATATCACCAATAAGTGATGATCCATCCATCCTTCCGCGCATGTAAATGTTTGTTGTGAATTTGTAATCATCACCTAATAAAACTAATCCCGCGCTGCTAGTAAAAAGCTTGAGATTAGAAGCAGGCATGAATAATTTATTTTCATTACGCTTGTAAAAATATTCTCCTGTTTCTAATGACTGAATTAAAACTCCCCAATGTGCATTGCTAAAATTCGGATCGTTAAAAATATCATCCATCTGAGCCCAAAAATCTGAAACAGTTGTGTATGAATATTTTGTTAGTGTGTCCTTAACAGTTATCTGTGCATTTAGGTTAAGGGTAAGAATTATGATTGTCATAAATAAAAAACTATAACGCATAGTGACTCGTGATTTTACTAATTTCTGAAAGAGATAATTTACGATATGCACCAACCGGAATATCCGCTGTCAAACCCGCATAACTGCAGCGATTTAATGATATAACTGTATAACCCAAACTTGCGAACATTCTTTTTACAAAGTGGTTTTTTCCTTCATAGCATTTGACACGAAGCAAAACCTTGTTTTTCTTTTGAGGTGAAGTTATTGATTCAAATCTACTTTGTTTCTTTTCGAGCACGATGCCTAATACTAATCTTTTCCTATCTTCTTCAGTTAATTCTCTGTCAAGCTTAACATCATATTCTCTGGGAACTTTATGTTTGGGATGAGAAAGCAAATATGAAAAATTACCATCGTTCGTTAACAGAAGAACACCAGTAGTATTAAAATCTAATCGTCCTATCGGGTAAATGCTTTGATCACTCTTTATTAGATCAACTACTGTTGTGCGTCCCTTATCATCCTTTGTAGTCGTAATTGTGCCTTTAGGCTTGTTTAATAGGTAGTAAACATGCTTTTTAATGGAGACAACTTCGCCATCAACATGAACAAAATCATTTTCAGAATCAATTTTTATTGATAGATTGCCAACAGTTTTATTATTAACCATTACCCTGCCCTGAAGAATGAACTCTTCAACTTTTCTCCTTGAAGCGATTCCGCAATCGGATAAATATTTATTAATTCTAATCTGCATTTTCAGATTCATCTTTAATTTCTTTTTCCAAATTCTCTTCCATCAGGTTCATCATAATTCTTTTCTTTTGTTCAATAAAATCCTCATCTTGCATTATATCTTCAATTTCTCTCGGTTTAGGAAGATCGCTTAAATTTTTTAAACCAAAGTACTTTAGAAATTCATCGGTGGTTTTATAGAGCAACGGTCGTCCGATAGTTTCAGCTCTTCCTGCAATCGTAATTAATTTCTTTTCTAAAAGTGCTGTAAGCATGTAATCACAATTGACTCCGCGAATCGATTCGAGTTCAGGCTTTGTGATTGGCTGCTTGTAAGCAATTATGGAAAGGGTTTCCAAAGCAGCTTGGCTTAATCTTTTTTTGCTTTTTTCAGAGGAAATGTAACCAACATATTTTGCATACTCAGGTTTTGTTGCGTGCAAGAATCCATCTGCAATTTTAACAATGTTCACTGCCGAGCCATTTGCAACATAAAATAAATTTAGCTCATCTACGGCTTTCTGAACATCTTCTTGAGACATTTCAGTCTCATCGCCATCGATTGCTTTTATCGCTTTAATAATTTCGGATTCCGGAATTGGTTCATCCGATGAAAAAATTATTGCTTCAATTACGGACTTGTAAATATCATCCATTGGCTAATTTGTAAAGTGTAAAGTTGTTAAAATCCTTTGCAGCTTTAATACCTATTTTTCCCATTTTTGTCAGTTCAAGCAGAGCAATAAATGTTACAACTATTCTAATTTTTTCTTTCATTCCCTCTATCAATTCCAAGAAACTAATTTCAAGTTTGGCTTCTATCAAATTAAGTATGTGTTCTATTTGTTCATCGATCGAGACGTTTACTTTTATTATTTCATGAATAGGTTCTTCTTTTATTCCTTCAATTATTCTCTTGAAAGTCTTTGCAAGATCATAAATGCTGACATCTTTTAAGAGAACATCGTACTCCGAAAAAGTTTCCTTAGGATCAACAGAATAATTACCCCGAAAGCTAATTTTTCTTTGGTTGGATTCGAAGAATGATAATTCCTCGGACATCTCCTTATATTTTTTATACTCCAACAATGCAGCTACAAGCTCTGCACGCGGATCAATCTCTTCGCCTTTTTCATCCACTTCGCGAGGCAGCAGCATCCTAACTTTTATATGCATTAGGGTCGATGCCATCAAAATAAAATCACCCGCGATTTCAAGATCAAGCAGCTTGATAAGGTTCACGTATTCTAAAAATTCCTTAGTAATTCTGGATATCGGAATATCATAGATGTTCAGCTCATCCCGTTTGATAAAAAACAAAAGAAGATCAAGCGGTCCTTCAAATTGTTCTAACTTAATTTTATACACTTAGCCTATCTTCATTTTTTCACGGACTTGTTTCATTGTTTCGCCAGCAATTAATCTCGCTTTTATTTCGCCTTCATGAAGAATTTCTTGGACCTCAGAAAGATTGTTTTCAAAATATGGTCTTTTTGATCTTATTGGTTCAAGTAATTCTGAAATTTTCGAACTGCAATTCATCTTACAATCAACACAACCCAAAGCTCCTGATCTGCATCCTGCCTCGATTTCATCAACCTGACCGGAATTGAACTTTTTATGATAGGCAAAAACAAGACAAATGTCCGGATTTCCCGGATCGCCTTTTCTGATTTTATTTGGATCAGTGACTGCCTTTTTCAATTTACTTTTTATCGTCTCAGTATCATCAGAAAGAAGAATTGTGTTGCCTAAAGATTTACTCATCTTAGCATTACCATCCAAACCGGGAAGACGTGAAAATCTTGTAAGCAAAGGTTCAGGTTCAGGAAAAACTTCCCCGTATTGGTTATTGAACTTGCGGGCAATTTCTCTTGAAATTTCTACATGCGGTACCTGATCTTCTCCTACAGGAACGAATTCACCTTTGTATAAAAGAATATCTGCGGCTTGAAGAACAGGATAACCAAAATGTCCAAATGTTACATAGTCAATGTGAAGATCGCGAATCTGATCTTTAAGTGTTGGATTTCTTTCGAGGCGATTCACTGTTATCAACATTCCAAAAATTAAATTTAGCTCGGTGTGTTCCTTAATCTGCGATTGTCTGAACATCGGGCTTTTGTTCGGATCTAAACCGGCAGATAACCAATCAATCAACATTTCGATCGTGTTATCATGAATTTGACTTGAGTCTAAATCTGTTGTTAAAACATGGTAATCTGCAATTAGATGAAAATTTTCATAATTATTTTGAAGCTGAACCCAATTTTCCAATGCACCTACATAATGGCCTATGTGCAGTTTTCCAGAGGGCCGCATTCCGCTTAAAATTCTTTTTATGCGCATGTAAGATTATTAATTTTCTAAAACTTTGATGTGAAAAATACGAATTAAGATTGTAATAATCTTGTATTTATCTCTTGTCAGATAAGAAATTAAGACAAGTAAAGATAAGGTTTCCAGCTTTCATCGAGCTTACCGACAGCATGTTTTATGAACATTATGTGGCTCGGTTTAAAAGGATTGTGACGAAGATGCATTTTTGCTTCTTCAGGGGTATGATCACTCTTCTTATTATTACAGGTTGTGCAAGCACAAATTAAATTTTCCCAGCTTTCCGATCCACCACGAGCTTTTGGAACCACGTGATCAATTGTTAAAGGCAAATCTCCCCTTCCGCAATATCCACACTTATAGCTGTCTCTCCTTAAAATATTTTTACGGGTAAGCACAACTCGCTTGTATGGAACATGAGCAAAACGGCTCAGACGGATAACGCTTGGCCATGGATAAGTTTTTGAAACAGTATGAAGATTCTTTTTTGCATCTTTGAGCACCATTTCAGCTTTTCCAAGAAAAACGAGCACCACTGCTTTTTTTATATTGCAGACTGTTAGAGGTTCGTAACTTTGGTTCAGAATCAGCACTTTGGCATTTAATTTTCCATTAAGCGGTTTTGAGGGTTCGAAGACTTACTCCTTATTGATTTTTTTATTTTTAATTATAAAATAAAATCTTAAAGCGAATCTTATTCCTAAAAGAATTAAGCTGAAAATTAAAATTGGAATAAACCATGACAATGGAATCACCTCAGTATACATCAGAACTAAAACAATCGCAACAAATCCTATTGAGATGTAACTGAATATTTCGAACTTTTTCTGATTGTCCACGGTATCACTAATTTAATTTGTACAAATATAAAAAATTAGAAATGCTTTTGCTATTACTAAACTTAGCATCAAGTAAAAGTTAAGTTTAATATCCATACTATCACTTATCGGAATCGCTTTTGTAAACAATTGCCATACAAGCAACATAATCTCGTGAATGACTCATAGAAATCTTTAAATCTTTTCCTTTGTGTAAAAATTTTTTCAATTTTCCTTGAAGCGTAACAATTGGCATTCCATTCGGCTCATTTGAAATTTCGATATTTTGCCAGCTTACATCTGCATCCCAGCCGGTGGCTAAAGCCTTGTAGACCGCTTCCTTAGCAGCAAATCGTGCTGCAAGATGCTGATATTTGTTATTCTTTTTTAGGCAGTAGTCTAATTCTTTTTGCGTATAAATTTTATTAAGAAAACGATCGCCAAACTTTTCGATACTTTCCTTAATTCTATCTATCTCGATGATATCTATTCCAATTCCAATAACCATTTTTATCTTTGCTGTAAAAAATATTGCTTAGTATCCTTCAGCCGATCCAAAACCTCGCGGATCAGTTGCTCCGAAAATTATATTATTTTCTATATCAATTAAAATTCCTTCAACTCTGCCTAAAGATTTTATTTGACCAATCTTATGTCCGCGTTTAACCAGGTTATCTATCACATCTACGGCCATCCCAAATTCTTCATAATCAATTTGATCGGGAAGCCACTGATGATGAAACCTTGGCTGGTTAATTGCTTCTTGAATATCCATCTTAAAGTTGATACAATTTAGAATCACTTGCAGAACAACAGTTAAAATTGTTGAACCGCCTGGTGAACCAGCAATAAGATATGGAAATCCATCTTTAAGAATAATTGTCGGAGTCATTGAACTTAACATTCTTTTCCCGGGTTCAATCGAGTTGGCTTTACTTCCTATCAATCCGAATTGATTTGCAAATCCCGGCTGAACACTAAAGTCATCCATTTCATTATTCAGCAAGAAACCTGCACCATCTACCACCACTTTAGAACCATATCCTGAATTTATTGTGGTGGTTGTACTGACGGCATTTCCTTGTCCATCGTAAACAGAATAATGAGTTGTCTCTTCACTCTCCTTATACAATTTAGGATTACCTGCAAAAACTTTTTCAGATGCAATTGCTTCATCTGAGATTTTTCCAAAAATCTCTTTTGAATATCGTTTAGATAATAGCCAACCCTTGGGCACAGGATAAAAATCTTCATCACCGAGGTGAACACTTCTATCCGCATAAACATATTTCATAGCTTCAACTAATACATGAATATATTTACTGCTGCCCCATTCGGCTTTGCTAAAGTTGAGATTCTCAAGCACATTTAACAGTTGAATAAGACCAATTCCACCTGCGCTTGGAGGTCCCATTGACACGACTTCAAATTCTTTATAACTACCGGTGATCGCTTGCCGTTCGACAGCTTGATAATTTTCCAAATCTTCTAGTGTAATAATTCCGCCAAGTTTTTTACTCTGTTGAACGATCAGCTCGGCAACTTTTCCTTTATAAAAACTGTCTCTTCCTTTTTCTTTAATTTGTTTTAGTGTGAAAGCGAGATCCGGCTGTTTGAAAATTTCACCTTCGAGATAGGGTAAACCGTTCTTAGAAAATATTTTGAGTGATGATTCGTACTTCTTAAAGTAATCTAAATAACTTTTAAATGATTGAGCTAATCTATATTCTAAAGGAAAACCTATTTCAGCGAGATTGATAGCAGGTTGGATCACATCTGCCAATTTCAACGTACCATATTTTTCGAGTGCATAAATCAATCCTGCAACACTTCCCGGAACTCCTGAGGAAAGAACTCCTTCTTGGATTTTATTAGTATCAACACTTCCCTTTTCATCAAAATACATTTCACTTGCAGCATTTATTGGCGCTTTTTCACGGTAATCAATTGTGATGTTCTTTCCATCTTTTAAATGAATAACCATGAAACCGCCGCCGCCAATATTTCCCGCAGAAGGATAAGTAACCGCTAAGGCAAATCCAACTGCAACTGCTGCGTCGACAGCATTCCCGCCCTTCTTTAAAACTTGTAAACCAACTTTGGAAGCCAAATTGCTTGCGGATACGACCATTCCATTTTTTCTTCGTACGGGATCAGGTGCATCAGCTCGAACAGAAAATTCTGGTACAAAAAATAAAATGCAAAAAACCAGAAATACCTTTTTAGAATAAATCGACATCTGCATCAACCTTAAATCCATCCCCTTTTAGCTGCTCAAGTATCAAGATAGTTAGTTCATTCAATTGAGTGATCGATTTGGTAAGAGAAGAATATAGTTCATCATCATATAATAATTTACCAAGAGTATTATTCTTGTTTTTAATTTCATCGGCAAAATCATTTGCTTTAGTAACTAAAGAATTTGTTCTTTCAAGCAAGATTTTCATTTCCTTGAATGTCTTCCCTATCTCATCCTTATTCTGATTCAGGATTAATTTTGCTTCTTCACTAAGTTCAACACTGTTACCTATGAGCTTTTTTAAGTTCTCCCTATTTTCATCCATCATTGAGTTCAATTTTTTAGCAGCTTCGCTTAAGTTATCCACTGAGCTTTTAATATTTTGATTTAACTGCTTATCAGTTAAGTAATTATTCAATGCAGTCAAAGTGATTTTCATATCTTTTATAGAAGAATTAATATCGTCTTGAACTCCGCCGACCATCGCCATCACAGAAGCAATATCCGCAGTGAAAGATCCGGTTTGCACCTTCGAATAGTCAATATTTTGAGGCGAAATTCCAGGGTATATTTCAACCTTTTTACCTCCCATTAAATCGAGCATTGCTATCCTAAACACAGCATCTTCTTTAATCGGAGTATCATTTTCAAGTGACAATTTTACAATAACATTATCGCCTTCAATTTTAAAGTCATCCACAAATCCTTTTTTCACGCCATTAATCGATACTTCATCGCCAATTTCGAGGCCGGAAACATTCTTAAAACTTACAAGTATACTTTTTTCAGTAGTGGATAAACTGAAATTTTTTGCCCAGGTAAGAATCCAGATAAAAAGTATTAGTCCCACAATAACTGCAATTCCAACCTTTAGCTCTGTTTTACGTTGATCTTTCATTTTGATTTTGATTTAATTATGAGTGATATTTCTTCAAGTTCTAATTTCTGAATTATGCTGTCAGACATTGCTGATTCAACAGCGGTTATCAATTTATTAATATCCTTTTCGCTAAACTTTTTTAATGCCTCCGTATTTTCAGAATAATCGCTTATGAGTTTTTTCAATTCTGTTTTTTCAGGAGAATCAATAACAGAAATTAATTTTGCATCTAATTCATCTTTCACAAAACCGGCTAACCATTTTTTACCTGGATTCACAACCAAATCATCAAAATGATTTTGAAAAATGTACAGCGCCGTACCGAGAAGTATAGTAAAGACAACAACAGCGGTTATGAAACACCCTTTCTTCATTTTTGATTATGCTTCTAAAAGTATTTCTATCTGGACTTTTTTAATCCTCTTATTCATAATTTCTTTGACTGTAAATCTATGATTTTCAAACTCAAAAGAATAACCCTCCTTTGGAATTTGGCCGGCAAAATTTAATACTAATCCAGCAATGGTATCATATTCAGCTTCTTCCGTATTGATATTAATATCTAAAATTTCCTTCAGTTCATCAATGGAAATTCTGCCTAGCACCATAAAATTATTGTCATCAAGTTTTGTTACAGTGTTTTCCTCTTTATCGTACTCATCTCTAATTTCACCGATTATTTCTTCGATGATATCCTCCAATGAAACCAAACCCGCAGTGCCGCCATATTCGTCAACTACAATTGCAATGTGCATCTTTTTTTCCTGGAACTCATGCATAAGAGCATCAATCATTTTTGTTTTGGGAACAAACATCGGTTTGCGAGCTATCTTAGCGAGTGAAATATTTTTACGCAGTTCAGCATTTTTAAAGTACGGCAATAAATCCTTTGCATAGATAATTCCAATAATGTCATCAAGATCATCTTTATATAATGGAATTCTACTTCTGCCGGTTTTTGTAATTTCATTGACAAGCTCAGAAAAATCCGAATCCGAAGATACTGCAATCATATCGACACGCGGCGTCATAATTTCACTGACTGAAAGCGATTTGAATCCAACTATACTGTGAATAAGTTCATGCTCTTCATCCTCAATAGTTCCCATCTCCAGACCTAATGTTGCTAACTCTTTTATTTCGTCATGCTTAATAGCCGATTTTTTTTTGTCTATACTTATTTTAGAAGCAAAAAATTTTATGCCCTCTGTTATTGTTTCGGAAATTGGGAAAATCATAACATTGACCCAATACATTGGAATTGCAATAATTTTTGCAAAAGAAATCGGATCTTTTGAAGCCCATATTTTAGGTGTGATCTCGCTAAGCATTAAGATAAGAAAAGTAAGGAGGATGATTTGAAATGTAAGAACGATGTTCCGCGAAAAGCCAAATGACTCGGCTAATTCCAATGCCAGCGACACTGCAATTATGGAGGCAGTAACATTAATAACTGTATTTCCAATTAAAATAGTCACCAGCAATCTTCTCGGATGTTCGAGCAGATTATTAAGATAATGCTGAATTAAAGTAGAATTTGTAAAAGTATTTTTAATTTTCTTTCTGTCAAGAGAAAATAATGCAACTTCCGAACCTGAAAAAAAAGCGGATATAATAAAACATAGAATAAGAAATAGGATTCTGAACTGCCAATCAATATCCAAACAAAAAAATCACTCCCAGTTTGTTAAACAAAATATTTAGAATGGAAGATCCTCATTGTTTTCCGGTGTTATTTCCGGTGTCGCTTCGGTGGCTGATGCTCTGCTTTCTTCAGTTGAAGAACCTGCGGTACCTTCTAAAGGCAGAAGACGTTCCGAAATAACTTCAGTAAAATATTTTTTATTTCCGTCTTTATCTGTGTAATCTCTTTTTGTTAAGCGTCCTTCAACATAAAATTTCTTACCTTTTTTTAGATTTTCCTTCATATAATCCGACAAGCTGAAAGAAACCACATTATGCCATGTAGTTTCATCTTTCCAATTGCCGTTTTTATCTTTATAACTATGGGTTGTAGCAAGAGTAAAATTTGTAACGGAAACATTGCCTGTTGTGAAACGAGTTTCACAATCTTTTCCTAAATGTCCAATTAACATAATTCTGTTCAGTGAAAAAGCCATAAAGCACCTCTAAAAATTATTTTGTTAAGAATTTATTTCAATTTAATCAAACTTAGGAATAAATACCATCTTATCGAAACTGTAAAAGTGGGCTAAAATGAAAAAATCCGACCTCTAAAATGAGTTCGGGTTAGAAATATTCTATAAACTAGTATTTCAAATCATAATAATAAATTGTCTAAAGTGCCTTTTTCAAAGACAGGTAGCCCACGAGGTGATCTTACCTCTACAAACTAGAAAAAAAATTAAGCAACTTTTTAAATTAATCCGTTGCAATTTTTTTATTTCAAAATCATTACCGGCATTGGAACTTTAACTTCTAAATGATAGTGAGAAGAAATCTTAAAATTGTAATTACTCATATAATGATTTCGAAGGAAGTAATATGATAAGGCAAAAGAATTTTTATTTAACAGACTGGATGAGATTTCACCGAAGGGTGGAGTGATCTGGCTTATTCCCATGACTGCAACAGCGATGATTATTTTAAACTTAATTTATATACTACTAGCATAACATTTATGAAAATAATTTAGAGCAAATAGATTGAGGGGTTACTATTCAATTAATCTGAAACACTTATTATTTTACTTGTAAATCTTAATGGAATGAAAGTCTTAACCTTTCGTATTGCCAGGTCTGGAACTGAAATGGATACATTTTTTTATTTGAGGCTCATTCAATTTGAACACACTATCGGTACCAGGGAATAACTTATAGCTATTTCACCAACTATTTGGGAACTTTACACCCAGATTGACTTATTTGAACACTCACCAACAATGCTTTAAATTGAATATGTAAGTGTAATCAGTGCGCGTCGTCTAAGAATTGAACCACCTAAAATCTCATAGTGTCTTCTATCAAACAAATTAGAAATGTTTAAATTCAAAGAAAGATTCGGTGAGAATTTGTATGTTCCCGCTATATTTACGATTGTATAGGCCAGTATTACACCATCTCGAAATATTCCTGCGGCCCAAGGAAATGTAGGTACATACTTAAATTTAGCCGATATATCATGACCTGATTGGGTCAAATAAGTTAAGCCAAAATTAATTTTATAATCCGGGCTGTTGGGTAGCAGATAATCCTTTGGATCTTTTTTAATTATATCAAACTTAAAATTCGAATAATTAGCATCAATAATCCAGTGCTCGTTGGGATAGTAATTAATTCCAACTTCATAACCGTATTCATTAACTTCACCAGCGTTGTTGTAACTCCAGAGAGCATATCGAATATTGTTTATAACAAGGGGTTCACCACCGGTTGGTCCCAAATCGGTGATAAAATCTTTTAGCTTATTAAAGTATCCATCCAAAGTAAGAAATACTTTACTATCAAATAAAATTCCCTTATACCCAATTTCATATCCAGTTATTTTTTCAGTTATAAGATTAGGATTACCTATGTAAAGAGTTGATGTTGTAAATGGTGGAATGGTAGGAGGTGATTTAACGTATAAATATTGTTCTGAGTAGTTTGGTGATTGAAACGCTCGATTATAAGTTGCCCGGACTGTATGGTCCTTATTTATTGAATAGACCAGAGCAACTTTTGGAGAAATTTCATCATCATGTAATGAACTTCTATCCCAACGTATGGCTGCTACTGATTTAAATTGCTCGGTAAACTTATATTCCATTTGAGCAAAAATACCTGAAACATTATCATTTCTTTTTTCCAACATCAAAGTTTGTTTTGTATCAATATTCACAAAACGGTGAGAAGCACCTGTTACAACGAACAACTTATTTTGTAATAACGAGAAATTATATTGAACTTCAGCATGGGTAATCCAGGCATTTTGGATCAAATCTAATCCTGTGGCAAGAGATTTTTCAGGAAGAACGTTATTTCTGCCATTGGTCCATAACATAGCATTTAAACCATTCCCGTTATAATTAAACCTAAGATATGGTTTAGTTGCTTTTTGAACTTGCACTCTACCAATTCCAGTAACAATAATTTCATTTTCAACTTGAGTAAGCCCGCCTTCAACAGTAGCAAAACTGCCACCCTCAAATGTATAGTCAATTCTACCAGATGCATAAGTTGATCTTATTGGATCGGTGGCGAGGTCTAATTGTTCATTGTTGAGTGCTGTTAACCCGGTATATTCAAAATTATAATCCTTCCTTGAAGTAGCAAAAGATTTACCCTGATATCCGCCAAGGTTAAATCTATACTCAAGGTTTCCTCGTTTTGCTGCATAACGTATATCACCTCTAAATGAGCTTGATTCTCCCCCCGAAAGAGTTAATCTTGTTCCGGGATTTTCTGATGGACGAAGAGAAGTAATATTAATCACTCCATTAAATGCATTTGCACCATACAATGCAGAACCTGGTCCTCTAACCAGCTCCAAACTTCCTAGTTCTTCAAGCGGAACTGATAAACCATTCCATTCGGTTGCACCGAGAAATGCAGTTCCAAGGTCTCTTCCATCAAGCAGAATAAGTAGTCTACGGTTTAAGGAACTATTAAATCCTCTAGTATTAATGTTGAAATCAAATAGACCGCTTTGAGCAATGTCTACGCCAGGCTCCATTTCAAGAAGTTTTGCAAGTTGACCATGACTACCAAAACGTTCAATTTCTTTTGCATTAATTATCGATATGGAAGATGGAGCATCAGTAATTCTTTCTTTCCTAAATGAAGCACCATAAACTAAAACCTCACCAACATCAATAGAATGAATTTTCATCGAGAAATTTATAACAATCTCTTTTCCATTCTCAATAGTAACTTCTGAAGTTACTGTTGTATATCCTATACCGGAAGCTTTTAACACGTATTTACCGGGCTCTGCACCAACAATCCTGAAATTTCCATCTTTATCGGTAGCATCACCAAGTGCGGTTCCTTGCAGGAAAACATTTATTTGTTGGAGGGGAAGATCAGTTCCCTCTTCGATAATTTTTCCTTTAACAATACCTGATTGACCCAGTGTATTAAAACTTGTTAAAATGTAGATCAGGAATATAATTAAGACTCTAAAAAAGTTTGGCAGAATTTTCATTCTAATACCTCTTTTAAAATAGTAGGAGATTGATTTTTATAAATAAAAATAAGGTTGTTGCGAAAGAGTCATTCTGTTTATCCCATTCTATATTCAATTAGTGCGTGAATGATTATCGATTAAAAAAAATGAGAAAATTTTTTCAAATCAAAAGAGGTTGTCTCAAAAGTCATTTTTGCTGTCACTCTAAGTTTGTCAAAGTATGATTTACCAAAAATTGTCAGTCTTCGACCCACCTGCAGCAGGCAGGCAAGCTCTGACTGACAATTTTTAACTTATAAAACAACCACATCCCATTATAAAATGACAAATTCTCTTCTAAGACAACTTCCAGAATTAATTAAGAATCAAAAGTTTTTGCCTGTCATAGTTTGAAGTTTACCATGACTTTCGGCATCACCGCGTAGTTCAATTTTAATCGGGCCAACATTTTCAACCATCCACAATCTTGCAGTTATACCAGTTGAAACTGGTGTGGTTGATGTACCAAGAAAAATATTTCTTGTGGCCACTGTTCTATAAGTAGTGTAAGTTGAACCGGCAGCAGTTAGAGATTCTTTTTCTTCGAATTCACCGGTAATCTCTAATTTAACAGCGCCAATTGTAGCACTAGTGAATGATTCACTGAAGGCAATCCATTTTTTCTTTAGTCCTTCACCTGGTTTTGCCAAAGCAATCCATCGTAAAGAATCACCCCTAATACTTCCAGTACCATCCTGAATATTTTGACTTCTAAAGAAGTATCCAAGGTTTGTCAAGAAATAGTAAATATTAGCTGTAGTATCGCGGTGAATTAAAAATGTTCTTAGGAGTGTTAATCCAAGTGTTTTAGTGGTATCAATAATTGCAGTCGGTGAAGAGTAAGGAGGTAAATACGGTGTTGGTCCTGCAATAATCCACTTAGATTGATAACCAATTTCACTACCGGCAATAGGTGTTGAAGAATCGAAAGATAATAATGTTCCGCTGTTATATTCTATTACTCTGCCGGGAACTAATGGAAATATTTCTTTCGGAACAGAAGTGTCTGTTGCAGGTGGATTGGTTGTACCACTATCTTCATCTTTACAGCCCATATAGCTTAGTGATGTAAAGAATAATCCTGCTATGAACAAGAATGCAAAAAATTTGTTTGTGAGAGATTTCAAACATCCTCCAAATTTTATTAGTGAAAAAATATATTTATTTAAGGCCGTTAATTTTAGCTAAAGAATCAATAACAGTCAATAAAATTATTTAAAACTATGTTTTTTACGATGTTTAGCAAAATCTAATTAAAGTATTAAAATTTTAGTAAAATTTAATAATAGTCACCGCAATATTCAATAGGGTGAAAATTTCCTAGGCACCAATAGGAATAATGGCAGTTATGCTAATATCTTTAATAGAGGAGCTACAATAAAAGACTATGATAACGACTATTTAATTTTGTAAGAAAACCATAAAACAAATAAAACTATAAATTGAATTTACTAATGGGAGCATATGAAAAATACAGAAAGTCATTCTGATCCCGACTTTATTTGGAGAGAATTTTTTATTCATCTAATTAAAGATAGACAAC
This sequence comes from Ignavibacteria bacterium RIFOXYB12_FULL_35_14, assembly GCA_001803045.1. Taxonomy (GTDB): domain Bacteria; phylum Bacteroidota; class Ignavibacteria; order Ignavibacteriales; family Ignavibacteriaceae; genus XYD12-FULL-36-8. The sequence goes on along the minus strand of MHAR01000053.1, from coordinate 14,955 downwards.
AAGGAAAGATGAACTCGGCTTAATTAATGCAGTCCCAAATATTGATCGTGTACGGTTAATTGAGTTAATCCGGCGCCATTCCGATATATTGCAGATGTATAGTTGGCAATTACGGTAAATGCTCCGCCCATTCCCATCGGTTTTGCAACATGTTCAATCAATTGGAACCCTCCTGCATTAACATTCTCAACAGAAAATGCTAGTAGCAGAATACAGAATAGAAAAAAGCTTTAAATGACCTACTATTGCTAAACTATAGATATAGTTAGTTTTTGAATTTTTAGCACCTAATTTTCAACTGAAAAGAGAACAGCCCCTTTTTCAACTGCGGCACCCTCTTTAACGTAAATGTCTTCTATTTTTCCTTTATTAACAGCACGAATTTCATTTTCCATTTTCATGGCTTCAAGAATCATCACTGCCTCACCGTGATCCACCTCATCACCTTTTTTCTTCTTCAGTTTCAAAATCATTCCCGGCATTGGAGCTTTAACTTCTAAACGATGATGTGAAGAAACTTTTTGAGCTAATATTTCACTCGCTTTTTCTTGAAGCGAAGTTCGAACAGTTATTTCAAACTTTTCACTTTGTGAAAAGAGAATCACATTCTCATTGTTTTTATGCGCACATGTAAAATTGTAAATTTTTTCGGCAATTCTTAATAAATAAACGTTATTTACTGTTTCAAATATTTCGAATTCCAACTCTTCGCCGTTATAAATTACTTTTGAATTGCTCAAGAAATTAAGCTGATTTTTCTTCCCGTTCAATGAAACAATGAACTCATTCATAATTCTGTTCGATCCATTTGTTTGAAACAGCGTCGGATTTCCTTTGAAACACATTAGTTCTCATTTTTAATAGACCCGCAAGTATAGCAGATGCTTTTTGCATATCTGCATCGACGAGATTACTCTCGGGTGAATCAAACAATATTTTTTCTCTTTCCAAAAAACTTATGTCAAAATCTCCTTTGATGAACTTTTCACTGCTCAAAATCTTTGTTAAGAAAGATATATTATTTGTTATTCCGGAAATGTTGTATTCACCAAGCGCTCGCAAAATCTTTTTGATAGCGTTATCTCTATTGGAATCCCAGCAAACAAGCTTTGCAACCAAAGGATCATAATAAACGGTAACTGCTGAATCTCTCCTGATACCTGAATCCACTCTTACACCTGGACCTGATGGTTCGTAATAATTCAAAATGTTTCCTGTTGATGGTAAGAAATTATTTTGCGGATCTTCAGCATAAATTCTTGCTTCAATTGAATGACAATTTATTTTGATTTCATTCTGGGTAAAAGATAATGGCTTTCCGGATGCAACTGCAATTTGCTCTTTCACTAAATCCTTACCTGTAATCAATTCTGTTACCGGATGCTCAACTTGAATTCGGGTATTCATTTCAAGAAAATAAAAATTCTTATTCGAATCCATAAGAAACTCAATTGTTCCTGCATTGTAATATCCACAGGCTTTGGCAGCTTTAATTGCAGCCGATGTAATCTTTTCACGGGTTTCTGAATCAACAAATGATGAAGGTGCTTCCTCAATAATTTTTTGATGCCGCCGCTGAATTGAGCATTCCCGTTCGAACAGATGAACATAATTCCCTAACTTATCACCAAATACCTGAACTTCAATATGTCTGGGATTATTGATATACTTTTCAATATAAATATCATCATTGGCAAATGCTTTCAAGGCTTCACGTTTAACAGCTTCAAAAGAAGAAGAGAATTCTTCTTGCGAATTTATTTTTCGCATTCCTTTTCCACCACCGCCTGCAACTGCTTTAAGCAAAATCGGATAACCAATTTGCGAGGCTAGCTTAATTCCTTCATTTATACTTTTGACGGGTTTTGTTGCGCCGGGAACAATAGGAACTTTATTTTGGCTCATCAAAGTTCTTGCTTCAGTTTTGTTTCCCATCTTGCTCACAGATTTTGACGATGGACCTATGAAAATTATTCCAGCATTTTCAACCGCTTGAATAAAATCGGAATTCTCAGAAAAAAATCCGTATCCGGGATGAATTGCATCTGCTTTTATTTTCTTAGCGAGGTCTAATATTTTGTTTTTGTTGAGATATGATTCGCTCGCTGGTGCAGCACCGATATGATAAGATTCATCAGCGAGAAGAGTGTGCAAGGAAGTTTTATCAGCATCAGAATAAATTGCTGCTGAAATGATTCCGAGCTCTTTGCATGCACGAATTACTCTTACAGCAATTTCACCCCTGTTTACTATTAATATTTTTTTAAACAATAGCTCTGCCCGATTAGTAAATTACGTAAAACTATTTCAGTTCGGCAACTGTAATTCCATCTCCGCCCATATCAACAGGTGCAAAATGAAATTCTTTAACATTGTCATGCGATTTAAGAATCTCTTTAACTAATTTTTTTAGTGCTCCTGTGCCCTTTCCATGTAAGATTTCAACGCGTGCTAAACCTGAAACGTAAGCTTCATCAATAAATTTGATTACCTCAAATTCAGCCTCTTCAGGTTTCTCACCTCTAATGTCCAAACGATGAGACAAATTTGTAACAGGTAATTTAACAAAATTATCCTTAACCTGTTTTTCTCTTTTAGTTTTTACTAAATCACTCAGGGAAGCTTGAAATTTCAAACCACCTGAAACCAATAAAGCTTTATCTTTATTAATCTCAATAATTTCACCCGTAGTATGAGTATTTATTATTTGAACATAATCCCCTACGATCAGGACTTCATTTTCATCCTTAACGTCTAAAGTTTCCGAAAAAATGGTTTTGTTCTTCTCCTTTAATGCTTTGATTGTCACTTGTGATGATTTAATCACTTCTTTATTAGCATTAGATTCTTTCAAATCCTTTATGATTTTTTCAAATTTTTTATTCAAATCTTTCAGATAATCATCAGCTTCAGTTTTCGCTCTCTTAATAATTTCTTTTTTCTCTTTGTTCAGCTTATCAATGTTTTGTTTGTAATAAATAGAAAGCTCGTTTAATTTGATATTTTCAGATTCCGCTTTGCTAAGCTGGTCTTCCAATTCTTGAGATTTCTCTTCAAGCTTAACGAGAAAATTCTCAAGATTATGTTTATTAGAGTCAAGATAATTTTGTGCAGTTGACATTAACCCTTCATCCAAACCAATTCTCTTAGCAATTTCAAATGCATAGCTGGAACCGGGAATTCCTTGTTTGAATTTATAAGTTGGCTTGAGGTTTTTATGATCAAATTCCATTGCAGCATTTTCAAAACCTGGCATGTCATGTGCAATTATTTTCAGGTTACCGTGATGAGTGGTGGCAAAAACCAATGACTTTTTCTGGCTGAGATAAACTAGAATCCCCGCAGCTAATGCAGAACCTTCTGCCGGATCTGTACCAGTTCCGATTTCATCCAATAAAATCAGCGAATCGCTGGATGCAGATTTCAGAATGTGATTAATGTTTGAAAGATGAGAACTGAATGTGGAAAGATCATCTTCGAGTGATTGTTCATCGCCGATATCAACTAAAATATCCTTAAAGAAATGAAAGTTGGAATCGGGATTACATGGAATATGAATCCCGGAATTAATCATCAAATGCAGCAGCCCGATTGTTTTTAACACAACAGTTTTTCCGCCGGCATTTGGTCCGGTAATCAAAATTACTTTTTGCGAATTTACATTCACGGTGAGAGGAACAGTTCTTTCTCTACCGAATTTTTTAAGAAGAATTGGATGTCTTGCATTCTGAATGCTTATCGGTTTTAAAATATCAATTGTAGGAAAACAGCCGATGGTTTCGATAGAATATTTTGCCCGGCCGAAAATTGTGTCTGCTTGTGTAACTGTATTCAAAGCTCCTTGCAATTCGGTACTTACCCCACCAATACGCTTAGTTACTTCCTTAAGTATTCGCTCTATCTCCCTTTTTTCAGAGAAGGTTAGAGATATTATATCGTTATTTAATTCGAGTGTTTCTTCAGGTTCAATATACACTGTTTGACCTGTAGAGGATTCGGAATGTATAAACCCGCGGATATGTCTTTTATGTTCGGCTTTAATTGGCAGAACTATTCGGCCATCTCTGAGAGTAACATAATCTTCTCTTACTAAGTTGTCTTCCTTAAGCTGTTTTACAATTTTATTAACCGAGCGAATCAACTCCTCTTTGCGTGAAGAAATCTCTTTACGAATATCGTAGAGCTTGAGACTTGCGTTATCTTTTATCTCGCCATTTTCATTTATTATTCGTTGTATATAGTTTTCAAATGCTTTATCAACAAACAGATTTTGTCCTAATACCTTCAGATGTGAATTCTTCTCTGTATTGTCTCTTAGAAATTGAAATAAATTTCGTGAAATTATTGCAAGCTTTAGAATTTCAAGTATTTTTTTACTTTCGAGCAATGCACCTTCGATGGTGCTCTGTATAAGAATATTTTCCAGATCCTGTATGTAATCAATTGGGGGATTAGCGTGCTTTGTGAGGATCTCTTTTGCTTCCGTTATCAGTTCGCCTTCTTTGATGATTTCGGGTAAACTTATTAAAGGAGAAATGGACAGTATTTTGTTCTTTCCCTTTTCAGTAATGCAATAATTAGAAATGTAAGTGAGAACTTTTATGAACTCTAATTTTTCAAAAACTGATTTGGAGTTCATTAAAGTTAGTCTTTTTCATTAATATAATCCTGAATGATCTTTCGTGAATCTGGTGTGTACTCCTGCAGGTAATCAATGGTTTTGGGAATTACACTATAAACCGGATGATAAACAAAAGAAGATTTAGCAGTTTTTTCACCTGGGAAATCGAATATCTTCATAATAATAAAAACAGCGCTCAAGAAGAACAAAACCTGAATCAATCCAACTGCTCCCCCAAGGATTTGGTTTAATACATTGTTTACTTTATCAAAAGGGTGAACAACTCTTTTAATGATTGCAATAATGATCATGATGAGCAGAAAAATAACTGCGCCCCCAATAATTTCGGAGAGATAGAATTCGATTCCAAGAGTAGATTCAACCAAACGACCAACGGGAGATGCAAACACAACCGCTAAATAAATTGCAACAGCTAATCCAATAAGCCCAATTAGCTTTCTGATAAATCCATCTTTGTAGCCGAGAATGAATCCTACAAGGAGAGAAACAACAATTATGATGTCAAGAATTAACACGTTTCAGCTTAAGAATTTTTCAACAACACTTTTAACTAATTTACCGTCAGCTTTACCTTTAAGCTCTTTCATTACCAATGGCATAAGCTTGGGAAAATCTTCTTTTGATTTTGCTCCAATTTCAGATGCAATCTTTTTAACTTCTGAAGCGATCTCTTCTTCACCAAGCTGTTTTGGAAGATAGCTCAGAAGAATCCCAAGTTCTCTTTCTTCCTTTAATGCTAATTCCTCTCTGCCTGCATTACGAAATTGTTCTATCGAATCCTTTCTTTTCTTTACTGCTGTGCTCAGCATTTTCACTTCATCATCTTGATTAATTTCTCTTCCGGCACCGCTTTTTTCAAATTCGAGTATTAATGCTCTGATGGAACGAATGGTCTCCAGCTTAACTTTATCGCCGGATTTCATTGCGTCCTTTAGATCCTGATTTATTCTTTCTTTTAAATTCATACCTATTCCTGTTAAATAGAAAAGGCAGGTAAACAAACCTGCCTCTGAAATAAATTTAGATAAATCACTAATTAAATTTTAATATTAGTCGAGTAATTTATTCTTAAGCAATATGCTTTTCGAAGCTCTTGTTGAATATCTGTAACCAGCCCCATTTCCGAATTCTTGTCAACCCTCATGGATACGATAACATTTGGCAGTTCCTGACGTTTCTTGTACATAATGTTTTGAATTTCTTCAAGCTTTACGATGCTATCATTAACTTGCATTCTCCCGGTATTTCCAACCCATATGTACGAAACTAATCTTTTGTTTTCAATCTTCTCAATTGCTTGTGCTTCAGGAAGCTTAAAATCTACAAGTACATCTACTTCCCTCAGAGTAGTTGTAACCATAAAGAATAGAAGCAGCATGAAGACTATATCGGGCATAGATGCCGTCGGAATTTCTTGTTTTGTAGATGCTCTTCTTTTTTCGAATTTCATTTATTCCTACCTCAGAAAATTTATTTCTTTATTGATTCTGGTTCGGCAAGAGATATTATGATTGGAATTTTATCCTGAACCTGCTTTTGCGATTCTTCATCTAGATCATTATACTTTCTGCCAAAATTTGCATTAGAATATTCATCTCTTATTTCAAAATATGAAAGTTTCACCTGATCAAGAGTTTGAATATAAATGTTGTAATTAGTTTTTCTATCTGTTTTCATAGATACAATTAATTTTTTGTTTGCAGGAAGCTCAATCTTTGATATAATTCGTGGTTTTAATTGATTCTTGATTTGAAAGATAGAAATCGGAGTTCCATCAAGGAGAACATCTCCATTTTCATTAACCAAAAGTGCAGCCATTCTTTCCTTGGAAACAGGAACAATATCTGTTTCTTCTATCGGTTCGGGCAAAGCTAAACCTATTCCTGTATCGACATCAATTACAGTTGCAACCAAGAAAAAAAGCAGCAAAAGAAATGCAATATCTGCCATTGAAGCGGTAGGAATAGTTGCTTCTTTAATTTTTCTTTTTCTAATCATTTTATTTTTTAAATATTAATTAACAAATATTTAAGAAGGAGAAATTACTTCTTCTTATCCTTCATATCGTATAAAGCATCAATTAACTCAACGGAACTTTCTTCCATATCGCCAACTAATCTATCAATTCTTGAAACGAAATAATTATAAAATACTTGCAAAATCATGGCTACAACTAAACCAAACAAAGTAGTTAGAAGAGCAACAGAAATACCTTCAGCAACAATTGCAGGAGAAATTTGCGCAGCTTCTTTAATGGCATCGAAAGCTGTAATCATACCTTGAACCGTTCCTGTAAAACCAAGCATTGGAGCAATTGTTATAAAAGTAGAAATCCAAATCAATCCTTTTTCTAAAAATCCCATTTCAATACCGCCGTAGGTCATAATAGCTTTTTCAGCAGCATCAAAGCCTTCGTGAGCTCTTAACAAGCCGGCATGAAAAACTGATGCAACAGGCCCTCGAGTATTTGCACATACTTCTTTAGCTGCTTCGATGCCACCATCATCCAGAGCTTTTTTAACATTGATAATAAAATTTTTAGTATTCACTCTAGCTCTTGATAAAGTCCAGATTCTTTCGAATACGAAAGCTAGACCAAGAACCAAGCATGCCAGGATAGGATGCATAAATAAGCCACCAGCTTCATACTTTGATGTTAGCCAGTTTAAAACCCCAGAATCTTGTGTGGTTTGTGCAATGACAATTACCATAGAATAAATAGCATTTGCAAATTGCATAGAGAATGACCTCCTAATAAATAATGTTAATGAATCAAAGGAAAGTTAGTACAATTTTTGTAAAATAACTTATCTACAATAATCATTTCAAAAAACAAAGTCAATAAGAATATTGTCATGTTTTTTAATAATTGCAAAAAATATCTAGCTTTTAAAACGATCTTTTAAAGTAATTACATTGCCACTTATATAACTAAAGTTACTAAACAATGAATAAACAATTTCGCCAATTTCTTCGGGTTTAATCCATTTGCTAAAATCAGCATCCGGCGTCCAGCTTCTATTTGCCGGAGTATCAATAATATAAGGTGAAATAGCATTTGCACTTAAATTTATTTTTTGCCCTTCTATGGCCAAGGTTTTTACAAGATGAATCAATGCACCTTTGGATGCACCATAGGCACCTTTCATTCCCTCAGGATTTTCTGCTGTAAATGCTGCTGTAAAACATATCGAACCGCCTGCTGAGGCTTTAACCAACCAAGAAAAGTGTTTCGCCAATAAAAAGCTTGTATTTAAGTTTAAATTGATCATACGATTCCAATCCTCATACTTTGTTTCCCATATTGTTTCCCCGCCCCAAAATCCACCAATTGTCGAAAACAAAAAGTAATAAATATCTTTATCCGGTTTAATTTGGCTAAGAGCTGTGATTACGTTTTCTTCTTTGGTTAAATCTTTAATTTGAATATTCACCGTTTTATTTATCGAGATTTTGTCATTTGTAAGATCAAAATCAAAAAGATAAATTTTATCAAAATCCTTTTGTAACAAAACTTTTGTAACACCTTTTCCTAAAGCTCCGTTAGAACCGAAGATAAGTAGTTCCTTTTTCATCTAATCATCTTAAAATAAATTTTGCTGAAACGGCAAAATGATCACTGTATCCTCCCAAATAACGGTTACCACCGTATGTTGGAAACGGCGTACCTTTATATTTTCCTGAACGTGTTGCAACCAAATCTGAACTGAAGATATCAAATGAATCGCATAAGTAGCTTAATCCTTTTTGAGTCACAAGTCCTGAAGAAATGATTATCTGATCAAAAAGATTCCAATCACCGCGAAAGCTGATTGTACCTAAACCCTGCTCAAAAAGATTATAGGATAAATTGTAAAGCTCCTTTCCCAGGATTTGAACATTCCGATTATTTGAAGGGTCGCATTTGAACGGATCTGCTCCAAGTGTTTTAAGAATTGCTTCATCAACGGGTTCATCATTAAAATCACCCATGATAATAATTTTCGCATACCCGTTTTTATCAAATATTCTATCGACTTCCCTTTTTAAGACCTTTGCAGCTTCAACTCTTTTGTACTCAGATTCACTTGCACCATTACGGCGAGAAGACCAATGATTCACAAAAAAAATTATTTCCTCACCATTTTTAGTCTGAAGTGTAATATTAAGAATTGATCTTGTTGGTGAAGAACTTAGCTTTTTAATTTGATAATCCTTAGTTGATAGAAATTTGAATTTATCTGCATCATAGATAAAACCGCAATCTATTCCACGATTATCGGGCGATTCAGCGTACGCAATTTTATAATTCCTGTCTTTAAAATATTTTGAAACTAAGACTTCAAGTATGGCTTGATTTTCGCATTCCACAACGCCAAAAGCGTCTGGAGCTTTGAAATCATTCATGTAATTAATAACTCGTGCTAAGTTGTACATTTTTTTATCTAGCCGTTCGTTAGTCCATTCTTTTACTCCATCAGTTAAAAATTCTTGATCATCCTTATTAGGATCATCAATTGTGTCAAACAGATTTTCAAGATTCCAAAAAGCAATGAATAGCGTATCAGTATTAGCTGGTGGTTCAGCACTGCATGATGATGCAAAAATCAGAAGCAAGAAAATGAATAGTCTATTCATAAGTTTTTAAAATTTTATAATTACATTAAAATTAATTGAACCATAATAAAAATTGGTAACAAAACGATTATAGAAAACCTTAACATGTAGCTGAAGAAATCCGGCATTTTAATATTGTTCTCTTCTGCAACTGCCTTTACCATAAAGTTAGGACCATTGCCAATGTATGTTATACTGCCAAAAAATACCGCGCTTGTACAAATGGCTTTAAGGATTTCTTCTGGTATTCCTGCAACAATGGATGGAGCAGATTGTTTTAGTCCCAATGCAAGTGAATGAAATGTCACTGCAGTTGGCGTGTTATCAAGAAAGCTGCTTAATAAGCCAGTGTAATAATAAAATTGAGTTGTTGATGTTACACCAAGAGTTTTAGCGTTTGCTTCGAGATAAAGCAAGCATGGAACCATTGTAATGAAAATACCAAGAAAGAGGTATGCCACTTCTTCAATCGGTCCCCATGTAAAATTATTGGATGTTCTCGTTAACCTGGGCGTAGTTAACATTGATAAATAAGCCAGTGCAAGAATTGCAAACTCACGGATGAATTTTAAGTAATGATTTGTTTTTATGAACGGAAGATATTGTTCATTAAGTAATGCTACAGCTAAGATAACCCCAACTAAATAATAAAAATTAATTCTACCTTCTATTTTAATCGGTTTGATAACAGCTTTATCAATACGAATAGCACTCGGTTTTTCCTTTTTATAAAAGTAGCTGTCAACTAAAAAATATATTATTAGTAATAGAGAATTTGTTAAAAGCCATTCCATAAATAGGCTGAAGAACCATGTAAATGGGGCTCCGCGCAAATACATCATAAATAATGGGGGATCGCCGAGCGGAGTAAGTAAACCGCCGCAGTTAGCAACAATTCCTATGAAAAATAAAATTGTATGGACTTTATATTCTCTTTCTTTATTGGTTTGTATTACTGGACGAATTAATAGCATGGCAGCACCTGTCGTTCCCATGAATGAGGCAAGCACTGCACCAATTCCCAGAAACAAGGTATTGATTGTCGGTTTAGCTTCAATGTCACCTGTCAAATAAATGCCACCGGTGATCACAAAAAGAGAGCCGAGAAGTATTATAAAAGGTATGTAATCAAAAACAATAGTATGATATAATGCACCTGTTAAACCGGTAGAGAGCAAATAAATTACTACTGGAATGCTAAGAATCAACCCTATTATAAGTTTATTCTTGTTCTTCTCCCAATAATGATTTAAGGTTAAGGGTAAAATTGCAATAGATGCAAGCATAAGCACAAACGGCAGCATACTAATTTCAGGTATGTGAAGAGAAGAATGTTCCATAGATTATTTTCCGTTAATGATTACTGTAAAGATAAAAATATTTTTTAGAATTCTATTCGAGTTGCAACTCCGTGTAACTTTCGATAATTCAATTTATAGAATGCAACAAAGTGAGGAGTAATTTTCTTTAGGAAAGCATACAATCTAAGGAATGGTCTTCTAGCTGAAATTTCTTCGATACCATAAAAGATCACTTTCTCATTTATTCCGGCATTCTTGAGGACTCCTGGAATGTCAAGATACTCCATATATCCGCAGCTAATTATTAAACCTTTAAGTCCTGGAGCTATTTCTTCAACCTTAGTTACATCTATTCCGTATGGATAATCCGATGTTGAGATAGAAATAAATATATTTTCTTCATACATAATACTTGTACGCAGCATACAGTGAACTACGTATGGCGGCACTCTTTCTAAATTTTTTGTGAGAAATAATGCTGTGCCTTTTATATTGTTTCCTAAACTGTATATCTGATTATAGCTTTCAAGAAAAGTATCTATTGATAATGATCTGAACGCTATCTGCAAATTCTTGTTACCGACTGTCCAGAGCATTATCACAAAAAACGGGATAGAAGCAATGATTAATGACCAATAACCCCCGTGAGGAATTTTTGTAAACACGGCTAATAAGAAAAGCAAATCTATAATCAAAACAAAAATCGCTGCGTAAAATTTAATTTTGATATTACTTACCTTAAAAATCCAAATCATAAATATTGCGCTGATTGTCATCGTAGCCGTTACCGCTAAACCGTATGCTGCGGCAAGATTTTCGGATTTCTTAAAAAGGAAGATCATTATTATCACTGCGACCAAAAGCATCCAATTAACCGCACCTATGTAAATCTGGGATTTTAAATGAGTGGACGTGTACTTAATTTTCATCAAAGGGAAAATTCTTGTTGTTATTCCTTGATAAACTAAAGACATCACCGCACTTATCATTGCCTGAGAAGCGATGATCGTTGCAAACAAAGCCAGAATAATAAACAGTATATAAAGTATATCTGAAACTTTGTGAACCATTTCAAAAAGTATGAACTCAGATTTTCCATATAATTGAAGGTAAGCACCTTGACCGAAATAATTTATCACCAAAGCCACAAACACAAGATACCATGCTTGTCGTATTGGTATTGCCCCCAAATGACCCATGTCAGCATATAAAGCTTCACCTCCCGTTGCGCAAAGTATCACTTCACTTAAAATGAAAAAACCTGGGAGTCCGTTATGAAGCATGAAATCTATGGCATAGTGAGGGCTGACTGCCATTAGCACACTTGGAATTTTAAAAATATAAAACATACCTGAAGTAAATAGCGCCAAAAACCATAATATCATTATTGGACCGAATGATGAAGAAACTTTATCCGATCCTTTATGTTGAAATGCAAAAAGTATTATTGTGATAGCACAAGTAATTAATAGAATCGTTTCTAAAGATATATTTCCAAGTCCTGGGAAAAGCTTTAATCCTTCAACTGCGGAAAGGATACTTATCGCGGGTGTTATAACTCCATCACCCATTAAGAGAGAAACTCCTAAATACCCAAGATAAACCGCGAATAAGCTTCTTCTTCCTTTTTTTACTTTTGAACTTAGAATTTCTTTTAGAACAATTATTCCACCTTCACCTTTAGTGCTTAAGCTCATTGCAAGCCAGGAATACTCAACTGTAACCAGAACAATTAAAGCCCAGAAAATGAGAGATAATACTCCCATTACATTTTGAATTGTTGGAGAAGTGAGGGTGAAGATTACGGTTAAAGTGTAAATGGGGCTTGTACCAATGTCTCCAAATACAAGTCCCATTGCTTTTATGTTATCTAATATTGAAAACGAAGTATGTTTCTCAGCCATTGAATCAAAACCGAATAGACTAGCTAATGGTTTTTTTGATCCCTCCAAATTTTTTGGATATAATAATTATGGTTCATCATAATAATGCATACTTTTTCCGAAGAGTTGTTTCTTCGAGACATGAATTAACCCCACGATTTATCGTGGGGTAACCCCAACAACTACCTGCAGTCTGGGCTTTAGCCATGATGATTAAAACCATTCGGTGTATGTTTTTCATACCTCCATTAATGAAATCGATTTAAACTATTTCTCTTTTACGTTCTCACGCAAATGCTGGAAAAGTTGTTTTCTAACATTTTTACTCAATATGTGCTCTTAGTATTTAGTAGCCCAAGCTGTGTGTACTCATATTTTAACATGCGATATAACTACCCTCGATTTATGGCTAAAGCCCGATCTTATTCTTGGTGTATTAAACTCCCCACGCTTGCCAGAGGCATCCCTATGGGAGAAGCGTGGGGTTTAGACAAAAAACATCTAATAGTATCCTTACTATAGGTACGCATCTTTATGATGAACTATAATTATTAACTCCTCTTGCTCAAAAGTGAGGTATGCAAATCCATTTCAGAACGCATAGTCCTATAATCAAAGGAACTGGGTTTGTTTGCGAATTTATATCATTACTTAGAGTTACATGAGTTATTATATCGATCATATTTAAATCAAATTACCTTTTTCTTATTCTTATCCCATGCCAATTTAATCAAGAAGAAAAGGCCCAGCATAAGAACTATCATCAAAATTCTTGCGCCCCAAATGTAAGGAACATTTTGAGGATTTACATTTTTTAACACCAGTATAGGTAATGCATCATTTACAAACCACCAAATCATTATAACAAATAGAACAACAGGCGTGATGTACTTCATGATGTAATAAAAGATTTTTGGGATTGCAATGTCTCCGCCTTCATTCATTTCTTTCCAAGCTTTGTCGGCGCCAAAAACCCACATGAATAAAATTGTTTCAATTAATGCGAAAACAGCAAGCCCAAAAGTTCCTGCCCAATAATCCATTTCATCAAGGAAACCATACTTTAAAAAGAAAACCACAAACTGAACGCTTATCAAAACAACAACAGCAAGAATTGCAGTAGCTTTATGTCTGCTGATCTTAAATTCATCTTCAAGAAAAGCTATGATTGGCTGCCCCATCGCAACGGAAGAAGTTATTCCTGCAAAAAATAAAAGAAGAAACCAGATGAATCCAAAGAAAGAACCAAATGGAATTTGTTCAAAGATTAACGGCATCGAAACAAAACCAAGATCGAAAGCTCCTCCTTTTGCAATTTGTGTAGTCATAGCCACTCCGAAAAATGCTACTGCAGCAGGAATTGCGATTGAGCCGCCGAGAACAACTTCAGCGAATTCGTTGGTTGCAGATGTGCTAAGCCCGGAAAGTGCAATATCATCTTTCGGTTTTAAGTAGCTTGCATAGGCTTGAATTGTTCCCATTCCAACTGATAATGTGAAAAAGATTTGCCCCGCAGCAGCTAACCAAACAGAAGCATTTCCAAGCTGTGAGAAATCAGGATTCCAAATGAATGCTAATCCATTGATTACGTTGTTATCGGGATTAGCCGAATCTGGTGTACCTAAAGTTAAAACTCTAATTGCTAATATTATTGCAAAAAGAAAAAGCATTGGCATTGCTATCTTCGCCAGCTTTTCTATTCCTTTTGAAATGCCTCTGTATATTATCCAAAAGTTTAAACAGAAAGTAACGATCATAAAAATATAGGATGGCCAAATGCTCGAAAAATATGCGCTGGTTTCTTTCCCTTGAAAACTGTAGAGGAAATTTCTCATCGCATCAAAAGTATGCAAATCAAAATATGTTTGTGTGATAGAAAAAAAACTGAATGCCAGTGTCCATGATTCAATGTAAGTATAATAGATCATTATGACGAGAGAGATAATCAATCCTAATGAACCGAAATATTTTGCGACTCGGTTTTTCCAGATCACATCAAACATTCCCGGTGCGCTTCCGTGCCCAAATTTTCCACCGTGTCTTCCAATTCCCCACTCAATCCACATCAGAGGGATACCAAGGATTAAAAAGAACACAAAGTATGGAATCATGAAGGCACCGCCGCCGTTTTGTGCAGCTTGAACAGGAAATCTCAAAAAGTTTCCTAATCCAACTGCATTACCGGCAACAGCTAAAATTAAACCGATCCTGGTTCCCCACTGTTCGCGTTCACCTGTTTGGCTCATTCTATTACCAAATTGATTATCTAATAAATTTTTTTATACTACTTTATAAAGTCGACCAGCTATCGATTCAAGCTATTCAAGATTACAAAATAATAAAGTGATAAGGTTAAAAAATTAGTGCATATTCTAGTTACTAAGGTTAATTCTTTGAATAATACTGCATATATTCTTTTGAGCAAAGCAAAATAATTTTTCTTAAGTCACGGCCTGATTTAATAAAACCTTATCTGCATTTTAGCTAACCTTAGTAACAATCTAAAATGGGAGAACAAAACCTTATTACCTGT
>MHAR01000052.1 GCA_001803045.1 Ignavibacteria bacterium RIFOXYB12_FULL_35_14 | reverse complement strand
TTCAGTGTCAGGACGATTGTTCAGAATTTCACTTGAAGGAATGAATGTTGCATGCTTTTCCTTGATGATAAAATAATCTTTAATATCATCCGGTATTATGTTCATATACTTCTTAAGTTCGGAATAAATCATATTTATTATTTCTTTATCCGATAAACTCATCAAATAATCCGCATCGCTAATTACACAAGTGAGATGAGTATCATGGCTGAATACCCAGTGCAGCTTTGATCCAATCAAAGCATAAAAGTTTTTACCAAACCGGTTTTCCTTGTTAGATTCAGCCAGCCAAACATGCACATTAAGAATTGATGAATACTTCGGATTGAAATCATCAAAAGTTAAGTAGGGAAGGACTTTTAGTACAGCACTAAAAGGAATGGCACAAAGCACAAACTCAAAATCTGTAATTCGCCTTTTATTTGTTACCACTTCAACAGCTCTTTTCTTTTCAACTTTAATTTCTTCAACTCTCTCGGAAAGACAAATCCTCCCTCCCTTTTCTTCAATGAATTGCTTTGCGGGTTCACAAAACATTTCGCTCAAATCAACTTTAGGAAGAACTATCTTTGAACCACTGCTTCCCTTCAGAAAAATTTCTTTCAGCACATCCACAAAAACTTTTGCAGATGCTTTCACAATATTGGTATTCAACGCTCCGATACAGAGAATTTTCCAAAAAGCTTTCTTAATATTTTCATTTTGATTTTCTGATATAAGCAATTCCTCAACTGACATTTTTTCTAAATCACGGTTAGACAGTATTGGCAGCTTTAGAAATAAACGGAGGATAGATATTCTCTCCTGAATCGAAATCGCTGTGTAGCTGAAAATAGCCGCTAACAGGTTAAGCGGATAAAAGAATGAAGGTGATTTTAGTTCATGGATTTCAAAACCCGGTTTTAAAAATTTCACATTAAGCTTTTCTTGAATTTCAATTTTATCTAAAGCATTAATCAGTTTAAGAAATTTTAGAGTTTCATTGTAACAGCCCATCATAATATGCTGACCGTTATCAATGAGCATATTTGTCGGTTTGTGTATGAATGAATATGCTCTACCTCCAAGTTTTGGAGATGCTTCAATTAATTCGACTTGGTATCCTGCATTTGAAAGATGAGCTGAAGCGGAAAGTCCTGCGAATCCTCCCCCGATAACCAAACACTTTTTCATTAGTAAACTAAGCTGTACTTAGCCCAAACTCCCAGCGATATTCCAACCTTTTCAAGATTGGACACCATAATATTTTTTTGATAAACATCATACTCTGCATCAATAATTTTCTGAAGCAGCTTGAAATATATGTGCTGCATTGCTCTTGCGGCAAACATGGATGGTTTATCATCCAAATCAAGATCACTTGTCGCTCTATCAAAATATTTTTTTGCAATTTCGGATTCATGCTTCATTAAATCTATGAAATTTTGGTTATAAACATTTTTAACAATATCAGCCTCGGAGTAATTAAACTTGATGAGATCTTCTTGAGGCAGATAAATCCTTCCTGCTTGTGCATCTTTTTTCACATCTCGTAAAATATTTGTAAGCTGCAGAGCAATACCAAGATCGATAGCAAAATCGCGGGTAGATTTATTCTTGTAACCGAAAATTTCTATGCACATCAATCCAACCGTAGATGCAACTCTGTAACAATAAATTCTTAGATCATCAAAAGTTAGATAACGTTGAGTCTGTAAATCCATCTCCATTCCTTTGAGAAGCTCAAAAAACGGATCAAGCGGAATGTGAAACTGTGAAATTGTCTTACCGAGTTTGTTCAGTAAAGCATAATTGGAATTTCCATTTATGGACTTTTCCAATTCAACACGCCACTTGTGCAGCTTCTCGTATTTCAAATCATCAGAATCGGAGCTGTTATCAACAATGTCATCAGTTTGCCTGCAAAAAGCGTAAACTGTATTCATCGCATCGCGTTTTGGTGCGGGTAGGAGATTAAAAGCATAATAGAAGCTGCTTTTACTTTTCTTTGCGATATTTTTTACCGATTCCACCATTAAGTTAAAAATGACTTTATAAATAAAGCACCAAAATCTCTCTTTGTCAACTTTGGTCTTGAATGGAAAACGTTGTAATCGTTTTTTCTAATCTTTTCCAAGATCGCTTCGCCACCGAGAATTGTCCACTTGATTTCCAACCTTAATCTTCCACTTAGAAACGGCAGCAAGTTTTTTCCTTCATTAAACATAGCCTGAGTGCGATCAATATTGTGCTTGAAAAGCCTTTTCAAATTAACATTAATTTCTTTTTTTGCAAACATATTTTCAGTCACATCGAACTGTTTCATCTCATTTTGTGGGAAATAAATTCTTCCCTTTTTAAAATCTATCTCAATATCTTGATAAAAATTGGTAAGCTGAAGTGCAGTACAAATTTTATCGGAATAATCAAATGCTACCACGTTTCTGATTTCAAACAACTCAAGAATCAATCTGCCAACCGGATTTGCAGAATGCTTGCAATACAAAAGAAGCTCGTCAAAATTATCATATCGCTTTTTCACGACATCTTGCTTGAAGGCAGTCAATAAATCATAAAACAATTTTGGTGAAAGATTTTTCTTTTTGATGGTTTGGTGAAGTGCTTCTTCAACCGGAGATTTGAATTTTCCGTTTAACAAATCAGTAAGTGAATTTTCAAAATCATTTAAATATTGCAGCCTTTCATTCTCTTTCAATTCTCCTTCATCTGCAAAGTCATCCGCTGTTCTCGCAAACCAATAGATTACTGCGACGTGCTTTCTCAATCCCATTGGGATGAGCAAAGAAACCACCGGAAAATTTTCGTAGTGCTTCTTCGCAAAATTTAAGGCGGAATTGTATGCGGATGATATTTCTAAATCTTTGTCTGTCAACTTTAGTATCACTTTTGCTATCTTAAAATTAAGAAAGGAAAAGTAGAATCCATAAAAAATATTAAGTCACCATACGCAAAAGTGAAGAATACAAACCCAGTTCCTAAAGCATAGTACGAAAAATCAAAGGAACTGGGTTTGTTTACGAATTTTCATTATTAACTTGCGCAAGATGAGATATTAAGTCCAGGGCATCGCTCTGTAATGCAGCAAGTCTGCCCGGTTGTTACAGAACAAAATGATTTTAATCTACGGAAATAGGTTAAATCTGGGTCATCAGCGTGTTATTAACGTAAACTTCGCTCGATCTCAACTGAAATGAATTTTCAACTTTTCTCAGCTTTAATTACCACCCATCAATCAAATGTTGATAAACACATAATCAATCAGTAAGTTTTGTCCGTGGATGAATCTATTCAAATAATAATACCGGGGGTTTAGAATGAATGGTAATTTTAATTACAGAGATTCGAATCGTGGAAACATTTTTGACGATCTAAAACAAATACGCTTCAAGCAAGACATGAAGCGCGAGTTTAGGGATCTTAAGGATTTTTATCTTGATGATGAACAAAAACGCAAGCTTGAACAGACCACAGGTTTAAAAAGATTTTTCAGTCAGTTTTGGTATTTAATTAAAAGCGCGTACTTTTACTTAACACCGCTTCGAAGATTCTTCGTGCTTCTTGGAACGGTACTGCTGCTACTCGGGCGAACAATCAGCGTTGATGGATCAGGTATCTCAGCAAATGATGCTTTCCTCGGAGGACTCTGCATTCTTTTCGTTTTAGTGCTCGAATTGAAGGATAAGCTTATTGCAAAAAGCGAACTTGAGGAAGGACAAAAAGTTCAGCGCGCCTTGATGCCGCCCGAAAATCCTGCCGTTGAAGGATGGGATATTATGCTCTTTACACGTCCGGCTAATGATGTTAGTGGTGACCTCGTAGATTTTCTAAGGATCAATGAAGATAGAATGGCAATAACGATAGCCGATGTTGCCGGCAAAGGATTAAGTGCTGCATTACTTACTGCAAAGCTTCAAGCAACTATTAGAGCTGTTGCTGAGGATTCTCAAAAGACTTCCGAACTTGCAAAAAAAACCAATCATGTTTTTCACCGTGATAGCCTTCCAAATCTTTTTGCTTCCATGATCTATCTTGAAATATCTCCAAGCTCAAATCAAATAAAATTTGTTAATGCCGGTCACTTCCCTCCTGTAATCATTAGCAAAGAAGGGATAACTGAGCTTCAAAAAGGTGATGCCGCTTTAGGATTGATGG
This sequence comes from Ignavibacteria bacterium RIFOXYB12_FULL_35_14, assembly GCA_001803045.1. Taxonomy (GTDB): domain Bacteria; phylum Bacteroidota; class Ignavibacteria; order Ignavibacteriales; family Ignavibacteriaceae; genus XYD12-FULL-36-8. The sequence goes on along the minus strand of MHAR01000052.1, from coordinate 21,247 downwards.
AAAATGCCGGTTATCACGATTTGACAATCGAACTTCACCCACTAGAAATGTTTATCGCTTATTCCGATGGTGTTATCGAATCGACGAATGAATACAATCAATTTTTTGGACGTGATAAATTTTTTAATTTAATTAAAATGAATTATAGCTTGACAGCATCAGAAATGGGGAGAAATATTTTAAACGCCGTGGATCTGTTTCGCGGCGAAGCAAAAGTAAATGATGATTTATCTTTTATAATAATGAAAAAGAAATAGATCAATCTCTCCCTGAATCTTCATATTCACTCTATGTTTCTTCGTGAAACAGATTTTTGTACCAATTACTTTTCTGTGAGGTTCTTCATTCCCATCCCCACAAAAAATCTTTCTTGACATTCGTGGTTTGCCCTGTCCATCAATGTTGACTATTTTTGGTCTCACAAATCATTAAAAAGATAAAAGAAAAATGAGCAATGAAGTAAACAAAATAATTTACTCCATGATTGGAGTAAGTAAATTCTATAATAATAAACCTGTTCTAAAAGACATTTACCTTTCTTATTTCTATGGAGCAAAAATAGGAGTAATAGGATTGAATGGCTCCGGAAAAAGCTCTCTCTTAAAAATTCTTGCTGGTGCAGATAAAAACTTTAACGGCGAAACTGTTTTGGCTCCGGGACATACAATCGGCTTCCTTGAACAGGAACCACAGCTTAATGACAACAAAACTGTAAAGCAAATTGTTGAAGAAGGTGTGCAGGAAATTGTCGATCTGTTAAAATCATACGAAGAAATAAATGCAAAATTCTCTGAACCGATGGATGATGACGAAATGACCAAGCTTCTTGCAAAGCAAGGTGAGGTGCAGGAACAGATTGAAGCAATGGGCGGATGGGACTTAGATTCCCGGCTCGAGATGGCAATGGATGCACTGCGCTGTCCTCCGGCAGATACTTCAGTTAAAGTCCTTTCCGGCGGCGAACGGAGAAGAGTCGCATTGTGCAGGCTGCTACTTCAAAAGCCCGATATACTTTTGCTCGATGAACCAACCAACCATCTTGATGCTGAAACAGTTGCATGGCTTGAACATCATCTTCAGAAATATGAGGGAACAGTAATAGCAGTTACTCACGACAGGTATTTTCTTGATAATGTTGCAGGATGGATTCTCGAGCTTGACCGCGGTGAAGGAATTCCTTGGAAAGGAAATTATTCCTCCTGGCTTGAGCAAAAACAGGAGCGCTTGCGAGTTGAAGAGAAACAAGAAAGTAAACGGCAGAAAACTCTTCAGCATGAGCTTGAATGGATTAGGATGAGCCCGAAAGCACGGCATGCAAAATCAAAATCGAGAATCACTTCATACGAAAATCTTCTAAAGCAGGAAAAGGAGAAAGGTCAGAAGGAACTGGAGATTTATATTCCAATTGCTGAACGGCTTGGAGATGTTGTAATTGAATGTGAAAAAGTCAGCAAAGCTTACGGCGAGAATATTCTGATGGATGAATTGACCTTTTCTATTCCTCCCGGTGCGGTGGTTGGAATAATCGGTCCCAACGGTGCAGGCAAAACCACACTCTTCAAAATGATTACTGAGTTAGAAAAACCGGATTCCGGTAATATTAAAATCGGCTCAACTGTAAAACTTTCTTATGTAGATCAAACAAGAGATGCTCTTGATCCTGAAAAAAACATTTGGGAATTGATTTCAGGCGGTGAGGACACAGTAATGCTTGGAAATCGCAAGGTTAACTCCCGTGCTTATGTTGCACAATTCAATTTCTCCGGACCAGATCAACAGAAAAAAGTAAGTTTACTTTCCGGCGGTGAACGAAATCGTGTTCATCTTGCTATGATGTTAAAGCAAGGAGCTAATGTAATCTTGCTTGACGAACCAACAAATGATCTCGATGTAAACACGTTGCGTGCGCTTGAAGAAGGAATAGAAAATTATGGGGGATGTGTTTTAGTCATCAGTCACGATAGGTGGTTTTTGGATAGAATCGCTACGCACATTTTAGCATTTGAGGGTGAAAGTAAGGTTGTTTGGTTCGATGGTAATTATTCGGAGTATGAAGAAAAGCGGAAAGAAAGACTGGGTATTGGGGCTGATCAACCGCATAGGATTAAATATAGGCATTTGACAAGGAGTTAGGTCGCTCCTACGGAGCTTAATTTCTAAATTGGTCATGGATGTTACAAACAGATAGCTCCTACGGAGCTTGTACTTTGATTTGATATAATCATTTCAAGTTTTAATTCGAATCCCAGTGGGATGACTTGTTTGTACAAATAATAAAAATTTAATTTGAGTCCTAGAGGGAAGACCTGTTAGTAGAATTAATATTTAATAATTCTAAAAAACTTCGAGGTTGCAGAATAATTACTTGAAAAATGGTGCCCTTGTATGAAAATTGAGTCCCAGAGGGACAACCTGTTTGTAAAATATTATTTAATAATTTTAAATAGCTCCATCGGAGCGACCAGTTAATTAAATTAGAGGGAAATAATCATGGCAAACACATACACCCAAATCTATATCCACATTGTTTTTGCAGTTCAAGGAAGACCAAACCTTATCCCAAAATCTATTCGTGAGGAACTACACAAATACATTACCGGCATCGTTCAAAACCGCAATCAAAAAATGCTTGCAATTTTCTGCATGCCGGATCATACGCATGTATTAGTCGGTATGAAACCGGATATTAGCATTTCAGACTTAACGAGAGATATAAAAGCAATTTCCTCTAAGTTTATAAACGATAATAGATTGATAAAAGGTATATTTAATTGGCAAGTTGGATTCGGTGCATTTTCTTATTCCAAAAGTCAAATTGATTCTGTAATAAAATACATTCTAAACCAAGAGTTGCATCATAAAAAGAGAACATTCAAAGAGGAATATCTTGAGCTCTTGGAGAAATTTGGAATAGAATATGATCAGAAATATTTATTTGAATGGATTGAATAAAACCGGTCGCTCCGATGGAGCCCAAATTGCTGCTTTAACAATTAGCTACAAACAGATCCATCTTCGATGCTCAACTAAAATGATCGAGCATTCAAAATAAACGTTGAATTGCGACTTTGAAGCTTTCATCCATAATGAGCTCGAAGGTTACTTGGTTGCAAATAAAACGTCGAAAGTCGCTTAATGTTTATGTGCTTTTAACAGACAATTTCTTTAAAGGGCAACCTTCAAGGTCTTTAAATGCGACCTTGAAGGTTTCTCTTATTTATTTCCTAAACTTCTTAATAAAAGCTTCGACTTCAGGTAAGCCGCCTTGATAAATGAGATAACCTGCAAGTCATTTTATTATTTTTCATTTGAATTTTTGAATGGTGCTTGAAGGGAAACTCTGCCGCAATTAATCTTGTATAAGAATCCTACTCGCCAAAGCGAAATAAACACCAAGCTAAGGTTACCCCAAAGTGTCAACGAATTTCGTCAGTGATTTGTACCGAAGAGGGGATTCGAACCCCTATGACATTGCTGCCACACGGCCCTGAACCGTGCGTGTCTACCAATTCCACCACTTCGGCAAGTCAATTAAAAATTAGAAATGAAAAATGAAAAATTTTAGTTCTCAATTCAAAATTAAAATAACTACCATCCAATATCACCTTTTTTATCTTCCGGTTTTATTACTACTCCATGCTTATGAAGTTCACATTCTTGGGGCATGTATTTACTAATAACGAGATCGGTAATAATATTTGGACAATTTGGTCCGGCTATTCTCGAATCACCGAGTTCCATAGTACCAACACAAAAATTAACGACTTCGACGCCTGATGCCAGATCAAAATATTTTAAAGGCAATTCTAATTCCTTGTGAGTTTTTTCCATGAACTTTGCCCAAATTGGTAAGGCAGCTTTGGCTCCTTGCCCATACCAATCAGTAAATTTAATTCTGTGATCATCAAATCCAACCCAAACACCACCGACAAACTGGGGAGTAAAACCAACAAACCATGCATCGGCAAAATCTTGGGTTGTTCCAGTTTTTCCGCCTGCAGGGCGATGGAAATATCTTCTTACTCCTGCACCTGTTCCATAATTAACTACATCCTGCATTATATCGGCCATGATTGTAGCGGTTTGCGGACTTAACGCTTCCTTATATTCGGGCAGAAAATCTGCAAGCACAATACCATTTTTATCCTCAATTCTTGTTATAGAAATAGGATTAAAATGCACACCATTGTTGGCAAAGGTTCCAAATGCAGATGTTAATTCTAATGGTGTAACTTCTGAAGTTCCAAGTGCAATAGAAGGATAAGGATTGAGCTCAGACCTAATGCCCATCCTTCGTGCGAATTTGACTACTTGACTGGGGGGAGCAATTACTCCAATCGTTAATCTTCCGGCAATTACATTCACTGAGTTGGCAAGACCTTGCCGCAAAGTCATATAGCCACTATAGTCGTTATTTGAATTATCAGGAGACCAGCCATTGTAATTAAACTTTTGATTGAGCAATGTATATGCAGGGCTATATCCATTATCAACAGCCACAGCATAAGCTATTGGTTTGAAAGAAGATCCAGGCTGTCTTCTAATTCCAGTAACATGGTTTAAACCCCTGCCAAAAATCTGATTTTCACCACCAACCATTGCTCGAATTTCGCCGTTAGTTGGATCAATCACCACAAATCCCACTTGAATGGTTGTCTCTGCCATCTTCACCGAGTCAATAAATTTTGGATCGTACTTTAATCTATTATAAACTTTTGCTTTATCCTGGGATGAATATGCCAGATTATATTGTTGGGAATTTTTTATTGCTTTATCAATCAGTGAGGTAAGAAGACTTTGGTTTTTATCCCACTTCCAGTTTTTATTAAATAGTCCCTGATATTCTTTCAAATGCTCACTTGCAGCCTGATTTGCATTTTTCTGCATTTTATAATCAAGTGTAGTGTAGATATTCAAACCATCCATATATAAATTGTAGCCATACTTATCTGCCTTCGCTTCCAATTGCTGACGTAAATATTCCATAAAATGGGGCGCAATTGATCGTGCTCCACCGATTCGCTCAGAAGTTAACGTAATCGGCTGTTCTTTCAATATTTGATATTCAGATTCACTCAGCTTGTCATTTCTAACCATGTTATGCATAACAAGATTTCTTCGTCTTATTGCATTTTCTCCTTTCTTAACAGGATCATAGTATTCAGGAGATTTTAACAAAGCAATGAACATCGCCGCTTCAGGTAGTGTTAATTCGGATGTACTTTTATCAAAGTAAACTCTTGAAGCAGATTCAATTCCATAGGCACTTCTTCCAAAGTATGAAATATTCAGATAGAGTTCTATAATTTCATTTTTAGTGTAGGTTCTTTCAATTTGAACAGCAGTTATCCACTCACGAATTTTTCTAACTCCAACATCAAAGAAATTTTCATTTCTTCCTTTAAGCTTATAAAGATTTTTTGCAAGCTGCTGAGTAATTGTGCTTGCACCTTCCCGGGAAAAAGTAAAAACATTTTTTATCATTGCTTTTGCAAACCTTGACATATCAACTCCCCAATGATCGTAAAAGCCCTTATCCTCAGTTGAGATTAAAGCATCAACAAGATATTTTGGAACGCTACCTATGTGGGTTTCAATTCGATTTTCGAAATAGAATTGGCCGAGAAGTTCACCATCAACAGTAAATACCTTACTTGCAAGCTGGGGTTTAGGATTTTCTAATTCCTCAAGAGAAGGCAGTCCAATAATAATGTAAATGATAAAGACAACGATTAAAAAAGCAATTGTACCGAAAATTAATCCCCTTTTCTTTTTGTTGCCAACATTTTTCTTCGTGCGCGCCGAAACGCTGCTGAAATATTTATTGAAATCGAAATTTGAGAGTTTATTCTTGGCCATTTTTCTAAAGATCAACTATTTTAAAATTGTTTTGCCTAAAAATTCCGTAACAAGGTTTGTCGAGCCATGAACCCAAATTTATATAATAACCATCCTTGTACTTCTGTTGAATTCTTTTATGTAGATGACCGAATACAACATAATCAAAACCGTTATCAATTTGTTTTTTAGCCGCTTCAAATAATCCATCAACTTCACCGTAATCTTTTTTAGAAGTATAGCTTCGGCTACCTTTGCTTGTTGAACTCGCTAAACCAATTCCAAGATCAGGATGAATGAGTGAAAAAAGTTTTTGAATACCTTTATTTCTCATAACTTTTTTTAGAACGAGATATCCATAATCATTTTTAACAAGACCGTCTCCGTGACCGATAAAAAATTTCTTACCGTTTGAAGTTACCTCAATGGGGTTTTCATAAAGCGACGCCCCGATTTCATCTACAAAAAAATTACGGTGCATAAAATCATGGTTACCAATAAAATAATGAATCTTAATCCCCTTCTCAGTTAAATCTTGGAGTGCAGTCAAAGTTCTAAAAAATCCTTTTTGATAAACACGTTTATATTCGAACCAAAAATCAAAAAGATCACCGACTATAAACAATTCTTTACAATTTAGAGCAGTTGAATTCAAGAACTCAACAAGAAGTCGTTCTTTTTTATTCTCGGTTTCTTTGGATTGTAAACCTAAATGAATATCAGAAATAAATAGGTAAGTATCTTCCACAACTTTTAATGATTATTTAATTAAAGTTAGCTAAAGGAAATCTGAAAATAAAAGTCAGTTATTAACTCTCCTTGCGTATGGATGTGAATAATTCACAAATGTGGGCTGAAGCCCAAAAGAGAGTTGTGGATTCAATAACCCCAGCCTTTGGCATAGCCATCACTTTGTGAAAGGCTGGGGTTAGCCCAATAACACAATGACTATGGACTTTAGTCCACTGTCCCAAAAGTATATCTTTGCTACAAGTCTCCAAAACTTTATATGATACGTAACGCGTGTTCTTAATTTTCGTAACTGTTCCTGTCCTTAATATTTGCAAGCAGCCAGTTATCCGGATCGAGAATAAGTTGGTTTGGTCTCTCATCAAGTATAATTTCGATTCGTTTTTCTCTTTTATCCACACTATAAATTTTGGAAAAACTTTTTTGATTATCATACTCAAGCATCACTTCTAATTTAAACTCAAACACAGGATATTTTTCCTGTTTCTGAATTAAGTGTAAGATAATCAAATTCTTATGATTAGAATCCTTTTTTATTATCCATTTATAGTCCAGTTGAATATTTTCATTCCCGCTGTAAACCCACTGATTAAAAAATTTGCTTAAGTCTCTCTTGCTAAGATTTTCGCAAACACGAATAAAATCACTTGTCGAGGCACTTCTGTACTTATACATTTCAAAGTAGGTTTTTAGTATATCAAAGAATATTGAATCACCAACTTCCCAACGCAGCATGTGTAAAACCCATGCGCCTTTATCATAAACAGTTGTGCCGAAGAGATTTTTTCCTGGATCATAGAGTATACTTGAAAACTCATCGGAGAACTTACTCAGCATTTTTGATTGCAGGGCTTCATTGCCGGATTTTGATTCCGCATAAAGTGCTTCGCTGTAAGTCGAGAAACCTTCATTTAGCCAAATATCTTTCCAGGATGCAGGACCAACAGCATTGCCCCACCAGTGATGAGCAAGTTCGTGAACATATACATCTTCAAAAAAATTTTTACCGCCAATAAAGCTGCTTCCTATTCCTGTAATTGTTTGATGCTCCATTGCACCCATCTGCCAGAGGAATTCAGCAATGCCATATTTTTCTTTCAGGAAAGGATATTCACCAAAAGTTTTGGCAAAGAATTCAATCATCTTAGGTGTATCCTTAAAATCAATTTTTGCTTCTTCTAAATGATTTGGAAAAACATAGTATTGTATGGGCATTGTGTCCCCGGTTGCTGATATATATTTGTCTCCAAACTCCGCATACGTGGATGAATATAAACAAATTAAATATGTTGAAATTGGGTAGTACGTTTTCCAGTGATAAGTCATTCTGTCCCGATTTAATTCTTTACTAACCAAAACACCATTTGATACTGAGGTTTGAGATGAATCATTTGTAATTCTCATATCGAGCAGCACTTTGTCAGAAGGAATATCGTTACAAGGGAACCAAGCTGATGCGTAGGACGGTTCATTCAAATTATAAACGGCAGACATTCCGTTTATTTCGCCAAACACAAATGCCGATAATCCGGTGCGTTTAGGTGTTCCTTCATAAATTACTTTTAATTTAAATGTATCAATCCTTGAACCTTCAATAAACACAGAAAGTCTTGTCCCTTCATTTTCAAATCTTGCAGATAAACTGTTTAATGTAAGTTCTTTTATTGTCAGGTTGTCATAAAAATTCAGATCAATTCTATCAATTTCAGGTTGTAAAATTATACCGGTGATTTCAGCAATTCCTTTTAGCATCTTTTCTTTTGGATAAAGATCAAGATCTAAATCATAATGCCAAACATCAATTTTATATTGATTCGATGATACATAATCGCTATTAATGTTTATGACAGGACCATTGGCAAACATTCTCTTTATTGATAAAGATGCTTCGCGACTTGTTTTTAAGCTTGTTTTCAAAGGAGAAATCCCTGTTAACCAGCCTATGGACATGAACAGTGAAAACAGGGTGATGCCGAGAATTTTTTCTTTTATCATCATAATTTTTTAATCTTATACTAATTTAACAACTTATCAAATTGCCAATCAAATCATAATTCTATATATTTCTATAGAAATTGAGGTGAATTTATGACATTCCCTGGTTCGTCCATTCTTAGAGATACAGTTACAATGCTTTTAGCAGGAGGTCAAGGCGAAAGACTTTATCCGTTAACAGCACACAGAGGAAAGCCGGCAGTTCCATTTGGCGGTAAGTATCGAATAATAGATTTTGCGTTATCCAATTGCCTTAATTCGGGGTTAAGAAAAATCTATGTCCTTGTTCAATACAAATCTGATTCTCTCAACCAGCACATCTTTGAAGCATGGAGCATCTTTAATCCCGAACTCGGAGAATTTATTTATTCAGTTCCACCCCAGCGAAAGATGAATAATGATTGGTACCTTGGAACGGCAAACGCAATTTATCAGAACATGAATTTATTTTCGGATAATAAAAAATTTAATTGGGTTTTGCTCTTAAGCGGAGATCATATTTACAAGATGGATTATCTCAAGATGCTTCAATACCATGTTGATACAAAAGCGGATCTATCAATAGCATGCATTGAAGTTCCTCGGGAAGAAGCTACCAGATTTGGAGTTGTCTCTGTTGACGATAATTATGCAATAAATTCTTTTGTTGAAAAACCAGTTGCTCCGCCTGAAATCCCCGATCAACCGGGATTTTCTTTCGTTAATATGGGAATTTACGTTTTCAATGCTCAAGGTTTAAGAGATATTCTCATAGAGATGGAATCCAAAAATCTAAAGGCACACGATTTTGGAAAGGATGTTTTACCTTATATGGTACAATCTAAAATGAATGTGGCAGCATATAAATTTTATGATGAGAATAAAAAGCAAAAACCTTACTGGAAAGATATAGGAACAATTGAGAGCTACTACGAAGCAAGTATGGATTTAATAAGTATTATACCTGAATTTAATTTTTACGATTTGTCCTGGCCAATGAGAACTTATCAATTCCAATTTCCTCCTGCAAAAACTGTTTCCCATGAAGGTGAAAGAGTTGGTAGAACTCTTAATTCATTGATCTGTGACGGTTCAATAGTTTCCGGTGGACTTGTAGAAAGATCATTGCTCGGTCCTAATGTTAAAGTTAACAGCTTTGCATACATTACTGATTCGATTATTATGAATAATTGTAAAATCGGCAGGCATACCAGAATCCGGCGTGCAATCATTGATAAGAATGTCGATATTCCGGAAGGATACGAAATTGGTTTTGATCTGGAGGGTGACAAGAAAAAATTCACGGTAACTGAAAGCGGAATTGTTGTGGTAGCCAAAAATCAAATTCTTCCTGAAAAATAGACTTTTCATTTTCTTATTCCGTTTCTTAAATTAGCCTTACCTTAAGAAAGGTTCATCTTTCTACCTAATATCATTTAATAAATCTATAAAACATGAATTCTGTTTTAGAATCTAAGTTTAAAAATCTTCCGAATAATCCTGGCGTTTATCAATTTAAAAATGATAAAGGCAAAGTTATTTATGTTGGAAAAGCGATCAATTTAAAAAGCCGCGTTCGCTCTTACTTCACTGGTGTGAATCAATCCGCTAAAACTGCAGCGCTTATAAGTAAAACTTATGACTTGGAACTAATTGTAACCGATAATGAAGTTGAAGCTCTAGTACTTGAGAATAATTTAATAAAAGAACTTAAACCAAGATATAATGTTAATCTTAAAGATGACAAATCATTTCCCTTCATAAAAGTTACAAACGAACCATACCCAAGAATTTATCCAACAAGAAGATTGATTAGAGATGGTTCGAAATACTTTGGGCCTTACACTAGCGTAAGCAGTATGAAGAATTCGTTGAGAATGATAAACCAGCTGTTCAAAATTAGAAGCTGCAAATTGAACATAACTCAGGAAAGTATTGGTAAGAAAAAATTTAAAGTGTGTCTTGATTATCACATCAAAAAGTGTGATGGACCTTGCGAAGGTTTGATTTCAGAAAAAGATTACGGCGATATGGTCGGTGAAGTTGTTAAAGTCCTTAAAGGAAAAACTGATGATCTTATTGATGATTTAAATGATAAGATGAAAAGATTAGTTGAATTACTTGAATTTGAAAAAGCCGCAGAGCTGCGCGATAGAATGGAACAATTAAAAATTATCTCCTCAAAACAAAAAGTTGTCAGCGATGATTTTGAAGACAGAGACATCATTGCCCTTACTTACGAGGGTAAAGATTCAGCCTGCTCTGTTTTTAATGTTAGGAACGGAAAACTTGTTGGCAAAAAGCAATTACGTTTAGCCATCGAAGAAGGTGAAGAATTAGCTAACATTTATTCGGCAGCTATAAAATTTTACTACACAGATTTTACAGATATTCCTAAAGAAATTGTTGTGGAGGTTGAACCAACAGATCTCGAAATTTTATCGGAATGGTTATCTCGTAATGCAAATAGAAAAGTTAGACTTACTATTCCACAAAGAGGCAATTTAAGATCATTAATTAAAATGTGTTCAGAGAATGCTCTCCTTCAATTGAAGGAAATTCAAATTCAGAAAATGAAAAACGAAGGACAAGTTTCTTATTCGGTTTCAGCTTTGCAAAGAGACTTGAGATTGCCGAATCTTCCTAAGAAAATTGAATGCTTTGATATTTCGAATCTGCAGGGAACAGATACAGTTGCAAGTTTAGTTGTATTTGAAGATGGTAAACCGAGGAAAAGCCTTTACAGAAAATATATCATTAAGGACGTTTCCGGTCCTGATGATTTTCTGAGCATGCAGGAAGTTATTCGAAGGAGATATACTAAAGTTGTACAAGGTGAAGATAAGCTTCCGGATTTAATAATGGTTGATGGTGGAAAAGGTCAGCTCTCAAGTGCTATCGAATCCATAAAAGACTTGGGGATAAAAAACTTCACTATCATTGGATTAGCTAAGCGTTTGGAAGAAGTTTATTTAACTGGCCAATCCGAACCAGCATCAATTTCTAAAACGTCTTCGGGATTAAAATTGTTACAAAAAATTCGTGATGAAGCGCATCGGTTTGCGATCACTTTTCATCGAAAAAGAAGATCAAAGAGAACAATCAAAACCGAGTTGACCAATATAAAAGGAATTGGCTCTTCCACTGCACAAAAGTTGCTAAAGGAGCTTGGCAGTTTTTCGGCAATAAAAAATACCGATCACGCCAAATTAATTTCGCTTGTCGGAAAACAGAAAGCCAACCTAATTAAAAAATATTTTGATGAAAATTCTCCTTAAAGTTGATTGAACATATTTTGTGTAACTAACATTCATTTTCCCCTCTTTAATTTCCTCTGACTGTCATAACAGTTAAATCAAAAATAATTGTTATTTTTTCTTGCAATCTTTAAAATTAAAATAAAATGAAACGAATCTATTTAATAATTGCTGCAGCGATACTTGCCATATCTGGTTGTTTCGAAAGTGAAATTGTTGAACCACAAGTCTTAACCGGCAATGCACTTCAAGAATTAGTTGTTAATGCCGCTAATGGAAACAAGAAAGCTAATGATTCCTTATTCGGTCTGATGGATCTTCAGATGGGAGAAAATATTCTTTATAATTCACTTGAACTTGACAGCTTTTACATTGACAGCATCAAATATTTTTCTGTTTTGCTTGAATATCCGAATCCGGTTTACAATCGTCTAGCTATTTACGATTCGACGTCGAATTGTTATTTAATTGATAAATCACTGAACGGCAAATTATCTTTTGAAGTTATGGAATTACAAGACTTAAAGCTTCTCAAATTAATTGAGAAATTTATTACTAAAGATACCTTGAGCCTTTCAAGAGTATCGCTCTACAAAAAAATAGACAATTCCATCAATTTGGTTTATAGAAGCTTTGCGGAATTAAAAACATTAAAAAATCGTTTCAATCAAACCATCAATTTCATTTCTCAGGATACGATTAAAACGCAAATCCTCGTTCCAAAAAAATATAAATTGGATGTTAAAGACGATATTTTTGTTTTAAATCATTTAGAAAAGGCATATCGCAGTAATCAATCATTGTTCGATAGTTTGGTTTATAAAGAAATCGCCGATTTTGATTTTAAAATTCAAAAGCCGCAATTACGATAGATACCAGGAATAAATCATTACCTCAATTATTTAAGATTTCTTATGTATAAAGCTCTTGTTTTCCTGAAAAAGACTAACGATGAAGAGGTAATTATTCACTTTAAGAACTTCTTAGTAAAATATTTTTCTAAACTAATTGGAAAAGATTTAGCTATCGGTTCGGTTGAAAGTAATCCGCTCTTAGAAATTAAATATTCCCTTTTTGTTGAACTTGAGTTTGAATCAAAAGAAAAATGGGAAAAGCTCATTGGTTCTGAAGCTGGAGAAGAATTAGAAAAAGATCTATTGGAATTTCATAATTATATTACAATAATTTTTGTGAACTATGAACATTTATTTAATTAGACATGGTGATGCTGAAAAAGCATCAACACATAAAAAAGATTTTGATCGAAAACTTACAGTTGAAGGTGAGCAGAAAATAAAAACAGCAGCAGAAGGTTGGAAAGTTTTAATACCAAATTTTTCACACATAATTTCTTCTCCGCTTATTAGGGCTGTTCAAACTGCAGAAATCATTGCTATAGTTTACAAAATTACAGGCAAAATCATAATGGATAAAAGATTGGCCTTTGGTGGAAAAACTGACGATATAATTGATATTGCTAATGAAATAATGGGAAATGACATGGCATTTGTCGGTCATGAACCTGACTTTTCAGCTCATGTCTCAAATCTAATATCATCTTCTGGTGCAAATATAGATTTTAAGAAGGGAATGATTGCAAGGATTTCCTTTGATGGAAAAGTTAAAATGACTCGAGGTGTTTTAGAATTTTTAATTCCTGCAAAAGCTTATAAATAAAATCGGGTAGCCGATTACCCAAGCCGCATACTTACCGCTGCTTCCTTCCGGACCTGACGGGGTTGGGTACTAACTTGTCAACCGGCACCCGAAAATACTTTTCAAAGTTAAAAGTTTTATGTACCACATCAAAAAGAGTATAACTGCGCAGCTGGCAAGCTGCCGCGCGTTGCACCTTAGTGCTTTATTCGCATCCTTCTACTTCCTTTCTTTTTAGTGATATAACGGGTGATATCAACCGCCTTTGCTGACATGTTGGTCGAATAGAGTTGTTAGACACTATGTACCTCGTTTGATTAGTCTATCTCCTCTGAATATCAGATAAAGCAATCCCCACACACCAAAAATTACGTAGGAACCCATAAGTAACCAGTACTCCAAACCTGGGGCGAGATAATAGTCGGGTACACCCTTTAGAAATATCAGCAGGAAGATGCACGTAATAGCCCAATAAGCTGATATTCCCATTACTGCTGCCGTAGTTAAGAGTGCCCAATGCTTTCTCAGGAACAGTCCAACCAGAGAAATAACCATAACGGGCATATAGACGAGAGTGTCGCCTACACCAAATGCACGGCCGACTTGCACTCCAAATTCACTTATCTGATTTACACTTTCTTGTAACCCAAGTTGGACTGCAAAATCATAGTTGATTACAGCCATTGTCTGCCCCATAAGCAGAAATACCAATGTTATAACAAGAAACACAACAATAACCCAAAATGCTACGGGCCGTTTTGCTCTTATCATTTAAATCTCCTTTCTGATTTTGATTTGATGGTGCTTAACGATGTTGTTTTTAAGCCGTCGCCCATCCGTCAACTGACGGACAGCATTGCAGCTTTTATTAAATAAATTTTATATTTGGAAAAAACTTTCATAGCAAGACTACCTTGAATGGAAATGCCACCGAAACAGCCTGCCCGCCTCAGGCGGAGAGCACCAAACATTAAAATATCAAAGTTGCCGAGTGCGATCCGTTAGCTAACGGACTCTGTCGGGTTGAAGCACTTGTTATATGGCGTTCTCATCTTAACAATATCATTCCTGTAATTATTCTGTAAAATACTCTCCACTTGGTAGATGAACTGATTAAAGGTAACTTCATAACTTCCGGCTCAAACCATTCCATCCGCAATTAAAATATTCTCTTCACCACATACGTAGTGTTGGGATAGTTTCAAAAATCCAGCATCAAAAATTCCATAGTCTTAAAGTGCAATAATCAAAATTCTGTATAAATTTCTCCCAAATCGACATGCTGTATCTCATTGCCTATAAATTTTACCTGAATTCCATTGCCATCTGGTGTTTTAAGTTGATTAATTGTTTGTTCTTCTATAAATCCCAGTGTAAACGTATTGAATTCTTGATACATTTTAAGTGTTATTGATAAAGTAAATTCTCCGTTTGAGGAAGATATTGTGCTTGGATTAGTAACTCCTATAATCCTTCCTTTTTCTATTTGATAGCTTGTTCTCATTTTTCCATCTTCCATTGGGATAAGATACACAATCATTCCTTTTAGGGGCTTTTTATTTGCATCAAGTAATACTCCACTTATATATTTAATATTCAATCGTTCCAGATCATCGCGTACAAGTATATGAGGGTGATTTTTTGCTAAGTCTGCTATAACATTCCCATCATTTAATTTCCTTACTGCTGCCACAATTACGTCGGGCCATAGTGGCTTCTTAATAATGTTTTCCAAAATATCTCTCTCTGTTATCCCTTGGATAGCATCTATCTGCACTTGCGGCCATGCGTCATTCAATGCTATTTCTTCAAGCGCTTTGAGGTCATCTATTTTATGAACTGCATAAAGACGCATATACTGTGCCTTATTATTTTTTGCAATATCTATGAGAAATGTCTGGTCTTCATCATTCAAGCTTCGTAAGGCATCGAAGCGCAGAGGCTTGTTATCATCCTTAATAATCTTTTTTAAGAATTCCTGGTCGGTAATTTTAGCAATAGCAGCTTCACGAACATAGCTGCTGGAATCATTTAATGCTACTTTCTGAAGCAAATTCTGATTATTTAGATTTTTAACCGCTTTCATCCGCACATCATAGCGCCTATCTTTTTTAACAATCTCTTCAAGTATGGTTTGATCGTTTATATTAGATGCCGCGATAGATGACAAACTTTCCCAAGATGCATCTTTGTCGCTTTTTATAATTTTATATAGTTCCTTATTATTTTGGAGTACACTTACAGCTAATTTCTTTTGTTCTATTGGGTAATTACTTGTTGCAATCTTAATGAGTTCTGCCTCATTCATTAATTTATATCTTGCTGTTTCACGGACTTTATTGTCTCGGTCATTTAATGAAATTTTTTTAAGTAGATCTTTATCTATAATATGCTTTACAGCAGCAATACGAACAAATGGAGATATATCTTCTAAAGCTATTCTTGAAAGAATTGATTGGGAAGTCAGCTTTTCAGTTGCAATTACTCGGAGATCATCAAATTTCTCGTGTTGAGCAGCATTTTCCAAGATATTCTGGTCTGTCGTTTTTTTAATAACTGAAATTTTTTCATCGTTGTATAATCTCTCCCAATTTTGGTCGTATTGACCATAAATTAGAGAGACATTTAGTTTTACAATTAAGAAGCAAGATATTATTAAAAATATTACTTTTTTCATTTGAACCCCTGAATAATTTATTGGTAAATATTGTTAATTAAGAGAGCTATATAACGACGTTGCCGATAAGCGGCGCCCCAGAACAAGAATGCCGAATAACAGCAACAACATTTTATTTATTAAAAATATTTTTTAGAACAACCTACTTAAAAAAGCAACCAAGTTTTGTAAACCAAACACAATAATTAGAACAATGCCGCACTGAAAAACGGCGTCCGCTTGATTGGCTTGATATTTCCAATAAGTAAAAAGTTAAGTTTGTTCATAATTCAAAACTTTAACTTTAGAGGTATCAAATGTACTACACAGGTATTGATCTTCATAAATTCACTTCTTACTTGACTACCGTCGATTCTTCAGGAAACATTGTTAAGCAAGCAGATATAAAAAATGTTGAACATAACTTCGTTCAGTATTTCTCTGATCTCGGTAACGAAAATCTTACTACTGTTGAATCAACTATGACATGGTATTGGCTCAACGATCTTCTTTCTTCCCTTCACATTCCTATGATCCTTGCTCATGCTAAATATGTCAAAGCTATTGCTTATGCTAAAGTTAAAACCGATAAAGTAGACGCTCACACCCTTGCTCAACTTCTTCGAATGAATTTTATTCCATCTGCTCATAAAATATCCAACGAAAAGCGTATGCTTCGTGATGCTCTTCGTGCTAGACTTAAAATAGTTCAGCGGCACACTTCAGTTACTAACTCTATGCAGCTTTTGCTTGCGAAGTATAACTATGATTCTCCAACTCAACTCTCCGGTATTCCTAAATTTCAGTATGAACAATTAACCGAAGTTGAAGCTCTGCTCAACGAACAAATGCTCGATCTTGAAAAACAACTTTATCCTTATCTAATCCCTAATGATGACATTCAATCCCTCCTTGGCGGGACTCTGGATCCCAGGTATCGGTAAGATGAATGCTTTCACTATTTTGCTCGAAATCGACGACATCAACCGTTTTCCGGATGTTAAAAATTTTTTCTCGTATTGCCGTCTTGTTCCTTCTGCCCGTAACTCCGGTGGTAAATCTAAGCAACGTTCCTCTAAAGACGGTAACAAATATCTTAAAGTCGCTTTCTCCGATGCTGCCATTCATGCAGTGCAGTATTATCCAGTTATACGTAAATACCACAGCTCTCTGCTAAGAAAGAAAAACAAACAAATAGCTAAGACTATAATAGCTAAGGAAATTGCTGAAATCGTCTATTTCGTACTTAAATATAAATCTAACTTTTCCCGAAGGGATGGATTCCCAAACAATAAATTCAAAGGTCAAGAACTAGAACATAAGAAGTCTTTACAATGGCCACGCGTAGTAAGCCCGGACGCCTAACTGATTTGCTTCCAAGCATAATCCTTGCGCTGGATTGGGTAACTACGCGTATGCCTAAATTATATCTGGAATAATATCGGTCCCTACCGGTATAATCCCGCCCTGGCGAGATAAGTCCCTAAAGAGGTTTGGTTTGCCATTTATCTTATAGATATTAAAGGCATTATTCGTTGTTAGAAATTAGTGTTGTTCAGTATATCAAAGAACTATTTTTTTTCAAAACATTTTTGTCGTGGGATTTTATTATCCCCTTGACTTTTTAATTATTAAAGAGGTTAGACACCACCTTTAAAATCTTTACAATAGAAATTAGTATTATTTTGACAAAAGTTCTTTCAAACGGTAATGAGCAGCGGCTTCTGGAGCATTGAAGTAATTAAGGCTTGATTGAAAACTCTCAATTGCTTTCTCTTTGTCCCCCTGTGCCCTGTAAACAAGCCCGCGTAAATACCAAATATAATACTTATCTCGTGCACTTAAGCTATTAAACATACTAGAATCAATTTGTTCTAGTAGTGGTAACACAGCTTCCTTATCTCCTACCTCTAACTTTTTGTCTGCTTCAGCAATGATAAGTCTAGGATCAAGTAGTACATTTCCTGTAAGTTTTTGAAGGGCTACACTTATCGCAATTCTGGACTCACTAAAAACGTTATCACTATTAAAGCAGTCATACAAAGGTTCAATAGCCTGTTTATCCCCAATTTCACCTAATACTTCTGCTATCGTAGGTTGAAGAACACTATAATATTGTGATACTTTTGACCGAACATTTAAAAGCAATATTAGTTCTTGAACTATATTCTTTGTGGGTTTTCTGCTAAATGCCTTTAAAATCCGTTGTTTTCTATACCACTCGTCACCCACAAAGTCAGGGGTACTGGTTAAAAAGGTTTGACCTTCACTTCTTACTAATTCCATATTTTGGTATAGCCGGTCTAATAACACTTTATTGCCATACTCACATTTAGAAGTTATTAAATCAAGAGCATCATCTATTTGTTTTTTGGATTTAGCTATAGTCTCCTCATTAAATCCTGAAAATGTCTCATTTAAAATAGTTAATGCATTCTGAATTTCATCATTTTCTTTAATTAATGTTATTAATGAGTTTTCAGCATAATCACGGACAGCTTTATCTGAATCCGCAAGTGCCTCTTCAAGTGCCGAAATAACCTCAGGACTTTCATAGGCCTCTAATGCTAGCGCTGCCGATCTACGTGCCACAACATTTTTACTTTTCAAAGCAATTAAGATATCATTTTTCCACTCTGTTTTTAATTTTTCTCCTAAAAGGATGTTCTCGTATGCTTGATTACAAATCTTTATAAGTTCATCATCGCTTTTAATATTATCCTTTTTCCACTCTGTTTTGACATTTTCTCCTAAGAGAATGTCCTTGCTTACTCGATTGCAAATCTTTATAAGTTCATCATCACTTTTAATATTATCCTTTGAGGAATTTAAGTGCTTTTCTACCTTGCAATTTATTTTCGGCGGATCAAAATTAAAATCAATTGACGCCTCACATCCAGGGCAATGAAATTTTTTTGCAGATCTTTCATCTTCTGATAGTTCTAATCCAATCGTACAATTTGGACATAGAACATTTGCTGATAACTGATCCAAGAATAATTCTTTATTTAGTAGTTTTTGGCTACCAATTTTATCAGGTTGTGTTGAATAGTTGTTTATAGTTTCTTCAGTTTTCTTTTTACGAAAAATTAGGAAAAGAAAAAATAGGATTACAATAATTATTATAAAAGTTTCCATAATAATTTCTCCCTTTGCATTTACTGCCTAACGACGTGGCTTTTCACCCGTCCGCCCCGAACAGCGATGCCGAAATAAAAAGCTAATGCCAAAATTTTTAACAACTTTATTTAATAGAACAAACTTACTTGCAATGCTTACCTTTTTCACCAACCCCGAAAATTTGAACAATGCCGCAATGAAAACGCGGTCGGGTAGAAAAGCTGGTTATACGCTTTATTACCAATACTTCTAAAGCTAAATAATAAAGATTATTATCGTCACTTCTTTCAAACTTAATAATAACTTATAACCTCATATTTCTTGTGTTAATAGAAAATTTGTAATTGTAATTATTCTTCGCATTTAACTCGAACTGAAAATCCTATATTGGCCCCCCATTCGGGCATCCAACTTCCTTGACTGGTTAATCTAAAATAGCCGTTCCCGTTATTCTCTTTTTCGACTGCACAAAATATTAACTCACCATCTTTGTCATCTGCCACCCGATAATACTCCAATGAAATAAAGAAATCTCCATTTGTTAGGATTTTATATTTTTCCAGTTCTACTATATACTCGCCAGCTGTAGTTATTTCAATAAAAATTGGTTCTCTCAATATATTTTCATTAGGCTTGCCATTTATCATACTATAAACATTTAATCGAACTGGGAATTTGTCAAAAGTAAATTTACCAACATCAAATCTGAAGTTTTGTAAATATGCAATATTCTTATTATAGGGGAGTTTTATTATTACTCCAATCTCTGTCCCAAGTTCTTTTGAATAGAAAGCATTTCCGTAGGCTGAATTTGCTTCACAGAAATTTCCCAAAGTGTAGATTTTCGTACCAATTGGTCTGACAACAACTTCCGCTAACGCATAGATCTTTGGTTGTAATTCAATTATGTTTTGATCACTACTTCTATAGGAATTTTTAAAATTTGAAATTAAATATGCTTTTCTTTCGTATCCAATACACGATATGAATAATGTATCGTTATCTTCTTTAATATTTAATTCAATCTTGAATTCTCCATTGGCATTAGATACAGTTCCGATATTTTTATTCACAATTCCGATGTTTGCATACGGTATTGGTAACCCACTATGTCTATCAACTAATTTTCCCGAATAGGTTTGTGAGAATGCAACCGAATAAAAAATAAGGTAAATGAATAAAAGGTAAATTGTTTTCATATTTTACTCTTATTTTATGGCGTATAACTATTAATTGAGCCGATTAAGACCAGTGCCATTTAGATTGTTAGCAAGAAATAATTTCTGTCTAATAATCCTTCGTCATTTCGGTTTAATCGCTTTAACTAATTTAACTATAATAAATTACTAAATTTTCTGTCAATTTATTTCAGTTTTTAGAGGGATAATCTTTCCGCCTAATAATCTTTGTTATCATCCGTCTAATGGACTCTTTACTCCTCCTCCCAAATTTGCTACATGTGTATAAATCATTGTAGTCTTAACACTATTATGCCCGAGTAATTCCTGGATTGTACGAATATCGTAACCGTTTTCTAATAGATACGTAGCGAATGAATGTCTAAATGTATGAGAAGAACCAGGCTTTAATAGCTTAGCTTTTTTTATCGCTTCTTTAATAGATTTCTGGATTGTACTTTCATGTATATGATATCTATAAATAAGTCCTGTTTCATTATCCTTAATAAATTTATCAGCCGGAAATGCATATTGCTTCACCACGTGAGATAATCTTCTACTCTATTCTTAATGTATCTTTTTCCCCAAGCAGTTTTAAGATATCTCTCTCGCCTAAGTGCATCCTTTTGACTAATACATCCTTCCCAATAAATTAATTTTAATGGAGTTCTTGATTTTGTTGATTCAACCTTCCCCTTGTTATGTTCATTTATTCGTTTTATTAAATTATTTGTATATCCAACATAGAAATTTTTATCATTACTTGATTGCAAGACATAAACATAATAATACATAGGCTACTCTTTTATCTCACGTGG
>MHAR01000051.1 GCA_001803045.1 Ignavibacteria bacterium RIFOXYB12_FULL_35_14 | reverse complement strand
ATAACTCCATAGAAATGTCATAGATACGACTCAATAGAAATGTCAGTAAACTAGGCAATAAATTTAGGGTTCTCAAAGCAAGGAGAATCTGAAAATGGAAGGAATACTGACAATGAGTCAAAAGGAAGTAGACAGAATAGGGGTATTAAGCAGCATAGAAAGCGATAATCTAACGTTAGAAGAAGCTGCCGGAGTTCTGAAAATAAGTTCCAGACAAGTCTACCGGATAATTAAACGATTAAAGCTGGAAGGAACGAAAGGAGTAATCCACAAGCTGAGAGGAAGAACATCTAACCGGGGTTACCCGGAGGAACTGAAAAGAAAAATAACAGATATATACAGAAGAGAATACTGGGATTACGGGCCAACATTATTTTCTGAGATGTTGGTTGAATACCACAATATTTCAGTAGATCACGAGACAATAAGAAAATGGTTAAGACAACAAGCAATAACAACATCGCTTAGAAAGAAGAGACCGCATAGAAGAAAAAGACAAAGAAGAAGCTGCTATGGAGAGCTGCTACAGTTTGACGGGAGTTACCACGATTGGTTCGAGGGGCGAGGAGCTGAGTGTTGTTTAATAAACTGTGTAGATGATGCAACGGGCAAAGTGTATCTGAAATTTGTATTATCAGAGAACACACATGATGTATTGTTAACTATGTGGGAATACGTAAAGAAGAACGGAATACCAAGAAGCATCTATACCGACAGAGGCAGTGTTTACTATGCTGAGGGCAAACTGACAGATTTCGGGCGAGCAATGAAGGAATTAAGCATAGAGATGATATTTGCAAAATCGCCACAAGCAAAGGGAAGGGTTGAAAGGTTTAACAGAACGCTGCAAGATCGACTTATAAAGGCATTAAGGCGGGAAGGTATATCGAGCATAGGTGAAGCGAACAAATATCTCAAGGAATTCTTTACCGATGAGTTTAACGATAAATTCTCAGTTAATCCAGAACTTCCAGACGTACATAGATCAGCAAATGGTTATCAGTTAGAGAAAATATTCTGTTACAAAACAACGCGACAAGTAAGGAATGATTATACGATAAATCTGAATGGTGGATACATACAATTACTCAAAGGAGAATCACCATTACCAAGGCCAAAGCAAGATGTAACAGTAAGCCGATGGTTGAATGGTCAGATGCATATATATTTTAACAAACAAGAAATAGCATTTGAGGAATTGAAAGAAAAACCGACTAAGAAAGGATACAAGATCTACAAGCCACCGAAAGATCATCCATGGAGAAAATGGAATCAGAAGATGGCAGATGATAAAAGAAGGAATTCTTTAGGTGCAGCATTAGGGTAACTCCAGTCGGGCTACGCCCTCCTTCCGTTACCCTAATGCAACACATTATGTGTTAAATAATTATGTTAGCTACTGACATTTCTAAATAGTTCTAAGTACTGACATTTCTATTGAGTTAATACAGATTTGATTTTAGATTGAATATTACCTACTAAGTAGAGTTAAACCTCAACAAATGCTTGTTATTCAAGAATTTCATATATGATTTCATGGAATAATATTTGATAAAATTATGATAATTAGAGTAGGTTTAGCTACCATATAAATTTAACCAACGCATCACATGGAAATATCCTTAGAAGAAAAAATAACGAATTCAGAAAATACCTTTAAGGTCATCTGGGAAAAATCATCAGATGGTATGCGCTTGACTGACGAGAATGGGATTATTGTGATGTGCAATGATGCTTATGCTGAAATGGTAGGAAAACCTAAAATTGAACTTGAAGGTTCACCACTATCAGTAATGTATTCTCCCGATTCATCCGACCATGTAACCAGCAAGTATTTAGAAAATTTTAGAAGAAATACTTTCAAACAAAAAACAGAAGCATCTGTTACACTTTGGAATAATAAAGTAGTTGATTTCGAATTTTCGAATACCAGTATTGATGATTTACATGGCAATAAATATTTACTTACAATATTTAGAGATATAACCGAAAGAAAAGCTAACGAAAAACTGCTGATGAAAAAGGATAAACTGCTTCAAGGAATATCAGAAGCTACAAAAGCTTTAATGAGTACATTAGATTATGAATCTAGTTACCTGGATGCTTTAGAAATACTTGGTAAATCTGCAGAAGTAGATCGGGTTTATATTTACGAGCATAAGACGGATGCTGAAAATGGGGATATGTATTTTTCGCTTTGCTATGAATGGGCAGCGGATCTATCAATTTCTCAATTGAATAACAAAAATTTAAAGAAGCTGCCGTACAGCAAATTTAAACCACTGGACTTTTATGATTATTTCACTAATGGTTTAACTATGAAATATGTGGTAAAAGATCTTAGTGAAAATGCAAAGAAAGCATTCATAGATAGAAATATAAAATCAATTATTCTTGTTCCCATAATGGTGGATGAAAAGTACTGGGGATTCATCGGTTTTGATGAATGTCATAACGATAGAATTTGGACCGATAGTGAAGAATCATTACTAATTACAATGGCTTCTACGCTTGGTGCCGTAATAAAAAGAGATAAATTTAAGGAGGAGCTGCTTAAAAAGAATAAGCAATTGGATGAAGCTGTAGTTCTGGCAGAGAATGCTGTTAGAGCACGAAGTGAATTTCTGGCGCTAATGAGTCACGAAATCAGAACACCAATGAATGGTGTGATTGGAATGACGGGACTTCTTCTTGATACAGAATTGGACGAAGATCAAAGAGAATTTGTAGAGACAATAAGATTAAGTGGTGATCAGCTTCTTGTAGTTATTAATGATATTCTTGATTTTTCTAAAATAGAATCGGGAAAACTTGAGCTTGAAACTCAACCGTTTGATCTGCGAGACTGCATTGAAGATTCTCTTGACCTTCTTGCATCTAAGGCTGCTGAGAAAGGGTTAGACTTAGCATATCTTATTGAAAATAACACTCCGGTTACAATCAGCGGGGATGTAACTCGATTACGACAAATTTTAACTAACTTGATAAGCAACGCAATCAAATTTACAGAACATGGCGAAGTGTTTGTAAAAGCATCGGCAGTTAAGAAAGAAAATGAAAAATATAAAATCCAATTTTCTATTTCAGATACCGGTATTGGAATACCCTCCGATAAAATGGAAAAACTTTTCCAATCCTTCAGCCAGGTAGATACATCAACCACCAGGAATTATGGGGGAACGGGTTTAGGATTAGCAATAAGCCGTAAACTTGTCGAGATGATGGACGGCACTGTATGGGTTGAAAGTAAGCCAAACGAGGGAACTACATTTTACTTCACAATTTATGCTGAAGCGATTACTTCTAAATCTAAAGTTTATTTCAGAGGGCAGAATCCTGTTTTCAACGGTAAGAAAGTTTTAATCGTTGATGATAATTTAACCAACAGAAAAATTCTTAGTGCACAAACCGAACTATGGGGAATTAAATCGGTTATAACCGGTGACCCAAGAGAAGCAATTCGCATAATTAAAAGTGGAGAATCATTCGATTTAGCACTACTTGACTATCTGATGCCCGAAATTGACGGATTGATGCTCGCAAAGGAAATCAGAAGCCTATATTCAGCGGAATCTCTCCCAATTGTGATGCTGACATCAGTTGGTAAAAAGGATTACTCCGCAGAAGTCGAGTCGCTGAACATCTCAGCATTTTTAACTAAGCCGATTAAGCATAATCAATTATACGATACAATATTATCAATTCTGAGTGCGAGACTAAGACCTGTCTATAATCGAAAACTAAAACCATTCCAAATTGTTGAAAATCTCGCTGAAAAATTTCCACTCAAAATATTAGTTGCGGAGGATAATGTTGTAAATCAAAAAGTAGCGCAAAGAATTCTTGAGCGAATGGGTTATAGAGTTGATGTTGTGGCAAATGGTTTTGAGGCTGTTGAAGTGAACAGAAAGATTCCATATGATCTTATATTTATGGATTTACTGATGCCTGAAATGGATGGATTTTCTGCTTCCGAAATCATTCGCGATGAGTGCAGGGGTGGACATTGCCCAAAAATTATTGCGATGACTGCAAATGCCATGAAGGAAGTCAAGAACAAGTGCTTGGCTGCCGGGTTGGATGATTTTATAAGTAAACCTATTAGGTTGGAAGAAATTCAGATAATTTTATTACACTGGGGTGAAGCGATTAATAACAAACAAAATAATCATGATAAACCTTGTAATAAAAAACCGCAAAATAATGTTGTTTCCGAAACAGACCTGTTATTTATTAAAGATATTAATTCAGAGAATGATGCAGAATTTTTTGCTGAATTGTTGAATGTTTATATCAGCGAATTACCAACGATGATCAAGCTTATTAAAACTGCATATGAAAATGAAGATTGCACAAACCTGTATTTTTATTCGCATAAATTAAAAGGCAGCAGCATGACTTTAGGTATAAATTCAATTGCAGAAACGTGTGAAGAGCTTGAGGCTTTTGCTAAAGAACATAATTTAAACGATAGGACCAAAGAATTGTCGGAAGAATTGGTTAAAAAATTTGAACAGGTAATAAAAGAATTGGAGGTTATAAAAGAAAAATACGCTAAATTTCCTCTATGAAATCAGATGAACATCAAAACATTCTCAAGATAAAAAGAACCGCACGAAATAAAACCATCACTCTAAGTAAACAAGAAATTAACGAATACGGCAAGAAATTATTAAAAGTTTCTAATTTAGTTTCCGCAAAAGAAATAGAAAATAAAATAATTAATTCCGATCTATTTGAAGCGGAAAAACATCTTCCTGATAGTTTTGTAAATTTACTTTTTATTGATCCACCATATAACCTTACCAAAAACTTTAACTCAAGAAAATTTAGCGAGATGAGCGTTGAGGACTATGAAAAATGGTTAGACAGCTGGCTCAACAAAATTAATAGAATGCTCAAACCAAATTCTTCCATTTATATTTGCGGAGATTGGAAATCATCATCTGCAATATTTAACGTAGCAAGAAGATATTTTATTCCTCAAAATAGAATTACTTGGGAAAGAGAAAAGGGAAGAGGAGCAAAAGCTAATTGGAAAAATTGTTCTGAAGATATTTGGTTCTTCACAAAATCGAAGGAGTTTATTTTCAATTTGGATGATGTGAAAATCAAAAGAAAAGTAATTGCTCCATATCGTGATGAAAAAGGAACTCCCAAAGATTGGGAAAAGCATGAACACGGAAATTTTAGAATGACACATCCATCTAATGTTTGGACCGATATTACAATTCCTTTCTGGTCAATGGCAGAGAACACAGATCATCCGACACAAAAACCGGAGAAGCTGCTTGCAAAAATAATATTAGCAAGCTCAAATGAAGGCGATCTGGTTTTCGATCCTTTTCTCGGTTCAGGAACGACGGCAGTGGTGGCAAAAAAATTAGGAAGAAAATATTGTGGTGTGGAGATAGATGAATACTATTGCTGCTTAGCTGAAAAACGATTAGCGGATACTAAGAAAGATATATCCATTCAGGGTTACAGCGATGGTGTTTTTTGGGAAAGAAACACTTTGCAAGAACAAGTGAGATTATATTCGAAGAACAATTCAGCTAAGAAGGACCAAAATCTTGCAGAGGCGGACTTGTTTAGTGGTTAAGAGGCGGATTATTAAAATTCTGATTAGCCTCAGCCATCCAAAATAATTATGAAACAGGGAAAAAGTTATTCTAATTATCTGGATTGGAAGGATTCTAATTAGTTTCGAATTCAATCCCTCTCTTGTTTAATTCTTCTCTCCTCCTTTCAAAAGAATAATCTTCTTAGTGTTGGAAAGAATTTTTAATGAAAGATTATTCTCAAATTATAAAAATAAGGTGATAAGGTTGAAGAAACTTATCTTATTATGAGTTAATAAGGTTTTTAATTTTAGACATCTAATCAGCAGTTGGATAAATATTTTTTTTAAACCTTAGTAAAAAAAATAACGTAATGAAATATAACCTTATCACCTTATTTCTTTTGGATGCAGAGTGTGATACAATTTTAAAATAAGAACAAGCTGACATTTATTTTGGACAGGCATGTGATTTATAGATTTCTCTAAATAATTTCTCATAAATATTGATTATGTAATTATCCTTGATTAGGTTTAATCAGATTTTAAAGGGCTTTTTTGAAAGATACATCCTTACAAACTAAACCTAAACTGCTCGACCAAGTGAAGATAACGATGAGAGCAGCCCACTACTCGAAGAGCACAGAAGAAAGCTACGTCTCGTGGATTAAAAGGTTTATTCTTTTTCATAACAAGCGTCACCCAGATGATATGGGCGCTGAAGAAATAAAAGCGTTCATTAATAATCTTGCAACAAATCGACACGTTTCTTCCTCAACGCAGAATCAAGCATTAAGTGCTATTTTGTATTTATACAAAAATGTTTTAAGAAAAGAGGTTGGTTGGCTGGAGAATATTATTAGAGCACACAGCAGTAAAAGATTGCCTGTTGTTTTCACTAAGAGTGAAGTTAAAGAAATATTTAATTACTTAGACGGAATTCCAAGGTTAGTTTGTTCATTACTTTATGGTTCCGGTTTAAGATTAGGTGAGGCATTAAGACTTAGAATAAAGGATATTAACTTTGAGTACAAACAAATAATTGTAAGAGAATCCAAGGGAGAAAAAGATAGAATAACGACTCTTCCGGAATCGTTAATTCCCGATTTAAAACAACATTTGAATAAAGTTTATTTGCTTCATAAAAACGACTTGAAAAAGGGGAAAGGAAAGACAGAACTTCCCCATGCTTTAGCAGAAAAATATCCAAATGCTTCAAAGGAATTTAGACTTGCCACGTGAGATAAAAGAGTAGCCTATGTATTATTATGTTTATGTCTTGCAATCAAGT
>MHAR01000050.1:41056-41483 GCA_001803045.1 Ignavibacteria bacterium RIFOXYB12_FULL_35_14 | reverse complement strand
AGAAGATATATTTTCTACAGATATTTACGGGACTAAAAATCTTTTAGAAGAAGCTTTTACAAATAGGGTTGATAGGTTTATACATATTTCTTCAACAGCAGTTTATGGTATTCCGGATCATCATCCTTTACTTGAAGAAGATATGTTAGATGGGGTAGGGCCTTACGGAGAAGCTAAAATAAAGGCGGAAGAAGTATGTCTTGCCTTTAGAAAAAAGGGGATGATTGTTTCAATAATAAGGCCGAAATCTTTTATAGGGCCGGAACGATTAGGTGTTTTTGCCCTTTTTTACGATTGGGCTAAAGACGGACGAAATTTTCCAATGATTGGAAGCGGTAAAAACCGTTATCAGCTTTTAGATGTTGAAGATTTGTGTGACGCTATTTATCTTTGCATGGTAAAGGATAAAAAAGTAGCAAATGATACA
>MHAR01000050.1:26014-40896 GCA_001803045.1 Ignavibacteria bacterium RIFOXYB12_FULL_35_14 | reverse complement strand
GGGTTTATGAAACTGCTTCAAAGGATTCTTTCGTTTCAATCGAGAAAGCAGAAAAAATTTTAAGATATAAACCTAAATTTTCAAATCAAGATGCTTTGCTGCGTAATTACAAATGGTATCTTGACCATATTGATGAGTTTAAGGATCAAACAGGTATATCGCATCGCGTTCCCTGGAAACAAGGAATTCTTAAATTTGCAAAAATATTTTTTTAGGAGGGTGGCCGAAAAATAAATCTTCTTAGTGCTTCTTTGTCCGCCTCGGCGGATTGAGTCTTTGTGGCAAACAAAAACCTTAGTTATAAGAAAAAATTGTACTATAGTCACTAAGTCACAATCCTCCATATGCGGATCATTAAGAACTTTTGGGTCACCCACAAACTATGTAACCAAATAAAGGAGAAACATGATGGCAACCAAAAAAGATTATCTAAAAGATGTAATTCAACATATCGATATAAAAAAGTACAACGTTGTTCCATTAGTAGATGCAATGGAAGATATGGCTTTTTCGGCACGAGATTTAAACCGTGCCGCAAAAATTTACGAGCTGATGCTTAATGATAAAAACTGTGGAATAATTCTAACTTTAGCTGGCAGCTTGTTCAGTGCTGGATTAAAGAAAATAGTTTACGATTTGGTCATGAACAACATGGTTGATGCTATTGTCTCAACCGGTGCAATTATCGTTGATCAGGATTTCTTTGAAGCACTAGGATTCAAGCATTATAAGGGAACTCCATTTAGGGATGATAATGAACTTAGAGAGCTTCACATCGATAGAATATACGACACTTACATTGATGAAGATGAATTAAGAATTTGCGATGAAACTTGTGCAAAAATTTTTAACAGCCTCGATTCTCGTCCATATTCATCAAGAGAATTGCTTTGGGAGTTTGGAAAGTATCTGGAGAATAACGGAGGACCCAAAGTCGATGACTCTGTAATTTATGCTTGTTACCAAAAGAACGTTCCGATTTTTGTTCCTGCCTTTTCAGATTGCTCGGCTGGGTTCGGTTTCGTAATTCATCAAACTGAAAATCCGGAGAAACATGTTTCGGTTGATTCTGCAAAAGATTTTCTTGAGCTGACTAAAATAAAACTTGAATGTAAAGAAACCGGAATCTTCATGATTGGTGGCGGCGTTCCTAAAAACTTTACTCAGGACATAGTGGTTGCTGCAGATATATTAACAGAAGATGCACCAATGCATAAATATGCAATTCAGATTACTGTTGCGGATGAACGAGATGGTGCTTTATCCGGTTCAACATTAAAAGAAGCAAGCTCGTGGGGAAAAGTTTCCATGACATATGAACAAATGGTTTACTCCGAAGCAACTATCGCAATGCCATTGGTGGCTGGCTACGCTTATCACAAGGGTGTTTGGAAAGAAAGAAAACCAAAAGAGTTTCAGAAGATTTATAAAACTGTCGTATCCGAGGTTTGATTCAATATTTAATTAAGCAGACGAAATTAATATTCAGATAAACATATGCTAATAGTTATTGCCGGAATGGGGGATGTTGGTTTTCATCTTGCGAAACAACTTTCAAAAGAAGAACATGACATAGTTGCGATTGATAAGGATTCAGAAAAGCTTGCATACGCTGATTCTTTAACTGATATTCTCGCGATCAACGGTTCTTCAACCAGCATTCAAACTTTAAAGGATGCTAAAATCGAAAAGACAGATCTTTTGGTAGCGGTAACTGCGTCAGAGGAAGTAAACATTGTTACAGCTATACTCGGCAAAAAACTCGGAGCAAAAAAATGTATTGCAAGAGTAGGCAATGCTGAATACGTTTCTCCAGAATCCGGAATAAACTTTAAGCAGCTGGGAATTGATTATTTGATATACCCGGAAGAAATGGCAGCGCAGGAAATTGTGAGTTTGATTCAAAGAACAGCCGCTACCGATGTTCTGGAATTCGAAAAAGGAAAACTTTCTATACTTGGTTTGAAGCTTGATAAAAAAGCACCGGTAATTCAGAAGACGATTAGTGAAGTTGCTAAGGAATACACGAGTGCGGATTTTAGAGTGGTTGCCATTCACCGGAATCAACGAACAATTATTCCTTCGGGCAATGATAAATTCCTGCCGAATGATCAGGTTTTTGTAATCACTAATCCCGATGGTTTTGAAACAGCACTGAAGCTTGCCGGAAAAGAAAATATCAAATTTGAAAATATTATGATATTGGGCGGAGGAAAAATTGGGAAAAGAGTTGCTGAATTGCTCGAAGGTTCTATGAGTGTAAAACTGATTGAAGCAAATGAACAGAGAAGTATAGACCTAGCTGACGAACTCAAAAATACTTTAGTTCTTCGCGGTGATGGACGGGACATTGATTTGCTTGCTCAAGAGGGAATAATTGACATGGATGCCTTTATTGCCGTTACAGAAGATGCTGAAACAAATATCATTTCAAGTTTAATGGCAAAACATCTGGGTGTTACAAAAACTATTACATTAGTTGATAGAGCAGATTATATTCCTCTCACTCAAACAATCGGTTTAGACTCGCTAATAAACAAAAAGCTGATTGCCGCATATAACATATCCCGCTTTATTCATAAAGGAGAAATTGTTACCCTCGCCAACCTTGAGGGAATTGATGCAGAGGTATTCGAGTATACAGCCAAGTCAGGTTCATTAATTACAAAACATAAGATCAAAGACTGCGATTTTCCGAAAGAAGCAATAATAGGAGGAATTATTAGAGGTGAGGAGGGATTTATTGCAGTTGGTAATACTCAAATCAAGAATAACGATAAAGTCGTGGTATTTGCTCTTCCCGGCGCAATTAAGAAAATCGATAAATACTTTCAGAAATGAATTTTAAAATTATTCTTTATATCACCGGTTTTCTTTTGATGCTAACAGGCTTATTCATGTTAAGCTCCATTGGGATTTCAATTTATTACGATAGCAAAGATATTAAGGCTTTTTTAATTTCAGGAACCTGTACACTCGCTCTCGGATTTATTCTCTGGTTTATTTATAGAAAGGAAAAGGGAGCTGAAATAACAAAGAAAGAAGGTTATTTCATTGTGACTATCGGTTGGCTTGTAATGTCATTATTTGGAACATTGCCTTTCATAATTCACGGATCAATTCCAAATTTCACAGATGCATTCTTCGAAACTATGTCAGGTTTTACAACTACCGGCGCCTCTATCCTAAATAATGTTGAAGCTTTACCTTCTGGACTACTTTTTTGGCGCAGTATGACCCACTGGATTGGCGGGATGGGGATAATTGTGTTGTCAATAGCAATTCTTCCCTTTTTAGGTGTTGGTGGAATGCAGCTGTATCAAGCCGAAGTTGCTGGTCCAAACAAAGACAAACTTCATCCTAGAATTCAAGAAACAGCAAAACGACTTTGGGCAATATATGTTTTATTTACCATGCTAGAAACTATTCTTTTACTATTTGGCGGCATGAATTTGTTGGATGCACTTTGCCATTCCTTTGGAAGCCTTGCAACCGGTGGATTTTCAACTAAAAACCAAAGCGTTGCTTTTTATAATTCAGCTTATATTGATTATGTAATTATCATTTTCATGTTTATCGGTGGAACGAGTTTCTCGCTTCATTATTTCGCACTTCATGGGAAGATTTCATCTTATTTTAAGGATAGTGAATTCCGATTTTATTTTGGCTTTATTCTTCTTACAATATTATTTACCACCTTATTCCTTATTTTTAATAATTCTTTGCCGGTTGAACTATCATTTAGAAATGCAACATTCAACATACTTTCAATACTAACTTCAACAGGATTTGCAATAGCCGATTATGAATCTTGGGCACCATTCTTTTCAACATTCTTTTTAATCCTTTTGTTATTTGGTGCTTGCGCCGGATCGACAAGCGGTGGTGTAAAAATGATAAGATATCAGCTGCTGATAAAACATAGTATCTTAGAACTAAAAAGACTTGTCCACCCCCATGCAGTTTTACAAGTAAGGCACAATGAAAAATCTGTTCCAAATGATATTATAGCCAAAATCGCTTCTTTTGTTTTTCTTTATCTCGCAATTTTTGGAATTGGTTCGTTTATTCTTTCATTCCTAGGATTAGATACAAAATCTGCTATGGGTTCAGTTGCGGCTTGTATGGCGAACATTGGGCCCGGTTTAGGTTCAACAGGTCCGGTTTCAAATTATTCTGATGTACCCGATTTAGGCAAATGGTTTTTAAGTTTTTTTATGCTCCTTGGAAGACTGGAACTTTTTACGGTACTTGTCCTCTTTTCCCCGTCTTTTTGGAAGAAGTAATTTAATCCGTTTTTGGAATTGATATTACATTCTCAATCTTCTCGAAAGCTTTGTTTGGATTACCAAGTAATTCTTCATTCGTTATTCGGACGAATTTAATCCCGAATTCCTCAAGATATTTTTGTCTTACTTCATCATATTTTTTTTGATCCTCTTGCTCGTGTACATCACCATCTATTTCCACAGCAAGCTTTAGCTTGGGACAGTAAAAATCTATTACGTAATGATCAACAGAATATTGCCTTAAAAACCTATAACCGTATTGCTTTTTTCGCAAGAACACCCAAACAAGCCTCTCACAGAACGTCATATTTGTTCGCAGTATTCTTCGTTTCTCTTGTTCTGATTTTTTGTTGTAATGCTTTGTCATAATATCAGAACCCCTCCTTCTTCCTCCCCTTTTACAAAGGGGAGGGGCGGGGTGAGGTTCTATTCTCCTTCCACAATCTTAATTTCTTCATCGGTTAGTCCGTAAAGTTTATACACAAGCTCATCTATCTGCTTGTCGATAGAGCCGCATTTGCGTTAGAGTTACTTTTGATACTTTCTGGTTTGATTTAATAAATGTTTTAATACTAAAATTTTAATTTTTACTATCCCTTCGTCCTTCTCCTTAGTAAGGAGAGGGAAACAGGGTGAGGTTTTTTAATGATCATTTAATATTCTTTTTCGGCGGATCGAAATACTTTAGTTAAATAAATCTATTTGATTATCCTCATCCCTGAAATGCCTAAAGTTTTTAGAAAAAGGAATTGGTTCAATGCCACCATATCTTTTTACAGTTTTATTAATCTCCTTCATTACTGAATTCATATTATTACTAATCTCTTCCGGACCATACCTTAAAACTATCCATCCATATTTAGTGATAAAATTGTTTCTCCTTTTATCATACTTTACTGCATCTTCTGTTAAATGATATTCATCTCCATCACATTCTACATCAATAGTCTTATCTCTACAGAATAATGCAAAATCTAAATAATAAAAACGTTTCTCTGCAACAAACATATACTGTCTTTCTGCATTTATTTCTGATGATTTGAAATCAGTCCATAGCTTTTCTTCGAGATCACTTTCAAGGAATAGATCATTAAATTCCTTCGCCTTCAAAAGCAACTCAAGTGTTGTATTTACAAAAAGCATTCTTCGGTGTCTTTGACTAATAATTGGGTTCGGAAGGGTTTTTAATTCATTTAGATTTATCTTGTAATAATCATTGTTAGCTTTAGGATCAGAAATTTCATCAGGCAGCAAGTTACTCCTCTTGATAATGGAAATATCTCGGACTTCCGCATACCACTTGATTAGAAAAGATTCTCTGCCAAATACACTTATCTGGTAAAAAGCGATATGTTTTAGTGTTTCATTCTTAACTGACTGAGGAGTATATTTTGTTTTAACAGGTATTCTATACCATTGCTGCTTTAATGCAATGTCAAGATCTCTTTTGCTGTTAATTATTGCAACTAATGTATCTTTATTTAATTTATCACTTACCATGCTTATTATAAACCCCTCCTTCGTCCTCCCCTTTAGTAAAGGGGAGGATAGCCTACCCACCCTCCCCTTTTACAAAGGGGAGGGGCGGGGTGGGGTTATCTTTCCTCCACAATCTTTATTTCTTCTTCTGTTAAGCCGTAAAGCCCGCCTTCGTTAAATTAACAGCGGCGGGTAAACTGGTACACAAGCTCGTTTAATCGCGTAAATAATACTTCTATTTAACAACAGAAATGTAGCCAGTCTTTAAAGCGTATTTCCAAATAAACCAAATAGCCGATACAATATTGTTGACGAGAATTAAATAGGTTTCTCGATCAATTTGCATTACCTTAGATTGTTCGTGTGCTGATAAATTTCGTGCAAAAACGCTGACCAAAAACATTTTAATAATTTTATTCCATTCTTCTCTATTATGAAATTGACCATTTGTAATTTCATTTAATATTCTCTCATTTATATCAGAACCAAATACCACTTCAGTCAGTTTCCAGTTAGAAGAAAGTTCATGACGCCAGCCCTCTTGGTCAAAATATTTATCAATCGTTTGTTTCATTTCTAAACGGTCACTAAAAAAAATCACTAATTCCTTTTTGTTACTTGATCTTGCTATAATTTTAATGATGTTTTCAAAAAATAGTGATAAATAGAAAACGTGTAAATAGATAGTTTGCTCTCTTAGTTGAGTTAAATTTATTTGACCAAGCGAATAATAAAAGAGCTGCAGATTTTTCGAATCAATAAAATCTAAGAATTCTTTTATTTCCTCTCTTGATACATTTACATATCTACAACAACTTAATTTACTAGATAAAAATAATCCTAAAGTATATAAAATATTTTCTCTTTCTTTTGCAAACATTGGTGGAAAAATTACATCCAAAGTATTACCATAGTCAGAAACTACTCTACCCAATTGCTTATTTATATAATCAAATTCAAGATCAAAACCATACTGCATCAGTAGAATTAAATGATGGATATCTTTCTTAATGAATTCAACTAATTTATCCTTCTTTTTGTTTTTATATTCATCATATTTTTTACAAAGAAACTTTAAAAAATCATGAGTCTCTGTAGGTTTAAGATTATACTTCTTAACTATTATTTTTGTTAATCTTTTCAGCCTTTTATAATATTTTGAAGTTGACTCCTCATCTAAGATTCCTAACCTATTTTTTTTGTAAACCTTAGATTGAGAAATAAGAAAATCATATTTTTTAAGGGTTTGAACATAAAAAGACAAGGCTTCAAAATTTTCTGTCCGACCCCAAAAGTCTTCTTTAATGTTATTATGTTTTAGTGGTAATGACCCCGAAAATATTTTTTTTAAGGGAATTTTCAGTTGCAATAATTCAGTACGAATCTCTTCATCAAATACATTGATTATATAATATAAAGTACACGCTTTAGTTATCTCATAAAAATGATACACTTGCCAGTAAGAATAGTAGTGTTTAGCTGTACTTTCATAGTTTTCCATTCCCTGAATTTGCCCAACATATTTTCTGTAATTCTTCCATTTATAAAATTTTGTTTGTTTAGGATTACGTATGTATTTACTTACTTTGGATTTTTGTTTATCCAGGATATGGAATAAATTTTTGTTCAACCAAAAATTATGAAGATTAGATTCTAAATTATCAATACTTACATATCTATTGCACAAATAAAATGTATTTTTACCATAATAGGGATTTGATGGGTTGTATTTTACATCATTGATAATTTTTAAATATGATGAGGGATATATAATTCTACAACTCGGAAATAAAATTTTTTCTTTTTCAAGCAACTCCAACCATCGTTCATCCATATCAGAAGTAAAAGAGTTTATTTCTAGATCTTTGCAAAGTCTTAGAAATTCTTTATGTGGTAAATATCTATTACCGTATTCAGCTAAACTCACACTTCCTCCACAATTTTTATTTCCTCTTCGGTTAAACCATAAAGTTGATATACAAGTTCGTCTATCTGCTTATCGAGTGTGATGCATTTTCTTTCTAAGTAGGTTTTGTCACTTTCTGTTTTGGCTTCGTGGAGTTGCTTTTTGGTGGTGAGCATTTGATCGACAAGATCATTAACTTTTTTATATGAATCGCTTTGAACCTCATTACTAAAATCGATATTAGGAATTGGTAGTTGCTCATAATGAAATATTCGTGCTTTGATAAATGCCCCTGAAGAATTATCAAAACATAATTGTTGCATATAAAATTGTGAAGCATTTGAATTGATTACACCCAATAAAAACTTAATATCAAATGCCGAATTATCTTTTAGAAATAAACTGTAAACGGAACTCAAAAGATAGTACTGTTCATTATCATAAGTTGCAGTTATTCTTTTACCTGTTTCCCTTATTAGTATTTTTTCTTTTACTTCATAAATATATGGGTCCCGTGGACAAGCAAGATGAGAACCATAATCAACATAGCGTCCAGAATATTTTAATAAATACCTTGCCATTTCACTTCCACCAATTACAGGTTTGTAATTTTTGTTCCTTTTTACATCTGAAATATATTTTTTATCATCGCCTGTTTTAATTGCTTGCCTTATATTGGCAATCTCTTTTAATACTATGCCTTTGGATTTTATTTTGTTTAATATCGATGAATATTTCCCAAAGAATCTAATTTCAAAAGAATAATTTTCAATTAAAGAAAATTCTTTTTGACCAACTTCAAATTGTTCTAAATCATCTTTACTTACTTGTTTGATAATAGTTATATCATTTTTTATGTCGTTATCCAGTATCAGAATCATTGAATGAACCACTGCTTGATCAAACATCCTGAACCGATAGTTTGAAATTTCTGCTAGATGAGTTTTATTTAATATTAATTTACGAAGTTTTCTATCCGTCAAGTTTGAGAGTAATGTATTAGGAACTATCAATCCAAGTTTCTTAAATCCTAAGTTTATACATCTCTCTATAAACAATGTATAAATATCAAGTTTAAATTCTGGGGTTGAATATTTTTTTCTTAAATATGAACTCTCTGGAGCTTCAGCTTCAACTCTAAAATAAGGTGGATTTCCCACAATCGCATCAAAACCACCATTGAGCATCACCTCAGGGAATTCATCTTCGAAGTTCATTGGCTTAAGTTTAAGCTCATCAACCCCGCCAACCCCTCCCTCTCCGCCAAAGGCGGACTCCCCTTTACTAAAGGGGAGGAACGGTCCGCCTGCGGCGGATAAAGTGGGGTTCAGAATATCTGTGCCGATAAGCGAGTTGCCGCAAATAATGTTTTTGTTAAGGTCAGGTAAAAGCTGTTCTTTAAACATTACCCACGTATCGTTTGCTGTAGCGGTTGTTTCATCTTCAAGCAGCTTTAAGTAAAGCGAAAGCTGTGTTACTTCAACTGCCTGCTGGTCAAGATCAACACCGTATATGTTGTTCAAAAGTATTTTTTGTTTTTGCTGCAATGAGAGTCGGTATGCACCTTCATAAAAAATGCAGCCGTCTTTCTTCGCCTGTTCAGGATTCTGCTGATACCATTTTTTGTGGTAATCAATAAGCCGTTCATAAACAGTGATAAGAAAAGAACCGCTTCCGCAGGCAATATCTGCAAAACGCATCTTTGTAATTTCTTTGGGAGTTTTATCCTCGATAAGCTTTACAATTGTGTTATCTACAATGTAATTAACGATGTATTGCGGCGTGTAATAAACTCCGCCCGCTTTACGCACTTCAGGTTTATCATCAATAGTTACGCGCTTATCGGTTGCATTAACAACCTTGCCAAGAAATCTTTCGTAAATAGAACGGAGAATGTGAATTGGTATTGCATCAAAGTTATAAGGAGAATTATCGTGTGAAAGCTCTTCGCAAATAGATGAAAATGTTTTGTCATCAGGTTCAACAATATTAGGAGAGTCAATAGTGACTTTCTTAAATACAGCTCCATTATATTTTGCATCCAGCTTTCGGGAATCAATAAGGAAATCTTCCCAAGCACTTTTTCGTCCTCCGAATTCACTAACATAATGATCCGGTTCAATCAGTTTGTCCTCAAGGAACTTGATAAACACCAGTCTATCAATGGTTCTTTGAGTTGCTTCGGTTAATTCTTCACTGGATAGATGTTCATTATTCCTCTTAAAAGATTTTGCAAGCTTAGTTCTTATCTCATCAAGCTCTTCCAAAAATGCTTCATCAATTGATTGAAGAATAGTTTTTGTAAGCTTAGCTTTTTTGCCTCTCGGTTTGGCTAACGACTCATTGTACTTTTCTATTGATCCGCCGGCAACAGCTTCGCGGGAAAACAGTCAATATATTTCGGCAAACTTATCTTTGTCCGCATAATCGGAATAATGAAACTGCTTAATCTTATAAGTAACAGCATCATCAATATTTGGTTTGAATCTGCAATCTACGATGTGCAGTTCTTCAAAATCGGTTAGAACAGCAATAGGAGTATGAGCATTCCAGCCGTAGCGAGCCGTTTGAAAGTAATAATCTTTGCTGGATAAATCGTGTGCGGGTTTCTTTGCTTCAACAAAGAACTTAACTGTTCGGTAATTTGGTGCTAACGAAAAAGAATAATCTGCACGCTTTTGAGCTTTTGCAATTTGCAGAGGTTTTTCAACTCTTACTTCCTGCTCATAAGGATTTTTTTGAGTTTCGTGTCTAACATCCCAGCCAAGTACAATAAAAAACTTATTGATGAAATCATTTCTTACATCCGCTTCGGAATAATTGGGATTTAAATAATGTTTTTCGTTGGATTTAAAATCATCCAATAAAGTTTTAATGGAATGGAACGATTCTTGAAAAGCCATAATAATCAAGTACTCCGTAAGAAATAATGGTAAACTTAGAGAAAACGGAAGTGAAATTAAAGAAAGTAAGTTTTTAGCAGCAAAGGATGTTCTACAGTAATTCAACAGTAAATCAATTTCCTTGCTTAATTTCATCACGGTATCTGGAATCTATTTATATTATATTTGCGCTATTATGAAAGAGATTCAACGATATGATTAGCAAAGATCTTCTTAAAAAATATAACGACCCAAAAAACTTCATTAATAGGGATTTAAGCTGGGTTGAGTTTAATAGGCGTGTTCTTGAGGAGGCGCTCAATCCGGAATTACCTCTGCTTGAGAAAATAAAATTCATTTCAATCTTTCATTCCAATCTTGATGAATTTTATATGATAAGAATCGCCGGCTTAAAAGAACAAGTCGCTGCTAATGTGCTGGAACCAACCATTGACGGACTTACACCTATCGAGCAGTTAAGAAAGACTGAGCAAAAAATTATACCAATGCTCGATCAGGCGATGGATTTATGGAAAAATCAAATCGTTCCTAATCTTCATGAAAATGGTGTTGAAATTGCTGAATACTTCCAGGTTTCTGCGAATGAAAAGGAATTGCTCACAAATTATTTTAAGAAGGAAATATTTCCCATTCTAACTCCGCTTGCTTTCGATCCCGGAAGACCATTTCCGTACATTTCTAACCTTAGCCTTAACTTTGCAATATTTGTGAAAAGACCAAATGGTGAAAATCATTTTGCCAGGTTAAAAATTCCTAACACTTTGCCAAGACTCTTGCAAGTCGACAAAATTCTGAATCCAAATAAAAAAATTCAAACTAACGGACAGTTTTCAGCCAAGTATGTCTGGATTGGTGATTTGATTAAGGATAACCTTAATTTACTTTTCCCCGGAATGGAAGTGCTGGAAGCACATCGTTTCAGAATTACCCGCGATACCGATATTGAACTTCAGGAAGATGAGGCAGATGATTTACTTCGCGTGATTGAAGAAAATATTCGGCAAAGAAGATTTGGTACTGTTGTTCGATTGGAAGTCGCACATCAAATGCCGGAATTTATGCTTGAAACATTAATGGAAAACCTAGAAGTAACTAGAGACGATGTTCATGTTATTGATGGACCTTTGGCACTAAGCGATTTAATTCAACTTTATGATCTTCCTTTACATCAATTAAAATCAAAACCATTTTATCCGGTTGTTCCGAAATTATTTGAAGATGAATCAGATATTTTTTCATTAATCAAGCAAAAAGATGTTCTGCTTCATCATCCTTATCATTCATTTTCTCCCGTGATTGAGTTCATTAAACAAGCTTCTAATGATCCCGATGTGCTGGCAATTAAGCAAACTCTTTACCGCGTCGGATCAAATTCACCAATATTAAAATACTTAATTGAAGCTGCAGAACGCGGAAAGCAAGTTGCTGTGCTTGTGGAATTAAAAGCAAGATTTGACGAAGAGAATAATATTTTTTGGGCAAGAGAGCTTGAAAAAGTCGGTGTGCACGTTGTTTATGGATTGGTCGGCTTAAAGACACATGCAAAAATGACTCTTGTTGTCAGAAGAGAATCCGATGGGGTCCACAAATATGTTCACCTTGCAACAGGAAATTATAATCTTACTACCGCAAAAATTTATACGGATATAGGAATTTTCACTTCGGATGAGGAAATAAGTTCTGATGTGACAGAGATATTTAATTATCTAACGGGTTATTCAAAACAAACGGAATTTAGAAAGCTAATCGTTGCTCCGATCAACATGAGAGAAAAAACTCTCTCATTAATTTTAAGAGAAATTGAAAATGTAAAAACCGGTGGAACCGGTAAATTAATTTTCAAGATGAACGCTCTTGTTGATCCAGTACTAATTTGTGCGTTGTATGAAGCATCGCAAAGCGGAGTTGAGATTGATTTAATTGTCCGTGGTATTTGTTGTTTGGTTCCCGGCATTCCGGGCTTAAGTGAAAACATCAAAGTCAGAAGCATTGTCGGAAGATTTCTTGAACATAGCCGAGTATTTTATTTCTTTAACAACGGCGAAGAAGATATTTATCTAAGCAGCGCCGACCTAATGCAAAGAAATCTTGATAGACGTGTTGAGATATCTTTCCCGATAAAAGATTCCGCACTTAAAAGTGAGCTCTTCAAGTATGTATTACGTTCTGGATTAAAAGATAATTTGAAAGCGAGAATCTTAAAGCCGGACTTGACCTATGAATTGTTAAAACCAGCTAACGAGGAGAAAAAAATTGATTCGCAGGAATGGCTGATGAGTCATACGATTAAAGCTCATACAAAAGCCGTAAAGAATAAACTCTGATTTTTCGCTAAGACCTAAGAATATTTCATTGAATTCTATTTTTCAGTAGCAAGCTAGGCCAAAAAAATATTTAAATTAGCTTA
Organism: Ignavibacteria bacterium RIFOXYB12_FULL_35_14; assembly: GCA_001803045.1. Classification (GTDB taxonomy): domain Bacteria; phylum Bacteroidota; class Ignavibacteria; order Ignavibacteriales; family Ignavibacteriaceae; genus XYD12-FULL-36-8. Next base: position 27,912 of record MHAR01000050.1, on the reverse strand, counting down.
GAATAAATTTATTTAGGTATTGCGCTGAGTCCTCACAATTAATAAGGTGAGAAGGTTATTATTCGTTGGGTTAGTTATGTTACTAAGGTTAATAAAAATATCCACGCGTTTAGTTAATGTAAAAATACCAACCTTAGTAACAAAAGTGTGTGGGATTATCTCAACCTATCACTTTATTTCCAAACAAAGATTATTAGCGGAGAGTGTTTGAAGTGGCGGCTTGTTTTATTAACTCCGTTAGGAGTTAAATATTTGTAGGAATAATTCGTCGTCCCTCAAACAAGAACTCCGTAGGAGTTCAACATTTTTAAGCTAAGACAAGTAAGAATTAAAAAGAATGGCTCCATTCGGTTTTCAAAATTTTACCAAATAATTTTATTAAGTTTAATATGTTCAAAAAAGAAAATCTATGACCGACATTACCAAAAGCGAATTGCTAAATACTTTAAAAAAAATTGATGAACCGGGTTTCAATAAAGATGTTTTGATTCTTAACACCATAAAAAATCTTAGCATAAAGGATCATACTCTTTCCGTTCATTTGTCCTTGCCAATTCCGGAGAATACGATTACTCCTCAGCTAAAATCGAAGTTTGAAGCTATTCTCAAAAAAGAATATTCTGATATGAAGCATGTTGAACTGAAGATAGAGGGTCGTGCCGCAAGTACTAGCACAGCAAAGAAAGATTCGATATTACCCGGTGTTAAAAACACAATTGCAATTGCAAGCGGTAAGGGCGGCGTAGGCAAAAGCACAGTGGCAGTTAATTTGGCTGTTGCACTTGCAAAGGATGGCGCCGAAGTTGGACTTGTTGATGCTGATATTTACGGCCCAAGCATTCCCCTCATGTTAGGCATAAGCGGTAAACCAAGAATTTATCAAGACAAAGATTCCATGAAGATGGTTCCTCTGGAAAGTTATGGAATAAAAGTCATGTCTATCGGACTACTTGTGGATGATAACGCCCCAATAATTTGGCGCGGACCTATGGCGAGCGGAGCAGTTAAGCAATTTATGTCCGATGTTGAATGGGGAAATTTAGATTATTTAATTTTTGATCTTCCTCCCGGAACAGGTGATATTCAATTAACGCTTGTTCAGACAATTCCGCTTACTTCTGCTGTAATTGTTACAACACCGCAGGAAGTTTCCTTGGTCGATGCAAGAAAAGCATTAAAAATGTTTCATCGAGTGAATGTACCTATTGCGGGTATTGTGGAAAACATGAGCTACTTTATTGCACCTGATACTAAAAAACGTTATGATATTTTTGGTATCGGCGGCGGTTCTAGGCTTGCAGAGGAATTAGGAGTTCCATTTCTTGGAGGAATTCCGCTTTATCCTCAGATAAGAATTGGCGGTGATAATGGAGTACCAATTGTTTTTGATATACCCGATGATGAACATGCAAAAATCATTATGGATATAGCAAGAAATTTAGCTTCACAAATAAATCTGAATAAAAACAGTTCACCGGATATAGAAATTCTATTGGATTAAGAGTAAGTATATCATTTAAATAATTTTATTTTATTAGCATTCACCTGAATTTACCGGGCTTCAGCCCAATTTTTTCTGATAATGTGGCTAAAGCCAAATATTAATTGGTTATTTAAGAGGGTGACCAAAAAGTAATTATTCAATTAAAAAATCTGCGAAAATCATTTAAAATCAGTGTCATCAGTGCTTGCCACCATGTGGTTTCATTTACTGATAAATATTACTTTTTGGTCACCCTCGCTAATAATTTCATCTGTTTTGAGATAGTAGCATATTAGGAGAATAATTTTGGAAGACGAAATTCTTAAAGCACTAGATTCTATCAGACCATTTCTGCAAGCGGACAGTGGTGATGTCGAATTTGTTGAAGTCTCTGATGATGGAATTGTTAAAGTTA
>MHAR01000050.1:1510-25983 GCA_001803045.1 Ignavibacteria bacterium RIFOXYB12_FULL_35_14 | reverse complement strand
TGAAGTCTCTGATGATGGAATTGTTAAAGTTAAGCTGACAGGCGCTTGCAAAATTTGCCCAATGTCGGTTATGACTCTTCGCGCAGGTATTGAGAGATCTCTGATGCGACAAGTTCCCGGAATTAGACGTGTAGAAGCAGTTAGTCAATGAAGAAGAAAGCAAATTAATGTCTGATCAAACACTTTCTAAAGTAAAAAAATATTTTCTATGGGGATCAGCTATATTGCTGCTCGGTTATTTGTCTTACCTTCTTTCTGATATTTTCATCATCCTCATTCTATCAATTCTTCTTTCAATAATTTTTGAACCATTCATAAAAATAATTGAACAGAAAGGAGCGACAAGGTTAACGGCTACAATTTTGATTTTTATTATCGTGGGTTTTCTAATCTATTTAATTTTTTCTTATATCATACCGCAACTTACCTACCAGATAGGGCAGCTAATTGAAATCTTGAAAAATTTCTCAATTCACAATCAGATAGTTGCTATAGAAAAAGAAATTCATAAGTATCTTCCCTTCTTTAATGTCGGCACTCTATCCAAAAATATTGAGGGAGCAATTTCCACCAATATAGTTAATTCATTTAATGAAATTTCCACATTGCTAAGCAGTTTAGTATCCGTAATTGCAATTCTTGTGATTGTTCCGTTCATAACATTTTTCCTTCTGAAAGACAGCCGTAAAATTTTCCGAGGAATGTTGAATGTAATGCCCAACAAGTATTTTGAAATGTCGTATTGGATAATTAAAAAAGTCAGCTTAAGCATGGGGAGATTTGTACGCGCATGGATTTTTGATGCAACGTTTGTTGGACTTTGCTGCGGCTTTGGTTTTTATTTTATTGGAATTGATAACGCTCTTATTTTAGGAGTGATCGCCGGACTTGGACATTTGGTACCTTACTTTGGACCAGTCATCGGCGGAATTCCCGCCGCAATCATTTCCATAATACAGTATGGGGATTTATCTCACATTCCTCCTTTATTAATTGTTATCGCAATTATTTATGCGATTGATAATGGATTTGTGCAACCCTATGTTTTTTCTAAAAGTGTTGAGATGCATCCCATAGTAATAATTCTTTTAATTATTGCAGGCGGTCAGTTGTTTGGAGTTTTAGGAATGTTATTAGCGGTTCCAACAGCAACAGTAATTAAAACTGCTGCAAAAGAAACCTACTACGCTTTCAAAAATTATAAGATTGTGAGATTGTAATTTCCGATTCCAAGAGAAAATTATTTGAGCAAAATCATTTTCTTTGTTATATTAGAATTACCTGAAGTTAACCGACTAAAATACACTCCACTTGATAATCCTCTTGCATTAAAATTTATTAAGTAGTTTCCAACTTTCTGATACTCATTAACAAGGGTAGTAACCTCCCTTCCAAGAATATTATAAACTTTTATTGAAACGAATCCGGGCTCTTTTAGATAATACTTTATCACTGTTGTGGGATTAAACGGGTTAGGATAATTTTGGTAAAGCGTAAAAACTTCTGGAACATCCCGTCCATTTTCCCATTCATTCTTTACCGATACTACACCACCATTAGTTGTTTTAAAAATACCATCGCCAACAATCCAGCCAGTGTTTTCATTTATAAAATAAATGTCTGTTGGTGAATAAATTGAAGGGCATTCCTGTTCTATCCAATTGTTACCGCCATCTGTGGTTTTTATAATTGTGGATGTTCGCCAACCGCTAATTATTTTTCCACCAGATGCCCATCCAATATTTTCATTTATAAAATAAACTGAAGAATAATTTGTAATAGGTGGATTTCCGCTAAGTGTCCAATCATCACCACCATTCGTGGTTTTATATATTTTTGCTCCCCAATTCTCTTCACCAACTGCCCATCCTTTATCAGCATCAACAAAATGAAATGAATACATACTCAAGCTTGAATCTATAAATTTAGCATTCCAATTCTGCCCGCCATCAACGGTTTTCAATATTTTATTCCCCATATAAAAAGAAATCCAGCCGGTATTATTATCTATAAATTGAATTTTATCTAATACCGTCCCTAAGCCCGAGGCAAATATTTCCCAAGTGTTCCCTTTATTTGTAGTTTTCAATAATGTGCCGCTTCGATCAGTAATCAATCCAATTGAATCGGTTATAAATGTTACGGAACGAAATCCAACTAATGTATCGAATATTTGTCTTGTCCAATCTTGTCCGCCAGTAGTTGAATGTAAAATAATTCCATCGCTGCTGTAAGCAGGCCAGGAGCCCTTTAATATTGCACCAACGACAAATACATTTTGTTCATCCAGAGCATAGACTGAATATAATATCAAGCTATCATTTTTATTTTGTCTATACCAGTTAATACCACCATTTTCAGAGTGCATAACCACACCGCTGTCGCCAACAGCCCAACCTGTGTTTTCATCAATAAAATAAACTGAGCTAAACACATATTTTTCATCTCTCTGTGCAGCCCAGTTTTCTCCAGTATTGCTTGTTTTGTAAATCATTCCATCACCACCAACACTCCATCCCGTTTGCTCGGAGTTCAAATCATTGTTTGTTAGGCGTACTTTATAAAAAACACTACCGAATTGTTGCTCTGTCCATATTTCATTCCAATTATCCCCGCCATCAGTTGTGTTCAATATAAATCCTGATCCAACAATCCAACCTTTAAGTGTGTCTGCAAAAAACACAGAGTAGAAATATTGATATTTTTCTTTCTGATATCTTTCGTATAGGTTTTGATATTGCCAGGTTATCCCTTCATCTGTGGTTTTTGCAAAGCAACCCATATCCCCAGTTATAAACCCGTTGTTCTTATTTACAAAGCTTATATCATTTATGCTACCGTAATATCTTGGTATAATAATATTTGGGTTCCACTCCCACGTTCTACCGCAGTTGGTTGTCTTAAAAATTTGATTCCCATAATACCCGGAACCAACAATCCAGCCTGTCTGCTTATCAGTAAAAGTTATGGCAAGTAATCTGAATATGTCTAAATAATAGCCAATATAAACATCCATTTTTCTTGTATCCCAACTACTACCACCGTCGGTTGTCCGTAAAACTATCCCGTCCTCACCTACAACAATACCGGTATCAGCATCTACAAAATAGACTGCATTAAGAGGTAAATCCGTTTCAGTTGCGACTTCAGTCCAATTCTGCCCCCCATCATTTGTTTTAAGTAAAACATTTTTATTTACAAACCAAATACCGCCTGTTGCCCAGCCGTTTAATGTATCTGTAAAATGAACACTGTATAAATCAATGTTTGTCCCGCCTGCATGGTGCTGTACATCCCAACTCTCACCCCCATTATAGGTTTTTATAACAGTACCCAAATCGCCTACCGCAATTGCTTTGCTTGAATCAAATATAAAAATATCTCGCAGTGTATTACCTTGCGGTTTGGGATATTGCCAGAACCACTGTCCACTAATCACTGAAGGAATTAGAATAAAGACAATAACAAAATATTTTTTCATCGCATTAAACTCCCACCTAAATTTTATCATGTGGAAGCGTGAAAGAGAAAATGAAGTTATGAGCAGATATGTATTGGGATTTAGGAGAGAATGGAGAATTTTTTGTTATAATTTCCTCCAGCCGCAGTAAACCGCCATGTAAATTATAACACCATATTTTTAGAAGCACCTTCACAAATAACTCCTAAAAAATACAGTGGAATGGTAAGCAATTAATTTTTAATAAGCAACGGGAAAAATGTGTTGGTTGATTAGCTAGAGTTTTTTATTGTCAGTTCAATCTGCCAAATGCGGATTCTTGCCTACCTACTATTACGACATTTGTCGCTATCTAAAGCAAAGCATTCTTTATAATTGGTAGACAAGAATGTCTGCCCTACTCGAATTCCTTCATCAAACTATTTATCACGTCTAACGAAGAAATTCCTTCGGCTTCAGCATTAAAATTGGTAATGATTCTATGACGAAGAACCGGAATCATCGATGCTTTTATGTCATCAATGTTAGGTGTGAATCTTCCGCTAACAACCGCTCGGGTTTTCGCTGAGAGAACCATGTACTGCGATGCTCTTGGTCCTGCGCCCCAGCTTATCCATTGACCGACCGAATTAGTTCCATCATTTGATGGACGCGTTCTGCTGGCAACTTTAACTGCAAACTCAATTACATTATCTGCAATCGGAACTTTCCTAACTAAATCTTGAAATTCAATTATCTCTTCAGCAGAAATTACTTTGTTGAGCTTAGGTGAGTAGCCGCTCGTTGTTGTCTGTACTATTTTAACTTCTTCTTGAAACGAAGGATAATCAAGCCAAAGATTAAACATAAATCTATCCAACTGCGCTTCCGGTAAAGGATAGGTTCCTTCTTGCTCAATAGGATTTTGAGTTGCGAGAACGAAGAACGGTTCAGATAAAGTGTGTGTTTGTCCCGCAGTTGTAACTTTATGCTCTTGCATTGCTTCGAGCAAAGCCGCTTGAGTTTTGGGCGGAGTACGATTGATTTCGTCTGCAAGAATTACATTTGCAAAAATGGGTCCGGCAACAAACTTAAAATTTCTTTTCTTTGTTACTTGATCTTCCTCAATTATTTCTGTTCCCGTTATATCACTTGGCATTAAATCTGGAGTAAACTGTATCCTGTTGAACTTGAGATCAATAACTTCAGCCAAAGTTTTTATGAGAAGGGTTTTTGCTAATCCTGGAACACCAACAAGAAGACAATGCCCCCTGGATAAAAGAGAAATTAATAGTTGATCAATTATCTCATCCTGACCAACGATTACCTTTGCAATCTCATTTTTAATTTTCTTTACACTTTCACTTAGTCTTTCGGCTAATTGAACATCATCTACTGACCGATCTGTATTGCTCAAAATAATTTCCTAAAAATAATTTGATAAGTCACCCTATACATGTTCAGAGATGACATCTTTTTATCCGAAAAAATAATTACTTCAAATTTTTTTATTTCTATACTCATTGTTCGTAATTCAACTCAGTTTTAAAGATGTCATCTCTTAACGAATTACTTTTTTGAGTAACGTGAGTTAATAATATTGCAATAATTAAATACGAACATCCCAATAAATTTTTTCTTTAAGCTTTTCTATCCATTCGCTGTACTTCTTCTGTTTCTTATAATCTTCAGCAAGCTTTTTAATTTCCGGATAATCAATATCAAGATTTGCTAAGTGCTGTGGAATTCTTTTTTCAAGATAAACTATGTGATAACCGTAATTGCCTTCGGAGTATTCAATGCGGCGCGGGAAACCAATCTCACCTTCCTTAAGCTTAGCAACTGCATCTAAAAGCTGTTTATCAATCTGACCGATGAAAAATGTACCGAGGTCACCACCGAATGGAGCTGTATCGTTATCCTCACTATATTTTTTTGCATAATCACTAAAGCTTCCGAATTTTCTCACAATGCTGTCACGAACGTCGGTTAGGAATCCTATCGTTTTTAAATCAGCTTGTTCATCAAGTTTAATTTTGATTAAGATGTGGCGTGTTTTAATCGACTCGCCTCTTCTCTCAAGCATTTGAATTATGTGATAACCGACAGGCGATTCAACAATATCCGAAATTTGGTTTGCCTCCAAAGTAAAAGCTGCCGCTTCAAACTCAGGATAAAATACTCCTCGCTTAACAAACCCAAGATCTCCGCCTTGAACTGCACTTCCGGGATCTTCAGAATACTTTTTAGCCATCTCTGCAAAATCAGATCCATTTTTAATTGAATCAAGGATCGCTCTTGCAAATTGACGATATTTATCTTTGTTAGCAGCAGATGCTTTTGGATTTCTGTAAATGTGTGAAATCTTAACTTTCTCGGGAATTACACCCAGGCTGTCCTTGTAAGTGCTAAAGAATGTTTCGACTTCCCTTTTGCTTGCCTCGACTGTTGCAAAATTCTTTTCCTGAAGTTTTTGAATCATCAAGCTTTTTCGGACTTCATCTCTTAGCTCACGTTTAATTTTCTCGATGCTCATTCCATACATCTGTTCAACTTTTTCGATTGAGCCGTATTGCTGTTTGAAAACATTAAGCTGATAATCAATTCTGCTTGCAATTTCTTCATCAGAAACCATTATGGAATCGAAATTTGCCTGAGCATATATCAGCTTTTCCTCGATGATTGCATTTAGAACTTGCCTTTGAAGATCGGGAGAATTTGGATCGATTTTCCGTTGGGCGGCGACCATATTCGTTTGGAACTCAAGTTCGCTCTTCAGGATGAATTCGTTATCAACAACGGCAACAATTTTATCTAATATTTCCTGTGAGTAAGAACTAACACTGAAAAGAAATGCAAGGAGAATTATTTTTTTCATGATTTTATTTTTCTTTGATTTCAATCTCATTATTTGAATAAAGTTCTTCAACGTACTCGTTAAAAATTTGCTCTCTTTTATCTGCAATGAATCTTGCTTCAACTTCTTCACGAATTATTTCGAATGGCGCATAACTTCCTTTCCGAAATATTTGCAATAACTGAACGACCGAATATTTATCGGCATTTTCTTCTAAAACAACGCTTACTTCACCAGGGTTAAGTTCTTCAATTAAATTAAGAAGCTGAATGGGATAGATCTCTGCTTTGGATAAAGCATTGCTTGTTTTATAATCAATCAGCGATTTGTCCTCCAAATAATTTTCAATTACCTCTTCCCAACTTGTTTCAATTAATTTAGTTCGGAATTTTATCGCAGTATTTTCATTATCGAACGACGCTGAGTTGAAGGAATAAACATTTTCTTCTATCTTAAATTCACTTTTGTGTACATTGTAAAACTCATGAAGCTGAGAATCATCCGGCTTCATTAACTTATTTTCCAAATGCGAATTTAACAACATGGATGAAGCAAGTTCACGACGTGAATTATTTATGATTCGATTGAAGTCATCATTATCAGCAATACCTGTTTTCATAGCTTCTTGATACAACAGCTCTTTTTCAATCCATCTTTTTATCAGTTCGTTGCGGGAAAAACCTCGTTCGAATAAAGAATCTAACTCACTAGCGTCTTCTTCAGTTAAATAAGCATCATTAACCCGTGCGATATATTTTTTTGTCTCCGGTTCTTTATTACATCCGAAAAAAAATATTGCTACCAGTGCAGATAAGAAAAAACTATTCCTTAAAAGCTTTTTCGAGTTTATCATAATGAGTGACCGGGTTATACCGCTTTTTAAGACTATCAAGATATTCACGCTCAAGCCGTTTGCTTTCGAATTCCTGAAATGCTCCGGAAACTTCGGCTTTTGCTTCTTCAAAAGTTTTTATTCTCGATGCTTCTTTTGAATTAAGACGTAATACTGAAAAACCCCCGGCATTACTGATTACAGAAGAATATGTCCCGGGATTTATAAGCTTATCCGCTTCCAGAGCCAACTGTGTGGACTTGGCATCCACTAAATCGAACTTCCCTGCTTTTTCTTTGAAGCCGGGTCTTTCTGTAAATTTAGACGCTAAAGTATCGAAGTTAGCACCAGAATTTAATTGAGCAAGATAAGCTTGCGCTAACGAATCTTTCCGGGTAAAAATTTCACTAAAGCTAACTCTATCAGGCCAAACATATTTTTCTTTTGTATTTTGATAAAAGTCATAAAGCTTCACACTATCGATTGAAATGTTATTCCAGATTTCATCTTCTTGCAATTTGAAAATAAAAATACCGTTCTTGTAATCTTCCATCAGCGATGCAAAAGATGCATTGGTTTTTTCAAGATTCAAAGCTTCCTGCTCAAGAAGATCCTCACCGCTTATTTTTTTGATTGCATTTCTAAGCAAATCAGAGGTAACAATTCTATTCACAAAATCTTGAGATGCGCCCATCTTTTGCCAGAAGTCCGAAGTTTTCACAGTTTGATTTGCATAAGTGTAAAGAGGTGTATCATTTATTTCTTCCAGCTTAGGACTTTCATCTCCAACTTTTACCGAATCACTTTTCTCAACAAATAAAGAATAAGACAGTGCATTTACTTTGTAAGAATATTTATTTCGCAAACTGTCAACAAGTTTATCGTACTGATCTTGATATCTTGTTTGCTTATAAATTTTCTTCAGATTTTCACGCTCTTCATCTAGTGATGGCAAAGACGCTTTTTCGGTAAGCTTTATTATATGATAACCAAAATTTGATTTAACAACATCGGAAACCTCACCAACTTTAAGATTGAAAGCAGCTTCATCAAATTCTTTAACCATCATTCTACGTTCAAAGAAACCTAAATCTCCACCCTTATCTTTTGAACCTGGATCTTCAGAATATTGAGCTGCAAGTTGAGCAAAATCAGCCCCTGAACTCAACATCATCTTAACAGAATCAATGGTTGCCTTGGCTGTAATAGTATCCATTTCTCCATCGGCATTATTAAAATCGACAAGGATATGGCTTGCCTTGATTTTAGGAACTCTCTCTCTTTTTTCTGTTACTTTGATAATGTGATAGCCGAATCTTGTCTTTACAACCTCCGGATAAACTTTTCCGGCAGCAGTTCTGTAACATGCATCCTCAAACTCAACGGGTAAAAATCCTGATGTTACATAAAAAATATCTCCGCCTAAAGGTGCGGAATAATAATCCTGTGAATTTCGCTTTGCTAACTCATCAAAGCTTGAACCTTTTTTTATACTGTCCAAAATTGCAGCTGTCTTAAGTCTTGCTGCTTCTTCGCCGGCGGAATCAGGACGAATCATGATATGACTTACACGCAATTCCCATTTTCTCCTGTTGTACAAATCCTGAACTCCAGGTTCCACAATATTTTTTTCAAGAATAAATGTAACACCGACTTTCTTTTTATAATCGTAAAGTTCATTCATTAGCTCAGAATCATTTTCATAACCTCTTACTTGGGCATCCCGAAGTTTCATTTTAAAATTCACATAAAGATCAAGAAAGTTTTTTAACTTGCTCAAGCTGTCTGTTTTTGCTTGATCCAAACCGCCGGCATTTTTAATGTAGGCTTCTTCAAATTCTCCCATTTTAAGTTCTGAGCCGCCAAGTTCAGCTAGAACAATTTCGGAATGCTTAGGTGAACAAGAGATAAATAGAAATGAAAGTATGAATGAGAAATAAATAATTGCACGAGTAACCATGGAAAATGTCTCCCTTTGGAATAGTTTAAGAATTTTTAGCGGACAATTTTAGTTATTGAGTGCCTGAAAATCAAGGTAAGTTGAAGTTCCCGCAGCCAAAATTTGAACAGAAACAGCCCTCTGTTACTTCGCTAAAGTGATTTTAATTGATTTTTGAAAATTCTCGGTTTCTAATTTAAGAAAATAAATACCACTTAATAGAACTGAATTAAATTGTTTTTTGAATAGGAATTATTTAGCCCGGCTTCCAGCTTTTGTTTTTGAATTAACTGTGATAATTTCATGTTTTCCTGGCTCTGTCTCAAGAGCCAAAATCATACCTTTGGATTCGAGCCCCATTAATTTAGCGGGTTTAAGATTTGCAACGATAATGACTTTTTTCCCAACCAAATCTTCCGGTGCATAACTTTTTGCAATGCCGGCAACAATCTGTCTTTCTTCATTTTCCAAAGCTATTTTCAGCTTCAATAGTTTTTCACTTTTTTCAACTCGATCAGCGGAAATAACTTCAGCAACTTTTAGCTGCACTTTCATAAAATCATCGATAGTAATAAGCTCTTCAGAAGTAACTTCATTCATATTTGAACCTTTGAGTTTTTCAATTTGCTTTTCAATTACGTCATCTTCAATCTTAGGAAAAAGAATTTCCGCATCATTTAGCTTGTGCCCGACTTTCAAATTTTCTTTTCCGCTGTCATTCCAATTGATTGGACCGGTATTCAACATTTTGAATAACCTCTCCACAGAGAGAGGAATTATGGGATAGAATAATTCAGCAAGAGTATAAATTGTGTTAAGGCAAATGTTAATTGTAGTTCCGCATTTATCTTTATCGGATTTAATAGTTTTCCACGGTTCAGAATCATTGAAGTATTTATTACCTGCTCTCGCCAGGTTCATAATTTCAAGAACGCTGTCTTTCACTTTAAAATTTTCTAATAGATCTGCAATCTTTTGTGGGTAAGAATTAGCAAGCTCAATCATGTCCTCATCAATCTTTTCAATTTTATTTCGAGGAGGGACTTTTCCTTCAAAATGCTTGTGAACAAATGTAAAAGTCCGGTTGATCAGGTTTCCAAAAATATCTGCAAGCTCAGAATTATTTCTAAGCTGAAATTCCTTCCAATAAAAATCAGTGTCTCTATTTTCAGGCAGATTTGCCGCTAAAGTATATCTCAGTAGATCAGCCGGAAATAAATTCAGAAAATCTTCTACATCAATTCCCCAATTTCTGCTCTTCGAAAATTTTTTTCCTTCAAAATTTAGGAATTCATTTGCAGGAACATTCTGAGGAAGACAATATTGCTCTCTGCCTGGTTCATTCCATGCCATCAAGATTGCAGGAAAAATGATTGTGTGAAAAACTACATTATCTTTTCCAATAAATGCGATATACTTTGTTTTGGGATCGAACCAATATTTTTTCCAAAGCTCGGGCTGATTTCTTTGCTGAGATAATTCTTTAGCAGATGAAATATAACCAAGCACCGCTTCAAACCAAACATAAATTACTTTTCCTGCTGCACCTTCAACAGGAACTTTTATTCCCCAATCCAAATCGCGAGTGATTGCACGATCTTTCAATCCATCTTTAAACCAGCCGCGGCAGTATTGAAGAACGTTATCCTTCCAACCATATTTTTCATTCATTTCGTTAACATACTTTTCCAATGCAGGTTGATATTTACCAAGCGGAAAATAATAGTGGGTCGTTTCCTTTAGAGTTGGAGTTCCACCAGATATTTTACTTTTGGGATTTTTTAATTCTGACGGATCATACAAAGAACCGCAGTTTTCACATTCATCGCTGCGGGCTTCATTATTTCCACAACGGGGACATGTTCCTTCCACATATCTATCCGGTAAAAACATATTCGCTTTTTCATCAAAGAATTGGAGCGATTTCCTTTCGGATAGCAATCCGCGATTATAAAACTCAAGAAAAAATTCTTTCGCTGTTTCATGATGAATTGGAAGACTTGTCCGCGAGTAATTATCGAAGCTCATCCCGAAGCGTTCAAAAGCTTTTTTATTTGCTTCATGATAGCGATCAATGATTACTTGGGGTGAGACTTTCTCCTTGTCCGCACTAATTGTAATTGGAACGCCATGCTCATCTGAGCCGCAGATAAAAATAATATCGTCACCGTTTAGTCTTTTATAGCGAACGTAAATATCGGCCGGAAGATATGCTCCGCTTAGGTGACCGAGATGAATTGGTCCATTTGCATATGGTAGGGCTGAAGTGACAAGAACTTTTTCTTTAATCAAAATAATCGTCGAATTAATATTATACAGATTTTGAAGTCTTAATATAACTAAAAATGAAAAGATGAAGTTGATTAACAGCCAAGTCAGCCAAATTTTAGTGCCCAGGATTACTTAATAAATTTCACTTTCAAACCGGATTTTTTAGCTTCTACTGCCTTTTTTTGTCGGATGTAATAAAAAAATCTGATTTAAAAACAGTCGCCAAGGCAACATGAATTGAATCTAAAGTGTGCAGATCATATCTTTCCAACAACGATATGGTCTTAGCAATTACTTCCGGAACAACATTTACAATTTCAACATATTCTAATTCCTCTATTATTCTTGCTCTTATTAATGAATATTCTTTTCGAGAGATGCTGCCTTCTCATCGCTGCCGGCTAAAGCAGAAATAATTTCAGGAAAACAAATGCTGCTTAGTGCTATAGAATCGGAATCACGACAGAGTTTTCTACTTCATCACTGCCAGATTCTTCTATAAACCTTTTTGCAAAGGCTGATGAATCGAAGAAATAAATCATCTAAGATGAGCTTCTTTCTTCTAAAATCGTAGAAGATAAACTTATCCTTTTGACTACATGTCTCAAGGCAGGTTTTTTCCAGAGGTTATTTTCTTCAATAGGATTTTCTGCGGGAGTTATTTTCGCAATTGGTTTTCCATGTCTCATCACTATCATAATCTCTCCCTTTTCAACTGCGGAAAGAATTGTAGAAGCTTTATTTCTAAATTCAGTGAAATTTATCGTCCTCAACCGTAGTCCTTCTTAGTTATATGTACACAAATGTACAGACTTTCACTTATCTGTACAAATTTGGGTGTCTTGCTTCAAGCTCAGCAACAACATCACCCAACTCAATATCATGATCCTGCAGCATGACCATCAAATGAAATAATAAATCGGCTGACTCATAAATAATTTCTTTCCTGCTTCTGTTTTTTGCGGCAATCATTACTTCGACTGTTTCTTCCCCTACTTTCTGAATAATTTTATCCGAACCATCTTTAAATAATTGTGCTGTGTATGAATCTTCTGGAAGTTTATGTTTTCTTTGTTTAATTATTTCGCTAAGCTTTTCTAAAAAATTAATTCCTTTATTATCCAAAGGAAAACAAGAATGGCTGCCCGTATGGCAAACAGGTCCGATGGGATCCGCATAAATTATAAGCGAGTCGTTGTCACAATCAGGAAGGATTTCTTTAACTAAAAGGAAATTACCCGATGTTTCGCCTTTTGTCCATAATGTTTTCCTACTCCTGCTGTAAAAAGTTGCTTTTCCAATTTCGATTGTTTTCTTAAGCGATTCTTCATTCATAAATCCAAGCATTAGTATCTTATTTATTTTACTATCTACAACTATTGCTGGAACAAGCCCATTTAACTTTTCGAAATTTACTTTAGAAACATCAATCATAATCTTACAGGAACTCCCTTCTTCATCAAATATTTTTTAAGATCGCAAATTTCTAATTGTTTGTAATGAAACAGACTTGCGGCAAGACATGCATCTGCGCCAGCAGCAAATGCCTCATAAAAGTGTTCCATCTTACCTGCACCACCTGAAGCTATAATCGGCACCGAAACAACCTTGTTTAAGCTTGAAAGAAAATTGGTATCGTAACCATTTTTTGTTCCGTCTTGATCCATAGACGTAAGCAAAATTTCACCGGCACCAAGTTCAACAACTTCTTTGCACCATTTAATACCTTCAAGATTTGTTTCCACTTTACCGCCTTTAATGAAGACTCTATACTCTTTATCCATTTTTTTTACATCTATTGCAGCAACAACCGCTTGACTGCCAAATTGTTTCGATGATTCGGAAATTAGTTGAGGATTTTTTACAGCTGAAGTGTTTAACGAAATTTTATCAGCGCCGCTGTTTAGCAAATCTGAAATATCATTTACAGAAGAAATTCCACCGCCAACTGTAAATGGAATCCTCATTACTGATGCAACAGATTTTACAAGCTCGACAAGCGTTCTTCTTTTTTCTTCACTGGCTGTGATATCAAGAAAAACCAACTCATCAGCACCCTCGTCAGAATATCGTTGAGCAAGTTCTACTGCAGAACCTGCATCACGGAGATTTAGAAAATTGGTTCCCTTTACTACTCTGCCATCCTTAACATCAAGGCATGGGATTATTCTTTTTGCCAGCAAGTTTTGTCAACTCCTTTAATTGAATTTTATTTTCATAAATAGCTTTGCCAATAACTACTCCATAAAGTGCCAGTGATTTTAATTCTCGAACATCCTCAATTTTGCTCACTCCTCCTGAAGCAATTATCTTTGCCAGGGGAAATTGCTTCATAAGGTTGTGATACAGCTTAAGATTTGGTCCTGTAAGCATTCCATCTCTTTTTATGTCAGTGCAAAGAAATGTATCAACACCTTTTGATAAACAATAAATGAGATGATCGTATATATTTAAATCAGTACTTTCAGTCCATCCTTTAATTTTAATACGCTCATCTTCGGTATCAACTGCAACGACTATTTTTTCCACACCCACATCTTGAACAATTCTTCCAAACTCACTTTTATTGGAAATAGAAATTGAACCGATAACAATCTTATCAACTCCAGTATCAAATAATTTCATTGCATCATCCAAAGATCTAATGCCGCCGCCAAATTGGATTTTAATTTTTAATTGGGATTTAATTTCCTTCAACAATTCCAGTATGGATATTCTGCCATCCCTGGAACCTGAAAGATCAACGATATGAATTAAATCAAATCCATAATCAGCAAATTGCTTAGCTGCCACAAATGGATTTTCAGAATAGATTTTTTGACTTTGATAACTTCCTTTTTCGAGTCTAACTAGTTTTCCATCAAATACGTCTATTGCCGGGATGATTATCATATTTCCAAAAAGTTTTTTAGAATTTTAATTCCTTGTTGTGCTGATTTTTCCGGATGAAACTGAACACCATAAAAATTTTTGTGTCTAAGAGAAGCAGAAAAGTCAATTCCGTAATTACAAATAGAAGTTGTAAACTCATTTTGCGGAACGAAATATGAATGAGCGAAATAAAAATATATTTCATTTGGTATGCCCTCTAACAGTCTGTCACTGGTCGCCATTTTTATAGTGTTCCAACCCATGTGGGGCACTTTAAAACCACTTGCTTGAAATCTTTTTACTTTTTCTTGAAAAATTCCAATGCAACTCACATCTCCTTCCTCGGTGCTTTCACACAATAACTGCATACCAAGGCAGATACCGAGAAATGGTTGAGTTAAATTCTTTAACGTCTCGATTAATCCAAGTTCACTCAATCTTTCCATCGCGGAAGAAGCTTCTCCTACTCCGGGAAGAATTATTTTATCGGCAGCTTCAATATTTTTTTTATCGCTAGTTAAAATAAAATCCGCATTTAGTTCATTAAGAATATTTGAAACCGAAGCGGTATTTCCTGCGCCGTAATCAATTAAAGCGATCATAAAATTCCCTTGGTTGATGGAATGCGATTGTTATTTCGCTCATCAAATCTTGCTGCCTCATTCAGCGATTTTGCAAATGCTTTGAATATAGCTTCGATTTTGTGATGATCATTTTCACCTTTTGCTTTTATAAAGATATTTACTTTCATCGAAACACTTAATGCTCTAAAAAATTCCTTTGTCAATTCGGTTGGGAATTCGCCAACTTTTTCTCGATTGAATTTACAATTAAAGCTAAGATAACTTCTGCTGCCAAGATCAAGCGTACAAATTGCTACTGATTCATCCATTGGAAGAAAAAATCCGTAACGTTGTATTCCCTTTTTTTCACCAAGTGCATCATGAATGGCCTGACCAAGTGCTAAACCTGTATCTTCAATTGTATGATGTTCATCAACATGAAGATCGCCCTTAACCTTAATGTTGAGATCTAAATTGGCATGCCGAGCAATCTGTTCAAGCATATGATCGAAAAAACCCAAACCAGTGTTGATAGCTGCTTTACCGGATCCATCAAGATTTAATTTAATTTTTATATCTGTCTCGCTGGTTCTCCGATTTACAACTGAAGTTCGCTTTGTAAAAATATTTTTTTTCACTTTAGTTCCTCAAGAGTTTTAATGAGTAAATCATTCTGTTCTGTATTCCCAGCTGTTATTCGAAGGCAATCTGCAATCCGTTCATCATCTTTCCTAATTCTTACTCTTATACTTTTTTGATTTAAGTAATTAAAAATTTCATTGGCATTTTTCATTTTAACAAGAACAAAATTTGCATCAGACGGATAAATCTTTAACACAAAGTCTAATTTTTTAAGTTCGGAAATTAGTCTTTCTTTTTCATTAAGAATTTGAAATACAAATTCGTTCATTTTTTCAGAGTTATTTAATGCAGCAACTATCAAATCTGCTGTTGGCCTGCTGATTGAGTAAGGATCTTTCACTTTGAATAAAAGATTTATAATAAACTTATCAGCTATACAATAACCACATCTGACTCCTGCGAGACCCCAGGCTTTAGAAAAAGTTCGGCTAATTATTACATTTTTCAATGCACCCAATTCGCTCAGAAATGAATTATTTTCGGAAAATTCTATATAAGCTTCATCAATAAAAATTATTCCATCAAAGGTTTCTGCCATCGATTTTATCTTTTGCTTATCAAACAAGTTTCCCGTGGGGTTATTTGGCGAACAGAGAAAGATCATCTTTGTTTGATTATTCACTAGTTTAGAAACTGAGTCCATATCGATATCAAAGTTAGAATCCAATTTACATTCCTTCACCTCAATATTGTTAATATCACATGCAACCTTGAAGACTCCGTAAGTTGGTTGGGGAATTATAACATTTGACACTCCCGGCTCACAAAAAACTCGGATTACAAGATCAATTATTTGATCGGAGCCAACACCGAAAATTAATTTTAACATATCTATTTTCAGATATTCAGAAAGAGTTTTACGTAATTGTTTTTGATGCGGGTCAGGATACCTATTCAAATCTTTTACATCAGATTCGATTACGCTTCCGAGAGAATTTTCATTAGCATCGAGAAGTATACCATCCTGGTATTTATCTCGCGCTGATGTGTATGGTTTCAAATTGAGTATGTTTTTTCTAACAAGCTTTTCTAACTCCATTATTTTAACCTCACTTTTACAGCTTCCGCATGAGCCTGAAGCGATTCAGTTTCTGCAAGAGTAATTATTGTTTTGGATAAACTTTTAATTCCCTTTTTATTAATCGATTGAAATGTTACTCCTTTCATAAACATCTCAACACCTACTCCACTTGAGGAGCGAGCAAATCCGAAAGTTGGTAATGAGTGATTCGTTCCCGATGCATAGTCTCCTGCGCTTTCAGGTGTATATTCTCCGATAAAAACAGAACCGGCATTTACAACTTTGTTCAAATACTTCTTAGCATTTTTCAGATTTAGAATCAGATGTTCTGGAGCAAATGTATTACTGAAATTAAATGCATCATTTACATCATCAACCAACATACAAAATGAACTCTCTATAGTTGCTTTTGCAAAAACCTTTCTTGGTAGATTTTTTAATTGCTGATTAAGTGAATCACCAACTTTTCGAATCAAATCTTCTGAAGCAGTTAAAAGTATAACCATCGAATCCTTTCCATGCTCTGCTTGCGACAGCAAATCTGCAGCAACGAAATCTGGATTGGCAAAATTATCGGCTATCACGAGCAGTTCACTAGGTCCAGCGATCATGTCAATTGCACAGCCATCGGGATCAATACTAACAACACTTTTTGCCGTTGTTACGAATTGATTTCCCGGTCCGAAAATTTTATCGACCTTTTTAAAATTATCACTTCCATAAGCAAGAAGCGAAATGCCCTGAGCTCCGCCGATTTTTATAAACTCCTTTATTCCACAAAGCTTCGCAGCGTAAAGTATAGCAGGATTTATTTTATCCTTAGCAGGAGAGAACACAACAATTCTTTTACATCCGGCTATTTGAGAAGGAACTCCGAGCATTAGCATTGTAGATGGAAGTGGTGCCGTTCCCGCAGGAATATACACTCCTACATTTTCTATTGGTAAAAACTTTCGCCCACATTTAACGCCATTAATAGTTTCAATAAAGTAATCCTTTGGATATTGCTTTGCGTGAAATTTATAAATGTTTTTGTAAGCTGATTTAACTGCAGATTTAATTTCTGAGGAAAGTAATTTTTCAGCTTCACTAAATTCCTTCTCAGTTACATAAACATTGTCGGATGAAAAACCGTCAAACTTATTTGCGTATTTGATTGCAGACTTAAGACCATTTCTCTTTACATCAGAACAAATTTTCTCAACTGTTTTTTTAACCGAATCGGAACTAATTGCTTTCCGCTTAATCAGCTCTTTCTTTTTCTTATCGGATAATTTTGTAAAGTAATATTTTTTCATAGCACTATATTCTCAATTGGTAATAATAAAATTCCAGAAGCTCCAGCTGATTTAAGGTCATCAACTATTTCCCAAAATTTTTCAGCAGGAATAACAGCATGTACAGCTAGCATATTTTCGTTAGCAAGTGGAAGTACTGTGGGACTTTTTAATGATGGTATAAGCTTCAGTACTTCCATTAAAGAATCTTTATCAACATTCATCATCAGGTATTTGGAATTTTTAGCATTAAGTACTGATTCAATTCTAGAGAGAAGGTTTAAGTAAATATTAAATTTGCTTGAATTTTGCTGTAATCCCTTATTTTTAATAAGAACAGCTTCTGATTCCAACACATTTATTGAAGCTTTCAATTTATTCAGTTTAAGAGTATTACCCGTTGATACCAAATCACAAATGTAATCTGCAATACCAAGCGAGGGGGCTGCCTCAACACTTCCGCTAATGTGAACAACTTTTGCATCAATTTTATTTTGCAACAAATAATCAGTTAAAATGTTTGGAAAGGAAGTTGCTATTCGCTTATGATTAAGGCTGGATAAATTTTTCAGCTCAATGTTCTCAGGAATTGCAATTCTTAAATTGCATTTGCCAAATCCAAGCTTCTTTACAATTTTCACATCGGATTTGGTTTCCTTAATTACATCTTCACCAACAATTCCCAACTCAGCAACTCCATCTTGAACATACTCCGGAATATCATCATCCCGAAGAAATAATAGATCCAGCTTAAAGTTTCTAACACTTACAACCAGCTTATCACTGAATTTTTCAATGTCCAGATTACAATTCCTAAGCAGCTGAAGCGAATTTTCAGTTAACCTGCCGTCCTTTTGAACAGCGAGCTTAATATTACCGTTGCCGTTTTGCATATAACTCCTTTAAAACAAAAAACCCGGCTTGTACCGGGAATTTCTTCAATTAAATTATTTATTGATTAAACACTATTCACCGGTGCATACTAGTAAAGTAATGATGATGATTGTGGTGATATAGTGCTAAAATGTTTTTCATTGTGGCTACAAAAATAGGATCATTATCTTTAAAGTCAAGAGAAAAAATGAAATTTATTTTCGTGGCTTAAGTGAAATGGATAAGATATACAAGTCGTGAATGATCATTCGATTTTGAATTTCAGTATTGGGTTTGCGGAATAAGATTTTACAACTGAATAAAATAATTACAGATTTAATTATATGGGGATATGAATGTCTTATAAAAAGCTAAATCTACAATTGAAAGAATTCAGCCCTACGCAGCAAAAGTTAGGATTAATTTTCCGCTAAATGGTAATGGACTTTTTTAATTAAAAACCGAAATGAAAGCTGCTAACCAGTTCGAATGCTGAGCATGATGTAAAAAGGTAACTAAAACTGACCTGGCTGATGAAATTTTGACTGAACATTTACTCTAATTAATGGAGCTTCAACTGCGCTGTCATCATACTCAGATTGATCGTCGGGTAGAATATCAATTTTGCCTGATAGATACATTTTCTCAGCAATTTCAGTCAGAACTTTCTTTGGCATTTTAGCAAGCAGTGCTTCGCTGTATAAACCGGAAAGTACTTCGCAGTAAGATTTATTTTTATTCCGTAAAGATTTCCTCATAATGTTTCCTGTACTTTTTAGTTAATAATAACCTTTACAAAATAAGATTCAATGACTGTGCCAAAGTTAGAACCGCACATCCACTACAATATTATCTTAGAAAAATTCGATTATTAGTGCATAAGCTTTCTATTAAAAGTAAATAATGTAGCTTAGTAGGAAAGCAATTCATACTAGTACAGAGTTTTTATATCTATTTACCTTATGAAATAGTCCACGTTAACCGACCGTTTACCGAAATATCCCGTTCGTTTACCGATTTCTACTTAACCCATGAGTAAGTAATTATTATATTTCACCAGAAAAAACAAGGAGATATAAAAAATGAAAACTGATACTCAACCAACTACCTCGAAGATATTGGTGGGGGCTCTCTTAATTCTCATCGGAGGGTTATTTTTACTTCGTTCGTTTCAAATCTTACCGTTTGAAATTACATATGTGATTTTCTCATGGCGTTTTATTCTCTTTATGATTGGTATCATCATACTCATAAACTCTAACAACAAGGTCTTAGGAATAATTCTAACAACGATTGGCGGACTTTTACTCTTTCCACGAATATTTCCAGATATAGATCTAGACGGAAGGCTAATTTTGGGAATAGTAATCATTGCATTAGGTGTTTATGTAATTTTCAGAAGTACTGCGGGAAGGTTTCAACCCAAATTTAGCGGAGCTGCTAATAATATTAACAAAGATTTTATAGATGACGTTGCCATATTTGGCGGCGGGACAAAAGTAATTACTTCCAACAACTTCAAAGGCGGAAACATAACTGCAATCTTTGGCGGATCGGAAATTGACCTTACTGCCTGCAAGCTTGCCGAAGGAAATAATGTAATGAACATAACCGCTATCTTTGGCGGATCGACAATAATTGTACCTAAAGATTGGAATGTTTTACTAAACGTAACTCCTATATTCGGAGGTTTTTCAAACAAAATTAGACGGGAGCCAAATTTAGTGGTTGATCAATCAAGAACATTGATCATCAAAGGTGTAGCTATGTTTGGCGGTGGAGAGATAAAATCCTTTTATTGAGATTTTAAGAAAATGCAGTCAAATCCGATACTTAATAAACCAAGAAATTTTTTAAGCTTCGTAATCGTCTGGCTAATTATCACGATGGCATATGTTCAGATTCTTATTTTTGGTGAAAAAATAAATTTTACAATCGCTTTAGCTGATGGCTTAATATTTAACTCACTTTTAGCCGGTTTTGGATTAAGCTTTTGGTATTCTGCAAGATATATTTCAGTTGAATTATACTCAGTTCCGAAAATCTTGATTAGTCACGCGATCGGAGGCATAATTTCAGTATCGTTGTGGTTATGTGTTGGTTATTTCATAACAAGCATATTTGTCAGTTCATCAGATGACTATTCTGCTTTCTTCCTAAATAATATCGGTTGGAGAATTTTAGTTGGAATACTCTATTATTTCTTAGTCATATCATTCTACTATTTAGTTATATACTACAATAATTTTCATGAAAAAACTTTGAGAGAAAATGAGCTTAAAAACTTGGTTACACAGGCTGAATTGAAAAGCTTGAAATTTCAAATCAATCCACATTTCATTTTCAACAGCTTGAATTCGATGAGCGCACTTACTACAATTGATTCTACTAAAGCTAGAAGCATGATTCTGAAGTTAGCGGATTTTTTACGTTATACTTTAGTAAATAATGATCGACAAAAAAATAAATTATCAGAGGAGTTGAACAACATCAAGCTGTATCTCGAAATTGAAAAGATAAGGTTTGAAGATAAATTTGATTTTATAGAGGATGTATCACCCGAAAGCAGGGATGAGCTTGTGCCAAATATGATTCTTCAGCCGTTGTTTGAGAATGCAATCAAGCATGCGGTATACGAATCATTGGAAAAGGTTACCCTAAAATTTAAAAGTTTCATTCAGAATGACTTCTTAAATATTTCGCTTGAGAATAATTTTGATTCAAGTTCAGGAAATAAAAGCGGAAGCGGTATCGGGTTAAATAATATTGGTGATCGCTTAAAGCTAATTTATGGTTTGAATAACTTAATGAATGTGGAAAAAACAGAAAGTATTTTTAAGGTAAATTTATATATTCCGCTATCTAAGTGAATTTATTTTTACCGAAATATGAAAAACAAAACAACCGCCATAATAATTGATGACGAAACTCTCGCCAGAGAATTAATCAAAAAGTATATTGCCAATCACACAAATATTGAAGTCATTTCCGAGTGTTCAAATGGATTTGAAGCAATAAAAAAAATAAATGAGAAAAAACCCGATTTAATTTTCCTCGACATTCAAATGCCAAAGATAAACGGATTTGAAATGCTGGAGTTATTGGAAAATCCCCCTGTTATTATTTTTACAACAGCTTATGATCAGTACGCATTAAAAGCATTTGAGGTGAATGCAGTTGATTATCTATTAAAACCATTTTCCCAAGAACGATTTGATGAAGCGCTTAACAAAGCATTTCATTACTTAGAAAATAAATCCCTTCAAGAAAATAAGCTAAAGGGGCTGGTTAAGCTTAATGATCAAAAACATGATTTCCTTGAACGAATAGTCGTGAAAGATGGTCAGGACATCTCGATTATTCCCCTCGAGAAAATTCGTTGGATAGAAGCACAGGATGATTATGTGATGATCCACACTCTTCAAAAAAAATTCTTAAAACAAAAAACGATGAAATATTTTGAAGAGCATCTCAATCCAAAAGATTTCATTCGTATTCACCGCTCATTCATTGTTGCAGCAAAAGAAATTAAGAAAGTTGAGTTGGTTGAAAAGGAAACTTATCAGGTTGTTTTGGAAGATAGGAAAACCCTGCCTTTGAGTCGGACAGGTTACAACAAGCTTAAAGATTTCTTTAAGTGATGTGAAGAGTAATTCTTATTTATTAACGTCCCCGTCACAAAAAATTTATCGGTCTTCGATAGCTTAGGCCCGTTTCAACACCCTAAAACCAACTGCCATGTTAAATTAAAGAATTACAATCAGCAAAATGCCGAAGGAGCTGTTCTTGAACGTTAGTAAAATTAGTAACCTTTTCTTTTTACTACGAGTTAACAGGAATTTTATACCAATTACTATTCGAATATTAAACGGGCAATTCTATGGCAGATTTAATTTACAAGCAGGAGTTTTATGACATTTTTGGTATTTGCATGAATCTATATAAAACATTAGGCCGAGGTTTTTTAGGAAAATACTATGGTTTTTTGAAGAAGCCCATTCTTCAATTTTGATATGCCAAATTTTGGGAATCATATTACTCGTAAGGGAATTGGGCAAATCTTCCTCATAAATAAAACAAGCCAGCATGAGCACCGGCTTGTTCATCGGTGTACTATGAAATCACAATTCTACTTGATGAGAACCATTCGCTTGGTCTCAGTAAAATTGCCAGTTTTTATTTGGTAGAAATAAATTCCACTTGAATAATTTACTGCATCAAATTGTATTTTGTAATAACCCGCATCTTGAACTTCATTAACCAAAGTAACAATTTCTTTACCTAACATATCGTATACTTTCAGTTCAACCACGCTCTTTTGAGCCAATTGATAATTAATTGTTGTGCTCGGATTGAAAGGATTCGGATAGTTCTGGTTCAATGCAAATTCTGATGGCTGAACTATTACTTCAACTTCTTTTGAATAGCTTGTAGTACCATCCAGATCAATTTGCTTTAGGCGATAGAAATATTTTCCTTCATCGATATTTTTCTCTATAAAGCTGTACTCATTTTTCTGAGTTGTTGTTCCATTTCCTTTTACAAAGGCAATTGTAGCAAACTCACCACCGAGAGCTTTTCTTTGTATTTCAAATCCGTAATTATTTAACTCTGTTGCCGTTGACCAATTGAGATTTACTTCTTTACCATTTGCCGTTGCTGAAAATGAGATTAATTCTACAGGGATAATGGAAGAGAAATCAAGTGTTAAAATAGTAGCATCAAAACCATTTGTCCAGTGGGTTGAGCCTTCATTATCAAAAATTTCGCAAGTGAATTTTACTGATGTACCGGGAATTACAGCAAAATCAAAATCAGTTCCTGCATAAGGTTTTTTAAATTCTACGGTCCAAACCCCGTTAGTCCATTTTCCAGCAGATTGAACGGTGGCTCTGTCACCATTTGGCACTCTTAATAAGTAGCCAGGAATGAAATCACCATCATTAAAAGTGGCTAAAGTATCGAAAGTAACTGATTTATTATAAGTATGAGAAGTCATAACACCATATGGATCAAAAGCATTAAATGCTGCATCGTTCTGTGTTAAAAAATTAACATTAGCATGAGGATCGGTTATAGCCATAAATGATGGTCTTGTAGTAAAAATATTATCGGTATAAGCCCCGGTTCCGGGGTCACTATGCCGATCTATAGAATCGAGATATGTATCATCGATATATCCCATGGGATTACTTCTAACAGCTTTCCAGTGCCATAAATCCGCTTTGCCGCTATTTGTACTCATCACAGGAGTATGACACATTGTTGCACAGTTGGCACCATCAGTTCCGGTTAAACCCATATCGAAAATAAAAGCTATTCGGTCCTCTTCGTTAGATTTAGTCCAGGTGCCCCCGCTATAACTTAACTGGTTTTTATAAATACTTTCTGTTGTATCATTCCAATGAGCAGCCATATAAAGATACTGTCCATCTGCCATTGCATTTAGAGTAACACCAAGGCTTGTTGTAATAGGGGTGGGATTCCATTCGCCCGGTGAAAGAACTCCATCCAAAACAGGTGTACCAGTTCCTACCGAAATAGTTGTTTGTGCATCAAGGATTTGAAAGGTAAACAGCAACACAAAAAGTACAGCTAATTTTTTCATATTTCCTCCGAAAAATTTAGTTGGTGAAAATTAGTTTGTGAAATTGTACTTACGTTACCTCCTTTCCTATAATTTACAATTGAGAATTATTTTATTACAGGATTCTACTTTGGGAGAGATTTTAATTAGTGATGTGGTGGATTTAATTACAGAACTCTAATTCCCGTTCTCTCCGAGTAGATAGAATTTACCTAGTTTATATTGCAATTAATTTTTATTATTGTCAAGAAAAAATAATTAATAATCGGCAAGTAAAAAGGAATTGTAAATTTCAGATTCT
>MHAR01000050.1:1259-1401 GCA_001803045.1 Ignavibacteria bacterium RIFOXYB12_FULL_35_14 | reverse complement strand
CTCCGGACTCCCGATGCGTCCCTATGAACCTGCCTTTGAAGAATTTCTCCTGGGTGGCCCTGATTGAAAGATAACCGGAATTATTCCAGACAAACAGCTTAACTGGCAGCTTGTGATGGATCATGGTCTGAAGCTCCTGGAT
>MHAR01000050.1:0-1171 GCA_001803045.1 Ignavibacteria bacterium RIFOXYB12_FULL_35_14 | reverse complement strand
TAACCCATCTCCGCCTGTGCCCCGGACGTTATGTACCGTTGTATCTTCTTCAACTGGATACCCTGCGAAACGACATAAAATGCGGAACCGGCATCTGAAACAACAACGGAATCATCTTTCAACTTCCCTGACAAACGGTCGGTAAAATAATACAAGTTAATGGCCTTCCTGGATCTGGCAAATTCCGGCAGGCATACCGGCCACTTTGCCTTCCAGTATTTACATTTCCCGATCCAGTCTTTTAGTTGAAGCGGGGGAATCGCATCCATCCTTTCAAAGAATCGTTTCGCATCGGCATTCACAAAGCGGTCAATCCGCACGGTTTTTTTCCGATGCTCAACGGCATCTATGTCAATCACAACAATTTTCGCCGCTCGTGCAAACGAGGCGTACTCATGGCCGGTAGAACTCACGCTCAGTCGGCTTCCAACCGCAAGAACAAGATCCGAATTTTGTACGGCAAAATTGCCTGCTCGATCTCCCTTATTGCCGATCCTGCCTGTAAAGAGCGGATGCGCACCGGGCAGGAGATCAATCCCAAGACGTGACGCAACAACTGGAACAGGATGTTTCTTCAGGAATTTCCGGAATGCCGGGATTGCCCCGGATAAACGTATTCCCTGCCCGGCAATGATCACCGGTCGCCTGGACTCCGAAAGAAGCTTCGCCAAAACTTCGAATTCTTCGTTGGAAAGATCCGTCTTGAAATCAGAAACAATTTCACTCTCGGAAAACCTGCGCAACGCCGCCATGTCAATCACGGCACCCTGCACATCCATGGGTATGTCAAGCCAGACCGGCCCGGGCCGTCCGTTTTTTGCAATATAGACGGCCTTGTCCAGATGATATGCTATATCATGAGGTTCGTTCACCATTACCGCATATTTCGTTATCGACTGAACAATTGAAATTATGTCGGCCTCCTGTACGCCGAACTGGCGGAGCGGCAGGCCGGAGTTTCGTACGGTTTCCTTTCTCTTGCATTGTCCCGATATAAAAAGACAGGGAACATTATCCTGCCAGGCATCCAGAACGCCAGTCACGGCGTTTGTACCGCCGCAACCGGTGGTCAAATAAGCTACACCCAAACCTCCCGTATATTTTGCGTACGAAACAGCCGCCATGGCCGAGGCCTGTTCATGATGATTACAAACAGCATGGAGTTTCGAAT